>JAQDHS010000009.1:0-80540 GCA_027663555.1 Coriobacteriaceae bacterium AM04S-08 | reverse complement strand
GGCATGAGCTCGTTCACCCGCCCGACGATGCGGCGCTGCTCGGCGAGGGGCGGAACTGGGATTAGGTAGTTTCTGACCGTCTCCTGCGCAAGTTCCTTCTGCTTCGTGCTGCCGCTTGCCTGGTCTTCAATTACAGACTGGACTGACGGCCCTGCGAAATAGACGAAGGCAAACCGGTGATCAAGCCAATCCTCCCGCGTCCTGATCACCGTCACGTGGCTGTCGGCGACGGCCCAGCCGTATCTGTTTTTCGCCGAGTCATAGACCGCCATCCTGCCCAACGTGCCGAGGCCGGTCGAGTTCCAGAGCAGGTCGCCATCCTTCAGGATCCGCTCATCCGCGTACTTGGATACGGTGGCAGGGTCGATGAACCTCGCCTTTTCCACGGAGAATCCGCTCCACTGGTTGCACTTTTGAGCGATCACGGGGTATTTCTCGACCGTTGAGTATTTCGGCGACTTGCCCCTCTGGATATATGTGGTGACGCTCGCGAGCCTCGCCCACTCCCATCCCTCGGGTATCTCGAACGGAATCTCGTCCTCGATGCAGACGGGCTCGGACTCGCGGCCCCTGACGTCCACCCTCTTCTCATAGGGGGAGCCATCGGAACCGATCAGACGTTCAATTGTGTTCGCAACAAGCGTTGTAAAATCTAGTGATATGAGCATCCCGGTTGCTTCAGCGCTTCGATGCTCTCGTCTTTAGCGCCCTCCGCTCAGTGGAGGACTGACTGCAAACGGCGTAAACAAGACAAGGGGGATTGCGCAAATGAAAGCAACCGAGGCGAATCTGCTTGACCTTATGGGCGTGGCGAAGATGCAGTTCGTTATTCCCGTGTACCAGCGAGTTTACTCGTGGAGCGTAAAAGAGTGCGAGGTGCTTTGGGATGACGTTATGCGAGCGGGTCGTGATGGCATATCGCACTTCGTGGGGTCGATGCTCTATATCCCCGAGTCCGAGAGCTCTGCCACGAGCATTTCGCGCGTGCTTCTGATTGACGGACAGCAGCGCATGACGACGTTTTCGTTGATGATCGCTGCCTTGGCTGAATATCTGGAGGATAATCCCGACAAGGCCGGCTTCCTTGGCGATCTTAAGATCTCAGCGCTGCGGAAGAACTATCTCTTTAACGATGATGACTACAACGGCCTGGCGCGCTACAAATTAGTGCTCTCGCAGGACGATAAAGAGACTCTGTTTTCCATAGTGTCTGGGTTTCCCATGCCAGATGAAAAATCGGATCGGATTGTCGAGAACCATGCGTTCTTCCGCGAAAAGATGCGCGGGAAATCATTCGATCCGGCAAGGCTTTGGGCGGGGCTAAACCGCGTGCAGGTCATCGACACTAAGCTCACCGCTGGCGTCGATAATGCCCAGCTCATATTTGAGTCCATGAACTCCAAGGGCAAGCCCCTCATGCCCATCGATCTCATACGCAACTATGTTCTTATGTCGCTTCCTAACGACGAACAGACCAAGCTCTACGAGGGCTACTGGCATCCCATTGAGCGTCTGTTTGGAAAAGGGGGCGAGGGCGAGTTTAACGCCTTCATTTGGTACTGGCTGTGGCTCAAGGTTCCCAATAGGCAGCCAAAGGAGAATGAGGCTTATTACGAGTTCAAACGGTATTTTACCGATGACTACGACGGAGACACCGAGAGTCTGCTCAAGGAGTTGCGCGAGTATGCGCAAAGGTATGCCAGTCTGTTCCGAGACAAAGAAAAGGACGCTGGCCTACGTCGGGTGTTCAGCAGAATCGTAAGCCTTGATGTGAGACAGATCAGGCCTCTTTTGATGCTGCTCTACTCGGTTTACGAGAGAAATAGGCTAGACCGCAACGCGTTCCTTCGCATCTGCGAGACCATCGAGTCGTTCCTGTTCAGGCGTGCGGTTTGCGGCAGGCTTACCACGGGCCTAAATAATTTCTTTGCCGGCATGTATCGCAATCTCGAGCAGCAGGACGATATAGAGGAGTACGTTACGGCGATGCTCCTTATCCACAGCAGCGGTATGACCGCGTACTTTCCGACAGACGAGCATTTTGTCGAGGAGTTTAAGACGCGTGACTGCTACAACCGCTTTTCCAAAAAGCGCTATTACCTGGAGCGCATGGAGAACTGGCGTCACCCGAAGGAGTCCATCTCGGCTGACGATTACCAGATCGAGCACGTCATGCCCCAGACGATCGATGATGAGCACGGCTGGAAGGAATCGCTTGGCGAGAACTGGGAAGACATCCACGACAGGCTGTGCAACAACTTGGGAAATCTAACGCTGACGGGTTACAACCAGGAGTACTCAAACCGGTCGTTCTCGGACAAGCTCAATCTTTCTGGCGTGGGGCTTAAGTGCAGTCCGCTCCACCTGAACAAGTCGATCGCCTCGCATGAAAAATGGGGCGAGGAGGAGATTAGGCAGCGTGCGGACGAGCTGGCGAAAGAGGCGTGCGAGATATGGAAGTACCCCGATCTTCCGGCAGATGTCGTCGACAAGTATCGCCCCTCTCGCGGGGAGTCTGACGAGGCTCCTGTCTGGACTCTGCAGGAGAATCACCCGACTTTTGCTGAAGGTGGACTCAACCAGAAGCTATTCGATGAGGTACGCGAGTCCGTTCTGAGTGGTAACCCTTCGTGGGAGTCCTATATAGCCAAGTACTATGTAGGCTTCAGGTCGGGCAAGCGAAAACTGCATGCCGTGCTAGAAGGCAGGACCAGCAACGGTGGTTGGATTGCTGTCGGCCTGGCAAAGAGTGTGGATGATCTAACGGATCCAGAGGGCCTGTGTCAGGACAAGCGCTCACAGGGCGGATTTGGCCCGGGTCTACCGACCTATGTCGCACTTCGGAATGCCGATGACATTCCCGCGGTGCTCGATCTTATAAAGCAGTGCTAGGCAAGGGCCGGGAATCTAATTCTCGGCCCTTGCTATCTCGGAATTGCCGATGGCTTATCTGCCCACCTAAACTCCCGCAATCCCACGCGCCGCACTCAACAGCTCGTACTCCCTCTGGCTCCACTGGCGCAGTTCAGCGGCGTCGACGGCGTCGCGGCACAGGTCCAGGAACACCTCGGCGCCCTCGCAGAAGCACTCGCGGGCAAAGGCGCCCGATCCGTCTGCAACGCACGCGCCGTCGGCGAAGAGCTTCCAGCTGGACGGCTCACGCGAGTCATCTCCAAGAAGCTTAATCTGCAACACATGCGGATTGCCGGCAGCGCAGAGCTCTTCCTCGAGTACCTGCACCGTAAAGCGCATCTGGTGGGAGAGGCTGCTCTTGACCATGGCGGAGGCGTAGCCATTTGGCTTATCCAGAAGATGCATTCGCTTTGGTTTGACGACCAGATTGTGGAAGTTGCGCTCGTTGCGCACAGAGAAATTGTCCATACGGACTCCTTTCATCGATGTTGGCAGGGCCACCGTGCCTCTTGGCCGGTTGGCGTCGGGATCGTGGAGCCAACTCTCTACCCCGACTCTGGATAAAACGCGCCCGCTCCTTGCGGGCACGATGGAGTCTATCAGCGCGCGCGGACAGAAATCAAGCGCCGCCTACTGTTAAGCTTAAATTCGAAAAAGTGTCGAAATTTCCCATATAAAAGTACGGAAAAGTGTCGCAATACACACTTTAGAACTTCGAAAAAGTGTCGAAATGAGCACCTAATAACTACGGAAAAGTGTATCCTAGTGCTAAAACAGCACGTAATAAGGGGTGCGCTAATGCTGCAGAGAAAAGCGAAAGCACGGTTTGAATCTTGGCTTGCCTCGTCGCCCAACAAGGCTCTTTTGGTCAAGGGCGCCCGACAGGTAGGAAAGTCATATTTGGTCAACGTCTTTGCAAGCGAATCGTTCGAAAATGTCGTGACGTTCGACCTTATCGCCGACGCGTCCGTGCGCGATTCGTTTTTGGCGGCGAAAAGTGCGGACGACCTGCTTATGCGCATGTCTATCGCTGCGACGCAGCCGATGGTTGCGAACAAGACCGTCGTGGTTATCGACGAGGTGCAGCGATGCCCCAACGTGGTGACGTTTATCAAATACCTGGTCCAGCGTGGCGACTTTCGATACATCCTTACCGGATCGCTCCTTGGCGTTGAGCTCGAGGGCATCGATTCCCTGCCGGTGGGGTATGTCGAGCAGGTCCAGATGTACCCGCTCGACTTTGAGGAGTTTTGCTGGGCAAATGGCGTTGGTGCCAGCGTGTTTGACATGCTCAGGGGCTGTCTAAAGGATGAGGGGGAGCTTCCCGGCTACCTGTATGACCGCTTGCTCGATCTGTTCCATCAGTATGTGGTGGTGGGAGGCATGCCTGACGCGGTCAATTCCTTCTTGGCGACGCGCAATGTCGACGAGGTTCGAAACATTCACCGCGATCTTCATGCCCTGTATCGCGATGACATCGCAAAGTACGCTCCGCCCGAGCTACGCTTGGTTATTCGCGATATCTATGATTTGATTCCCAGCGAGGCCGGCTCCAAAAACAAGCGATTCAAACTGTCATCGATTAACGGTGTCAAACGTTTTTCGCAGGTGACAGATCATTTTCTCTGGTTATCGGAGGCGGGTGTCGCGCTTCCCGTATATAACGTAACGGCGCCCGTGGCACCCCTTTTATTGGGGGAGCAGCGAAATCTGTTCAAGCTGTTTTACTTGGATACCGGAATGCTCATGTCGTCGTATTCCAAAAGGGTCGCCCAAGGCGTTTTTGATGGGGAGGCGGAGGGCCCCTTTGGCATGAATATGGGGGCGGCGTTTGAGGGCTTCGTTGCCCAAGAGCTCAAAGCTCATGGATTCAGATTGCGCTACTTTACGTCGAAAAAGGTCGGCGAGCTCGATTTTGTGGAAGAGACGTTCGATGGGGAAGTGCTCGCCATCGAGGTCAAGTCGGGCAAGAGTTTTAAGTCCCACGCGGCGCTCGATAACGCATTGGCAACGAAGGGCTACGGAATCGATCGCGCCCTGGTGCTTGCGGAATGTAATCTTCACCGCGATGGTGACGTGCTGTATCTGCCCATCTTTATGGCAGGGCTTTTGGAGCCGTAACGTGCCGTCGACTCTTCCGGCCCTCACTTAACCCTCGCTACTCGTCGTCTTCGTCGTTGGGGTCGCCCTTGAGGGTGTTGATGTCCAGATGCTCGTTATCGTTCTCTTTTTGCTGGGTCTCCGACTCCGCTTGGGTGGGGCCGCGGAACAGCTGGAATCCCTCAAACGCAATGACGCCGAGCAGGGCAATGATAATGGCGATAAAGGCAACCTTGACTGCCTGCGGAAATTCCGAGAAACGCAGTGCCTTTTCCTCGGCGTAATAATCGGCGAAGCGCTCTTCGCCCGTGCTTTTGGTATACGCCGGTGCGGACGCGACCTCCGGGTCATATTCCGGTGCAGGCGCGGCAGCGTACGGATCGTTGAGATAATCGCTCGATGCGGTGCCATAATCCTCGGTCTCGATGCGACCGGTGCCAGCATAGCCATCGGAATAATCGGAATATGCCGCACCGCCCTCATAGCCCGCGGCGCTCGTGTTGGCGGCAAAAAGCGGGTTAACTGGAACGTCGAGCGCCGGCATGCCGGTAGAGGTCTCATCCAGATCGGCTGCAGCCCAGGAATCGTAGGCAACCTGACGGGCAACGGGCTCATCGAGCCTTGCGACCGGAGGCTTGCGTGCCGCAGGAACAGGCAACTGCTGGGCGCTGTACATAACGGTGCTGTCGGCCGATTTGCCCTGCGTCGCTGCAGCGAGAAATGCCGCCGTCTCGGACGGGTCGCTTGCGGGTCGGGGAGCGGGCGTGGGCGCCGAAGTGGGTGCGGGCGTAGGCGCAGGAGTCGGCGCTGATGCGGGCTTAGGCGCAAGTGCGGGATTGGGGTTTGACGGACGAGCCCCGCCGCCCATGAGTTCGTCGGCGGTCCACGGGCGATCATCCATCACGTCGTCAAGGCTCAACGAAAACAGGTCGTCTTCACCCTCATCGAACATGCGGTGCACATGTCCACCAATTGCCGGAATCAATCCGCGACCGGTGCATGATGCCTTGCTCAACGCCATTCTGTTCCACCCTTTCGAAATACTAATGACATCGATTATATGGAACTTCCCAAGCGGCTCGGTCTTGGATTCGCGCTTTCCAGAACTCGCGCCCAAAAAGGGGAGGGGCAATCCAGGCGAGTGCCTACTTGTCGCTGGCCGCCGCCTTGGCCTCATTGAGGTAACTATAGAAGCTGTATTTGGAGATGCCAAAGAACTCGCAGGCGCGCTCGCTCGACTTGGAAATGAGGAAGGCGCCGCGACGGTCGAGGTAGCCAATGGCACGAATGCGCTCGTCTTTGGTCATGAGCGCCGCGGGCTTGCCCACAAACTGCTCGCACTCGTGCAGCAGGTCCTCGAGCAGGTCGCCGATGTTCTTGGTAATGGGCTCGGGCTCGGTATAGCCCGTGCCGCCGGTGCCGGTAAAAGCGTCGAGCGAGCGCTCAAAAGCCTTCATGAGCGTAATGTCAAAGTTGATGCCCAAAATGCCGACGGGTTTGCCCTCATCGTTGCGGATAAAGATCGTCGACGATTTGAGCAGCTTACCGTCGGTGGTTTTAGTGAGGTACGGCTCGCGGTCGTGTACATCGGTGGCGCCCTCGTGCATGGACTCAAACACGATATGGCTGGGGCCGTCACCCAGTTTGCGCCCGCTGACGTGGCCGTTTTCGATCACTACGATGGAATGGTCCACGTCCTCGGTCTCCAGATCGTGGACGACGACTTCGCAGTTGGGGCCAAATTGGAGCGCCAGACCGTGTGCGAGGCGCTTGTAAAACTCAATCTGTGCGGGGGTCATGGGTACCTTCCTAAAAATTAGTTTGGGCTCACTGTGCCATAAACCACACATGACCGCAAACAAATCCATCAACAAGGCAATTCATGACCGTTCGGCGGCGAAAAAGTACCGATTACGGCAACAAACAATTCGTTAGATATACCAATCAAAAAGTGTGATAGAACATTACTAACAAACTTTTTGTTTGGCATCCACATAAAAGTTCAGTCGTGTGAATGGGATCGGGCTGAAACGCGTATGCGGGGGCCGGCAAGAGAGGACTTAAGGAGTTCACCGTATGGCCGATAAGATCCAGTGGGCGGGCAACACGATGCCCAAGAGCGATGACAAGCACTTGGGAATCATGAGCCTCGACCACGTGAAGAAGGCCCGTGCCTTCCACCAGTCGTTCCCTCAATATACCGTCACCCCGCTTGCCCGCCTGGACGGCCAGGCTGCGCGCCTGGGTCTGTCCAACCTGTGCGTTAAGGACGAGAGCTATCGCTTTGGCCTCAACGCCTTTAAGGTTCTGGGCGGCTCGTTTGCCATGGCCAACTACATTGCCGACGAGACCGGCAAGGACGTTGCCGACTGCACCTTCGATTACCTGACCTCCGATCAGCTGGCCGAGGACTTTGGCCAGGCTACCTTCTTTACCGCCACCGACGGCAACCATGGCCGCGGCGTGGCATGGGCTGCCAACAAGCTGGGCCAGAAGGCTGTCGTGCACATGCCCAAGGGTTCCACCAAGCCCCGCTTCGATAACATTGCCGCCGAGGGCGCCACGGTGACCATTGAAGAGGTCAACTACGACGAGTGCGTGCGCATGGCCGCCGCCGAGGCCGACGCCTGCGAGCGCGGCGTCATCGTTCAGGACACCGCTTGGGAGGGCTACGAGAAGATCCCGTCCTGGATCATGGAGGGTTACGGCACCATGGCTTCCGAGGCTGCCGAGCAGCTGCGCGAGATGGCCATCAACCGCCCGACGCACGTGTTTGTCCAGGCTGGCGTGGGTTCGCTCGCCGGCGCCGTGGTGGGCTACTTCACCAACCTGTATCCCGATAACCCGCCCACCTTCGTCGTGGTTGAGTGCGCGCCTGCCGCCTGCCTGTACAAGGGCGCTGCCGCCGGCGACGGCGATCCGCGCATCGTGGACGGCGACATGCCCTCCATCATGGCCGGTCTGTGCTGCGGCGAACCCAACATCCTGGGCTGGGATATCCTGCGCAACCACACCACCGCCTTCGTGTCCTGCCCCGACTGGGTCACCGCTCGCGGCATGCGCACCCTGGGCGCTCCCGAGAAGGGCGACCCGCGCGTCATCTCCGGCGAGTCCGGCGCTGTGACCACCGGCCTGGTCGAGACTCTCATGCTCGATCCCGAGTACGCCGAGCTCAAGGAACTCATCGGCCTGGACAAGACGAGCTCCGTGCTCTGCTTCTCCACCGAGGGCGATACGGATCCCGACCAGTATCGCCGCATTGTTTGGGAAGGCGAATATCCCACTTGCTAATCGTTGGGGCGGAGTAAATAGGTATCGCTCCGCCACCTCACAGGTAGATTCCTTCGTTTGAAAGGTTATGAACAATGGCTAAAGAACTCGATTTCGACGCAATCAAGGCTGCTGCTGAGTCCCATCGTGCTGATATGACTCGCTTTCTGCGCGCTATGATCTCTCACCCCTCTGAGTCCTGCGAGGAGGGTGAGGTTGTTGCCTGCATCAAGGCCGAGATGGAGAGCCTTGGCTATGACGAGGTCAAGGTCGACGGCCTGGGCAACGTCATGGGCTTTATGGGCGAGGGCGACAAGATCATCGCCATCGACTCCCACATCGACACCGTCGGCATCGGCAACATCGAGAACTGGGACGCCGATCCCTACGAGGGCTACGAGACCGACGAGATCATCTACGGCCGCGGCGGCTCTGACCAGGAGGGCGGCATGGCTTCCGCTACCTACGCTGCCAAGATGATGAAGGACATGGGCCTCATCCCCGAGGGTTACAAGATCATGGTTGTCGGCACCGTCCAGGAAGAGGACTGCGACGGCATGTGCTGGCAGTACATCTACAACAAGGACGGCATTAAGCCCGAGTTCGTCATTTCCACCGAGCCCACCGACGGCGGCATCTATCGCGGTCACCGCGGCCGCATGGAGATCCGCGTCGACGTTCACGGCACCTCCTGCCACGGTTCTGCTCCCGACCGCGGCGACAACGCCATCTACAAGATGGCCGACATCATCGCCGACGTCCGCGCCCTCAACAACAACGGCTGCGACGAGTCGACCGACATCAAGGGTCTCGTTAAGATGCTCGACCCCAAGTACAACCCCGAGCACTACGAGGATGCCCGCTTCCTGGGCCGCGGCACCTGCACCGTCAGCCAGATCTTCTACACCAGCCCCAGCCGCTGCGCCGTGGCCGATTCCTGCGCCATCTCCATCGACCGTCGCATGACCGCCGGCGAGACCTGGGAGTCCTGCCTGGACGAGATCCGCAACCTGCCGGCCGCCAAGAAGTACGGCGACGACGTGAAGGTCTCTATGTACATGTACGACCGTCCGTCCTGGACCGGCGAGGTCTACGAGACCGAGGCTTACTTCCCCACGTGGATCAACAAGGAGACCGCTCCGCACGTCAAGGCCCTCGTCGACGCCCACAAGGCCATGTTCGGTGACGAGCGCATCGGCTGCGAGCCCAGCATGGACAAGCGCACCGGTCGCCCGCTGTGCGACAAGTGGACCTTCTCCACGAACTGCGTTTCCATCCAGGGCCGCTACGGCATCCCCTGCGTGGGCTTTGGCCCGGGTGCCGAGTCTCAGGCTCACGCTCCCAACGAGGTCACCTACAAGGACGACCTGGTCACCGCTGCCGCCATGTACGTGGCTGCCCTGAACCTCTACGATCCGAGCAAGGCCGATGGCGACGCCACCGTGTTCCGCGCCGGTCTGACCAACAACAAGATCGATTAGTCCCATTCCTCGATTTTGTTGAGCCGGGGGCCGCCCGTGTCCCCGGCACCCCCTGTTGACTTGGGGCCCGCGGTCGTTATCTCCCATGCTTCCTCAACGGTGGCGGGTCCTCGTCATGGTGCTCTGCATGTTTTAGCCACACGCGCATGCCGGAGCACGTCTACTCATTGCGATCGTTTCACCTTTAGAAAGGACATTTACATGGACGCCAAGTTTACCGAGCTCGTCGAGCAGCTGAACGGCCTCGATTTTAGGGGTATGTACGGCAGCGACTTCCTGCACACCTGGGACAAGACCACCGATGAGCTCAAGGCTCTCTACATCGTCGCCGATGCCCTGCGCGAGCTGCGCGAGAACAACGTCTCGTCCAAGATCTTCGACTCGGGTCTGGCCGTCTCCCTGTTCCGCGACAACTCCACCCGTACGCGCTTCTCCTTCTCTAAGGCCGCCAACCTGCTCGGCCTTGAGCTGCAGGACCTGGACGAGAAGAAGTCCCAGATCGCTCACGGCGAGACCGTCCGCGAGACCGCTACCATGATTTCCTTCATGGCCGACGTCATCGGCATCCGCGACGACATGTACATCGGCAAGGGCGACGCCTACATGGCCGAGGTCTCCGAGTCTGTCCAGCAGGCTTACGAGGACGGCGTTCTGGATCACCGTCCCACGCTCATCTCCCTGCAGTCCGACTCCGATCACCCCACGCAGTCCTCTGCCGACATGCTCTACCTCATCAACGAGTTTGGCGGCCTCGAGAACCTCAAGGGCAAGAAGGTTGCCGTCACCTGGGCTTATTCGCCCTCTTACGGCAAGCCGCTGTCCTGCCCGCAGTCGCTGATCAGCCTGCTGCCCCGCTTTGGCATGGACGTCACCCTGGCCCACCCCGAGGGCTACGACCTCATGCCCGAGGTCGTCGAGCGCGCCAAGGGTTATGCCGCCGAGTCCGGCACCACCTTTAAGCAGGTCAACACTATGGCCGAGGCCTTCGAGGGCGCCGACATCGTGATCCCCAAGAGCTGGGCTCCGTTTGCCGCCATGGAGAAGCGTACCAACCTGTACGCCGAGGGCGACGACGCCGGCATCGCCGCGCTCGAGAAGGAGCTGCTCGCCCAGAACGCCACCCATCAGGACTGGTGCTCCACGACCGAGCTCATGGAGAAGACCGCCAACGGCCAGGACACCATCTTTATGCACCCGCTGCCCGCCGACATCTCCGGTGTCTCCTGCGAGCACGGCGAGGTCAACGCCGACGTCTTCGACATGCACCGCGTGGGCATGTACAAGGAGGCCAGCTACAAGCCGTACGCTATCGCAGCCATGATGTTCCTGCAGAAGGTTGCCGATCCCGCCGCTACCCTCAAGGCCCTCGACGAGCGCAACACCGCCCGTTGGTTCCAGGCCTAAAGCTGGGCTGAGGTAAGCCATGTAAAGGGGGCGCTCTGCCAACCGGCGGGGTGCCCCCTTTTTGCATCGTGGGCGTGCGGGATAAGCGCTTTCGGTGTAGATGCCCCGCGACGCGAGTTATGGGTACGATGGTTTCAGGGGAGGTATCACCATGAAACTTGGTTGCGTGATTATGGCTTCGGGCGAGGGTAAGCGGTTTGGCTCTAACAAGATGCTTGCCGATATCTATGGCGAGCCGCTGATTGCCCGGACCATCGATTCGGTTCCCCGGGGCTTTGACGTCGTGGTTTCGACGCGTTGGCCCGAGGTCGCTCAGATTTGCGAGGACAAGCATTGCCCGTGCGTGCTGCACGATGCCGAGCTGCGCAGCGAAAGCGTCCGTGCGGGCCTTTCGTGGGGAGTCGAACGCAACTGGAAAGGTTGCCTCTTCTTGCCGGGCGACCAGCCGCTCGTGAGTTCGGGTTCTTTTGAGGCTATGGTTCGTGCGTTTGACGAGTGTGGCCGCAAACATCCGGTGCGTCTTGCGTGCAACGGTGAGCCTTCGAGCCCGGTGCTCTTTCCGGCGGAACTGTTCGATGCACTTATGTGTCTTGAGGGCAAGGACGGCGGCGGTTCGATCCTCAAGGACCGTACCGACGTGGTACTGGTCGAGGCGCGTGCCTACGAGCTGTGGGACGTCGATACCGCCAAGGGACAGCAACGCATAACGGAGCATATCGCCGCCTGCTCGTATTTTGATCGCGTGGCCAACTGCAACAATCAATAAGGAGCAATTATGATCATCATCAAAAACGGCGCGCTCGTGACGCCCCAGGGGCTTCGCCGCGCCGATCTTGCCATGGATGGCGATAAGATCGTGCGGATCGCCGCGGCGATTGAGCCGGCCGAGGGCGATACCGTCCAGGACGCCACGGACTGCTGGGTGTTCCCCGGCTTTATCGACGGCCACACGCACATGCAGTGCTGGACTGGCATGGATTGGACGGCCGATAGCTTTGAGACCGGCACGCGCGCGGCTGCCTGCGGCGGCACGACGACCATCGTGGACTACGCGACGGCCGATCGCGGCGTGACTATGCCCGATGCCCTTGCCGAGTGGCATCATCGCGCCGACGGCACCTGCACGGCAAACTACGCTTTTCATATGGCACTCGCCGAGTGGAATGAGCGCAACCGCGCCGATCTTTCGGCCATGCGCGAGGCGGGCGTGTCGTCGTTTAAGACTTACTTTGCCTATGACCACCTGCGCCTGGACGATGCCGAGACGCTCGAGGTGCTGGAGGAGCTCAAGCGCGTGGGCGGTATCCTGTGCGTGCATTGCGAGAACGGTACGCTGGTGAATGAACTGCAGAAGCGCGTGTACGAGCAGGGGATTCATGGGCCCGAGGGGCATGCGCTCAGCCGTCCGGACGTGTGTGAGGCCGAGGCCGTGAGCCGCCTGCTGTATCTGGCGCACTTGGCCGGGGACGCTCCGGTCAACGTGGTGCACCTTTCGACCAAGCTGGGGCTCGAGGCCATCCGTGCCGCCAAGGCGCGCGGGCAGAAGAACATTTATGTCGAAACCTGCCCTCAGTATCTGATGCTCGACGATACTTGCTACCTGGAGCAGGGCGAGGACGGCTTTGCGAGCGCCAAGTACGTGATGAGCCCGCCGCTGCGCCATGCCGGTGACCGTGCCGCGCTGCGCGAGGCGCTTGTGGCCGGCGAGATCGATACTATTGCGACCGATCATTGCAGCTTTAACCTGCACGGTCAAAAGGACCGCGGACGCGACGATTTCCGCGCGATTCCCAACGGCGGGCCCGGCGTGGAGCATCGTCCCGTCGCGATTGCCACGAGCTTTGAGGGACAGCTGGGTCCCGAGGATCTGTGCCGCTTGATGAGCGAGAACCCGGCGCGCGTCTTTGGCATGTATCCGCGCAAGGGCTGTCTTGCCGAGGGCGCCGATGCCGACGTGTGCGTGTGGGATCCCAAGGCGCGCTGGACCATTAGCGCGGCGACGCAACATCAGGCTGTGGACTACACGCCGCTCGAGGGCTTTGAGGCACATGGCCGCGCCAAGGCCGTGTTTGTGAACGGCGTGCTGGCGGCACGCGACGGCGAGCCCACCGGAGCCCAACCTGGCCGCTACGTGCCCCGCTAACAGGAAGGATGCCGGGGTAGCTAATTTGGGACGGGGCTCTTTTAGCTACCCTGGGGGCTAGACCAGCGGGTCTACTTGAGACTGGTGGCGATGATGGGGCGGCTGAGGGCTACCTGGAAGCGATCTGCCATCGTTGAGTCGGCAAGCGTGTCGACTTGGTTGAGCATGACGCGTGCGGTGCTGAGTCCCAGCGCCTGCATCTCGGAATTGAGCACCTGGGCGACGCGCTCGGGCGTGGCGATGTCGGTGAGCTCGCAGCCGCAGCGCTCGCAAAAGAGCTCGGGGCGGTGGACGGCTTCGTTGATGGGCTTGCCGAGCCCCGAGGCGCCGACGATCCAGACGATGTTGGCCGTGCCAGAGGGAATCACCGGCTCCCAGGTGGCGTGGGCCTTGAGCGGGAGCCGCTTGCTGCCGTCCGCCTCGGCCAGGACGTAGTCAAAGCGCTGCGCCAGCTGGTCGAGCGGCTCGGCAGGGGAGGAGAGCTTGCCCGTCTCCGGGTCCAAGACGCCTGCCTGGCAGATGCTCCCGCGCGTAAGGCCAGCGCAGGCCTCGCAGGTGCAACCGGGGACATGCGAGGCGCCCGGCTTCCAAGGCGCGGCGTCCAGGCGACGATTCGACCCGTCCCATGGCACGCCGGCAACGGGAAACATATGTGTGGTGGTGCAGAGAAGCACGCGGTTGCCAGCGCGCATGAGCTCAAGACCCAGCGTCTTTAGCAAGGTCGACTTGCCACCGCTGCCGATAATCGCGGTAATGCCCGGCTTGATCCTGAGCGCCGAGGCAAGATTGCCGCTAACCGTTTCCATCTGTTCACCGCCGTATAATACTGTGATAATAAATAATCATCAGAGTAGCGGTCGAACCGCATTTGCTCTGCTCAAACCGTAGCACAGGGAGGTGTCCCGGGAATGCTCGTTTATGTTCGCGGCGCCGGCGATATCGCCACGGGCGTCGCCGCTCGCTTGGTGCGCGCCGGCGTGTCGGTCGTTATGGCCGATATCGCGGTTCCCACGTGCATCCGCCGCACAATCAGTTTTTGCGAGGCTATTCGCTTGGGCGAGGTCGAGGTCGAGGGCATTCGCGCTCGCTTGGCACAGACGCCGGCAGAGGCGCTTGCAATTACCGAGGCTGGAGACGTCGCCGTTGTGGTGGACCCCCAGGCCAAGATGCTCGATGAGCTTAAACCCGCGGCTGTGGTCGACGCGATTCTGGCTAAGCGCAACCTGGGTACCACGCGCGACATGGCGCCCGCCGTCATCGCCGTGGGGCCGGGCTTTACCGCGCCGGTTGACTGCGACGCCGTGGTCGAGACCATGCGCGGGCATTTTCTCGGCCGTGTCATTACCCAAGGTTCGCCCCAGCCTAACACGGGCGTGCCGGGCATTATCGCCGGCTATGGCAAGGAACGTGTTATCCACAGCCCCGCCGCCGGCGTGTTTCGGTCCGACCGCGCAATCGGCGACATCGTGAGCGCCGGAGACGTGATTGGCTACGCGGGCGATACGCCCATGTGCACGCAGATCGATGGCTGTCTGCGCGGGCTTTTGGCGAACGGCGTGCAGGTGACTGAGGGCTTTAAATGCGCCGATGTCGATCCGCGCGGCGACGCCAGCTACATCAACTATATTTCGGACAAGGCGACATCGGTCGGCGGCGGCGTGCTCGAGGCACTCGCTATGCTCACCGATGTCTTTAGAGGATAGAAGGCGGCAATGGAAAAGCTCGATGTTGTGAATGCGGCGCTTGCCGCCCTGCGTGCTGGCGAGACGTGCGAGCTCGTGGTCGTGGCCGGTACGGCGGGGTCATCACCACGCGGCGTGGGCGCCTGGATGGCCGTCTTTGCCGATGGCAGCCAAGCGGGCACCATCGGCGGCGGCAAGATTGAGCTTTTTGCGCTGGACGAGGCGCGCGAGCTGCTGGCCGCAGGGCAATCGCGTCTGGTCCGCTACACCATGGGCGGCGAGAACTCCGATACCGGCATGATCTGCGGCGGGGCCATCTGCCTGTGCTACCTGCATCTGGACTCGACCCAGGCACCGTTGTTCCAGTCGGTTGCCGACGTCTTGGCCTATCGGCGCATCGGCGACTTCGTCATCGACTTTGAGCCGTTTATCGCGAGCGCGCTCGAGGGCGATGTGGTTGAGTACCATGGCGAGACATCGCGCCATACCATTGCCGGCTGCCCCGAGCTTTCGCTGGTGGAGGAGGGGAGTAAGGTCACCTACACCAACGCCGCCTCCGAGATTCCCCCGGCGCACATCGAGACGCTCTGCCCCGAGGGCCTGACCTATATCTTTGGCTGCGGCCACGTGGGCGCTGCGACGGCGCGGGTGCTCACGGCGGCGGGCTTTGCCGTCGTGGCTTGCGACGACCGCCCCGGCACGCTGACCCCCGAATGGGTGCCCGGCGTCTACGACCGTCGTCTGGTCGATTATAAGAACCTGAGCGAGCTGTGCCCCATCGGCCCGCGCGACTTGGTGGTCGTCGCCACGGCGGGTCACAAGTCCGATATCGACGTGGTGATTCAGGCCATGCGCGCTAAACCCGCCTATCTGGGCTGCCTGGGCTCGCGCCGCAAGACCGCCTTTGTGCGCGCCCGCCTGGAGCAGGAGGGCTTCACGCAGGGCCAGATCGACGAGCTGCACCTGCCGATCGGTGTCGCCATCGAGGCCGAGGACCCCGAGGAGATCGCCATCTCCATCGCCGCCGAGATGATCCACCTGCGTCGCACCAAACTCGTCCCCCGCAAGCGCTAGTCGCATCCCAAATGAGCTGCCCCAGCCCTCTGCCGCATGCGGGTCAAAATGCTACCTGTGCCATATGCCCTATAATGTCCGACCGTTGAGCGGCATGGGGCCGCTGCCTAGGGTATGGGAGGCGCAAATGGCAGAGTCGGCAGCAGGGGATGCCCTGTTCGAGCGTACGGGAAAAGTTTCGTTTGTGCAGGTATTACCCCATGCACTGCAGCATGTGCTGGCGGCATTCGCGGGTATCGTCACGCCCGCCATCATCATTGCGTCGGTCTGTGGCTTTACCCCTCAAGAGGAAGCCGCTGTCATCCAGGCGTCGCTCGTCCTCTCGGCGATTGACATTTTCCTTCAACAGTTCCCCATAAAAGGTGTCGTCGGTTCGGGCCTGCCCATTGTGATGGGTGCGAGCTTTACCTTCGTGCCGGCGCTCAAGGCAGTCGGTCTTGAGCTTGGTTTTGAGGCCGTACTGGGCGCCCAGGTAATCGGCGGCGCGCTCGTCGCGCTCTTCGGCCTACTGTTTAGGCGCGTGAGTTTTCTGTTTCCGGCCCCGGTGCTTGGCACCGTCATCTTTGTCATTGGCCTGTCGCTATGCCCAGTGGCAGTTGCCTCCATGGCGGGCGGGGAGGGCGCGGCCGATTTTGGCAGTGTCACCAACTGGGCCGTCGCACTTGTGACGTTCGTCGTCACCTTTATGGCTGGCAACTACGGCAAGGGCGCGCTTAGGCTGGGCAGCATCCTGGCTGGTATCTGCGCGGGCTTTGTTTTGGCTGCGGTGTTGGGCATGGTCGATTTCTCGGCCATCGCGACCGCCAGCTGGTTCGCCCCGCCGGCCCTGGGCGCCCATCGCCTGGTGTTCGACCCGGCCGCGTGCGCCGTTGTGGGCGTTGTCGCCATTGTCAACGCAGTACAGGTCATGGGCGAGTTTGCCGCCGTGTCGTCCGCTGCGCTCGATGCCCCTGCGACCGATAGCCAGATCTCGGGTGGCCTGATCGCCAACGGTCTGGTCGGTATGCTGTCGGGCTTTTTGGGCGGCGTCTCCACGGCAACCTTTGGCCAGAATGTGGGCATTATCGCCGAGAACAAGGTTGTCAACCGCATGGTCTTTACGCTTGCCGCCGCCATCTTGCTCATCGCGGGCCTGCTGCCCAAGTGCGCGGCAGTGCTCACGTCCATTCCGCAGCCGGTAATCGGCGGCGCCACGATCGGCGTGTTCGCAACCATCGGTATGAACGGTGTGGTCATGTTTGCCCGCCACGGCCTGTCTCAGCGCGATACCACGCTCATGGGTCTCTCTATCGCCTTTGGCACGGGCATTGAGCGCACGGCCGGCGCGCTTGCCGGCGCTGGATTCCCCGCATGGGTCGGCACCGTTTTTGGCGGATCCTCCATTGCCGTCGCCGCGCTCGTTGCTGTGATCCTCAACCTGGTCCTCCCGCGCCAAAAATAACGCCCCATATATGAGTTGCGGTGGAATAGGGACTGTTTAAGCCTTTTAAGCCATCAAACAGTCCCTATCTCACCGCAACTGCTGTTTTCCTCCGTGCCCTAGGGATCAATTTGTGCGGGGGAGTTGTGGAGTTGTGCAGGCAGACGAGGTTTTTCTGGAAATACGCACCCAATGCGCGTATAGTACCGATTGTTTTGTCGGCTCCTGCTGCGTCGAGTCCAAACCGCGAAATGCCATGAGCGGCGCGGATGCAGCCAGGAGGCACGAGGACAACCCATCGTGGCCACGCCCCGTGCTTAAAACCCCAAGAAGGAGTGAACAATGGCAGAAGAGAAGTATGTGCCGCGTCTGAAGACCAAGTACAACAACGAGGTCAAGCAGCAGCTTCAGGACAAGTTCCAGTACGAGAACGTCATGATGATCCCCAAGTTTGAGAAGATCGTCGTGAACATGGGTGTCGGCGAGGCCGCTACCGATTCCAAGGCCATCGACGGTGCCGTGCGCGACCTGCGCGCCATCACCGGCCAGCAGCCGATGATCACCCGTGCCCGCAAGTCCATCGCTACCTTCCGCCTGCGCGCTGGTATGCCGATCGGCTGCAAGGTTACCCTGCGTGGCGACCGTATGTGGGAGTTCTTCGATCGTCTGACCTCCGTCGCGATTCCCCGTATCCGCGACTTCCGCGGCATCTCCGCCAAGAGCTTCGACGGCCGTGGTAACTTCTCCATGGGCGTCACCGAGCAGCTCATCTTCCCCGAGATCGACTTCGACTCCGTCGATCACCAGCGTGGTATGGACATCACTTTCGTGACCACCGCCAATACCGATGAGGAGGCCAAGGCCCTTCTGGACGCCTTCGGTTTCCCGTTCAAGAAATAGGTTCACCTGCCCTATGAGCGCCGTTCCCAGAAGGGGGCGGCGCTTGGGGCGAACAATACTCTATGTGAGGAGGATATAAGTGGCTAAGACATCGATGATCGTCAAGTGCAATCGCAAGCAGAAGTTCTCTACTCGTGAGTACACGCGCTGCCAGCGCTGCGGCCGTCCGCACTCTGTGTACCGCAAGTTCGGCCTGTGCCGTGTCTGCTTCCGCGAGCTTGCACTCAAGGGCGAGCTTCCCGGCGTTAAGAAGGCCAGCTGGTAAGTCACTACCAGCGTTTCAAGCATCCGTTTGGAACAGGGAAAACGCGCTAGTTAGGCTTTGCCGTTAAGGGCGGCGAAGAACCAAGAGCACGTGTTCATCAAGAACGAAGGAGAATCTGTATGAACCTTACAGACCCGATCGCAGATATGCTTACGCGCATCCGTAACGCTAACTCTGTGAACAAGGCCACGGTCTCCATGCCGAGCAGCAAGAAGCTCGTCGAGATCGCTCGTGTTCTGCACGAGGAGGGCTACATCGAGGGCTACGATGTCGAGGACACCGTTCCCCAGAAGACTCTGCACATCACGCTTAAGTATGGTCCCAAGAAGGCTAAGGTCATCAACGGCATCCGCCGCATTTCCAAGCCGGGCCTGCGTAAGTACACCGGCGTTGCCGACATGCCCCGCGTCCGCGGTGGCCTTGGTACCGCCATTATTTCCACCAGCCATGGCGTTATGACCGACCGCGATGCTCGCAAGCACAACGTCGGCGGCGAGATCATCGCTTACGTCTGGTAATTCGCTCGGTAGGTAGAAGGAAAGGAGATCACCGTGTCTCGTATCGGTAATAAGCCTGTCCAGATTCCCGCCGGAGTCGAAGTGGCAGTCAACGGCAACAACGTTGTCGTCAAGGGCCCCAAGGGCCAGCTCGAGCTCGATGTCTTTGAGAAGCTCGCTATCAACATCGAGGACAACGTCCTCACCGTTTCCCGTCCCGACGACGAGCGTGAGACCCGTGCCCGCCACGGCCTCACCCGTGCCCTCATCCACAACATGGTTGTTGGCGTTTCCGAGGGCTTCGAGAAGAAGCTCGAGCTCGCCGGCGTCGGTTACCGCGTGCAGCAGAAGGGCAAGAACCTCGAGTTCTCCCTGGGCTTCTCGCACCCCGTGATCGTCGAGGCTCCCGAGGGCATCACCTTCGAGGTTCCCGACAACACCCACGTGAACGTCAAGGGTATCAACAAGCAGCAGGTCGGTCAGATCGCCGCTGAGATCCGCGGCCATCGTCCTCCCGAGCCTTACAAGGGCAAGGGTATCCACTACGTTGGCGAGCACATCCGCCGCAAGCTGGGTAAGGCCGCCAAGTAGTCGTAACCGACTCACTCGCATAAGACCAGCACCCCGTCAGGTGCTGGCAAGATCAACCTTTTTAGGAGTTTACGTATGAACAAGCATAAGGCGAAGCTGGAAGGCCTCAAGCGTCGTCAGCGTCGTGTTCGCGGCAAGGTCTCGGGTACCTCCGAGCGTCCGCGTCTTCGCGTGACCCGTACTAACGCCAACATCTATGCCCAGATCATCGACGACAGCAAGGGCTCCAGCCTGACGCTCGTCTCTGCCTCGACCCTCGAGGCCGAGTTCAAGGGCACCCACACCTCGAACAAGGAGGCTGCGGAGAAGGTCGGTCAGCTCGTTGGCAAGCGTGCCATCGAGGCCGGCATCACCAAGGTCGCCTTCGATCGCGGTGGCCGTATCTACCATGGCCGCGTCAAGGCCCTCGCCGACGGTGCTCGTGCCGCCGGTCTCGAGTTCTAGGAGGTATGTAGCACATGGCTCGTAATCAGAAGCAGCAGCGCGAGGCCTCCGAGTTCGAGGAGCGCGTCGTTTACATCAACCGCGTGTCGAAGACCGTCAAGGGTGGTCGTCGCATGAGCCTCGTCGCTCTCGTCGTCGTTGGCGACGGCAAGGGCAACGTCGGCGTTGGCATGGGCAAGTCCGCTGAGGTGCCCCTGGCCATCTCCAAGGCGTCTCTCGATGCCAAGAAGAACATGTTCCACGTGCCGGTGACCGAGCAGGGCACCATCCCGCACGAGGTTCTCGGCCACTTTGGTGCCGGCCGCATCATCATCAAGCCCGCTGTCGAGGGTACCGGCGTTATCGCCGGCGGCGCTGTGCGTCCCCTCTTCGAGCTTGCTGGCATCAAGAACGTCCTGTCCAAGTCCCTCGGTACCGACAACGGCCTCAACATCATCAAGGCTGCCGTCGAGGGCCTCAAGGAGCTCTCCAGCCCTGAGGACGTCGCGGCTCGCCGTGGCCTGACGGTCTCCGAGATGTTCGTCGGTAAGGAGAACTAAGCATGGCTGACACCATCAAGATCAAGCAGGTCCGCAGCACCAACGGTTGCAAGCAGGACCAGGTCCGTACTGTCCGTGCCCTCGGTCTCCACAGGATCCGCGAGGTTCGCGAGATTGCTGACAACGAGTCCGTCCGCGGCATGATCTTCAAGGTCAAGCACCTTGTCGAGATTGTAGAGGAGTAGCAAATGCAGCTTCACGATCTTACTCCCGCGCCCGGTTCCACCAAGAACCGTAAGCGCGTCGGCCGTGGCAATTCTTCGGGTCACGGCACCACTTCTGGCCGCGGCCAGAAGGGCCAGGGTTCCCGCTCTGGTGGCACCAAGGGTGCCGGCTTCGAGGGTGGCCAGACTCCGCTGGCTATGCGCCTGCCCAAGCTTCCGGGCTTCCGCAACCCCCGTCGTATCGAGTACACCGCTGTTAACGTTGAGCGTCTCGAGCGTAAGTTCGAGGACGGCGCTGTAATCGACGGTGCCGCTCTTAAGGCCGCTCGCATCACCAAGAGCGAGTTCGAGCCCGTCAAGGTGCTCGGCAATGGTGAGCTCACCAAGAAGTTCACGGTCAAGGTCGACAAGGTCAGCGCTTCTGCGCAGGCCAAGATCGAGGCCGCTGGCGGAAAGGTCGAGCTGCCGTGCTAAATGGTCTTAAGAATGCTTTCCGCATCAAAGAATTGCGCGAAAAGATTCTTTTTACCATAGCTATGCTCGTCGTGTACCGCATTGGTGCGCACGTTCCTGTGCCCGGCATTCCCTTCCAGGGGATGCTGGGCCTTTTCTCGACCGATAACAATTCGGTCGCCGCAGGTGCTATGGCCCTCCTGAATCTTTTCTCTGGCGGCGCGTTGAGCTATGTGTCGGTGTTTTCGCTGGGCATCATGCCTTACATCACCAGCTCGATCATCCTCCAGATGCTCCAGGCCGTCGTGCCTTCCCTGCATGAGCTTGCCCGCGAGGGCGAGGTCGGTCAGACCAAGATTACGCAGTATTCGCGTTACCTCACCCTGGCTCTGGCAATCCTCAACTCCGTGGGTTACCTCTTCCTCTTTAAGAGCTTCGGCATCAGCTTCAATGGCGCCGGCGCTCCCGAGATCATCTTCGACCTCATGGTCGTCGGCACGCTCACTGCGGGCGCCATGCTGATCATGTGGATTGGTGAGCTCATCACCCAGCGCGGTATCGGCAATGGCATGTCGCTGATCATCTTTGCGAACATCATGGCCGGTCTGCCGCAGGCTATCTTCTCCAGCACCGAGGGCAATGCCGGTGGCATCATCACCATGGTGATCATCTGCGCCATCATCCTGCTGGTTATCCCGCTGATCGTTTTCCTTGAGCGCGGCCAGCGCCGCATTCCGGTCTCCTACGCCAAGCGCGTCGTGGGCCGTCGCATGATGGGTGGACAGACCACCTACCTGCCCATCAAGGTCAACACCGCGGGCGTCGTGCCGATCATCTTCGCTTCGGCGCTGCTGTACTTCCCGGCTCAGATTGCCGTGTTCTTCCCCGGCATCGGCTGGATTCAGGCAGTTGCCTCCGCGCTTTCGACCGGTTGGCTCAACTGGGTGCTTAACGTTGTCCTCATCGTGTTCTTCGCGTACTTCTACACCTCCATGGTGTTCAATCCCGATGACACGGCCGACAACCTTAAGAAGCAGGGCGGCTTTATTCCGGGCGTGCGTCCGGGTAGGGCTACCGCGGCCTACATCAAGAACGCGCTCAACAAGATTACGCTTCCCAGCGCTGTCTTTTTGGCGCTCATCGCCATCGTGCCTTCGATCATCTTCTCCTTCACGGGTAACCATCTGATCCAGGCTTTTGGCGGAACGTCCATCCTCATCATGGTCGGCGTCGTGCTCGACACGGTCGATAAGCTCGAAGGCCAGATCAAGATGTATGATTACGATGGATTCTTTAAATAGGCTAGAGGAGGATTGCTCATGAACCTCGTATTGCTCGGAGCTCCGGGTGCCGGTAAGGGCACCGTCGCACAGGAGCTCGTCGCCGAGTTTGGCGTCGCTCACATTTCCACGGGCGACCTGCTGCGTGCTGCCGTCAAGGGTGGCACCGAGCTTGGTATTCAGGCTAAGAAGTACATGGACGCTGGCGAGCTCGTTCCCGACCAGCTCGTGATCGACCTTGTCAAGGAGCGCCTTGCCGCCGATGACGCCCAGCAGGGCTTCATCCTCGACGGCTTCCCGCGCAACACCGCCCAGGCTGTGACGCTCGATTCCGAGCTCTCCGCCATGGGTCGCGAGATCGACTGCGCCCTTCTGGTCGACGTTGCCCCCGAGGTCATCATCGATCGTCTGTCTTCGCGTCGCACCTGCCGCGCCTGCGGTTACACCGGCACCGCTGCCGATGCTACCTGCCCCAAGTGCGCCGGCGAGATGTATCAGCGCGACGACGACAAGCCCGAGACCATCAAGAACCGTCTCGACGTCTACGAGAAGTCCACGAGCCCGCTCGTCGACTACTATCGTGGCCAGGGTCTGCTCAAGTCGGTCAACGGTGACCAGGCTCGCGAGACCGTGTACGGGGATGTCAAAGAGGCTCTCGGTCTATGATCAAGATTAAGTCTGCAACGCAAATCGAGCAGATGAAGAAGGCAGGAGCGCTATCTAAGATGGCGCTCCGCCACGTTGGAGCCATGGTGCGCCCCGGCGTTTCGACTTTTGAGCTCGATCAGCTCGCGGAGCAGATTATCCGCATGCATGGCGGCACCCCGGCCTTTAAGGGTTACGGCGGGTTCCCGGGAACCATTTGCGCATCGATCAACGATGCCGTGGTCCACGGTATTCCCAACCCCGACATGATCCTGCGCGATGGCGATATCATTTCCATCGATACGGGAGCCGTTGTCGACGGTTGGGTCGGCGATAACGCTTGGACGTTTTTCGTTGGCACCCCAACGCCCGAGGCCAAGGCCCTGTGCGAGGTTACGCGCGATTGCCTTAAGGCTGCCATCGAGCAGGCTGTCCCCGGTAACCATATCGGGGATGTTGGTTATGCCGTTCAGTCTCTCGCCGAGTCTCACGGCTATGGCGTTCTTCGTGACTATGTTGGCCATGGCATTGGCCGCGTGATGCACGAGGACCCCAACGTTCCTAACTATGGAAAGAAGGGGAGGGGCGTTCGCCTCCAGGCCGGCATGGTCATTGCCATCGAGCCGATGGTTACGATGGGTTCCAACCATGTGAGCACGGGCTCCGACGGTTGGATTGTTACGACCAACGACCACCTGCCCGCCGCGCACTACGAGAACACCGTCGCCATTACCAATGACGGTCCGGTGATTCTCACCACGGATGCCCAAGGTGCTTGGTGTTCGCTCCAAGGCGGAGAAATGTAACAAGTTCCACTTAGTTGTGGAGCCATTACGAAGTTATTACGATACGTGCATACGTGTTGTAGAATACTCAATCGCTGTCGTTTTCTAGAGAAAGATGATTGCTTGTGAAGAAGGAAGACGCAATTGAGCTCGAGGGTACGGTAAAGGAACCGCTGCCCAACGCCATGTTTAAGGTCGAGCTCGAGAACGGTCATTCGGTTCTATGCAACATTTCTGGCAAGATCCGAATGAATTACATCCGTATTCTCCCCGGTGACAGGGTTGTCGTGGAGCTTTCCCCGTACGACCTGACCCGCGGCCGCATCACCTATCGCTACAAATAGCGGCACGCATACACGCACTCCATTTCCGGCTGCAGGCTTAGCTCAACCTACGGTCGGATTGTGTGTGAAGACCAGCCATAGTTTTAAACGCCTGCGGCTGGGCGAGTAGATAGTAGGGAAGTAGTTTGAGCGCTACCGAAAGGAAGAACGATGAAGGTACGTCCTTCGGTCAAGAAGATGTGCGATAAGTGCAAAATCATTAGGCGCCATGGCAAGGTCCTCGTCATTTGCGAGAACCCCCGTCATAAGCAGCGTCAGGGTTAAGAGAGGAGACTACGTTGGCCCGTATTAATGGTGTCGACCTCCCGCGTGAGAAGCGCGTTGAGATCGGTCTGACCTACATTTACGGCATCGGCCGCACCACTGCGACGAAGATCTGCGTCGAGTGCAACGTTAACGTGGATACGCGCGTTAAGGACCTCACCGAGGATGAGGTTAACGCCATCCGCGATTATATCGATAAGAACCAGATCATGGTTGAGGGCGACCTCCGCCGTGAGCGCAACCAGAACGTCAAGCGCCTTATGGACATCGGCTGCAACCGCGGCCTTCGTCACCGCAAGGGCCTCCCGGTCCGCGGCCAGCGCACCCACACTAACGCTCGTACCCGCAAGGGCCCGAAGCGTCAGATCGGTGCTAAGAAGAAGAAATAAGGAGCGCTAGATAGATGGCTACTGCTAAGAAGAACGTTCGCGCTGCCCGTCTGAAGCGCGCGGACCGTAAGAACATTTCCGTGGGCCAGGCTCACATTCGTTCTACGTTCAACAACACGATCGTTTCGATCACCGATCCCCAGGGCAATGTCATTTCCTGGAAGTCGGCTGGCCAGGTGGGCTTCAAGGGCTCCCGTAAGTCCACGCCGTTCGCTGCCCAGATGGCTGCCGAGGCTGCTGCCAAGCAGGCCATGGAGCACGGTATGAAGAAGGTTTCCGTCTTCGTCAAGGGCCCCGGCTCCGGTCGTGAGACCGCCATCCGCTCCCTCCAGGCTGCTGGCCTCGAGGTCTCGAGCATCCAGGACAAGACCCCCATTCCGCACAACGGCTGCCGCCCCAAGAAGCGTCGCCGCGTGTAACTGAAAGGATCGTATCAATATGGCAATCGACAGGACTCCTGTTCTTAAGCGCTGCCGTCAGCTCGGGATCGATCCCGCTGAGCTCGGTTACAGCAGCAAGAAGGAATCTATCCGTCAGCCCAAGCGCCGTCGCAAGGAATCTGAGTACGGCATGCAGCTGCGCGAGAAGCAGAAGGTCAAGTTCATCTATGGCGTTCTGGAGAAGCAGTTCCACGGCTACTTCAACAAGGCCCGTAAGATGAACGGCGTCACCGGTGAGAACCTCATGATCATCCTTGAGTCTCGCCTCGACAACGTCGTCTTCCGTCTTGGCTTCGCCCGCACCCGCAAAGAGGCTCGTCAGTCCGTCCGTCACGGTCACTTCACCGTGAACGGCAAGCGCGTGGACATCCCGTCCTACCGCGTCAAGGCCGGCGACGTCGTCGCTGTCGGCGAGAAGTTCCGTGACCTCCTCCCCATCAAGGAGGCCCTGATTTCCTCCGAGCGCTTTGAGGTCCCTGGCTGGCTCGAGGTCGATATCGAGAAGCTGTCTGGTAACGTGCTCGCTCTGCCGACGCGTGAGCAGATCAGCGGTGATATCAACGAGCAGCTCATCGTCGAGCTCTACTCTAAGTAGTCCATCCGGGCTGCTGAGGCTGGAGGTAATACATGTCAGAATTCATTAGGCCTCAGGTTCAGGTCGAAGAGATCAACGAGACGTCTGCTCGTGTCTCCGTCGAGCCGCTCGAGCGTGGCTACGGCGATACGCTGGGTAACTCCCTTCGTCGCGTACTTCTGTCCTCGCTCGAGGGTGCCGCCGTCGAGGCTATTCAGATCGATGGTGCACAGCACGAGTTCATGACCATCCCTAACATGGTCGAGGATGTTACCGACATCGTCCTGAATGTCAAGGGTCTTGTCTTCAGGGCTCTCGGCACGACCGACGAGGCGACCGCCACCATTTCTGTTGACGGCCCCTGCGAGGTCACCGGTGCGGACTTCTTTATTCCGTCCGAGTTTGAGCTGGTCAACCCCGAGCAGCACATCGCTACGCTCACCGAGGGTGGCCATCTCACCATGAGCATGCGCATCGGCTATGGCCGCGGCTATGTTTCTGGCGAGGCCAACAAGCGCGACAACGATCCCATCGGTGTGATCCATGTCGACTCGCTGTACTCGCCGGTTTCCCGTTGCGCCAAGCTCGTTGAGGCTTGCCGTGTCGGTCAGCATACCGACTACGACCGCCTTGTCCTCGAGATCGAGACCAACGGCTCCATCGCCCCGCGCGACGCCGTGGTCCAGGCTGCCAATATCATCAACCAGCATATGGCCGCCTTTATGAACCTTGCCGAGACCCCCGAGGTCGAGGAGGAGGCTTCGATCTTCGCTCCCGAGGTCACCAACGACAACGCCGAGCTGGACAAGCAGATCGAGGATCTGGACCTTTCCGTCCGTTCCTACAACTGCCTTAAGCGCGCCAGCATTCACTCGGTCCGTCAGCTCGTTGAGTTCTCGGAGAACGATCTGCTCAACATCCGTAATTTCGGTGTTAAGTCGATCGAGGAAGTGAAGGACAAGCTTGAGTCCATGGGCCTGAGCCTGAAGGCTTAATGCTTCGCATATTTGAGGAGAAACTAGACCATGCGTCACAACGTTAAGAAGGGCCTGAAGCTCGGCACCGATGCGAGCCACACCAAGGCCATGAAGAAGAGCCTTGCTAAGGCCCTCTTCGAGAACGACCGCATCAAGACCACCGAGACCCGCGCTAAGGCGCTGCGTTCGGTCGTCGATCCGATCATCACTTGGGCCAAGAAGGGCGACCTGCACTCTCGCCGTCTGGCTATCGCCAAGCTCGGCGATAAGCAGCTCGTTGCCGAGATCTTCGACAAGGCTGCTCAGGGCATGTGGCAGGACCGCAACGGCGGTTACACCCGCATCATGAAGCTCGGTAACCGTAAGGGCGACAACGCTCCCATCGTTATCATGGAGCTCGTCACCGAGCCTTGCACGCCTAAGGCCAAGAAGGCTGCTCCGGCCCCCAAGAAGGCCGCTGCTCCCAAGAAGGTCGAGGCTGTCGAGGAGACCGCTGCCGAGGAGGCTCCTGCTGAGGAGACCGCTGAGTAGACATTCCGTCTGCATAGGCTATATTCGAGGGGTACGTTCGCGTACCCCTCTTTTTTTGTCGCGATACCGTTGCTTGTTTGTTGGGAGCGCCCATGACTGCGCCGTCTGATTTCAATTCGATTTCCGAGCTTGACGCCACGCTCGTATTTCGCGTGGCCTATGATGGCTCGTCGTATAGCGGATTTGCCGAGCAGCCGGGACAGACGACGGTTGCGGGTGAGCTACGTCGAGCCATCGAGACGCTGCTTCGCCGCCCGATCGATCTGACGTGTGCGGGGCGTACCGATGCCGGCGTGCATGCCGTGGCTCAGTACATCAGCGTGCCCGTTACGGACGCTGAGCTCGCGTGTACGCGCCGTAGGTGGCTGAGGGCTATGGATGCCCTCCTGCCCAAAGATATCGCCATAAACGAGGTCTACAAGGCCCGTAGGGGCTTTTCTGCCCGCTTTGACGCGCGGTCCCGTACGTATACGTACCGTATTGCCGATCGCGATGCGCGCCCCGTGCTCTCGCGCGGTGCGGTGTGGTGGCATCGCTATCCCCTCGACGTCGATGCGATGGCGGCCGCCTGCCCTGCGCTTTTGGGCGAGCAGGACTTTAAGAGCTTTTGCAAGGTTGCCTCTGCTGTGGGCAAGCCCACGCACCGCTGCGTGATGCGTGCGGAGTTTGGCCACGAGGTCGCTTTTGGCGAGGATATCCTGACCTTCACTATCGAGGGCAATGCGTTTTTGCACTCGATGGTGCGTACCATTGTAGGAACGCTCGTGGAGATTGGCATGCATCGTCGCGATCCCCAGTGGATGCGCGAGGTTATTGACGCCCGTGACCGAACCGCTGCGGGTCCCACGGCGCCTGCCTGCGGCCTTACGTTTATGGGTGTGGATTACGGCCCCGACGAGCTTGTCGTTCTCGACTAGGGGAGTGCTCGGCGCGTCTGTGCCTTGCACATACTATGTGTGAGCTGCGCGTGTGCAACATCTGTTCTTGGCGTGCAACATGTTAGGCGGCTCGTTGCTTTTATAGCTCGGGTGTACCATGAACGACAGTTTGATTTGGTGCTATCGAGAGGATGGAAAACTTGGTTCGACGTGGTTCGCATCCGCGACTTTCGGTGATCCTTGTGGTAGAAGGTTCGCCCAGCTATGCGATGCGTGCGCTCGAGAGTATCCAGAACCAAGACCTCTACGATTTGCAGATTGTCGTTGTCTGCCGCGATGCTGCGCCCGGTGTGCGCCATTCGCTTCAAGTTGCTGCCGACAGGGACATCCATATTGATTTGATTGACGTCGAGGACGCGAAGCGCGGCGCTTGTCTTCGTGCCGGTTTTGATGCCTCGCGCGGCTCTCAAATCATCGCCATGAACGCCGATGAGTGGTTTGCTCCGCAGGCCCTTTCCAAGATGGTCGATATCGCGTGCGATACTGCGGCAGACATTGTGCTCCCCTCGGTGTCGCTCGATCGATACGATGCGCATCGCGAGCGTCATTCGCGCGTCTTGGATGCTGCCTCTATTGCCATAGAAGACGAGTCTTCTATGGTGACTGGGCTGCCCCAGTTGATTTTGGGCGGCCTAGTCGCTCAGACCTCTGGCGTGATGTATAGCCGTCCGCTGTTTGAGGCATGCCTGTCGCGCGGCAAGGCGTACCGTACGGTTGAGTTTATGGCTTATGCGCTCTCGCAGGCACGATTCGTGTCCGGCTGCGGCGACGCTTGTTTCCACGCGGCGGCACCTAAGCTTACAGATGCCTTTGATCCCACCATGTATGCCAGGATATCCGATGACACTCGAGCGCTCGACGAGCTTGCGGACTCACTCTCGGAAGCAGATAGCGGTGGTCGGCTCAAGCTGGCAAGCCAAAAGTTCTACTTTGCCGGACTGGTCGCCTGCATCGAGAATTTGTGTCTGAGCCCGCATGGGGTGTCGTCAATCGAGCGTTCCGCCCGCATGCGTGATATGCTCGAGGCGCCTCGAACCCGTCAGATGGTCGCCGCGCTCAAGGATAACCATCGGGGACTCGGTCTGTTGTTTGGGCCGATCGCCAGCGCCAAGCCCGCGCGCTGCGTGATGTGTACGCATCTGGCAGCTTTTCTTAACCGGACGGGCGCAAAAACCGCCTAAACGGCTCATTACGAAACAAACTTGCATAGAATTGTTTCGAAATGCGTTCTTATACACAAAAGCCTTCAAATAGCGTTAAACTATTCAATCACTGATTGATTGTCTCCGCCATCTTTTGGAGAGAGGGTTTGTATGGCTAAAAAACGCAATGGGCGCCAGGATGCCATTAGAGATATTGTGCGCAATAAGGATGTCCGCACGCAGCGCGTGCTGGTCGATGAGCTCCGTGCTATGGGCTTTGATTGCACGCAGGCGACTGTCTCTCGCGATATTGCCGATATGGGGCTGCGTAAGCTCCCTGAGGGCATCTATGTTCTGGCAGAGGACCTGCACCTGCAGCGTATGGTTTCCGAGCTCGTAACGGGCGTTCTGCGTACTGATAATCTGGTTATGATCAAGGCTCAGCCTGGCACGGCTTCCGGCATCGCCGCCGCCGTTGATGCGGCAGAGTTACCCGATGTGCTTGGCTCGCTTGCCGGCAACGATACGATTTTGGTTATTGCCCAGACGGCCGAGGACGGCGAGCGTCTCGAGGCGCTGATCAATAAGTTGAGCAATTCTCGCAAGTAGGTGTGCGGGTCGTGCGCTCGGCATTGTGTGCGCTGACATAGTGGCTTGTAAGGGGCATCGACGTTGGTCGGTACCCCTTTTTGTTTGCCGGTATAAAGACCGCCCACCAGGTCGCTTCAAACTAAAAGGCCCCGAGCAGTTCAATAAGCTGCTCGGGGCCTTGTTGGCTTTAGTCGCGTACTTCTTAGCCGACCGTATCGTCAGGCGTGGGCGAGGGGTCGGGAGTGGGCGTAGGCGTAGGCGTAGGCGTAGGCGTGCCGCCATCGCCGCCGGTCGAACCACCAGTGGAGCCACCCGTCGAGCCACCGGTCGTACCGGTGCCGCCGGTGGTGTCGCCGCCCGTGGTCTCGGTGGTCGTGGTCGTCGTGGTAGTCGTTGTGGTGGTTTCCTCTTCCTCTTCGTCCTTGTCCTTGTCGTCGTTCTCCGACTTCTTGGTGTTGTTGGTGCCGTAGAATTTCCAGACGCTGTTGTTCTTGTAGGTGGGCACCGTTCCGGTCGCAAACTCCTCGCGCTCGGTACCGGTCAGAACGGTGTTCATAAACCGCTTAAAGACAGGCAGGTTGGTGCTGTCGCCCAGCAGGTCCGTGCCGTACTTTTGGATGGGGATCTCGCCCGCGGAATAGCCGGTCCACAGGGCGCACGCCAGCTGCGGGGTATAGCCGCAGAACCACAGGTTGGTGGTGTTGTCGGTGGTGCCCGTCTTGCCGGCATAGGGCTGGTTGACACTCAGAGCGCCGGCAGCACCCGTACCGCTGCCCTTCATGACGCCGGACAGAACATCGGTGACCGCGGCGGCCTCGCCCTCGGTAAGCACCTGTGAGGGATTGTCGGTGTGCTGGTACAGCACCGAACCGGTACGAGAGTCAATCTCGGTGATGGCGATCGGCTGGCGATAGTAGCCGCCGTTGGCAAACGTCGCGTAGGCGGCGGCCATCTCGAGCGGCGAGATCGAGCCGGTGCCGAGGGTCATGACGGGAACGTCCTCGATGTTGTCCTTGGCGGGGTCGATGCCGAGCTTTTTGACGAGCGAGATGATCTTGCTGTTACCGACGGCTTCCGCCACCTGGATGTAGCCGGTGTTGGAGGAGTATGCCGTCGCCTGCTTAAGCGTGATGTTGCCATAGCTCTGGTTGGCGTAATTTTGGACCTCGGTCGTGGTGCCCTTGGCCTTGAGCGGCGAGTTGCAGTTGAGGGTGACGTTGGGGTTCATGCCGTTTTGGATGGCAGTTGCCAGCGTAAAGGCCTTAAAGGTGGAGCCGACGGGACGCTTGGCCGTGGCATGGTTTACGTGGTTCTCGTCGGCGTTGTAGTCGTAGCCGCCCACCATGCACTTGATGTAGCCGGTCTTGGGGTCGACGACGACCATGCCCATGTCCAGGCCGTCAAGCGAGAGCGTGTCGAGCTGCTCGCGGACGGCATTCTCTGCCACCTGCTGCATCGTGGGGTCGATGGTGGTCTTGACGGTCAGGCCGCCCTTAAAGAGCACGTCGGTCGAGAACTCCTGCTCCAGCAGCTGCTTGACGTAGGAGACAAAGTAGGGCTGCGAGTATACGTCGACGCCGCTGCCCGAGATTTCGGTCACATTGAGGGCGATGGGTTCGGCCTGTGCGGCATCGTGCTCCTCCTGGGTGATGTGGCCCAGGCGCAACATGTTGTCGAGGACCTTGTTGCGACGGGACAGCGCCAGGTCGGGGTTGACCGTGGGGTCGTACTGCGAGGGCGAGTTGGGAAGGCCGATCAACAGCGCGGCCTCGCTCAGGGTGAGGTCGGCGGCGCTCTTGGACAGATAGGTCTCGGCTGCGGCCTCGATGCCGTAGGCGCCGTGGCCGTAATAGATGGTGTTGAGGTACATCATGAGGATCTCGTCTTTGGAGTACATGTCCTCCATCTTGATAGCGATGTAGGCCTCGCGCACCTTACGCTCAATGGTCGAGTCGAATTGCTCCTCCTGCAGGATGGTGTTGCGCACAAGCTGCTGGGTGATCGTCGAGGCGCCTTCGTGCCCGCCGCCGAGGGTTGCCACCGCAGCACGCGCGATACCCCACAGGTCGATACCGCCGTGCTCGTAGAAGCGCTCGTCCTCGACGTCAACGGTGCCCTGCAGCACGTAGGGGGAGACCTCGTCCTTGGTGATGGACTTGCGGTTTTGCGTGTAGAAGCTCGCGATCTTGTTGCCGTTGCAGTCGACGATCTCGGTGGGCTCGCTCACCAGATACGCGTTGGCGTCGGTGTAGTCGGGCAGATCGGACAGCCAGCGGTTGACGTTACCGAGCATGCCGATGCCAAACGCCACGCCCGCAATCAGCAGAAAGCCCAAAAACGAGAGCAGGATTATGGGCAGGGCGTGCGTCTTTGAACGGCTGTGTCCCTGTCGTTGGCGAGGACCCATATATTGACCTCCAGGTATGTCGTGCCAGACGGTGGATGTGCCGTCGGGGCAGGATGGACATAAGTTATTACACGATAAACCAAACGGGGCGCGCGAGGCCTCGTGTATGCTGGAAGACGGCATTTTTCAGAGTGAATGCATACCTTGGTAAGGAGTTTGTCGATGGCGATTCGGACGATGGGGCCGAGCGGACAATACGAGACTGGATTGGATGTTGTCAGTGCGGCGCTGCCCGAGCTGCTGGCGCCGGCGGGCGGACTCGACCAGATGCTTGCGGCCATCGCCGCGGGTGCCGATGCCATCTATGCGGGGTTGGGCGGCTTTAACGCCCGTGTGAGCGCCCATGGCTTTACGGATAACGAGTTTGCGCGCGGCTGCGCCGTGGCGCATGCCCATGGCGTGCATGTGTACGTAACGCTCAACGTGTTCGTGTTTGACGATGAGTTGTCCGACGCGGTGGCGTTGGGAGCTCATGCACTGGAGCTGGGCGCCGATGCTCTGATTGTCGCCGATGCCGGGTTGGCCTGCGCGCTGCGCGCGGCGATTCCCGGGGTCGAGATTCACCTGTCCACGCAGGCGGGCGCTCATAGCGAGGGTGCCGTGCGGCTTGCCGCCGATGAACTGGGGGTCGAGCGCGTGACGACGGCACGCGAGCTGACGGTCGACGAGATTGCGGCGCTATGTGCCACGGGCGTGCCCATCGAGGTATTCTGCCACGGTGCGATTTGCATCGGCTATTCGGGGGCGTGCGAGTTCTCGGCCCTGCGGCGTGGGCGCTCGGCGATGCGCGGCGACTGCACGCAGCCGTGCCGTCTGGCGTACGACCTAGTGGACGAGGCGGGGCAGAGTGTTGTTGCCGTCGAGGGAGACCGCCTGCTTTGTCCGCGTGACTATCTGGGTATCGCGCACCTGCCCGAGCTTGTTGCCGCCGGCGTGGCATCGCTCAAGATCGAGGGACGCATGAAGAATCCCGATTACGTATTCAACGTGGTGAGGGTGTGGCGTCGGGCACTCGATATGCTGTGCGACGGCGCGTGGGACTCCGGTGCCGTGGAAGAGCTTGAACGCGAGCTGGGAAGGTCGTTTAACCGTGGGTTTACCGATGCTTACCTGCGGGGTCGTTCGGGTGCCGAGCTCATGAGCTTTGAGCGCGCGATCAACCAGGGCGTGCGCGTGGGGCGCTTGGTCGCTGTGGGCCACGAAGAGGTGACCGTTGAGCTCGATGCCGCCGTGGCGGCGGGTGACACGCTCGAGATTCGGTTCTATCCGGGTGTCGACGCGCGTCCCGATGTGCCCAAGCGCTGGCCGCAGGTGCCCTGCCCGGTGGATGCCGCAGCGGGGAAGCGCGTCGTCGTGCATTGCAAGCGTAAGGTGGACGCGGGCTGCGAGGTCTATCTGATTCGCAGCGCCGGCGTGTTGGATCAGACGACGGCGGTGTTGGAGCGCATGCGGGCCGAGGCGGATGCGATTGCGCCCGTTGCGCGTGCCGTTGAGGTGCTGCCCTTTGAGGACGCTGCGGTGGATGGCGGCGCGTCGACGGAGTTGGCGGGGTCGGCGGGGCCGGTAAAGCGCGAGGATTTTGCTCGTATGGTCTTTGCCTGGGAGCTGATGGATGTGGGTCCGCGCGATGAGCGAGATCTGTCCGATACAACGGTGGTGCTCGACGAAGTGTGCCGCGCGGGCGACGCCGAGCGGACTCGGGCGCTTATGCAGCGTGCCGGGCGCGTCGTCTGCCGCAATCTGGGACAAGTGGCGATGGCCCGCGAGCTGGGCACAACGTTTGACGTGGCGGCGCCGGTGTTCTGTGCCAATCGGACCACGCTTACCTGGCTGCGCGGACTCGGTGCGGGGCGGGTGTGCTTGTCGGCCGAGTTGCTCGGCAATGATGCGGAGCGTGTTGCCGAGCTTGCCGCTTGCCCCGGTGTCTTGGGGCCTGTCGATGCCGACCGTCCCGAGATCATGGTGTGCGAGCACTGCTTGCTGACTGCCGAGGGCGCCTGCGCCACGGATGCAACGGGGCAGGTCCGTTGCCGTGACTGCTCGCGCCGTCAGCAGGCGCGCTTTTTGGTCGAACGTGACGGCACGCGTTTGCCGGTCGTTATCGACGCGTGCGGCAGGACGAGGATTTTCCTGTCGTAGGTGTTCGGCCGTGCTGTTTTGGTTATTATTAGTGGGTTTATGAACTTCCAGCACCGCCGTATCCGGTGAGGGTGCTATAGCAAAAGGAGGATACCCAATGCTGTCTGTTGACGAGCAAATGCGTATCATCACCTCGGGTGCAGCGCAGATCGTCCCCGAGGCCGACCTTCGCAAGAAGCTTGAGAAGGGCGAGCCCCTCAACATCAAGCTCGGCGTCGATCCCACCAGCCCCGACCTGCACCTGGGCCATGCCGTGCCCCTGCGCAAGATGCGTCAGTTCCAGGACCTGGGCCACAACGTCACCCTTATCATCGGCAACGGCACTGCGCTGATCGGCGACCCCTCGGGCAAGAACTCCACCCGCCCGCAGCTTTCGCAGGAGCAGATCGAGGCCAACGCCGAGACCTACGTGAGCCAGGCCATGAAGATCCTGGACCCCGAGAAGACCACCATCGTGCACAACGGCGACTGGATCCTTTCGATGGACCTGGCCGGCCTGCTGCAGGTGTGCTCCAAGTTCACCGTCGCCCGCATCCTCGAGCGCGACGACTTTACCAAGCGCTACCAGTCCCAGACGCCGATTGCCCTGCACGAGTTCCTGTACCCTGTGATGCAGGCCTTCGACTCCGTGCAGATCAAGGCCGACGTCGAGATGGGCGGCACCGACCAGCTCTTTAACCTGCTCGCCGGCCGCGAGCTCATGGAGAAGATGGGCATGGAACCGCAGATCGCGCTCACCATGCCGCTGCTCGAGGGCACCGACGGCGTCCGTAAGATGTCCAAGTCCTACGGTAACTACATCGGCCTGACCGATGCTCCCAAGGATATGTTCGGCAAGACCATGTCCATCCCCGACGAGATGATCGGCAAGTACTATCGTCTGGCCAGCTCGCTCGCCCCGGCCGAGGTCGACAAGATCGACGCCGCCTTGGCCGATGGTTCTGCCGACCCCTACGAGCTCAAGCGCGCATTGGGCCGCGACCTGTGCGACACCTACCACGGCGCCGGCGCCGGCGACGAGGCACAGGCCGAGTTCGACCGTGTGTTCAAGGAGGGCCAGCTTGCCGACTTCCCCGAGAAGCACGTTGAACTGACCGTCAACGACGAGGGCCAGATTTACCTCGCCGGCCTGCTCAAGGACCTGGGCCTTTCGGCCAGCGCCGGTCAGGCCCGCCGCGACATCGACGGCGGCGGCGTCAAGGTCAACGGCAAGGCTGTGGCTCCCAAGAGCTACAACATCGATCCGAGCGCCCTCAAACTGGGCGACACCCTCTCCGTGGGCAAGCGCAAGGGCTTCAAGCTGGTTTAGTTACGCGGTTTTACCAAACCGCGTAACCGGTTGACGCTGCAAACCCGCCAGAGCGGCAATCTGTCTTTCAACTTCGGCGGCATGACCAGAAGGTCAATGCCGCCTCGTTTCAAGGCACCTTGCTCGCTCTGGCGGGTTTTCGCTGTCGTTGCCAGAACATCGGGGTACTCATTGGGGACAGACATAAATGAGTAGTCGTAGGGGGACACTCCTTCTCATTGCGCGGGGTGGCGTGTGCCGTTAAGCGGAGGGGGGTGTATTCCCGACCCATCGTTTGGGCATACAATGGCTATTGGCTTGCTGCGGTGAAGGTCTGTCCGCTCCGCAGCTTTTTTCTACGGTTAAAGGAGTATGTATGTCCGTTGAGGTCATGAGGTCTGTGATCGATGCTGCCGAGGGGCGCGTGCCCGTCGACACGCTGTTTACCAATGCGCAGATCGTCGACGTGTATGGCCAGCGTGTGGCGCCCGGTAGCGTTGCCGTCAAGGACGGTGTGATCGTCGGCGTGCTCTACGATGGTCGCGACGATGCTGCTGGCACCTACGAGGCAACTGAGGTCATCGACTGCCAGGGTCGCTATCTCGCTCCCGGTTTTATTGACGGGCATTTGCATATTGAGTCCTCGAACATCCGTCCCGCCGAGTATGCTCGCATGGCCGCGACGCGCGGTACTACCACCGCCATTGCCGACAGCCACGAGATTGCCAATGTTGCCGGTCTCGACGGCTTGCGCTTTATGATCGAGGACGGCCGCCGCGCACCCATCTCCATCAAGTACATGATGCCTTCGTGCGTGCCCGCGCTGCCCGACGAGCAGGCCGGTGCCGTTATTTCGGCTGCCGATATGCAGGCGTTTTTTGCCGAGCATCCGGGCGATGTTTTTGGCCTGGGCGAGATGATGAACCTGCCGGGTGTCTTTATGGCCGACCCCGAGACCTGTGCTCGCATCGATGCTGCCAACCAGACGCCGTCCAAGCAGGTCGACGGCCATGCACCGCTCGTTGCCGGCAAGGACCTTAATGCCTATGCCGCGGCGGGCATTATCGCCGATCACGAGTCGACGATTCCCGAGGAGGCGCTCGATAAACTGTCTCGTGGCATGTACGTGATGCTGCGCGAGGGCACGTGCAGCCATGACCTGGCCAATCTGTCGCCGATGCTGCTGGAGAACCCCGCGCGCGCCCGCCGCTGCTGCTTTGCGACTGACGACCGCGCCCCTTCCGATGCGCTTGCGACTGGCATGATCGACAATGCCTGCCGCGTGGCGATTGAGGCCGGTATCGACCCCGTGGTCGCTATCTCTATGGCGTCCCTCTCCACGGCCGAGGCGTTTGGCCTGGATCACGGCTGCCGCGACCCGCACGAGCTGCGTGGTGCGATTGCCCCGGGCAAGCGTGCCGACCTGCTGGTGCTCAATGACCTGACGTTTGCTACGGCTCCGCATCGAGTATATGCCGCCGGTGCTCTGGTGGCGCAGGACGGCACCTTTGTGGGCGAGATCGCTCCCGAGATGGCCGAGGTTGCGGCCCTTGCCGATGAGCTGCGCGCCTCCGTTAAGCTGCCGAAGCTTTCGCTCGACGTGTTCGACTATGCCTTTAAGCCGGGCGAGGCCGTTATCGATGTCATCCCGGGTATGGCTATCACGGGTATGGCTCGCCCCGAGAGTGCCGAGGGCCTGCGCCGCATTATGCTGATCGAGCGCCACGGCCGCGGCGTGTCGCTGCAGGCCGAGGGCGCCGACGGTGACGGCCCCGCGGGTCTGGGCTTGGTTGGCAAGCATATCGGTCGCGGCTGGGTACGCGGCTTTACCATCACGGGTGGCGCCATTGCCTCCACGATTGGCCACGACTCGCACAACGTGTGCGTGGTGGGCGACAATGCGGCGGATATGATGGCTGCCGTTGAGGCCGTGGGCCAGGGCGGCCACGTGCTGGTGCGCAACGGCGAGGTCGTGGCGCGCATTCCGCTGGCGCTCGGTGGCCTTATGAGCGAGGGCACGGCCGAGGATGTCGCCGCGCAGCACGACGACTTTATGGTCAAGGCGCGCGCCATGGGTATCGAGCCGCCGCTCGACCCCATCATGGGCATCATTTTCCTGCCCCTGCCGGTCATCCCGACGCTCCGCATCCGCCCCGAGGGCATGTTCGACGTCACGACCTTCACCTACGCCGACTAGTCATCGGGGACGTTCTTAAACGACTAGCCGTCGGGGTGGCGTGTCGCCTGACGCCGCGACCGTGAGACCTCTGGCATGTCTGAGCTATTTGCCAGGTCCTTGTAACGTTTACGCCCGCGGAGTCTTATTTGAGCTCCCTTTGGGTACGTTGGAATCGGATACACGTTCGATTCCAACAAGCCCGAAGGGAGCTTTTCTATGTTTAAACTGATTGCATCCGATATGGACGGCACACTGCTTGACGAAAACGGCCAGGTGCCTCCCGAGACCTACGAACTGATTTTGGCGCTACGCGAGCATGGCGTGCATTTTGCCGCATCGTCAGGCCGCCGCTTCGATCGCCTGTGCGAGTTCTTTGCGCCCGTTCGCGACAAGATGGACTTTGTCGCAGCTAACGGTGCCCAGGTCTACGCCGACGGCAAAATGGTAGACCGCGAGGTGTATTCGCACCTGGCGATTCGAAGGCTCGCCCAGGCCGTCGCGACGTTTCCCAATTTGCACCTTGCGCTCTTTGACCGAACCAAGTCCTTTTTGCTCGATGACGAGAGCAAGTTCGTGCGCGAGGTTGATAAGGACCTTCCCAATGCCGAACGTATTTGGGAGCTGCCCGATCCCAGCGTAAATATCATCAAGGCGAGTATCTTTTGCGATGACGGTGCCGTTATGGATAGCGCCTACGTGCTGCAGCGCGAACTCGGTCAGCTCTTTACCTTTGCGCCTTCGGGCAACGCGTGGATCGATGCCATGCAGCCCGGTGTGTCGAAGGCCTCGGGCATCGCACAGCTCGCGGAGCATTACGGCATTGGGCGCGACGAGGTCATGGCGTTTGGCGACTCGATGAACGATTACGAGATTATTCGCTTTGTCGGTACGGGCTGTGCTATGGAAAACGCGCGCCCCGCGCTCAAAGCGGTTGCCGATCGCGTCGTAGGCTGCAACCGCGACCATGCCGTTCAGCGTGAGCTCCGCCGCGTGCTGGAGAGTCTCTCCTAATCCGGCAGATGGGGACGTTCCTTTTCTGCCGGCAGTGGGGGACAGTCCTTGCAGCTTTTTCGCGAAGACTGTCCCCAACGACTAGTCGTTTAAGAACGTCCCCAATGACTAGGCGAGGGCGGCCATGATGGTGCGAGCGACGCCGCCGTGGTCGTTGTCGTATTCGGTGATGGCGTCAGCGGCGTCGCGGTCCTCGGGCTCGCCGTTGATCATGGCCATACCGTGGCCTGCTGCCTGCAGCATGGGAATGTCGTTGATGTTGTCGCCGAACGCCCAGGCGTCGGCGAGAGGCTCGCCCAGATGCTCACATAGCCACGTGAGGGCCGTCCCCTTGGTAGCGCCCTCGCCCATGACCTCGATATTCATGGCGTACGAACGCGTGACCTCAATGCCTTCGAGTGTGTCGAGCTCCGCCGCGATGGCGTCGCGATCGGCCGGGTCGTGCCAGTACATGGCGATGCGTTCGAGCGTCTCGACCTCGTCGATCTTGCTGTCGATATCCATGTCGATCGGTGTTCGTGTGCGCTTGAGCGAAGCCGCGATGTGGGGGTCGCCGCCGCAGAATTCGTCCAGACGCGTGTAGAGCGAGCGGGGGAGGAAGCACTGTCCGTCCGCGAAGATATCGAAGGTGACGTCATGGCTGGCGGCAATGCTATGGACGCGGTGGGCGACGCCGCGGTCGAGCGGTCGGCTCAAAATGCGCGTAGCACGTGAGACATCGGTAGGCGTACCGTCGTCGAGCTGCCAGACGCTGGCACCGTTGGCGCAGACTGCGTAGTGTACGGCGGGGTGGGCGAGGATGGGCTCAAAGACGCCCGACAGCGGGCGCCCCGTGCAGGGCACAAACTCAATACCGCGGCGCGCAAGCTCGTCGAGCATCGCCCAGGTGGCGTCGCTCATCTGTTTATCGCTCGTCAGCAGTGTTCCATCCATATCGGAAAACACAATCATTCGTTGCGATCCTTTCTACTGGCATAAAAAGCGTGGCCGAGGGCGGTGATGCCCTGGCCACGCTCGGGTTCTATAACGGTCCGCGTCCTAGCGATCGGCGAGCGGCTTATACTCCAGCGGCTCGATCACCGGACGGTATGCCGGGCGGATGATGCGGTGCGCGCAGAAGAGCTCTTCCATGCGGTGCGCCGACCAGCCGGCCATGCGGGCGACGGCAAACAGCGGCGTAAAGAGCGTCTCAGGCACGCCGAGCATCTTGTAGATAAAGCCTGTGTACAGGTCGATGTTGGCGCAGATAGGCTTGGTCATGCCGTGGTCGCGCATTACCTGCGGTGCCAGGCGCTCGATGCGCTCGATGAGCGCGAACTCATCGCCCAGGTCCTTCTTGGCGGCAAGCGTGCGCGCGTAACGGCGGCACACCTCGGCGCGCGGGTCGCTCAGCGTGTAGACAGCGTGGCCCATGCCGTAGATGAGGCCCGTGCCGTCGAAGGCCTGCTTGTCGAGGATCTTGCCCAGGTAGGCCGCGACCTCGTCCTCGTCCTCCCAGTTGGAGACATGCGCGCGGATGTCCTCGTGCATAGACACGACCTTGGCATTGGCACCACCGTGGCGCGGGCCCTTGAGCGAGCCGATAGCCGCGGCGTAGGCGGAATACGGGTCGGTGGCCGAAGACGACAGCACGCGGCAAGCGAAGGTGGAGTTGTTGCCGCCGCCGTGCTCGGCATGCAGCATGAGCATAACGTCGAGCAGCATCGCCTCATCGCGGGTGAACGCCATGCCGCCGCGCAGGACCTGTAGGATGGTCTCGGCGGTGGAGAGGCCGGGTGTGGGATGCGGTACATGGACCTCGGAGCCGCGGCGCTTGGCGACCGAGGCCATATGCGCGAAGGCGGCGATGCGGGGGAGACGGGCGAGCATGGAGATGGCGACGTCGATTTCGTGCTCGGGCGTGATCACGTCTGGTTCGGCATCGAAGGCGTAGAGCAGCAGTACGGCGCGCTGGAGCACGTTCATGATGCTCGACGATACCGTGGTCATAGGGAACTCTTTAACGTACTCGTCGCTCAGATGTCTAAAGGCGCCCAGGCGCTCGCAAAAGCCGTCGAGCTCTTCCTTGTTGGGCAGCGAACCCGTGATAAGCAGATAGGCGACTTCCTCGTAGCCGTAGCGATTCTCGGCCTGGGCATTGTTGACTAGGTCCTCGATGCTGTAGCCGCGAAGCGTGAGCTTGCCCTGATCGGGCACGACCTTTCCGTCGACCTTGTTGTAGCCGTGCACATCCGAGATACGAGTGAGGCCCGCGACCACGCCCGAGCCGTCGGCATTGCGCAGGCCGCGCTTGACATTGTGCTCGACAAACAGGCCCTCGTCATAAGGGTCGGTCGGCAGGCCGTGGTAGAGGTTTTCGCTCTCAGGCGAAATCTGGCGGCTTGCTTCGTAATCCAGAACCAGGCGGCTCAAGTGGTCATCGAAGCGGTAATAGATTTTCTTGGCGTCGTAGGCCATGCGCGCTCCTCTCCGGGCCGCATCGGGGTGACTTGCATGGGCATGCGCGCGTCAGGCTATCCCCAGCGGCTTGTTCGCTACAGGCGGTACATAAAGTTAAAGACGTCCTCGCGCTGGATGGACACATTGACGCCCGAAAGCTCGCCGGCCTCGGCCAGGGCCTTCTGCAGCTCGGCAAAGTCGAGCTTGGACTCGGCGGTGTCGGCCAGCATGGTCATGGTGAAGATGTCCTCGATAATGGACTGCGTGATGTCGCGGATGTCGACGTTGGCCTCGCCCAGGACACGGGTGACGCCGGCGACGATGCCGGGGCGGTTCTTGCCAAGGACGGTGATGACGATACGGGAGGACGAGATCTCGGCCATGGGAAACCCTTTCGCGTGGTTGCGGCGCGCGCGGGGCGCTCCGCTACGGTACAGTGTTCATCATTGTACCTGTCTGGCGCAAAAAAGGCGCGCTCGCTGCGGCGTTACATGCCTGCAACATGAGCGTAAGGGGGAAGGCCGTACGGGGAAGAGCCGTCTGGCGCGTGTCCGGCTCGTGTTGGGTTGATTTCCGATCTCAGCCGAACACATTGAGCGGACAGGCCGTTCCCGCAGTCAGCCGAACGCCTCCGACGGCTGATTCCGAACTGGAAGCGGAGGGCATCCCCGCCCTTCGGTAGGGGATACCGCTCCGCGGCGCATGCCGCGGGCGGCGCCCCTATCGGACCACCGTGACCTCGGTCGGGATGGCCCCCAGCACTGCCGCGTACTCGGTGAGCTAGAGCCAACTGTTCGTCTTCACGTCGCGTATGGCGATATTTCGGTCGTCCGGCTCGGTGATGCCGTAGCCGAACGCCTGGAGCGTCTCGATGGACTCTTGAACGCGGGGACGAGTCTCGTCGCGCCCTCTAGTCCTCGGCGGACCAATCGAGTCCGAACTCCTTTCGGGCATCCTCTTCGCTCATGACTTCGAGAAGGTCTCCGGGTTGGCAACGAAGGGCGAGGCATAGCTGCTCGAGTGTGTTGAAGCGAATGCCGCGAATATGCCCTTTTTTAATACGGGACAGGTTCACGGGCGTGGTTCCAATCCTTTCGGCAAGTTCGTTCGAGGAAATCTTTCGCTCGGCCATGATCTTGTCGAGGCGAACAATTACGGGCATGGCGTTTCCTTACGCAATCTCGTCGGAGTCGAGGTACAGCTCTCGGGCGTACAAGAAGAGCTGGGAAAGCATGAACAGGACGATGCCGAGAACCAGAGAGGTCCAATCGAATGATGAAGCGATCTCTTGGGCGCCGACGGCCCCCTCGCCGCCAAACATCGAAACGGAGGTTTTGAGTGAGCCGGCGTAGAGGCTGGTGGCAGCTTGAACAACGAAGAGAATGCCGAGCACCTTCAAGCATGTCGCAGACCCTTTCTTGAAGGGGTCTCCGCTCTTGATCGTCCACACGAGAACGGCGCTGAGGATGGTCGTAGCGATACCGATGACGGCAGGGACCAATGTCGAGATCGCAAGGGCTGGATACGCGGGGGAGTCTGCAATTACAGGGTTGTCGAGCACTTCGATTGCTGGCTTTAAGGAGAACGCCACTTGTGCGATGGCGGTGGCGCAAAGGGTCGCAGAGGCTATCGCACATGCGATGCGGAAGGAATGAAGCCGGGGAGTGCGATTGTCGGAACTCATAATAACCTCCGAAGAATTTAAAAAACTCAGGTTACTTTTTAACAGTTTATGTTAAATTGACTTTGCCGACAAGTAATCACAGCATGCTGCAATCACTAGATGCGAGGCGGGGCCGAGCATTTTGTTCAGCCCCGCTGTTCCAGGTGGATGGGGTTAAGGTTGGCGATGAATATGCTCAAAATCTCGAAGGCGATCTTTAGGTCGCTTCTCTCCTCCAGGTCGCTCTGTGTTGTCGTTGTTGCGTTGATGGTTCTTTGTGCTCTGCCCGTCTTCAGGAGCGCGGCTGGCATCGACGGACGGGTCGAATACCTCGAGTCGGGAATAACCCGTGTTGAGCAGGAATTGTCAGCATCCTATGCGGATGCGCTTGTGAATGCGGGGGAGGACGGTGTCTATACCTCTTCATCAAGCATGCCCGCGCTTCTGTACCCTCTTGCCGCGGGACGTCTTATCTTGGCACCGCTCTCTCCCCTACTTCCGTTTCTGCAGATATTGGATGGAGAGTACACCTATTATGACGGATCGAAGGAGTACTTGCTATGGGTCGCAACGGCCGTTGCCGTCTCGTTCCTTGCCGCGCGTCTTAACAAACGTGAAAAGCTCATCATCCAGGCACCGATGGGCGAGCTGGGTAGACTTGTTGCATCGAGCGTATGGGCGAGTGTTTTTGCAATGCTTGCCGTCCTCGCCGTCAATCTTCCAGGGATAATCGCCGCGCTTGTGAAGAATGGCCCGGGCTCGCCGTTCTATCCGATAGGCTACATTCAATATGCGACTCCGGTTATCAAACCGGCTTGGCTGGTGTTCGCGCAGACGGCCATCTTGCAATTCTTGGTGGCAGCGTTCATCTCGCTTGTCGTTCACCTTGCCGTGAAGATTGCCAATAACCCTACGCTTGGAATCGTGTTCGTATGTGCCCTGATGGGGGTGACGATGGTTCCCGGGTATTACGGAAGATCCATCGCTTTACGTGAGTTCGCCCTGTTGAATCCCCTTACGTATGCGAACACTGAGTTGACCGTCGGCGCCTATAGCCCGTACCCGACAACGCAGATAGTGAATCTGCCTGGACTTTGCTTCGAGCGTGGCGCGATTGCCCTCGTATGCGCAATCGGGATCGAGGTGCTGGCAATTAGCCTGCTTTGCGTTGCTGGAAAGAGCGGCTGCGCGTGCCCGATATCCCCGATTTGTCTTGAGAGAGGTTCCTTCACTGCATCGAGAACGGCAACTCGTTCGAGCGCTTGTGCCTCCGCCGTTGCATACGTAAGAACGATGGGGAAACTGCTCCTGCGTTCTCCTACCCTCGCCGTATGCGCGATTGCAATGTCGACGACGATGCTGGCCCCGGCTCTGGTCGAGATGTTTCCTGACGCTGATAACGTTTCCGCTGTTCGGTATAGGGATGGGGAGCTCCGTTCAATAGATCGGTATCTAGAGCAGAACGCTGCGAATATGGACGTCGAGGGCAAAGCGGCCCTGGAAGACATGCGGGATGCTCTTTCGGGTTTCGTGTACGCGCCTATGCCTGCGGAGGGGTTTCGAAGCCTTGCGACGTACGAGCGCGCTCGAGGTGAGCTGGGCGCGGCAGATGCGACTCTCCTGCAATCGATCGGAATCGAGCCGGAGACTCCTTCTCGTGCGGAGGCGCGCGCCCTTCTGCTTGAGTCGATCGCGAGCTTGCCGGACCCCAAGGTTTACGAGTTAAGTACGAAGATGCCCCCATTAATCCTCCTTTCGTATCTCCAGGCAGCGCTTCCTTCCTTGTTTTGGCTGTTGCCCGTGGTTGTCACATCGCTTGCGTGCACCCACCTGCGGTGCCGTTCCCTTCTGGTTTTCCAAGTCCCCGCAACAGCGCATGTGCGTTTTCTGACGGCTGTTGCGCTGGCTCTCCTGCTTGGCTTGGTGCTGCTTTTGGTGTCGATGGTTCCCGCTGTCGTTGTGTCCGTGATTAAGAACGGTGCGGGTGGATCGGAGTATCCCGTCGCTCTCATTCGGGCGGGAGCTTCGACAACGTCCATGGTGGGGGAGGCGGTGTTGTGCAGTATTCCGTTGCTGGTCATGGCATACGGCGTGATTTCCGTCGTCGCTGCGTTGACAGCAGCGATTAGCCGCAACCCCGTTGTCACCGGAATGGTTTGCGCGGTTCTCTTGGTGTTGGGTTCGTTGAGCGCTCATGTTGAAAGCGTGGGCATGGGCGTCGCGCTGCTGGCTCCATTCGCCTCGTTTGATCCCGCTTCCCAGGTGGGGACGATTGGGTTCCTTGGGCGAGGGACGAACGCGATGCCTTTTGGAGAGGTCGTCGGCGCATCGGGCGCTCTGCTGGTGGTCTTGGGCGCCGTATCTCCGTTGATGGTGCGCCTGAGTGTTCCAAAGATCGAAAGGGGATGATCTCGATGATTGACCTTCAAACGCTGACGATCTCTTATGGAAAGAAGGTGCTCGTAGATTCGGTGAACGCTGAGTTTGCCCCGGGTACGGTCTACGGTCTCGTCGCTCCGAACGGGCATGGAAAGACGACGTTGCTACGTGCGATGGCAGGTTTGCCGGGTCCTCGCGTGGACGGGAGCATCGTTCTGGATGAGGTGCAGGGTACGGGTGCGAGAGAGGTCCGTTCTATGATCTTCTATGCACCTGGTGAGGGGACGCTGCTGTATCCCGGATTGCGTGCGGAAGATCACCTCAAGATGGTTTGCGATATGTGGCCGCATGCTCGCGATATCGAAGAGATAGTAGAACAAACGCAGATAGGCGAGTTCGCGAAGATGAGGATCCGCACTCTGAGCCAGGGCATGAAGCAGCAGCTTACCCTGGCGATTGCGTATGCGACGGGCGCGCGGTACCTTCTATTAGATGAGCCCATGAACGCGCTCGACCCCAGCAGGGTGGACTTGCATTCCGAGATTCTCAGGAAGCTGGCCGATTCTGGTACGTGCATCATCATGTCATCCCACATCTTGGATCCGGTCGATAGGCTGTGCGATGAGATTCTGTTTTTGAAGGATGGGAGGCTCATTAGAAGCATTCCGCAAGATGATGCTGCGCCGAAGTCTCCTGGATCCCATTTCGCAAAGCCTGCCGGACGCGCCGAGGGTGCGCTAAGCACGTATCGGCGACTCTACGAAAAGGGCGAGTAGAAATGCAAGTTAAAAATCTATGTGGTCAATATAATACCGTTAAACCCGCATATCGATACCGCTCAGCCATTCGCCTCGCCCCCGTCGCACGCATCTTCATTCGGTCTGTCATTATTAATCTAACGATGCTTTGAGGAATGTAGGTGCTTCTAAATGTACTGTCGACTTCTTCTCAAACTGATCCTAAGAGACAAGGCCGCATGGATTTGTACGCTCGTTCTCGCTGCAGCCTTTTCCGTCCCCATTGCGTTCAATTCACCCATCTACGGGCCCTTCTTTATGAAGCAGGGCATGCAGGGCTTTGTCGACGCATTCAATACGCGCGCGCCCCAGGCCAGCGGCACAGACCTATCGCCAGAGCAGCAAGCTGACGCGGAGCTTGCAAGATACGCGAACGCCGCCCTTGCCGCTCAAACCGACGCCGCCTTTCTCGATTCTGCCGAGAGCTACTACGCGCTCATGGGCGAAGGCTTCCAATCCGGGTCCATCGTGGGAGACCGAGAGACCAATGACGCAGACCTCGCGTATTGCCGTGCCCTGAGCAGCTCCGGCATCACGGATATCCCGGCCTCCGCAAACGACCTGCCATTCCTTTCCTTCCTGCCTTACGCCATTGCCACGGCGCCGTCTTTCCTTCCCTTCATCCCCTTCCTTCTCTCGTCGATACTCGTGCTCGGCGCCACAAGGCCCGGGACCCTGGCGGCGAAGGCGCCCGCGCCCAAATTCCGGCGCCTTATCCAGATCGTGTTTTCGATAATCGCCGCGGGGACCGCGATGCTCCTCGCCGGCCTCGCACCCGGGGGCATTTACGCCTTGGCCCTAAACGGCTTCGGGCAAATTGGGTACCCGATCGCCTTCTTCCATAACGGCGCGCTTACCACCACGACCGCGGGAAACGTCTTCACGACCCTGCTTCTCGCGCTGCTTGCGGGCGGAACCTTGATATCCGTTTGCTCCGCCGTCCTATCGACCGCAACGAGGCGCGTCCTCGCGGGCCCCCTTACCTCCGCGCTGCTTGTCGCGGCCCCGGCATTCCCGTTGCTGTCCGATTCGGCGCTGGAGCATAATGCCGTGCTCGGGCTCCTGCCGCTGGCCGTGTTCTCGCCTATCGAGGCCACGGGCTACGTAGGATGCTTCCCGACAGAATTCATTGGCTCCGGTTCAGGCAGCGCATCGATGCTTGCCGTGGCCCTGATATACGTCGCGGTCCTTCTTGCGGTCGGCGCCGTTGCGGCACGTTCGCCCAAACAGGCTGGACCCGCGAAAAAGCACCATGGGCTCGAGCTTCTGGACGCGAGCGTGGGATACGGGAGCACGACGATACTTTCAATCGGGTCGCTTTTCCTGAGCCCGGGAACGGCGGCGGGCCTCGTCGCTCCCAACGGCTCGGGGAAAACCACCCTTCTTGAAGCGCTGTCGGGCCAATTTCCCACCCGCATCCGCTCGGGAAGCCTGGCGGCAGACGGAATCCGCCAACGTCGATCAGCCGAATTTGCAGAACTCGTCTACCTGAGCTCTTCGGGCGGCGCGGATCTCTACCCCACGCTATCGGCCCTCGAGCACCTTGCTTTCGTTAGGGAGGCGTGGAAATCGGCCGCCGACATCGACTCGCTCTGCGACTCCCTCGGAATCTCCCCATATCTCGACAAGCCGACCCGTAAACTCTCGACAGGAATGAAGCAGCAGGTAAAGCTTGCCATGGCGATAGCGACCGATTGCCCGTACCTTATCCTCGATGAACCGCTGAACGGCCTCGATCCGGGAAAGCGGAAAACCTCCTGCGACGCGATGCGCAGCGAGGTGGCGCGGGGACGAAGCGTGCTCATTTCGAGCCATCTGCTCGACGACCTGGCAGACCTCACCAACTCGTTCTACTTCATCGAGGCCGGCACGCTCGTGGAAAAGATCGAGTCGTCCTCGCAGACGCTCAAGCAGGAATACCTCGATACATACGAGAGATGAATGTGGGGGAGTGTTCGGATGAAGTTGATATTTAAGGTCCAGCTCGTGTTGTGCCGAAAAGACCGTGAACCTTTTGTGGGACGCTCGGCGCCGTGGTACCATAGCCGAGTTTGTTGTCTTGGTCGGAAACCAAGACGCCTTATGCGCTGATCGGTAACCAGCGCCTGACCAATAAGGAGTCCTACCATGAAGCAGGGTATCCATCCCCAGTATGTCGAGTGCACGGTGACGTGCTCCTGCGGCAACACCTTCAAGACGCACGCTACCGTGTCCGAGATGAAGGTCGAGCTTTGCAACGAGTGCCACCCGTTCTACACCGGCCAGCAGAAGTTCGTCGACACCGGTGGACGCGTCCAGCGCTTCGCCGACAAGTTCGGTGGTGCCGCTGCCGCCCAGCTCAAGAAGGCTGAGGAGGCCAAGGCTGCCAAGGCCGCCAAGGCTGCTGAGGCCGAGGCCGCTCGCAAGGCCGCCGCTGAGGCTAAGGCTGCCGAGAAGGCTAAGCGTGCCGCTAAGTTCGCCGAGGAGGCTGCCAAGCAGGCTGCCGAGGCTCCCGCAGAGGCTCCCGTCGAGGAGGCCGCTGCCGAGGCCGAGACCACCGAGGCTGCTGAGTAAATAGCTCGCCGCGGAATCGCTCGCATTCATGGCATAAGGGCCGCGCATCCGTTTGGGTGCGCGGCCCTTTTCTTTTTATTGGTGCAAGCTAACCCGCCCCCATTGCACCAGGTTGGTGCGAAGGGGGCGGGTTGATTTGCACCAAATGGCAGAGAGACAGCGTTTTCCCAGATAAAAGCTGCCAAAATAAACCAGTCCCTTTTTGGCGGGCTGTCGTAGTTATTACGTGGTCGAGCGTGTCGACCGCATAGGCGGCGCCTTGTTTGGCTAAAGTACAAATATCTGTGTTTAACTCGTCCAAGGTTTCATGCCGCGGGCGATGGCCAAAAAGGAAAACCACATGGGATTCATGTCAAAGCTGCTGTCCTTTGGATCCGATAAGGACCTCAAGCGCTACTACAAGATCGTCGACAAGATCAACGGTCTTGAGCCCCAGTTTGAGAAGATGACCGAGGAGGAGCTCCGCGCCCAGACCGATAAGTTCCGTGAGCGCTACGCCAACGGCGAGTCGCTCGACGACATGCTCCCCGAGGCCTTTGCCACCGTGCGCGAAGCTTCCAAGCGCACCATGGGCATGCGTCACTTCGATGTGCAGCTCATCGGCGCCATGGCGCTACACGAGGGCCACATCGCCGAGATGAAGACCGGCGAAGGCAAGACCCTCGTCTCCACGCTGGCCGGCTACCTCAACGCTATCGCCGGTAAGGGCGTGCACGTCGTCACCGTCAACGACTACCTGGCCAAGCGCGACTCCGAGTGGATGGGCCGCATCTACAAGTATCTGGGCATGACCGTCGGTCTGCTGCAGAACAACATGCCACTCGAGCTTAAGCGCCCAGCCTACCAGGCCGACGTCACGTACGGCACCAACTCCGAGTTCGGTTTCGATTACCTGCGCGACAACATGGTTACCCGTCCCGAGCAGCGCGTGCAGCGCGGCCACAACTACGCCATCGTCGACGAGGTTGACTCCATTCTGATCGATGAGGCTCGCACCCCGCTGATCATCTCGGGCGCTGGCACCAAGTCCGCCAGTACCTACAAGGACTTCGCGCGTGCCGTGCGTGGCCTTGAGCGCGGCGAGGACGTGTCGCACGACATGCTTACCGCCACCGAGGACGTTGAACCCACGGGCGACTACGTCATGGACGAGGCCAAGCACACCATCGCTGCCACCGAGCGCGGTCTTAAGAAGATCGAGCGCCGCCTGGGTATCGATGACATCTATGCCGATCTCTCCGGCCAGCTGGTCAACCACCTGCAGCAGGCGCTGAAGGCCCAGTACATGTTCCACCGCGACAAGCAGTATGTGGTCACCAACGGCGAGGTCAAGATCGTCGACGAGTTCACCGGCCGCATTATGGAAGGCCGCCGTTACTCCGAGGGCCTGCACCAGGCCATCGAGGCCAAAGAGGGCGTGCTCGTACGCGAGGAGAACCAGACGCTGGCCACTATCACCTTGCAGAACTACTTCCGTCTGTATGACAAGCTCTCCGGCATGACCGGTACGGCACTCACCGAGGACGCCGAGTTCCGCGAGATCTACAAGCTACCCGTCGAGGTCATCCCCTCCAACAAGCCCGTGCAGCGTGTTGACCACGAGGACCTGGTGTACCGCACCATTCAGGCCAAATACAACGCCGTTGCCGACGACGTCGAGCGACGTCACGCCAAGGGCCAGCCGGTCCTGGTGGGCACCGTCTCCATCGAAAGCTCCGAGAAACTGTCGGCCGCCCTTACCAAGCGCGGCATCGCGCACGAGGTCCTCAACGCTAAGCATCACGAGCGCGAGGCTCATATCGTTGCCCAGGCCGGACGCTACGGCGCCGTGACCATCGCTACTAACATGGCCGGTCGTGGTACCGACATCCTGCTGGGCGGCAACCCCGACGAGCTGGTGCGCGAGCGCCTTGAGTACGAGGGCCTGACCATGGAGGACGTGACACCCGAGCAGCTCGAGCAGTTTAACGCCGAGGCCAAGGAGACCTGCAAGGCCGAGCGCGAGCGCGTGCTTGCCGCCGGCGGCCTGACCGTCATCGGCACCGAGCGCCATGAGTCCCGTCGTATCGACAACCAGCTGCGCGGCCGCTCCGGTCGTCAGGGCGATCCGGGCGAGACTCAGTTCTACCTGTCGCTCGAGGACGACCTCATGCGCCTGTTCGGCGGCGACAAGATGGACCGTGTCTCCAAGATGATGGTCACCGCCGACATGGGCGACGACATGCCCATCCAACACAAGATCATCTCTAAGGCCGTCGAGAGCGCCCAGCACAAGGTCGAGAGCATCAACTTCTCCATGCGCAAGAGCGTCCTCGAGTACGATGACGTCATGAACAAGCAGCGCCAGGTCATCTACGCCGAGCGCAACAAGATTCTGGACGGCAAGGATCTGACCGACCACATCACCGAGGTCATGCACGACACCGTGTACCGCTGCGTGCAGGAGTTCTGCACCAAGGACAGCCACGATGGCGAGCGCGATCTCGAGGGCCTGCGCAAGTGGGTCGTGGAGCTCACCGGGCATATCGATACGCCCAAGTTCCCCGACGAGGACTTCGAGGCCCTGGCTGCCGATGTCCTGGCCTACGTTGAGAAGTGCTACAACATGAAGGCCGAGCGCCTGGGTGAGGACCTCATGCGCGAGCTCAACACTCAGGTCATGCTGCGCGTCATCGATACCCGCTGGATGAACTACCTGCAGGAGATGGACTACCTCAAGACCGGTATCGGACTGCGCGGCTTTGGCCAGCGCGACCCGCTGGTCGAGTACAAGACTGAGGCTTATGGTGCCTTCCAGATGCTCGTTGACACCATGTACGAGGATTACCTGCGCACCGTTCTGCGCATCGAGATCAAGGCCGCCCCGCAGGCCGTGGAGCACAAGGAGGACCCCGCGCTCGAGGGTGCGCGCTTCTCCGGCCCCGCCGACGTCGATGGCGACAACGGCAGCTCGGTGCTGCGCAAGCAGGCACAGGTTCAGGCTCGTACGGCCGTCCAGGGAGGCCCGGCTGCTGTCAACAACGGCGGCAAGGTGACCACCTACCGCAAGTCCGAGAGCGATGACCCTTATGTCAACGTGGGCCGCAACGACCTTTGCCCCTGCGGCAGCGGCAAGAAGTTCAAGTACTGCCACGGCAGGAATCGTTAATGGCCGAGGCTTTAGAGGTAACGCCCGCCGAGCTGGACGCGTTTGCGGACCGGCTCGGCGAGGTCGAGTCGTATCTTCATTTGGACGAGAAGCGCACGCGCGTGACCGAGCTCGAGGCAAAAAGCGTGGCCCCCGGCTTTTGGGATGACGCCGACGCCGCTCGCGCCACCATGGAGGAGATCGCTCGCGCCAAGGAAGATATCGCTGCCGTGGATACCGCGCGTGGCGAGCTATCTGACGCCCGCGCGGCGCTGGAGCTTGCCGAGGAGATGGGCGACGACCCCGATGCCGCCGCATTGCGCGAGGAGGCTGCCGCTACGGCAGAACGCCTGGCCCGCGCTATCGACGAGCTCGAGCTTTCGAGCTGGTTTACCGGTGAGTTCGATCACGGCGACGCGATTGTGACCATCAAGCCCGGACAGGGTGGCCTGGAGGCACAGGACTGGACCTTCATGCTCTTTAAGATGTACATGAAGTACTGCCAGCGTCGCGGCTGGAAGGTCACCATTAACGACTGCCCCGCGGCTGAGGTCATCGGCATCGACCGTGCGACCTTTACCGTCGAGGGCAAGGACGCGTTTGGCATGCTGCGCGCCGAGGCCGGCGTTCACCGCCTGGTACGCATCAGCCCCACCGATGATAAGAAGCGCCGCCAGACCACGTTTGCCGGCGTCGAGGTCATTCCCGTGTTGCCTGACGATATCGACATCGAGATCAGTCCCGACGATATCCGCGTGGACGTGTATCACGCGAGCGGCCCGGGCGGCCAGGGCGTCAACACCACCGACTCCGCCGTACGCGTGACACATTTTCCCAGCGGCATCGTTGTCACTTGCCAAAACGAGCGCAGCCAGATTCAAAACAAGGCCGCGTGCATGCAGATTCTCAAGGCCCGTCTGTACGAGATCGAGCTCGAGAAGCGCGCCGAGGCCCTGGATGAGATTCGCGGGCCCAAGACCACGATCGGTTTTGGCAACCAGATTCGCAGCTACGTGCTCTACCCGTATCAGATGGTCAAGGACCTGCGCACGGGCGTGGAGACCAGCAACGTCGAGGCCGTTCTCGACGATGGCGATCTGGATCCGTTTGTGATCGGCTACCATCGTTGGGCAACCGGCAACGCCGATGCGGAAGCATCGTCTGCCTAGGCACATGATTGGCTCCGGGTCGATGCAAACACTTCGCAGGGGTGGTATTTGCCCGGTGAATCGGTAGAATCGAATACAGCAAGAAGTTCAAAGCGCACTCGTTTGGGTGCGCTTTTTTGAGGGAGGCAGCATGGCATATCGTCTGGACATCAAGCGCATTCTTTCGATGAACTTCTTTCATGACTTGCCCAAGATTATGTTTGGCTGCGCCCTGGCAGCTATCGCGACAGACTTGTTTTTGATCCCCAACGGCCTTGCCGCCGGCGGCGTCACGGGTCTCGCCACGATTATCCAGGCGGTCGGCGCCTCGCATGGCATCTCGCTGCCTGTCGGTATTCAAACCATCGTGATGAATGCCTTGCTGCTGCTGGTCGTTATGCGCGAGGGTGGCATGTTCTACGTGGTGCAGACGGCGACCGGTTTTGTGCTGCTGGGTTTTTTCACCGACCTGTTCGCTCCGTTTGTGGCGCCGCTGGCACATGCCGACCTGATGCTGCCCGCTATGTGGGGCGGCATTATCACGGGCATCGGGTATGGCATGGTGTTGCGCGCCGGTGCCAACACTGGCGGCTCTGACACGATCGGCCAGATCATCTCGCGCAACACATCGCTGCCGGTTGGCTCGACCGTCATGGCGATCGATGTTGCCGTGTGCGCTCTCTCGGCCCCGGTCTTTTCGGTCGAAAACGCGCTGTATGCGGGCCTTTCGATGGTCATTAGCGGCTACGTGATCGATGCCGTGGTCGACGGTGGCAACAGGCGCCGTATGGTGCTCATCATCTCGGACAAGTTTCCCGATATCGCGGCCGACATCATGTATGGCCTGGGCCGCGGCTGCACCAAGTTTAGGGCGACCGGCATGTACTCGGGTGCCGAGAAGCCGGTGATTATGGTCATTGTGAGCCGCCGCGAGCTCAACACCCTCAAAACGATCGTGCGCGAGCGCGATCCTCACGCCATTGTGACGGTCGCCGACGTTACGGAAACCTTCGGTGAGGGATTCAAGGACATTAACGCGTAGGGCCGACTGCGTTCCATCCAAAAGACGTTCACATTGATAAACCGTTTCATCAGCGGTTCTGCCTGCTCAATTGTTCAAATAATGATAAATACTCTGGTAAAGCTTCCAGTTTCCAGCATAATGAATGACGTACGTGCATCGCGGCTGTGTTGGGACTACCTTTCCGTGCCGTGCGCATCTTGTCTTAAGAGGATGAAAGGAAGGCACAATGAGCGACGAAGAGCTCAAAAAGGTTGCCAACGAGGTAAGGAAGGGCATCGTCACCGGCGTGCACGCTGCCAAGTCCGGCCATCCGGGCGGTTCGCTCGGCGCTGCCGACATCATGACCTATCTGTACTTTGAGGAAATGAACGTCGACCCGGCCGACCCCCGCAAGGCCGACCGCGATCGCTTCGTGCTTTCCAAGGGTCATTGCGCGCCTGGTCTGTACGCCGTGCTCGCCGAGCGCGGATTCTTCCCCAAGGAGGATCTCGAGACGCTGCGCCACATCGGCAGCCACCTGCAGGGTCACCCCAACATGAACGACACCCCGGGCGTCGATATGTCCACCGGTTCGCTCGGCCAGGGCATCTCCGCCGCCGTGGGCATGGCCGTTGCCGCCAAGCACTGGGGCGACGACTATCGCACCTACGCCCTGCTGGGCGACGGCGAGAGCGAGGAGGGCCAGGTTTGGGAAGCCGCCATGTTTGCCGGCAACCAGCAGCTTGACAACCTCTGCGTGATCGTCGACCACAACGGCCTTCAGATTGACGGTCCCGTCGAGGAGGTCAACGACCCCATGCCGCTCGCCGACAAGTTCCGCGCGTTCAAGTTCCACGTGGTTGAGCTCGCCGACGGCAACGACTTCGACCAGATCCGCGCCGCCTTTGCCGAGGCTCGCGCCACCAAGGGGCAGCCGACCGCCATTATCGCCGAGACCACAAAGGGCAAGGGCGTGTCCTTTATGGAGAACCAGGTTGGCTGGCACGGCAAGGCCCCCAACGATGAACAGTTTGAGCAGGCCATGGCAGAGCTCACGGCCGCCGGAGAGGAGCTCTAGGATGGCAGACGTCAAGAAAATCGCCACGCGTGTAAGCTACGGCGAGGCCCTCGTCGAGCTCGCCAACGAGCACGATGACTTTGTGGTCCTCGACGCCGACCTGGCCGCCGCCACGCAGACCGGTAAGTTTAAGGCCGCTTGCCCCGACCGCTTCTTCGATGTGGGCATTGCCGAGAGCAACCTGATGGGCGTCGCCGCCGGTATCGCGACCACTGGTCGTGTTGCCTTCGCGAGTACCTTTGCCATGTTCGCTGCCGGTCGCGCCTTTGAGCAGGTCCGCAACTCCATCGGCTACCCGCACCTCAACGTTAAGATCGGTGCCACGCACGCCGGCATCTCGGTGGGCGAGGACGGCGCTACGCACCAGTGCTGCGAGGATATCGCCCTCATGCGCGTCATCCCCGGCATGACCGTAATTGTTCCCGCCGACGACGTGGAGGCCCGCGCCGTGACGCGCGCCGCCTACGAGTGCGACGGTCCGGTGTACATGCGCTTCGCCCGTTTGGCCTCGCCGGTTATCAACGACCCCGAGACCTACAAGTTCGAGTTGGGTAAGGGCATTGTCATGCGCGAGGGCGCCGATGTGACCATCATCGCCTGCGGCCTGATGGTCGGCGAGGCTCTCGAGGCCGCCGAGCAGCTCGCTGCCGAGGGCATCGACGCCGAGGTCATCAACATGCACACCATCAAGCCCATCGATGCCGACCTGATCGTCAAGAGCGCCACCAAGACCGGCCACGTCGTGACCGTCGAGGAGCACTCTGTGATCGGTGGCCTGGGCAGCGCCGTTGCCGACGTCCTGTGTGAGCAGTGCCCGACGCCGCTCAAGAAGATTGGCGTCAACGACACCTTCGGCGAGTCCGGCCCGGGTGCCGAGCTCCTGCACAAGTACGGCCTGGACGCCGCCAACATCGTGGCGACCACCAAGGAGTTCTTGGCATAGAGCAACCACCGCTCAAATCGGCCACAAGCCAATAGCAAATAGACGTAGACAGGGACGCCCTCAAAAAGAGGACGCCCCTGTTTTTATATTTCAGCAAAATCAGTGCCGCATCAAGCAAGGCCTTCTTCGGGAAAAGGGCCCAGTACGGCAACGTGCAATTCAGCCCTCCCAACTTTGTATGTGCAGCACCCCAAGATCACGCGGCGACCCCATAGTAGCCGCAGGCCGCGCACAGGGTTACCTCCCAAATCTTTCCGCAGGACGGAGGCGCCCCCGCAGCGCGAAGCGCGCAGCGGGGGCGCCGACATGTCCGAGGACGATTTGGGAGGTAACCCTGTGCGCGGCCGGTGAGACCCAAACCCCGCCATGCTTCTTATGTGCAGCAAAGCTAATGCTGCTAAAATACAAAGCGCTCATGTAGTTTAAACGCACGACGATAAGGAGCACCAGTGGGTAACCACTTCCGTACCTCCGGTGCGGGCGATGATGCCCCCAAGACGCAGACGGGCGTCCAGGGCAGTCGTTTCGCCACTCCGGATTCAGAGGGCCAGCCTGTTGCTCAGGCCCCCGCTCAGCCGGCAGATCAGGCACAGCCGGCATCCGATCCCTTTGCCTACAATCCCACCAGCGATGTCGCGCTTTCCGGCACGGCGGGTTTTGAGCCCGTTCAGGCCGTGACCGCTCGCGTGGAGCAGCCTCAGGCTGGCGCCGCCACGCCGCAGCCTACCATGGCCGGCATTCCCGACCCCATGGCCCCTGCGACGCCGGTTCCTCAGCCTGCGCAGTCCGGTCTCTTTGCCGCTATTCCCGATCCCACGCAGCCTGCTGCCCCGGTGGTCGAGAGCGATCAGGCCGCCGAGGTCGCAAGCCTCGATAACGCGCTCAACAACCCCGATTTTACGTCGGTGTTTGCGCCCATCGATCCGCAAGCCAGCCGCAAGAAGATGGCCAAGCAGGCCGGTGTCGAGCCCGTCATCCTTATGGAGCATGTCACCAAGATCTATCCGGCACAGCCCAACAAGCCTGCACTCGACGACATCAACATCGAGATCTATCCGGGCGAGTTCGTCTTCCTGGTCGGTCATTCCGGCTCGGGTAAGACCACGCTGCTGTCGACGCTCAACCGCGACGTCAAGCCGACGAGCGGCCGCATCTTGGTTGCCGGTCAGGACCTCATGAAGATCAAGAACCGCAAGGTTCCGTTCCTGCGCCGCCAGATTGGCGCCGTGTTCCAGGACTTTAAGCTTCTGCCGCAAAAGACCGCCTACGAAAACGTGGCGTTTGCCCTGCAGTGCATCGGCAAGCCCAAGGGCGTCATTCGCAGCCAGGTGCCGGAGGTGCTGCGTCTGGTCGGTCTGGCCGATCAGATGGACTCGCTGCCCGACCAGCTTTCCGGTGGCGAGCAGCAGCGCGTCGCCGTCGCCCGCGCTATGGTCAACCGTCCGCCGCTGCTGATCTGCGACGAGCCCACGGGTAACCTCGACCCGGCGATCTCGCTGGGCATCATGAAGCTGCTCGAGCGTATTAACCGCACCGGCACCACCGTGATCGTCGCCACGCACGACCGCGAGATGGTCGATAGCATGCACCGTCGCGTGATCGCCCTCGAGGGCGGCCACGTTATCCGCGACCAGGAGAGGGGAGGTTACGGCAACTATGGCACCAACTAACGTGGGCTACTCCTTCAAAGAGGCAATCAGTCACTTCTTCCGTAACTGGACTACCTCGCTCGGCGCCGTCATCACGATCTTCCTTTCGCTGTTTATCATCGGCCTGTTCATCATGGGCTCCGCGATGCTGAACTCCGTGATCGGCACCGTCGAGGATCAGGTTGTCATCAACGCGTTCATTAGCGATGACGCCGATCAGGCCGATGTTCAGGCTTTTGAGGCCGAGCTTAAGACGTGGAATAACGTCAAGTCCGTGACCTATAAGGACAAGGACGACGCGCTGGCCGAGTATACGAGCAAGATGTCGGGCAACGCCGACGCCACCATGAGCGCGCTCGATGGCCAGAACCCGCTGCCGGCTTCGTTTGCAATTGAGATGGACGATCCGTCCAAGGTCGAGAGCACGGCCCAGAAGCTCAAGAAGAACGCCGACTTCCAGAAGATCGCGGATGACGGCGACGTCAACGCGAGCGTGCTGTACGGCCAAGAGGAAGTGAGCCGCCTGTTCCAGGTGACCAACTACATCCGCATCGCCGCCGTGGTGCTCGTTGGCCTTTTGACCTTTATCGCATTCATCTTCATCAACAACACGATTCGCCTGTCCATCACGGCGCGTCGTCGTGAGATTGCGATTATGCGTCTGGTCGGCGCCAGCAACGGCTTCATTCGCGGCCCGTTTATCACCGAGGGCGTACTGCAGGCCATTTTGGGCTCGCTGCTTTCCATCGGCGTTCTGGAGCTGCTGCGCAATCTGATGATTCCGCGTTTGCAGGAGAGCATCGGCTGGATGTCGTTTGCCCTGCCGATGCAGTACTACCTGGTGACCTATGCTGCGCTGATTCTGGTCGGTGTGATTATCGGTCTCTTTGGTTCTGCCATAGCCATGCGCCGCTACCTGCGCGTGTAGGCATGCCTGGAATTCATCCCTTCCAACGGGTCGTCTCTTATGGGGCGGCCCGTTTTTTGATCTCTAGGGGACGGCAGGAAAGCGAATCATTTGGGTAGACTCTTTGGAGTTCGCCATCGATAGCAAGGAGGCGCCATGGGGCGCAATAACAAGCATAAGCGCGGTGCTCGCAATAAGCGTGGGCCGGTGCGCAGCGAACGCCGTCCGAGCCTGACCGGGCGCGTGCAGCTCCATGAGCATGGCGCCTATGTCATAACCGAGAGCGGCGACTACAAGGTTATGGGCCGCGGTAAGCGCGAGATCATGGATGGCGATACCGTTGCCGTGAGCATTAAGAACAGCCCGCACGGTGAGCGGCGCGCCGTGATCGAAGGCGTGGTTGAGCGCGCAGCCATAAGCGTGGTGGGTACGTACCATACCGCCGGTCCGCTCGGTGTGATTGAGCCGCTCGATTCGCGCCTGAAGGCCGACTTCTTCATTTTGCCCGAGGACACCTCGGCGGATCGTCTGGGTGTCCACCCGGGTGATGCTGTTGTCGCGCGCATTTTGACCTACCCGACGCGCCTGGAATCGGGCACTGTGACGATCGAGCGCCGCATTGGCGGAGATGACGCGCCCGATTTGGGCGTTCAATATGTGATGGCGCGCTACGGCTATACCGATAGCTATCCCGAGGCCGCGCTGGACGAGGCCGAGGGGCTTTCGCTCGATGTGTCCGCGGCGCTTAAGGACCCGCTCCGCCGCGATCTGCGTGACCGCTTTGTCATCACGATCGACCCGGTCGACGCGCGTGACTTTGATGATGCCATTTCGCTGGAGCGCACGCCCGAGGGTGGCTACAAACTGGGTGTGCATATCGCTGACGTTTCTCACTATGTGGCTTGGGACGGGCATATCGATCTTGAGGCTCGCCATCGCACGATATCGGTGTATCTGGCCGATCGCGTGCTTCCCATGCTGCCCGAACGCCTGTCCTGTGACCTGTGCTCGCTTCGCCCTGACGAGGACCGTCTTGCGTTTACCGTCGATATCGAGCTCGATGCGCAGGGCCGCGTGCGGCATTGCGATCCGTACCCCAGCGTGATTCGCTCGCGTGTGCGTATGGACTATGACGGCGCCGAGGCGCTGCTGGTGCGTGCCGGCGCGGTTGAGTATTCGGTGCTGGAAGGCGCCGCTGAGGATGTTGCGGCTGCTGAGGCCTCGCGCGAGGAAGCGCTTGAGCGCGGTCTTGCGTGCGAGGAGGCCGCCCGCGGCTACAACGTCGACCTCGGCGATTTCCTTGTCGCCGCCAACGAACTCGCCGAACTTCGCCGTCGTATCCGTCGCGCCCGCGGCTCAGTCGATTTTGACACGGCCGAGATTCGCGCTCTATTGGATGAGGACGGAGTACCCGTGCAGATTGTGGCGCGCGAGCGTTCGTGTGCCACGTCGCTTATCGAGGAAGCCATGCTGCTCGCCAACGAGTGCGTTGCAGAGTGGCTGGCAGACCGTGATATCGAGGCCTGCTATCGCGTGCATGAGGATCCGAGCCCCGATAGCCTGCACGGTGCCGCCGTTGCGCTGGCGCAGCTGGGCATCATCGACGATCGCCGTGCTGCCGGTATTGCCCTGGGGAGTCCCGATGAGCTGCAGGCTGCAGTTGATGCTGCCGCCGGTACGGCAAACGCACCGCTCGTCAACACGCTGCTTCTGCGCAGCATGCAGCGTGCGCTGTACAAGCCGCGCAACGAGGGCCACTTTGCGCTCGCCGCGCCGTGCTACTGTCACTTTACGAGTCCCATCCGTCGCTACCCCGATCTGGTGGTGCACCGCGTGCTCAAGCTGCAGTTGGCCTATGAGCAGCTCGGCGGCAAGGACGCCCTGGTCCGTACGCCGCGGCTGATCGGCAAGGGGCGCGAGTCGCTGCCGCGCATTCTGCCGCAGATCTGCCGCGCATGCAGCGATGCGGAGCGTGCGGCCGATGCCGCCAGCCATGCGACGCAAAAGATCAAGATTGCCCAGTACTATGAGGACCGTCTGGGCGAGCGCTATGCCGGAACCGTCTCGTGGGTTAGCAGCATGGGCCTCTTCGTGCGCTTGGACCTGACGCAGGTCGAAGGCTTGGTTTCGATCAAGAGCCTGGGCAACGAGTGGTTCGAGTTCGACGAGGATGCGCTCACGCTCACAGGTGCCGACACGGGGACTCGCTATGAACTGGGTCAGCGCGTGATTATCGAGGTCTCGCGCGTCAATACCACGCGTGGGCACTTGGACTTTAAGCTTATCCATTAGCCAAATCTCGACTCATGGCGGGAGAGCGGAGGGCGGTCTTTCGGGGCCGCCCTCCGCATTTGGATCATGGCTACCTTGCCGTCTGCTCGGCCGCCCGTTTACCTGCTATTCGAGAGGTAAAACCTACCAAAATAAACCTGTCCCTTTTTGGCAGGTTTACAAGAAAGCGGGGATGAGATGGCGACGGTGTACGGTTATGCGCGGGTGAGTTCGCGCGATCAGAACCTTAATCGGCAGCTGGATGCGCTGGGCGCCTATGGCGTGGGCTCGGCGAATATTTATGCCGACCATGCGAGCGGCAAGGACTTCGATCGACCGCGTTATCGCGAGCTGCTGCACGTCCTGGGAGACGGGGACGTACTGGTGGTGCTTTCTATCGACCGACTTGGCCGTAATTACTCCGAGATTCTTGAGGAATGGCGACGCATTACCAAGGAGCTCGGGGTTGCCATTGTGGTGTTGGACATGCCATTGCTTGACACGCGCGCCAGGGCAAGCGGCACGCCGGATGTGACTAATACCCTGATTGCCGATATTGTGCTGCAACTGCTGAGCTACGTGGCGCAGGTGGAGCGCGAGAATATCCATCGGCGCCAAGCGGAGGGAATTGCAGCGGCGCGGGCGCGAGGGGTCCGTTTCGGTCGACCTCGCAAGCCGTGCCCTCCTCAGTTTGATCTGGTACGCGATAGCTATGAGGCGGGCGATATTACCCGCAGCCAGGCAGCAAAGTGCCTGGGCGTGTGCGTGGGGACGTTTGATCGCTGGATGCGCGAGGCGGGGTAGGGGTTTGCGTCGCTTTGTCGCTTCCTGTTGCGATTCAAATTTTGATACGATGGCGATGTCATTTGGGGCTACACTCGCTGATATTCAAAAAAGGAGGTAGGCCCTTGGCGCGCGTAAAACAAATAATCGGATGGACCGCGATCGTTCTGTTCGCTGCAACGCTGGCGGGCATCTGGGTGCTGACGGAGCAAAATGCGGTGGAGACGTCGTTGCTGAGCGAGTCCACCGCGCGTGTGGTGGAGGGTCAGGCTACGGGCGTACAGGCTGCCGATGTCGCGGGTGAAGCTCAGACCGAGAACGGGATGACCGGGGGCACCGATTCGGCTGCTTCGAATGTCCGGTCTGGCCGACTTGCTTCCATTCGCATGTGGGTGGGCACGAACGTCCGTCGCGTTGCCCATACCGTAGAGTTTTTCTTCGTCGGATTGTTCGCCTCGGTGGTCGTGGTTTGCTTTTCCAGGCGTCCGTGGAGCGTATGCTCCCGTTGCGTGCCCGTGTTGCTCTTTTGCGCCGTCTGCTCCGTTGGCGATCAGGTACATAAGATCTTTGTTCCCGGCAGGCATTTCGACGTTATCGATTTAGGATTCGATGCTGCGGGCTATGTCACCGCCATGCTGTTGGTATTGCTGGCAGCGGCGTTGGTGCGCTATGCGACTCGACCGATCGGCGCCCATGCGAGGCGCTAACCGGTAACAAACCCGTTTCTGATAATGCGACCTTGTTGAATTATTTTGTGTCGCGCGTATTTCCGAGCGGTCGGATTTGAGGGGCGAGCGGTAGAACGCTCGCCCTTTGTGCGCCACGATGCGGCACAATGTACCGTAAAAGCTGTTTGTATCCGGTACGAATCGTTCGTTGGTCTTTAATTCTTCTCAACGGAGGTGTTTGAGATGGCAAACGGATTGCTTTTGCGGCTTCGCGAACGTGAGCTCAGCGCGAGCCCGGCGGAACGCAATGTCATCGCATATGTAAGTGCTCATCCGCACGAGGTGGTCGGGCTGTCCGTCCGCGGTCTTGCCGATGCCACGTTCTCCTCGCCCTCGAGCATTTTGCGCTTTTGCAAGCGCTTGGGTTTTGCGGGCTACAAGGAGTTCCAGCGCGAACTGATTGCCGAGCTGGCGCTCTTGGGTGACAAGAAAGACGTTGCCCTCGAGGACATCTCCATGGATGACAGCGTCGAACGTATCGTGGGGAAGGTGATGAAAAGCAACGTGCGCACGATCGAAGCGACGGCGCGAACGCTCGATTACACCGTCTTGGAGCGATGTGCGGCCTATCTTAAGCGGGCACGTGCGGTCAATCTGTTCGGTATCGGTGCCTCTCGTTTGGTCGCGCACGATCTGGCGCAAAAGCTCATGCGTGTCGACAAGGAGTGCCATCTGTACGACGACTGGCATGATCAGCTCTTGTGTGCCAAGAACATGCATGAGGGCGATATGGCAATCGCCTTTAGCTACTCGGGCTTGACGCAAGAGGTGCTGGACTGCACCGCCGAGGCTCAACGTCACAACTGTCCCGTTGTGGCCGTTACCAAAGTAGATGGATCATCCAAGCTTGCCACCGTGGCCGATGCCGTGCTCGGCGTCGCTGCGAGTGAACCCTTGGTCCGCAGCGGTGCCATGGCTTCGCGTATGGCCCAGCTTATGGTTGTCGATGCCCTGTACGCTGCTTACGTTGCCAGCGACTACGAACGGGCGACGCATGTCATTAAGCAAAACTACATCGAGAAACAGGAAAGATGAGGTGAATGAAATGCTCGATTTAACAAAATTCACGACCGAACAGCGTAATCAAAGTTCAATGGACCTCGATACGATGACATCGCTGCAAATCGTCACGACGATGAATGATGAGGATCTTCGTGCCGTCCAGTCGGTCACGAAGGTGTTGCCCCAGGTTGCCACAGCAATCGACTGGGCTGCTGAGGCACTCGAGCGCGGCGGGCGCGTCTTTTACATGGGCGCAGGCACCAGCGGTCGTCTGGGCGTACTCGACGCTTCGGAGTGTCCGCCCACGTTTGGCGTGTCACCCGATCTGATTGTCGGGCTCATTGCCGGAGGCGAGACGGCGTTTATCAAGGCTGTCGAAGGTGCCGAAGACAGCGAGGAACTTGGCGCGAGCGACCTGCGGGAGCGTGGACTCTCGGACAAGGATCTTGTCGTTGGCCTGGCGGCAAGCGGCCGTACTCCCTATGTGGTGGGCGGCCTTGTGTACGCCAAGGCAACTGGGTGCAAGACCATTGCAATTGCCTGCAACCAAGGGTCGAAAATCGGGGAGAGCGCAGATCTTGCCATTGAACCCGTGCCCGGTCCCGAGGTGCTGACCGGCTCAACGAGGCTCAAGGCGGGAACGGTTCAAAAGCTCATTCTCAACATGATTTCGACCGGTGCCATGGTCAAGATCGGCAAGGTATACCAAAACCTGATGGTCGATGTGCAGCAGACGAACGAGAAGTTGGTGGTGCGCGGCCAGAACATCGTGATGGAGGCGACCGGCTGCACGCGCGAGCGCGCTATTCAGGCGCTTGCAGATGCCGGCGGCCACGTAAAAACCGCTATTGTCTCGGTACTGCTGGACTGCGATGTCGAGCAGGCTGCGGTAGCTCTTGAGCGAGCGCGAGGCCATGTCCGTGCTGCGGTGAGTGGCCATGAGAAGAGTAATGCCGATGCCCAATAGGTGCGCGGCGTGAGCTGATATGACATCCAAACGAGATACCCAATACAAGGAGGAGTTATGACGAACAAAGAGCTGGCTCAAAAGCTGCTGGACCTTTTGGGCGGTAAAGACAACGTGCTCGCAAACGCGGCGTGCATGACGCGCCTGCGCGTGACCGTCAAAGACACGGGCAGCGTCGACACGGAGGGTATTAAGGCACTCGACGGCGTGATGGGCTTGGTCGAGGACGACACGATGCAGATCGTGCTGGGGCCGGGCAAGGTGAATAAGGTGCTCGAGGAGTTCTCCAAGCTCACCGGCCTTGCGAAAGGCGTTGCTGACGAGAGCGTGGTTGACGCTGCGGCCACAAACAAGGCCGCGCAGAAGGCCAAGTACGAGTCCAAGCCGGTTCAGGCCTTCCTCAAGAAGATTTCCAATGTCTTCGTCGCCCTGCTTCCCGGCATCATTGCGGCTGGCCTCATCAACGGCATCTGCAACGTCATTAACGTCTCGACGGCAGGCGCGCTTGCAGGCGAGTGGTGGTACCAGGGCATTCGTTCCATGGGCTGGGCCCTGTTTGCCTATCTGCCCATCTTGGTGGGCTATAACGCGGCACGTGAGTTTGGTGGCTCCGCTGCGCTGGGCGGCATCGCCGGCATGATGTGTATCGCCAACAGTGCCATGCCCCTGCTTGCGCCTGGCGCGGCCGATCCTGCCACTGCCATTCTGCTGCCGCTTACCAATGCGCAGTACAACCCCGCAGCGGGCGGCATGATCGCGGCTCTTATCGCTGGCGCATTTTTTGCCTGGATGGAGCGTCAGATTCGCAAGGTTATGCCCAACGCACTCGACACATTCTTGTCCCCGCTGCTGGTGCTCATCATCGGCGCCTTTGCTCTGATGCTCGTCATCCAGCCGGTTGGCGCATGGCTGACGACTGCCATCTTTAGCGTTTTGACCTTTATCTTCGAGAAGCTGGGCGTCCTGGGCGGCTATATCCTGTCGGCAGGCTTCTTGCCGCTGGTTTCCGTCGGCCTGCATCAGGCGCTCACGCCGATCCACGCTATGCTCAACGATCCCGACGGCGCTACCAAGGGCATCAATTACCTGCTCCCCATCCTTATGATGGCTGGCGGCGGCCAGGTCGGTGCCGGTTTGGCGCTGTACTTTAAGACCAAGAACGCCAAGCTCAAGAAGTACGTCGCAGAGTCCATTCCCGTTGGAATCCTGGGTGTGGGCGAGCCTCTGATGTATGCCGTTACGCTGCCGCTCGTTCGTCCGTTTGTGACGGCCTGCCTGGGTGCCGGATTTGGCGGCGCGCTCGCGGCGCTGCTTCACATCGGCACGGTTTCTCAGGGCGTTTCCGGTCTGTTTGGCCTGCTGATCGTCGTTCCTGGCCAGCAGCTCGGCTACGTTGCCGCTATGCTGCTTGCCTATGCCGCCGGCTTTGTCCTGACGTGGTTCTTTGGCGTCGACGAGCAGAAGATCAATGAGTTCTTTGGCGAGTAGTTTGATATCGCGAGCCGTGTTGCTCGGGGTTCGCGGCGCGCGGCAGATTTCTTGATGCTATGGTTGTGCCGGCGGGGCTAACTGCTCCGCCGGCCTTTTTTAAAGGAGCGTTGTAGCGTGAAAACGGGTATTTCGATTTATCTTTCCAGCCCTTTGCAGGATATTGAGCGGACGATTGAGCGTGGTGCCGCGGCGGGTGCGCGCTACGCGTTCACCTCACTGCATATTCCCGAGGATGGGGGAGCGGCGTATGCCGATAAGGTCCGTCATGTGCTGTCGCTGCTCTCCGCCCGCGGCATTGCGCTCATTGCCGATGTGGGGCCTCGCACGTGCGATTTGCTCGGGCTTGAGCGCATCGAGGACCTGCGCGATCTGGGGTTGGAATACCTTCGTTTGGACTATGGCTTTAGCGCCCAACGGGTCGCGGAGCTGTCCGGTGTATTTCGCATAGTGGTCAATGCATCGACGGTGAGTTCTGATGAAATCGCATCGTGGCGTGAGGCCGGTGCCGATGTGACTCGTTTTGCCGCCTGTCACAATTTTTACCCCAAGCCTTATACCGGTTTAGCTCTGGAGGACATTGCTCGGATGAATCTTCGTCTTGCGGCGCTTGGATTCGAAATCATGGCTTTTGTGCCGGGTGATGCTAACGTTCGCGGGCCGGTATTCGAGGGACTGCCGACGGTCGAGGCGCAGCGCGGTCACGCGTCAAAGGTTGCCCTCAACATGCTTGAGCTTGCACATGGCGCCGATTGCGACATTGTGTTGGTCGGCGACCCCGATCTTTCCGATGCGGGCTGGGCGCAGTTTGCTCAAGTTTCCGCCGGATACGTGGACTTGCAATGCGAGCTTGAGCCCGGTTATGCCTATGTACGTGGGCAGATTCATCACAACCGGCCCGATTCGAGCACCCTCATCTTTAGGTCTCAGGAGTCGCGTACGACGCTTAAGCCGGATTCCGTGCCGACGGATGCCGGTGCCGGCCTGTTTCGAAAGGCGGGGTCGATCGCTGTGAGCAATAGCGGCTATGGGCGCTACGAAGGCGAGCTTGAGATTGCGCGGGTCGATCTTCCCGGTGACGAGCGCATGAACGTTGCGGGTCATATCACGCCCGAGGCAATGGAGCTGCTGCCGTTCATCAAACGCGGATTCGGGGTACGGTTCGTTTAGCGTGTGACCCGTGGGCTACAATTGGCCCATCATGCGAAGGCGCCTCGTGTAGCGTGTGCCTGCGTTGGCCGATCTATATTCGGAGGATTCCCATGACCGTACTGTTTGTTGAATATCCCAAGTGCTCGACCTGTAAGAAGGCCAAGGCATGGCTGGACGAACACGGGGTAGAGTATATCGACCGCGATATCGTTTTGGACAATCCCACGGCCGATGAGCTTGCGACCTGGATTGCTCGTTCGGGGCTGCCGGTGCGGCGCTTCTTTAATTCGTCGGGCATGAAATATCGAGAGCTGGGCCTGAAGGCGCGTCTGGATGCGGGCATGACGGATCGGGAGTGCTACGAGCTGCTGGCGACCGACGGCATGCTGGTTAAGCGCCCACTGCTGGTGGGCGACGACTTTGCGATTCCCGGCTTTAGGGAATCGGCTTGGGTCGAGGCGTTGCTGTAGCGGCTGCGGAAAGTGCGACCCGTTTTGAGTGCTCAGGGTGGGACGTGTTTTCTATCGGCGGGCTCGCTCGGCTCAATCCTTGAGCTGTGCCCATTCGTGCGGACCGTAGACCTTTACGTGCTTGTTGGGCTTGCCGCTCCAGTACTCCTCGTCCATAAAGGGCAGATATACCTGAACGCCGGGGCAGATAAAGGGAATCCGCTGCTGTTGCAGTCGCTCGCGCTGGCGCTGCTCCAGGTGCGCCTCGGATATGACGGTCGGCATGCCGGACAGCTCGACGAGGCTTGCCTGGATTCGCTTAAGGTCGGGGAGTCCCGCGTGCCATGACATCCGCATGATCAAAAAGGATGCACGGCGGTAGTTTGCCTGCATCACCGTGATGGCGGGGCGCAGAGTGGGATGGATTTTGTCCCGTTCGGGCCAAAGGTCAGCAGTGATCTCGAGGCCCAGGGTCTCCCATAGGTAATCAAGCTCTTCGTCCATGGCGCCTCGATATCTACGTGATCATTGATACTTCGATTGTGTTGCCTGGTGCTATCGTTTTCGCGGTAGAATCTGCCAACGGTTGACGGCTACCGCTCGCGGCGTTTTGCCCTTCGTGTGCAGCGGTCGACTTCACAGGTCCTTCACGTGTCGGCCGTATTTGACTGAATTTCAAAAAAGTCAAAATTAGGGCTTGCGTCACGGCGGGACTTCCCGTATATTTCTTTCTTGCGCAAAGGCACAGCCGAGCGCAGCGATGCAGTCATTGGGATGTCGTCTAATGGCAGGACAGCGGATTCTGGTTCCGTCAATGGGGGTTCGACTCCCTCCATCCCAGCCATTGCATTTGCTACATATGGCCCGTTCGTCTAGCGGTTTAGGACGCCGCCCTCTCAAGGCGGAGATCACCAGTTCGAATCTGGTACGGGCTACCAAAATTGAACGCCCGGGCCTCGTAAGAGACCCGGGTTTTGTGTATTGACCGATATTTAAGGCGCGCGTTGAGTCTGCCGCCCGGACCGAGGAGTTGTCATGGACCTGCCTATCAGCTTGGAAGACATCACGTATGCCGAGAACTATCTGGCGCAGGGCGACCTGGCTACGGCGACGCCGCTGCTTGAGCGTCTGGTGGAGCTCGCCGAGGAGTATATCGACGCTGAGTGCAAGACGGAGGAGAAGCGCCAGTACTTTAGCTTCGACAGCAAGTTTGAGCGCCTGGCCTATCGCCGCGTGGAGAAGGATCCGCGCGAGCTGGTGCAGGTCGAGGTTCCCTTTGACCGCCTGTACTCCGACATGGCGTTTGCCTACATTCGCCAGCAGGATTATGTGAGTGCTCGGAATGCCCTGATGCAGGCCGTGCGTTGGGATCCCATGAACTGCAACTATCGCTTGGACTTGGCCGAGCTGTTCCGCGCGCTCGAGGACAAGCAGGAGTGGGCATCGCTCTCGTTCTCGGTGCTGGAGCGCGCGAGCGACGGTAAGTGCGCCGCACGCGCCTACACCAATTTGGGTCAGTACTTCTTGGAGCCCGAGACCGAGAACATTTCGGCTGCCGTGGGCTGCGCGCGTCTGGCGCTGCGCCTGGCGCCCAATGATGCGCATACGACGCGCCTGCTCAACAAGATCCATACCACCTATCCGGATGCCGCGGACGAGAGTGACGACCATGTGATGGGTGAGCTCGCCCTGCAGGGCGTGCCGACCTCGCCTTCGGCCGAGATCGCCATCTGCCTGATCATGTGCGCGACCGATGCTGCAAGCGACGGCGACAAGCAGGAGGCTACGCGTCTGACGGTCCGTGCCCGCGACCTGGTGGGCGAGGAGGCATGCGCGGCGATTATCAAGCTGGTGCGCGAGAGCGATGCCGAGCTTAATGCCGAGCGCAGGGCAAAGCGCGAGGCTGCGGGCTCAAACGCCGATGGCGCCAAGGAGGCCGGCGATGCCCAGTAAGCGCGAGCGCAAGCTCATTTCCAAGAATCGTTCGGCACATCACGAGTACTTTATCGATGAGACGTTTGAGTGCGGTATTGAGCTGAGCGGTACCGAGGTCAAGTCGATTCGCGAGCGCGCGTGCCAGATTACTGATACCTTCGCACTGATTCGTGGCGGTGAGTGCTGGCTCGTCGGTCTGCATATCCACCCTTATAGCCATGGTGGCGTGTGGAATCGCGATCCCGACCGTCGGCGCCGTCTGCTGCTGCACCGCAAGGAGATCGACTTTCTTGACGGCAAACTTCGCAACCGTGGTTATGCGCTGGTTCCGTTGGAGCTCTACTTTAATACCGACGGTCGCGTAAAACTGCTGCTGGGCCTGGGTCGCGGCAAGAAGCTCTACGACAAGCGCGAGGACATGGCCAAGCGTGATGTCCAACGCGAGATCGACCGCGCCCTCAAGGAACGCAACCGCTGACCGTCCTTCATAAGTTGCGGTGGAATACGGACTGTTTTGCCTGTTTGAGGGGCTATTCAGTCCTTATTTCACCGCAACTGCGGGCGTCTCATCTTGCTTATACTGTTTTGACACATATGTCTCAAAGGTGGTGTCCGTTGTGGACGCCGCCTTTTTTGTGGGTACATACATCCATGAGGTTCCAACCCGGGTTAGGGGAGTGATTGTTATGGACAAAACTGCGTTCTTTACCATGCCGAGCGGTCTGTACGTGGTGAGCGCCGCGGCAGACGGGCTGCGCGCCGGCTGCGTCATCAACACTGCGGTGCAGGTGACGTCCATGCCGCCGCGCATTTCGGTTGCCGTGAACAAGGACAACGTCACCTCGGGCGTCATCGCTTCGGCCAAAGCGTTCGCGCTGACCGTGATCGATCAGACCGCCGATATGCTCTACATCGGTAACTTTGGGTTCCGCACCAGCAGCGATTATGACAAGTTTGCCAAATACGAGACCCGCGAGACGGCTCTGGGCATGCCCTATGTGCCCGAGCACGCGGCGGCCCTGTTTAGCTGCCATTTGATCGACACTGTGGATGTTGGCACGCATCTACTGTTTATCGGCGAGGTCGAGGATGCCGAGCGCTTGAGTGACGAGACGCCGCTCACCTACGATTACTACCATAAGGTCCTGAAGGGCAAGACGCCTCCGAAGGCGTCCTCGTATCAAGGCTAGAAATGTTTTAAAAGTACTTGCATTATATTATTGAGAATCTATACTGATAAATGAAGTACATCACCAGTCGCGTTTGAGAGGAGAACATCATGGCTGAGGAGAAGAAGACGTATAAGTTCGTGTGCGTCGTTTGCGGTTACGAGGTTGAGGTCGATACGCCCGATCTGCCCGAGGATTATGTGTGCCCGGTGTGCGGCGTCGGTCCCGATCAGTTTGAGCTCGTCGAGGAGTAGCTCGTCGGCACGCGGCTCACGGCAACACATAGCTCTGTCCAAGGGCCCCGGTCGAATTCTCGGCCGGGGCCCTTTTCTTCCGCCCCTAAGGGATCACGGTTGCTGTTGGCCGATCCTGTCTGTTGTGAGTCCGGCCGACCTTTTGTCTCAATCTGTAACATGTGGCGGCTCAAAACGGGCCTATCTGTTACAGATTGAGACAAAAGGTTGGAGCTGAAGAAATGTCTCGATCTGTAACATCTAGAAGCGGAAATTGGGTCCACTTGTTACAGATCAAGACAAACCAAACCCGTTCGGCAGAAGATCTCAATCTGTAACATCTAACGGCGAAAACGGGGTCTACGTGTTACAGATTGAGACAAACGGAGCTGTCCCTCGGAAAGATCTCAATCTGTAACACCTAGACATCAAAAGCGGGTCTAGATGTTACAGATTGAGACGTTTGCCTGGGTAGGTGCCCCGCCCCATTACATCCCTGTCAACAACACGACATCGAGAATCGTCACGATGGCACCGATCCCTACGAGCAGCGCGTTGAGCGGGCGTGAGTTGGCGTATTTGCCCATGACGCGGCGTGAACTGGTGAGTCGTATGAGCACAAAGACCGTAATCGGCAGCTGAAGCGACAGCAGTGCCTGGCTCCAGATGAGACCTTCAAAAGGATTTGGGACGACCAGGCACGCCGCCACTGCGCCGGCGAAACAGGCCGCCACCCCGACCGAGGAATGTCGGTCGTGGATGTCGTATTCCTCGTCGAACATGCCTGCAGTGATGGTTCCCGCCGCCATGCCCGCTGTCACGCTGCTCGATAATCCCGCGAACAGCAGCGCTACCGCAAAGATGGCCGAGCTCGCCGGGCCCAAGATGGGGGAGAGCGTGGCCGCTGCGACGGTGAGGTCGTCTACGACCATGCCGTGCACAAAGAAGGTCGTTGCGGCCAGGATGACCATGGCCGAGTTGATTGCCCAGCCCACGCCCATCGAAAAGAGCGTGTCGAAGAGCTCGTAGCGCAGACGCTCTTCGATAACCTGCTCGCCTTGGCCTTCGAAGTGCATGGATTGGATGACCTCGGAGTGCAGAAAGAGATTGTGGGGCATAACGACTGCGCCCAGGACGCTCACGATAATCGTGGCAGAGCCAGTGGGCATGCTGGGCGTGATCCAGCTTGCGGCGGCCTGCGGCCAGTCGACCTTGACCAGCGCAAGCTCGGCCAAAAACGAGAGTCCTACCACGCCTACGAAGGCGATGATCCAGCGTTCGGCACGTTTGTAGGAGTTGGTCATGAGCATCGCCATCGATACTGCCGCCACGATGACGCAGCCCGCGCGCACGGGCAGCCCAAAGAGCATTTGAAGGGCAATCGCGCCGCCCAGGACTTCGGCCATGGCGGTGGCGATGGTCGCGAGATAGGCGCTGCCGAGCACCGCGCGTCCCACGATGCGGGGGAGAAAGCGGGTCGTGGCCTCGGCAAGACAGGCGCCAGTGGCGATACCCAAGTGTGCCGCGTTGTGCTGCAGCACAATGAGCATAATCGTGGACAGCGTGACGATCCACAGCAGCGCGTAGCCAAACTGCGAGCCCGCGGCCATATTGGAGGCCCAGTTGCCCGGGTCGATAAAGCCGACGGTCACAAGCAGCCCGGGGCCGATATGCCGCGCAATATCTAGGCCTCCGTGACCACCGGTGCGTCGGGAGCCAAAGTGTTGTTTGAGATGGTTGAGCATGGTGCGCTCCTGTGTATGGGCGGCGTGACGTCGCATCTGGGCCGTGCGGCGCCACGCGTCGGTTTTGGGTTGGGGCTACTTGTGTGCTTTGCCCTGATTGGCCACGGCGTCGATCTTGGCGGCGATGGTCGCCGGCTCACCGATGTAGCGCTTGTCGAGGACGTTGAAATCGGTGTCGAAGGTGTAGACGAGCGGCACGCCGGTGGGGATGTTGACCTTGAGGATCTCCTCGGGCGTGAGGTGCTCGAGCTTCATGACGAGTGAGCGCAGGGAGTTGCCGTGTGCGGCGATGAGTACGCGCTTGCCGGCGAGCATCTGGGGGCGGATCTCGTCTTCGAAATAAGGCCAGGCGCGGGCGATCGTGTCCTTGAGGCACTCGGTATAGGGCAGCTGATCGGGCGCGACATCACGGTATTGCTCCTGGGTGTGGGGATCGCGCGCGTCGTCCGGTTCGAGTGCCGGCGGGCAGACATCGAAGGAGCGGCGCCAGATGAGCACCTGCTCGTCGCCGTGCTCCGCTGCGGCATCGGCCTTGTTGAGACCCTGCAACGCTCCGTAGTGGCGCTCGTTGAGCTTCCAGGATTTGATGACGGGCAACCACTCGCGATCCATTTGGCCGAGCACGATGTCGAGGGTGTGAATTGCGCGCTTGAGACGCGAGGTGTAGCAGACGTCGAAGTCGAAGCCCGCTTCTTTGAGGGCTCGACCGCCTGCTGCGGCTTCTTCGCGGCCCGTGTCGGTGAGTTCTACGTCGGTCCAGCCGGTGAACAGGTTGAGTTTGTTCCACTCGGATTCTCCGTGACGGATAAGGACAAGTTGCATTGTCTGTCGGTCTGCTCGGTGCGCCATAGGGGCCTCCTTGATCTGGCACGGTGTGCGTGCCGTTTGCTTGACGCCGCAAAGGATACCCGTTTTAGGCTAAAAAGTTAACCAAGACTAACAAAATTGTTGTATTTGAATGGGATGGTGAAAGGGGGCTGCCGAAATGTCTCGATCTGTAACAACTAGGGATGGAAATTGGGCCTAGCTGTTACAGATCGAGACAGGAAGAAATGGTCCTATGGAAAATCTCGATTTGTAAGAGCTGACCGCCAAAACCGGCCTTTCGTGTTACAGATCGAGACAAACCAAAACCGTCCTGCAGAAAATCTCAATCCGTAACATCTAGGGGCCAAAATCGGCTCCTCCTGTTACAGATTGAGATGTTTGAAGCGGTGAACTTACAAGCTGAACTTGGGGACTGACGTACACGTTTGATGGCAAGACGTTGATGGCCGGCGTGCGTTACGCGATTGTTTCGAAACGGGTGAGAAACACAACGGGCCGGCGATGCTCATAGTATGCCTATTCAACTGACTGTCTAATATCTAGGGGAGGATCGCGATGCAGGCAGATTCCGCTCAGCAGCAGGGCCTTTATCGCCCCGAATTCGACCACGATGCTTGTGGCATCGGCGCGCTTGCCGATATCAACGGTGAGCGCCATCACCAGATTCTGGACGACGCACTGTCCATTCTGGTCAACTTGGAGCACCGCGGCGGCACGGGACTCGAGAAGAACACCGGCGACGGCGCTGGCATCCTGTTCCAGGTTCCGCATCACTTTTTTCGTAAAGAGGCCCAAAAGTGCGGCCAGATTCTGCCGGCAGAGGGCGACTATGGTGTGGCCATGCTGTTCTTCCCGCAGGACGACAAGGGCGTAGAGGATGCCCGTCGCGTGTTCGAGGAGGGCTGCGCCGAGGCCGGCGTGCCGCTGCTCTTTTGGCGCGAGGTGCCGGTCGACCCGCACGACCTGGGCGAGACGGCGCGCGCCTGCATGCCCACCATCTTGCAGGCCTTCCTGGGCCGTCCGGACGACACGCCCGCCGGCGATACCTTTGAGCGTCGCCTGTACGTGTGCCGTCGCACCATCGAAAAGAAGGCCGACACCGAGTTTGCCCTGCGCGACAAGATCTTCTACGTGTGCTCTATGAGCTCGCGCACCATCGTGTACAAGGGCATGCTGGTCGCCACGCAGATGCGCCGCTTCTTCATCGACCTCAACGACGCCGCCGTCAAGACGGCCGTGGCGCTCGTCCACTCGCGCTACTCCACCAACACCACGCCCAGCTGGGAGCGCGCGCACCCCAACCGCTTTATCATCCATAACGGCGAGATCAACACCCTCAAGGGCAACGTCAACTGGATCCGCGCCCGCGAGCCCAACCTGTACAGCCCCGTGCTGCAGCACGATCTTGAGCGCGTGATGCCTATCATCAACCGCGAGGGCTCCGACTCCGCGATTCTGGACAATGTGCTCGAGTTCATGGTCATGAACGGCCGTCCGCTCACGCGTGCCGCATCCATGTTGCTGCCCGAGCCGTGGGACCACAACGACAACCTGAGTGAGGAGCGCCGCGCCTACGACGCTTACCAGTCCATGCTCATGGAGCCGTGGGATGGTCCGGCGGCCATCGCCTTTACCGACGGTCGCACGCTGGGCGCCGCCCTCGACCGCAACGGCCTGCGCCCCGCTCGTTACTACGTGACGCGCGACGGTCGCTTTATGCTGGCAAGCGAGGTGGGCACCATCGAGGTGAGCCCCGAGAACATCCTGACGAGCGGCTGTCTGGGGCCGGGCCAGATGCTCGAGGTCGACTTTGCCCGCGGGCGCGTCATCTACAACGACGAGCTGCGAGCCCGCTATGCCAAGGAAAAGCCCTACCGCGACTGGATCGCCGAGGAGACGCTGACCGTCGACGTGCTCGATAGGCCTGCCGCGGCAACGCCCGCCGAGGACGCCGAGGTACCCGCCGCCGTGCGCATGGCTAAGCTCGGGTATCACTGGGATGACGTCGACGAGGTCGTGCGTCCCATGGCCCAGCAGGGCAAGGCCCCGCTCGCCTCGATGGGCATCGACGCGCCGCTGGCTTGTCTGTCCAAGAAGACGCGTTCGTTCTTCGACTATTTCTATCAGCTGTTCGCTCAGGTCACGAATCCTCCGATCGATGCCCTGCGCGAGCATATGGTGACTTCGACCACGCTCTACCTGGGCAACCACGGCAACCTGCTCGAGGACTCCCGTACGGCCTGCCAGCTGGTGCGCTTGGAGCGTCCGCTGCTGAGCGAGGAGGAGTTTGACCGCATCTGCGCCATCGACCGCGTGGGCTTTAAGACCCGACGTTTCCGTGCCGTGTACCGCCGCGATGCCGGCGAGGGCGCGCTGCAGGCTGCGCTCAAGCAGCTTGCAGAGGACGTTGAGGCCGCGGTCCGCGATGGCGTGAACATCGTGGTGTTGAGCGATCGTGCCGCTGCGGGTGAGGTGCCCGTGCCGTCGCTGCTCGCTGTGGGCTGCGTGCACAACCACCTGATCCGCGCCGGCGTGCGTACCTTTGCCGACATCGTGGTGGAGTGCGGCGACGCCGTGTCCCCGCATGACTTTGCGGCACTGGTGGGCTACTCCGCGAGCGGCATCTATCCGTACAACGCACATGCGTGCATCCGTGATCTGGCGGCACGCGGCGACCTGGACGTGACGACCGGGCAGGGCATCGCCAACTACAACAAGGCTGCGACCGCCGGCATCGTTTCCATCATGTCCAAGATGGGCATCTCCACGGTGCAGAGCTACCATTCGGCGCAGATCTTCGAGGCCGTGGGCTTTACGCCGGAGTTCGTCAACGCGTACTTCGCCGGCACGGTGAGCCGTGTGGGCGGTATGGGCGTCGAGGACGTTGAGCGCGAGCAAAACGAGCGCTACGACGCCGCGCTCGCTATCCTTAAGAGCCCGGCTCCCGATCAGCTGCCCACGCTGGGTCTGACCAAGTGGCGCCCGCTCGGCGGCGAGGATCACCTGATTGACCCCCAGACCGTCTACCTACTGCAGACCGCCTGCCGCGAGGACAGCTACGACACCTTTAAGGAGTACAGCGCCCGCCTGCACCGCACCGGCTGTGCTGTGCGCCTGCGCGACCTGCTGGACTTTGATGCCGGCGGCCGCACGCCGGTGCCGCTTGACGAGGTGGAGCCGGCGCTCGACATCGTCCGTCGCTTTAACACCGGCGCCATGTCGTACGGCTCCATCAGCAAAGAGGCACACGAGTGCATGGCCATCGCCATGAACCGCCTGCACGGCCGTTCCAACTCGGGCGAGGGCGGCGAGGACCCGCGGCGCGAGACCCCGCTGGCCAACGGCGACTCCAAGAACTCCGCGATCAAGCAGGTGGCAAGTGCGCGCTTTGGCGTGACGAGCCGCTACCTGTGCAGTGCCTTCGAGATTCAGATTAAGATGGCCCAGGGCGCCAAGCCCGGCGAGGGTGGCCACCTGCCCGGCAAGAAGGTCTACCCCTGGATCGCCGAGGTCCGTCAGTCCACGCCCGGCATCGGCCTGATCTCGCCTCCGCCGCACCACGATATTTACTCTATCGAGGATCTGGCAGAGCTGATCTTTGACCTTAAGAACGCCAACCCCGGCGCACGCGTGTCGGTCAAGCTGGTCGGCGAGGCCGGCGTCGGCACCATCGCCACCGGTGTGGCCAAGGGTGCTGCCGACAAGATCTTGATCAGTGGCCACAACGGCGGCTCAGGTGCCGCTGCGCGCGACTCTATCTGGCATGCGGGTCTGCCGCTGGAGCTTGGCCTTGCCGAGGCCCAACAGACGCTGCTGCAAAACGGCCTGCGCTCGCGCGTGGTGCTCGAGGCCGATGGCAAGCTTATGGACGGCACCGATGTTGCCGTCGCCTGCCTGTTGGGCGCCGAGGAGTTTGGCTTTGCGACCATGCCGCTCATCTCCATGGGTTGCCTCATGCAGCGCGACTGCCAGCAGGACACCTGCCCGGCCGGCATCGCTACGCAAAACTGCCGCCTGCGTCGCGGCTTCCGCGGCAAGCCCGAGCACGTCGAGCACTTTATGCTCTTTGTTGCCGAGCAGCTGCGCGAGGTCATGGCGAGCCTGGGCTTCCGCACCGTCGACGAGATGGTCGGCCATCCCGAGTGCCTGCGCCAGATCGAGGTCCCGGGCAACCGCAAGGCTAACCTGCTCGATCTGACGCCCGTGCTGGCAAGCGCGACCTGCGAGTTCGGTGCCCACATCCCGGGTGCCGACGGCCGTCACTTCCTGCCCCAGATGGCCGCGGACAGCGAGCTCGACAAGACGCTCGACTCCACGCTGTTTGTGCCCTACACGGCCGACGCCCGCGCACATCTGCGTCCGATTCGCTTCCGCGCCGATATCGCCAACGTCAACCGTTGCGTGGGCACCATCCTGGGCAACGCGGTGACCAAGGCGCATCCCGAGGGCTTGCCCGCCGGCTCCATCACCATCGATTGCGATGGTTCGGCCGGTCAGAGCTTTGGCGCCTTCCTGCCGCGCGGCATTACGCTCAACGTGTGCGGCGACGCCAACGATTACTTTGGCAAGGGCCTTTCGGGTGGCGAGGTGTCGGTGCGCCCCAACCCGCATGCGACCTACAAGTTCGACGAAAACATCATCGTGGGCAACGTTGCGTTCTTTGGCGCTACGAGCGGCCGCGGCTTCATTAACGGTTTGGCGGGCCAGCGCTTTGGCGTACGCAACTCCGGTGCCACCGTGGTGGTCGAGGGCTGCGGCAACCATGGCTGCGAGTACATGACGGGCGGTCTGGCGCTCATCTTGGGCGAGGTCGGACAGAACTTCGCTGCTGGCATGACGGGCGGCGTGGCTTATGTCTTTGACCAGTACGGCACGCTCGATGCCCGCGTGAACCACGAGAGCGTTGAGCTCAAGGCCCCGACTGCCGGCGAGCTGGAGCAGGTCCGTGCGCTCATCCAGGAGCACGTGGACGCGACACAGAGCCCGCGCGGCATCAAGCTGCTCTACAGCTTTGAGACGATGAGCAAGCACTTTGTGAAGGTCATTCCGACCGAGTACGAGCGTGTGCTGGCGATTGTCGCCGCGAGCGAGGCTGCCGGCAAGACACATGCGCAGGCAGAGAAACTGGCGTTTGACATCGTGACCGGTCGCGCGAGCGCCGCGGATGTCGCTCGCTTCGATATTGCGGGCGGTGCTGCGGGTGCTGCGTCCGCGGCCGCCAGCTCTGTTGCTTCGACCAAGAAGGAGGCGTAAGTGCCATGGGTAAGCCCGGTGCTTTTCTTGATATCGATCGCGTGACCCACGAGCTTCGCCCCGTGGAGGAGCGCAGCCGTGATTTCGATCCGCTGTACGTGGAGCTCGACGACGACGCACGTCGCGCCCAGGCGAGCCGCTGCATGATGTGCGGCGTGGCGTTTTGCCAGATGGGCGCGAGCTTTGGCAAGGCACGTCCGAGCGGCTGCCCGCTGCACAACTTGATTCCCGAGTGGAACGAGCTGGTGTACCGCGGCCGCTGGGATGAGGCTGCCGAGCGCCTGTCGCTCACCTCGCCCATGCCTGAGTTCACGAGCCGCGTGTGCCCGGCACTGTGCGAGGCCGCGTGCAACCTGGGCTCGGTCGACGGCCAACCCACGACGATTCACGATAACGAGCGTGCGATCAGCGACTGTGAGTGGGCCAACGGCGGCCCACGTCGCTTTGAGCCGGCGGGGGAGGGCGCACCCACGGTTGCCGTGGTGGGCTCCGGTCCTGCTGGTCTGGTGGCTGCATGGGAGCTTGCACGTCGCGGTGCCCGCGTGACGGTGTTTGAGCGTGACGACCGCTCGGGCGGCCTGCTCATGTACGGCATTCCCAACATGAAGCTCGAGAAGTCTGTGGTCGAGCGCCGTGTAGCGCTCATGCGTGAGCTGGGCATTGTGTTTGAGCTTGGTGCCGACGTGAGCGATCCCAAGGTTACCGCCAGGCTCGACGACTTTGACGCCGTCGTGGTGGCTGCCGGCGCTCGTGCTCCGCGTGGGCTTTCGGCTACGAATGTGGATGCGCCCGGCGTGGTGTACGCTGTGGACTACCTGACGGCTTCGACCGTCTCGGTGCTCGATGGCGGTGAGCCTGCTATTGACGCACGCGGCCTGGACGTCGTGGTCATTGGCGGTGGCGATACCGGCAACGACTGCGTGGGTACCGCGGTGCGTCAGGGCGCGCGCAGCGTGCGCCAGTTTGAGTTCTTGCCGGCTGCGCCCGATAAGCGCGCGGCAGGCAACCCCTGGCCGCAGTGGCCCAACGTTAAGAAGACCGATTACGGCCAGCAGGAGGCTATCGCTGCGATGGGTGGCGAGATGCGTGCCTGGGCCGTGGATACACTCGAGGTGCTGCTGGACAAGAAGGGTGCGGCTGCGGGTCTGCGCGTGGTCGATCTGGACTGGTCGGCGGGAAAGCCCGAGCGCATCGCGGGCTCCGAGCACGAGGTGCCGGCGCAGCTGGTGCTCATCGCTTGCGGCTTTACGGGTCCGGAACACAGCGTGTTCGAAGCTGTCGGCGTGCCCGTTGCCACGGCGGGCCGCCCGCTGCCCGTGATGGCTTCCGAGGGCTCGCACCTTGCGGCCCGCGTGGATGGCGTTGCTGCGGATGCCGCGCCGGTGTATGTGGCGGGTGATGCCCGCAACGGCAGCTCGCTCGTGGTGAGTGCCATGGCCGATGCCCTGGCCTGCGCAGCCGAAGTCGCCGAGGCACTGGAACTGTAAAGTAGTCACGGAGATATTCAACAATCGAATCGGCAAGGGCTGTCCCTAACTGCCGGCACAGACGATATGAGCAGGACATAAAACATTGAGAGCCCCTGCT
>JAQDHS010000008.1:0-84317 GCA_027663555.1 Coriobacteriaceae bacterium AM04S-08 | reverse complement strand
GCGGGGCCGAGGCCGCCTCGATCAATTTGCGAAAGAATCTTGACGGTACCGTCCTTTTTTGCAAGTGATCAACGGAACGCAACAAGTTGAGCATACGCAAGCGAGCGGCCCCCAGAGCGTACAAGGTGGCATGAAAAAGGCAGGGCATTGACCTTTTGGTCATGCCCTGCCTTTTGAATGACAGATTGTAGCTCTGGGGGCCGCGCAGCGACGGAGGTCGCCGCCGTTCGTTAGAACGGCGGAACTAATTACTCCTCGTCGTTGTCCTTGGCCTCTTCGGCGTCGTCGGTGTCCACGAGCTGGTTGAGCAGCTCGTCGAGGGAAGCCATGTCCTCGTTGATCGCGCCGTTGGCGGGAGCCTTCTTGTCGTCGATCGGGGCGCCCAGGAGCTCCTCGTCGGCGTCGGCGTGATGCGTCGGAGCGGAGGTACCCAGCAGGATATCGTCCGGACCGTCGGGGCTAAAGACCATCTGCAGCAGCTGCGAGAGGTCTTCCTCGTCGGCAACGTCGTCGTTGTTCTCGAGGATGTAGAGCAGATCGTGGGCCTCCAGGCCGTCACGGAGCTCCTCGATCGCCTTGGCGCCGATGCCATCGATGCGCAGCAGATCCTCCTCGGACTTGCCAACCAGGTCGCCGACCGTCTCGATGCCAACCTCGCTGAACTTGTTGGTCCAGCGCTGCGACACGCCCAGATCGTCGAACAGGTACAGACGAGCCTTCTCGGCGGAGATGGTGTGGCCGTTGCGGGTGAACGAACCGTCAGCACCACCGAACTCGTCGTAGCCGGCCCAGTCGAGCTGCTGCGGGAGCTGCTCGTCCAGGTCCTTGAGCTCCACAGGAGCCCACTCGGGCAGCGACTTGGCGTTGGGCGAAGCCGGGCCGTCGATGTCCACGTAGCCGTCGGCCGTGCGATACGTCAGCTTGGCGTTGGCGTACGGCTTGAGGCCGGTACCAGCCGGGATCTTCTTACCGACGATGACGTTGGACTTAAGGTCGAGCAGGTGGTCGACCTTGCCCTCGATGGCAGCCTCGGTAAGGACGCCAGCGGTACGAATGAACGAAGCGCTCGACAGCCAGGAGTCGATGTTGGACGCGACCTTGAGCGTACCCAGGATGACGGGCTCGGCCACAGGAGCCTGACCGCCCAGACGGGCAACGCGCTCGACCTCGTCGGCAAACTCGTAGCGGTCGACGTACTGACCAAGCAGGTACTTGGAGTCGCCGGGGTTGGTGATCTGAACGCGACGCAGCATCTGGCGTGCGAGCACCTCGATGTGCTTGTCGTTCAGGTCGACGCCCTGGCTGGTGTAGACGTCCTTGACGCTCTCGACGAAGGTGTGCATCGTCGACTCGATGTCGGTCAGCTTGCGCAGGTTGCGGAAGTTGACGAAGCCCTTGGTGATCTGGTCGCCAGCGCGAACCTCGCAGCCGTCCTCGATCTCGGGCATGAAGCGCACCGAAGCGGGGACGCGACGCTCGTCGAGGACACGGGTGTGATCCTCGGAGTCGGTGAGCGTCAGCACGTACTCGGACTTCTCGGGCTTAATCGAGAGGTGACCGGAGTACGGAGCCAGCTCGGCCTCGCGACCCAGGATCTTCTCGTTGACGTTGCCGACGATATCGAACATACGGCTGACCGTAGGCAGACCCTGCGTAATATCGTCGACGCCAGCGACGCCGCCGGAGTGAATGGTACGCATCGTAAGCTGCGTACCGGGCTCGCCGATGGACTGGGCGGCAATAATGCCGACCGCGGTACCGATGGCGACCGGACGACGGGTGGAAAGATCCCAGCCGTAGCACTTCTGGCACACGCCGTACTTGGAGCGGCAGGTGAGCAGCGCGCGAAGCTTGACCTTCTTAAGGCCGGCATCGACCATCTTCTGGATGTCAGCGACCTTCTCGATGTAGCCGTCCTGCTCAAAGAGCACGGTGCCATCGGGAGCCACGACGTCCTCAATGAAGCAACGGCCGACGAGGTCGGTGTTGAGGTCGGTGGTGCCGGGGATGATGAGGTTGTAGGTGACGCCCTCGTGCGTACCGCAGTCCTCCTCGCGGACGATGACGTCTTGGGCCACGTCGACCAGACGACGGGTCAGGTAACCAGAGTCCGAGGTGTGGGATGCGGTATCGACCAGGCCCTTACGGGCGCCGTAGGTCGAAATGAAGTACTCGAGCGGCAGCAGGCCCTCGCGGAAGTTCGCCTTAATGGGAAGGTCGATCGTCTCGCCGGACATGTCTGCCATCAGGCCACGCATGCCGCCGAGCTGACGCAGCTGGGTCTTAGAACCACGGGCGCCGGAGTCGGCCATCATGTAGAGCGGGTTCTCCTCGTCGAACAAGTCGAGCATGAGCGCTGCGACCTTGTCGGTACAAGCGGTCCACTCGTTAACGACTTCGATGTGGCGCTCCGTCTCGTTGATGAAGCCCTCCTCGAAGTACTCGTTGATCTGGTCGACGTTAGCCTGGGCGCGGTCGAGCAGCTCCTGCTTCTCGGCAGGGATGAGAGCGTCCCACACCGAGATGGTGAGGCCGGCGCGGGTAGCGTAGTGGAAGCCGGAGTACTTGATGGCGTCGAGGATCGGACCGACCTTGGCCTCGGGGTAACGATCGCAGCAGTCGGCAACCAGCTTGGCCACGTCGCCCTTGACCATCTTGTAGTTCATGAACTCGTAGTCTTCGGGCAGGCACTGGCGGTTGAAGATGATGCGACCGATAGAGGTCTCGAAGCGTGCGGTCTTGTTACCGGTGACGTCGTAGTCGACAAACTCGTTCTTGCCATTCTTGACGCGGAAGATACGGGTGCCGTCCTCGTTGATGACGTTGGCGTTCTCGGCGGACACGCGGACCTGAATCTTGGCCTGCATGTCGACCTCGGAGCGGCAGTCATAGGCGTGCAGCGCGTCGTCGAAGCTCGAGAACACGTGGTTCTCGCCCGGCAGACCGTCGCGGACCTGGGTGAGGTAGTACACACCGATGATCATGTCCTGCGAGGGGATGTTGACCGGCTTGCCGGATGCCGGCGAGCGCAGGTTGTTCGCAGAGAGCATGAGCACGCGGGCCTCGGCCTGAGCCTGGCTGGACAGCGGCACGTGGACAGACATCTGGTCGCCGTCGAAGTCGGCGTTGAAGGGCGAGCAGACCAGCGGGTGCAGGTGGATAGCCTTGCCCTCGACCAGAACCGGCTCAAAGGCCTGGATGGACAGACGGTGCAGGGTCGGTGCGCGGTTGAGCAGCACGACGCGGCCGTCGATGACCTCTTCGAGGATATCCCACACAAAGGTGGCACCGCGGTCGATAGCGCGCTTGGCGCCCTTGATGTTCTCGACCTTGCCAAGCTCGACCAGGCGCTTCATGACGAAGGGCTTGAAGAGCTCCAGCGCCATGGTCTTGGGCAGACCGCACTGGTGCAGCAGCAGCTTGGGGTCGGTAACGATAACCGAACGGCCGGAGTAGTCGACACGCTTACCCAGCAGGTTCTGACGGAAACGGCCCTGCTTGCCCTTGAGGGCCTCGGCGAGCGACTTGAGCGGGCGACCGCCACGGCCAGAGACCGGGCGACCACGACGACCGTTGTCGAACAGGGCGTCCACGGACTCCTGGAGCATGCGCTTCTCGTTGTTCACGATGATCGCAGGGGCGTCCAGGTCGAGCAGGCGCTTGAGTCGGTTGTTACGGTTGATCACGCGACGATACAGGTCGTTGAGGTCGGACGCGGCGAAGCGGCCGCCGTCGAGCTGGACCATCGGGCGCAGATCGGGCGGAATGACCGGGATGACGTCCAGGATCATGTTCGCGGGGCTGTTGCCGCCCTTCAGGAAGGCGTCAACGACCTCAAGGCGCTTGACGGCCTTCTCGCGTTTCTGCTTCTGGGAATCCTCGTCGGCGATGATGGCCTTGAGCTTCTCGGCCTCGGAGGGGAGGTCGATGGCAGCGAGCAGGTCGCGGACGGCCTCGGCACCCATGCCACCCTTGAAGTACATGGAGTAGTAACGGGTCATCTCGCGGAACAGCGGCTCATCGGAGATGAGGTCGCGCTCGGTGAGCTTCATGAAGGCGTTGAAGGCGTCCGTGCGGAGCTGCTTCTCGTCCTTGCACTCTTCCTCGATGTCGACGATGCCAGAGGCGATCTCCTCGGGGGTCAGCGGCTCCTCGTCGGAGAACTCGTCAAAGTTCTCGGGGTCGCCCTGCTCCTTGAGGGACTCGATCTGGCGGGCGCACTCGGCATCGATCTCTTCCAGATCGGCGGCGAGCTCCTCGCGCAGGTCGTCGGCGTCGGCCTCGCGAGCCTCGTAGTCAACCTCGGTGATGATGTAGCTGGCGAAGTACAGAACCTTCTCGAGGTCCTTGGACTTGATGTCGAGCATACGGCTCATCGGGAAGCTCGTGGGGCTCTTGAAGTACCAGATGTGGGACACGGGAGCGGCGAGCTCGATGTGACCCATGCGGTCGCGACGCACCTTGGCCGAGGTGACCTCGACGCCGCAGCGCTCGCAGACGATGCCCTTAAAGCGGATGCCCTTGTACTTGCCGCAGGAGCACTCCCAGTCCTTGGCGGGACCGAAGATCTTCTCGCAGAACAGGCCGTCCTTCTCGGGCTTGAGGGTACGGTAATTGATGGTCTCCGGCTTCTTGACCTCACCGTGCGACCAGGAACGGATCTGGTCGGCGGAGGCAAGGGAGATCTTTACCGAGTCAAAATCAGTAGCTTCGAAATCTGCCACAGTCAACTACTCCTTATCAGTGGTCGTGGCGGCGACAGCCTCGGGCGCCTCGGCGGTCTCGGCATCCTCGGCCTCGACGTCGGCGTCAACGCCGGCGAGCGCAGCCAGGTCGTCGAGAGCGGAGGTCTCCTCGGCGGTCACAGGGGCGGAGGCGTCCTCGTCGGCATCGTGCATGGGCTCGATGTCCAGTGCGAGGGAGCGAATCTCCTTGACGAGAACCTTGAAGGACTCGGGGATACCCGGGACAGGAACGTTCTCGCCCTTGACGATGGACTCGTAGGTCTTGACGCGGCCCACGGTATCGTCGGACTTGACGGTCAGGATCTCCTGCAGGACGTTGGAAGCACCGTAAGCGTACAGTGCCCAAACTTCCATCTCGCCGAAGCGCTGGCCGCCGAACTGGGCCTTGCCGCCCAGAGGCTGCTGGGTAACCAGGCTGTAAGGGCCGGTCGAACGGGCGTGGATCTTGTCGTCGACCATGTGGCCGAGCTTGAGGATGTAGGACGTACCCACGGTAATGGGCTCGCGGAACTCCTCACCGGTGCGGCCGTCGAACAGACGGGTCTTGCCGCGCTCGTCAAGCTGGGTGACGAACTCGGGGCGCATGTGATCGCCAAAGGCAGCGGTGGCCTTGTTGAGCATGTTCTTGTTGGCACGACGGATGACCTCGGCGATCTCGTCCTCCTTGGCGCCGTCGAAGACGGGCGTGGCGGTGAAGAACGGACCGGGGACGTACTTGTCGGAGTCGGCCTGTTCGGTATCCCAACCGCAGGCAGCAGCCCAGCCAAGGTGGCACTCGAGCAGCTGGCCGACGTTCATACGCGAAGGAACGCCCAGCGGGTTGAGGATAACGTCGATCGGGGTACCGTCAGCCATGTAGGGCATGTCCTCGACCGGCAGAACGTTACAGATAACACCCTTGTTGCCGTGGCGGCCGGCGATCTTATCGCCCTGCTGGATCTTACGACGCTGGGCGACGTAGACGCGCACCTGCTCGTTGACGCCGGGGGCCAGGTCGTCGCCGTTCTCGCGGCTAAAGCGGACGACGTCGATAACGCGGCCGTAAGCGCCGTGAGGCATCTTAAGGGAGGTATCGCGGACGTCGTGGGCCTTGGCACCGAAGATGGCGCGCAGCAGGCGCTCCTCGGCGGTCAGAGCGCTCTCGCCCTTAGGCGTGACCTTGCCGACCAGGATGTCGCCAGGGCCGACCTCGGCGCCGATGCGGATGATGCCGTCCTCGTCGAGGTTGGCAAGCATGTCCTCGGAGAGGTTCGGGATCTCGCGGGTGATCTCCTCGGGGCCGAGCTTGGTGTCGCGGGCGTCGATCTCGTGACGGGTGATGTTGATGGTCGTCAGCAGGTCCTCGGCCACCAGGCGCTCGGACACGACGATACCGTCCTCGTAGTTAAAGCCTTCCCACGGCATGTAGGCCACGGTGAGGTTCTGGCCCAGTGCGAGCTCGCCGTGATCGGTCGAAGGACCGTCGGCCAGGGGCTCGCCCTGCTCAACGGTGTCACCGACGCGCACGAGCGGACGGTGGTTGATGCAGGTGGACTGGTTGGAGCGCTGGTACTTGGCCAGGTGATACTCGTCCATGCCGCCGGCATGCTTGACGATAATCTTGGCGGCGTCGGCAAAGATGACCTCGCCGGCGTTCTTGGCCAGGGTGACCTCGCCGGAGTCCAGAGCGGCGCGACGCTCCATGCCGGTACCGACATAGGGAGCGGCGGGGTGAACCAGCGGCACGGCCTGACGCTGCATGTTAGCGCCCATCAGCGTACGCTTGGCGTCGTCGTGCTCAAGGAACGGGATCAGCGTGGCTGCGACGGAGAGCATCTGACGCGGCGAGACGTCCATGTAGTCGACGTCCTCGACGGGCACGTCGGCGGGAGCGCCGAAGGAACCGTCGAAGTCGCGGGTACGGGCGATCACCGTGTGCGGGCGGACGATCTTGCCCTCGGCATCGGTCGTGATGAACTCGTTGGTCTTGGGATCGAGCGGCGTGTTGGCCGGCGCGATGACGTGCTTCTCTTCCTCGTCAGCGGTCATCCAGTCGATCTGATCGGTGGCAACGCCGTTCTCGACACGACGGAACGGGGCCTCGATGAAGCCGTACTCGTTGACGCGGGCGTAGAGGGCGAGCGAGCCGATCAGGCCGATGTTGGGGCCTTCGGGGGTCTCGATCGGGCACATGCGGCTGTAGTGCGAGTTGTGAACGTCGCGGACGGCCGTCGGCACGTTGGTGCGGCGGCTGGAGCCGGACTTGTGGCCGGCAAGACCACCAGGGCCGAGTGCGGACAGACGGCGCTTGTGGGTCAGACCGGTCAGGGGGTTCGCCTGGTCCATGAACTGCGAGAGCTGCGAGGAACCGAAGAACTCCTTGATGGAGGCCACGATCGGGCGGATGTTGATGAGCGACTGCGGGGTGATCTCGTCGATGTCCTGGGAGCTCATGCGCTCACGGACGACGCGCTCCATACGGCTCATGCCGATACGGAACTGGTTGGCGACGAGCTCGCCGACGGTGCGGATGCGGCGGTTGCCGAAGTGGTCGATGTCGTCGACCTTGAAGCCCTGCTCGCCGGCAGCGAGGGACAGGAGGTAGCGCAGCGTCGCGACGATATCCTCGTCGGTGAGCACCGTGACCTCTTCCTCGGTGGTGAGGTTGAGCTTCTTGTTGACCTTGTAACGACCGACGCGGGCCAAATCGTAGCGCTGCGGGTTAAAGAGCAGGCCCTCGAGCAGGCTGCGGGAAGCGTCCACGGTGGGAGGCTCGCCCGGGCGCAGGCGACGGTAGATCTCGATGAGGGCGTCCTCGCGAGTGAGGGCGGTGTCGCGCTCCAGGGTGCGCTTGATCACATCGGAGTTGCCGAGCAGCTCGATGATGTCGTCGTTGGTGACGGCGATGCCAAGGGCGCGCAGGAACATCGTGGCGCTCTGCTTGCGCTTACGGTCGATGGAGACCATGAGCTGGTCGCGCTTGTCGACCTCAAACTCAAGCCAGGCACCGCGGGACGGGATGATCTGGGCCTTGTAGATCTGCTTGCCCGAATCCATCTCGGAGCTGTAGTACACGCCCGGGGAGCGGACGAGCTGCGAGACGACGATACGCTCGGTACCGTTGATGATGAAGGTGCCCTGATCGGTCATCATGGGGAAGTCGCCCATGAAGACGAGCTGCTCCTTGATCTCGCCGGTCTCCTTGTTGGTGAGACGGACGTCGGTCAGAAGCGGAGCCTGATAGGTCATATCCTTCTCGCGGCACTCCTCGACGGTGTGCGCGGGGTCGCCGAACTGATGCTCGCCGAAGGTAACCTCGAGAACATGGTTCTGACTCTGGATGGGGCTGGATTCCTTGAACGCCTCACGAAGGCCCTCATCCTTAAAACGCTCAAAGGATTCCCTTTGAACAGAGATAAGGTTGGGGAGCTCCATGGCCTCCGGGATTTTCCCGAAGCTGACGCGCTTGCGCTCAGTGGCAGTGTATGCGTAGGTCACCAGGTTTTTCCTCCTTCACGGAAATGCTCGGTGGGTTGGCGAGGCATAGCTTCGCCAGTTATCGCAACCTAATAGTTTATCAGGTACCGACCGTTGGGCAAGAAAAGCCTTGACGCGATTGAGTTTTTGGAGTAGCAAAGTTTTTCGACAGAAAACACGCAGGTAGATGTATGTGTATCGAACATCTGTTCATATATTTTCTGTGAACAGAGAGCCGGCAATCGCAGCTCTTATAAAAAACGGGCGCGAACCGAGGTCCACGCCCGTAAATGTCGGTGCCCGAAGGCTTACTTGCGCATCAATCCGCCGCGCTCGTCGATGGCGTCCCAGAAGGCATCGGCAAAGCGGGGGTCGTTTGCAGCCATGAGGGCGTTAGTGGCCATCCAACCAGAGGGAGTGCCGGTGTCGTAGCCCGACAGCGGGTCGATGACGACGGCATACATGGCCTCGCGGTCGAGCGAACGGGCCATGGCGTCGGTGAGCTGGATCTCGCCGCCCTTGCCGGCCTGCTGATCTGCCAGCAGGTCCATGACCAGCGGGCTCAGCAGGTAGCGACCGACGATGTACAGGTTGGACGGAGCAGCCTCGGGAGCGGGCTTCTCAACCAGACCGCCGATACGCCAAACAGCGCCCGGCTCGGCATCGGCAACGTCCTCGGCGCCCTCGAGCGAACCGACGCGCTCGCCGGCGATAACACCGTAGCGGCTGACTTCCTCGGGCGAGCAAGCAGCGACGGCGATAACCGAAGCGCCACCGTGCTCCTTGGAAACGGCGAGCATCTTGTCGCAGATATCGCGGTTAGGCACAACGTAGTCGCCCAGAAGAACCAGGAAGTTCTCCCCTGCCACGGCGTCGGCAGCAGAGCGAATAGCATGGCCGAGGCCCTTGGGCTCGTACTGATAACGGAAGTCGACCGGCATACCGCCAGCGTGGGCGACAGCATCGGCATAGGCGTTCTTGCCGCGCTCGCGCAGCAGGTTCTCGAGCGAACGGTCGGGCTGGAAGTAGTTCAGTAGCTCGGGCTTACCGGGAGAAGTAACGATGATGGCATCGTCGACCTCCTCGGGCTCGAGCGCTTCCTCGACGACGTACTGAATGACGGGCTTGTCGAGCACCGGCAGCATCTCTTTGGGCGTGCACTTGGTGCCAGGCAGAAAACGCGTGCCAAGACCGGCGGCGGGGATGATTGCCTTCATGTTATTCAAAGATCCTTTCGCAGGCGCAAAAGCGCCCCATGCGTGCGGCACACAGCCGCAGACCAAATTGCGATACCCAAGCATCTTACCGCTGGAACTATATGTCGCTACAAGGCAGAGACAATTCTTCAGCAGGTCAACGCAAATTATTGCTCGAATGGTGCAATTTTATTGCCCAACGGCAGGGCACCCGATACGACGCAAATCACAGAACATGGCAGTTTGAGCAACCGATGCCGAGGGACCGAAAAACAAAAAAGACGGGGCTCGCAATGCGAACCCCGTCTGCAAAGAAATCTGGCGAGAAAGCCTGATTACTTGAGGGTGACAGCAGCGCCAGCAGCCTCGAGCTTCTCCTTGGCAGCCTCGGCGTCCTCCTTCTTGGCACCCTCGAGAACAGCCTTGGGAGCGCCCTCGACGACCTCCTTGGCCTCCTTCAGGCCAAGGTTGGTGAGCTCACGGACGGCCTTGATGACCTGGATCTTGTTGTCGCCGAAGCCCTCGAGCACGACGTCAAACTCGGTCTTCTCCTCGGCCTCAGCAGCGCCAGCAGCGGGAGCGGCGACAACAGCGGCAGGAGCAGCGGCGGAAACGCCGAAGGTGTCCTCGATAGCCTTAACGAGCTCGGAAGCCTCGAGAAGGGTCATTTCCTTAAGAGCATCGATGATCTCATCGGTGGTAAGCTTAGCCATTTCTAAGTCCTTTCGGTTTCCGTGCGGATGCACGGAGATCAGTTAAAACACGGCGCGAATGCGCCAGGGGTGCGGCGTTGCCGCCGCGGGTGAAAACAGCAACTAGGCTGCCTTCTGCTCGGAGACCTGCTGGATCGAACGAGCGAGACCAGAGGAAACGCCGTTGACGCAGACAGCGATGTCGCGAGCGAAACCGGAGATGAGGCCGGCGATCTGGCCGAGAAGCTGATCCTTGGTGGGCAGCTCGGCGATAGCCTTAACATCATCAGCGGAAACGGCCTTGCCGTCGGAGATACCGCCCTTGATCTCAAGGACGCCCTTGGACTTAGCGGAGAAGTCCTTAAGGGCCTTAGCGGCCTCGACCGGCTCGGTCTCGTAGAACACATAAGCGACGGGGCCCGCGAGGATCTCGTCGATCTCGGGCTGCTCCTGGTTCTTGAGAGCGATCTTGACCAGGTTGTTCTTGTAGACCTTCATCTCGGCGCCGCACTCGCGAAGCTGATGACGCAGCTCCTGAGCCTGCTTAACCGTCAGACCGTTGTAGTTGACGACGAACAGACCGGCGTTCTCGGCGATACGGGACTCGATCTCTGCAACCTTGTCGATTTTGTACTGCTGGGGCATGAATTACACCTCCTCGAATTCTTTCCGGGCACGGTCCGCCACAAGGACGTGACGGGGGCATGTCCAAAAAGAAAGCCCCCGCGCTGCATGAGCGACGGGGGCGAGAAGACATATCTACTCGACCACCTCGGCTGGCGGGAAGTCCCATTAAGCTCGCGGGCGATGCCCGTTTGCACCGGCTGTCTCTGGCAGCGGATTCGTGCGTGAACCGAAAGTATTATGGCGGGGACCCCGGCGTCGGTCAACGGGCGCGAGGATTCGTACACAAACCCTGCATACGCTCCGGTCCGAGGGGCCGGGTTGAGATTTTCGCTCGGTCAAGTCCTGGCTCGCACGAAGAGCACATTAAGTGCTCTTCGGCTCGTGCGGAATCTACGAAAATCTCAACCCGGCCCCTCGGACCGGAGCTGCGGTAACTTTGCTGCGAATCCTCGTGTCCGTTGAGCGACGTGCCCCACTCATAATGCTTGGGTCGGTGGGCTGATGTGTTGCATCCCTGAGGGCTAAAAGGTTGAAATGAAGGTGGACAGGCGGTGGAGGCCTTCGTCTAGGTCTTTGTCGGAGACGCAGTAGCTTAGGCGGATATGACCTTCGGTGCCGAAGCAGTCGCCCGGGACTAGGGCTACGTTTGCCTCTTCGATGGCTTTGATGCAGAAGTCTTCGCTGGTTAGGCCGAACTTTTTGATGCTCGGGAAAGTGTAGAAGGCTCCTGCGGGCTCTACTACGTCGAGGCCCATGGCGTATAAGGCTGCGAGTACGCGTTCGCGGCGGGCTCGGTAGACTTTGAGCATGGGGGTTGGGTCGACGGTCAGGGCTCGAGCTGCGGCGTCCATCTCGAAGGAGACGGCGCTCGATACTAGGTATTGGTGAGCTTTTGCGATCTCGGCGATGACGGGTGCCGCTGCTGCGAGCCAGCCCAGGCGCCAGCCGGTCATGGCCCAGGGCTTGGAGAAGCTCTCGATGATCACCGTCTGCTCGCGCAGCTCCGGGTGTCGCTGGGCAAAACGCTCGTAACCATCCACATAGACCAAACGGTTGTACACGTCGTCGCAGACCACGTAGATGCCCGACTGCTCCGCTACGCGCGCCACGGCGTTGAGCGATGCCGCGTTGAGAATGCAGCCCGTGGGATTGTTGGGCGAGCAGATAACGATGGCCTTGGTCGCCGGGGTCACACAGGCGCGAAGCGCATCCTCGTCAATCTGAAATTGCGCAGGCCCCGTATCCAAAAAGACCGCTTTGGCGTGATTGGCCACAACGATGCTTTCGTACAGGCCAAAGGCCGGCGTGGGAATAATGACCTCGTCGCCGGGGTTGAGCATAGCCATAAATGTTGCCGACAGGGCCTCGGTCGCGCCGTCGGTCAGGATGACCTCGTCGGCCGAAAACATAAGGCCCGCGTCCCCCATGTAGGCAGATAACGCCTCACGCAGGGCGGGGCGACCGTTGTTGGGCGGATAGTGCGTGTCGCCGCGGTCCAACGAAGCAGTCACCTCGGCGCTAATCACATCGGGCGTGGGAAAATCGGGCTCACCTAGCGCGAGCGCGATGCACCCCGGATGCTGGGCGGCGAGCGCGTTGATCCGGCGGATACCGGAGGGCTTAAGCGTGGCAAGCGAGGTGTTCATGGGCAGACGCATGACGTTCCTTTCGTAAGGGTTGCACTAGGATAGCGCGGCGGGACGCCGCCGGACGGTGTAACCTAAACGGAAACCAACCGGAAAGAAGGCGGCATGGAGACGACCGCACGCGGCGATGTACCAAAAACGCTGCAAACCATTGCGTATATCAGTATTCCCAAGAGCGCCGATCTTGAGTTTTTGCTCTGGGACCTGCAGGATGCCATCGCCGCCTATGCACAGATTTCCGGCACCGCACTCCCCCATCCAGTCGACTTGGAGGCGGATGATGCCGGCAGCGTTGCCGGTACCGCCGATGGCATTGTGTTCGCCGTTGAAGATGCACCCAATGATGAAGCGATGGCGCCCATTGAGCAGGTGCTCGACCGCTTTGGCGGCGCAGGGACGCGTGCCTACGTTGTTGTCCAGGCCGACATCGGCGGCCTGGAGCGAGCACACGGGCTCGTCGTGCGTCTGCGAGCGGCGTGCGACCTTCGTGGGCTGTCATGGTGCGGCGGCGTTGTCGCCTGTACCGGCAGCGGCTTCGCGGCGCTTCGTCACTCACCGCGCATGGGACTCTTGCGGCGACCGTTTTCGGAAGCGATGGACAAGCTCGTAGGCGCCGTTCGTATGGGCTGTTCGGTTGAGCATGCGCAGCGACTTGGTGGTGGTAATGCCGAGGACGTCGACGCCGACGGCATGGCTTGCGCCGAGCCAGCCGTGCCCGTGCCGATCTGGCGAGGCGTTCTGAAACACCTCGGCGCCCGCACTCAATCAATAATCTAAATTAATGAGCTGCCCAGTCAACGGCTTCACTCCAACGCTCGACAAGCCGCTCCAAACGCCACGCCGCGTTGGCAGGACTCGTCGACGGCAGCACGATGGCGGGTAGCCCCGTCCGCTCTTGTAGATAGCGTTTGTAGAGCCGTCCGGCCGTGCCGCCGTTGCAGACAACGATCTCGATCGGCGTGGCATCCACAATGCGTTCAATATGTGCCGGCACAACGTTTTTGATGCTAGCGTCACTCGAGCCCTTAATGTCGCAGCTCTCGATCACATCCCACAGGGCTACGCCACCGTTAAGCAGCATGGATCGCTTGGCAGCAACCGAGGCGTCGAGCGTCGCGGGCTCGCCGCTCGCCAAAGAGTCTCCCTCGTTGGGCGGCACGGGCGCACCGAGGCACACGGCCATCACACGCCAAAAGCGATTCTGAGGGTTGCCGTAATAAAAGGCGTTGGCGCGCGAAAGCACCGAGGGAAACGATCCGAGCACCAAAACGCGCGAGCGCTCGTCAAACACGGGTTCAAACCCATGCTCAATATGTTGATAGCCCTCGTCGGACACAGGCATGGGCTAGGCCCTCAGTAGATAGCGCACCTCATAGGGTGCAAGCTCGAGGGTACCCGTAAGCTCGACCGTGGGCGCATCGTCGGCAAGTAGGTCGGCAAAGGAGCCGTTGAGCTCGCCGGCTCCAAAGGTATAGGGCTCGTTCACGGCATTGACCGCCACGAGCACCGTCGCGTCGTCGCAGGCGCGCTCGAACAGCAGCTGCTTGTTCTGAATCACCACGTTGCGATAGGCACCATAGTTGAGGGCACGGGCCGCCGCGTCGTCTGCCGAGCGCAGGTGCGCGAGCTGCTTGATGAAGGCCGTCAGCTCGTTGGGCGCAGGCTCATCGAGCGCAGGTCGCAGCGCCCAGTCACCATCGGGGCCGCCCTTTTCGCCAGGAATCCCCCACTCGCTGCCATAGTAGACGCACGGAATGCCCGGCATGCCAAAGAGCATGCCATAAGCGGGGCGCAGACAGGACTTGTCGGTAAGGATGCTCGCCAGGCGCGGCACATCGTGGTTGTCGACAAACGACAGCAGATGCTTGCCGCGATAAATGCACCACGGGTCACCGCCAAACTGGCGGTGCAGCGAGTGCGCGATCTCGAACATATTGACCGAGTTAAAGCTGGAGTACAGGCCCTTGTAGCACTCGTAGTTGGTGCAGGAGTCGAGCATCTCGTCGTTGACGATCTGGTTGTAGTCGCCGTGGAGCGTCTCGCCGATCAGCACAAAGTCGGGCTTGAGCTCACGGGCAAAGGCGTGCAGGCGGCGCATAAAGTCGCGGTCGAGCATATAGGCAACGTCCAGGCGCAGGCCGTCGACGCCAAAGACGTCGGCCCAACGGCGCACGGACTCGAGCAGGTAATCGACCACGGCGGGGTTTTGCAGGTTGAGCTTCACGAGCTCAAAATGGCCTTCCCAGCCCTCGTACCAAAAGCCATCGCCATAGCAGGAGTCGCCGTCAAAGCTGATGTGGAACCAATCCTTGTAGGGCGAGTCCCACTTGCGCTCCTGCACATCGCGGAAGGCCCAAAAGCCACGGCCCACATGGTTGAAGACCGCATCGAGCACCACGCGGATGCCATGGGCGTGCAGCGTCTCGCATACAGCGGCAAAATCGGCATCCCCACCCAGGCGACGGTCGATATGGCGCAGGCTGCGCGTGTCGTAGCCATGGCCGTCGGATTCGAGCGGCGGGTTAATGAGCACAGCACCGATGCCGAGCTCTTGCAGGTAGTCGGCCCATTGGGCGATCTTCATGATGGGCGCATCGGGGTTGGGCGCTGCGTTGGCAGCCTGGGCGAGCTCATCTTCGGCAACGGGCGCGGCGTTTTCGCGCGGAGCTCCGCAAAAGCCCAGCGGATAGATCTGATAGAACGTCGTCTCGTATGCCCACATAGCAACCTCCCGGTAAGCTCAACACAACGACATCCATTGTATGCCCGCCGCGTATCCCCTCCCCCAAAATAAGTTGCGGTGAAATAATTCCTGCTTGGGCCTTCAGAGGCCTTAAACAGGAGCTATTCCACCGCAGCTGATGAGGGGACGTGATTAGGCGACGGGCTTTGCGCGGCGTATGGCCGGGAACAGCACCGTGATGGCGAGGATGACGCCCACGACGGTAATCGCCCCGCCCGCGAAGCCAATCCAAGCGATACCGGGACCCGAAACCACGGCGCCACCGATTGCGGTGCCCGTGCCGATACCCAGATTGAACAGGCCCGAGAAGATCGACATGGCGACGGCCGACGAATCCGCCGGTGTGTACTTGATGAGCTCGGCCTGAAACGCCACGTTAAAGGCCGTGGCGCAGCAGCCCCATAGCGCGCAAACAGCGAGAACGGCGACGAGCGACGGTGCAACCGGACCCATGAGCAGCAGAGCCACCGGCACGCCGGAGAGCGTGATAGCCAAGAACGGGAAGCGATGCCCATCGAACAGACGGCCGAACAGCCAGCTTCCGAGCAGACCAGAGCAGCCGAACGCCGTCAGCGTCATGGTAATAGCGCTTGCGTCGACGTGCGCGACCTGCGCCAGGAACGGCTCGATATAGCTGTAACCCGCATAATAGCCGGTTGCCATAAAGACCGTGACCGCGTAGAGCGCGATCAGGAACGGGTTCTTGAGCAGCACGGGCAGCTGTTTGACGGTAAAGCGCTCACCCGCCGGCATAGCCGGAAACACCGCGGCTTGGTACACCACCGCGGCGGCAGAGAAGGCACCGACCACGGCGAATGTCATGCGCCAGCCCACGGCCAGCCCGATGGCGCGGCCGATCGGCAGGCCAAAAATCTGCGCGATGGACGAGCCCGTGGCGATTATGCTGATGGCGAGCGCCCCATGGCGGGTGTCGACCAGGCGCGAAGCCATGATCGAGGCGACCGACCAGAACACGGCATGCGCGCAGGCGACCACCAGACGCGCGCAAACCAAAATAGGATAGGTGGGCGCCAAGGCGGACAAGAACTGGCCGAGCGAAAACACGGCCAAAACGCCCAGCAGCATCCGCTTGAACTCAAAGCGCGAGGCAAACACCATGAGTGGCAGCGACAGCAGCATGACACCCCAGGCGTAGACCGAAATCATGATGCCTGCCTGGGCCTCGGTGAGCGAGAACGATGCGGCAATATCAGTCAGAAGGCCAATGGGCATGAACTCTGATGTGTTGAACACGAACGAACAGCAGGCAAGCCCGATAAGCGGGAGCCACTGCTTGAGCGAGATGCCATCTTGTCTTGCCTGAGTCATGTAGGAACCCCCTCCGATTGTCTTGAGCGATGGGCGATTATATAGCAACGGCCCCGCATCCGTCAGCAACAGATGCGGGGCCGTAATCAACTCAATACACAGAGGCTGCGCCGTCAATAAAAAACTAAGCCAACCCCAGCAATATGCCCGCCGAATGCACGACAAACGCCACGATCCAGGCGACCGTCACTTGAAACGCGAACACGGCAACGGCGTAGCGCGCGCCCAGCTCGCTCTTGACGGCGCCGATTGCAGCCACGCACGGCGGGTACAGCAACGTAAAGACCAGGAACACATAGGCAGTAAACGGCGAAAACATGGTCGACAGTGCCGCGGGCGAGGTCGCGCCCAAAAGTACCGTGAGGGTCGAGATGACACTCTCCTTGGCGATAAGTCCGGTGACGAGCGCCGTGGATGCACGCCAGTCGCCAAACCCAAGCGGCGTCAGCGCCGGCGCGATGATGCTGCCGAGGCCCGCAAGCAGACTCTGCGACTGGTCGGCGACCACGTTAAAGCGGATATCGAACGTCTGCAGGAACCAGATGACCACCGTAGCGGCAAAGATAATGGTAAAGGCCTTGGTAATAAAGTCCCTGGCCTTATCCCATGCCAGCATCACCGTCGTCTTGACGCTCGGCAGGCGGTAATTGGGGAGCTCCATGATAAACGGCACCGGGTCGCCCTTAAATGCCGTGCGGTTGAGCACCAAAGCCGCGATGCAGCCGACCACGATACCGATCAGATAGAGCGAAACCATGGCGGGAACCGTCGCCTGCGGGAAGAATGCTCCGCACAGCAAGCCGTAAACCGGCAACTTGGCTGAGCAGCTCATAAACGGCGTGAGCATGACCGTCATCTTGCGGTCGTGCTCGGATGGGAGCGTACGGGTCGACATGATAGCCGGCACGGTGCAGCCAAAACCGACGAGCATGGGCACGAAGCTGCGGCCCGACAGGCCAAAGCGACGCAACACCTTATCCATGACAAAGGCCACGCGCGCCATGTAGCCCGAGTCTTCCAGAATGGAGAGGAACAAGAAGAGCACGACGATAATCGGCAGGAAGGTCAGCACGCTGCCCACACCCGTAAGCACGCCGTCGACAGCCAGCGAGCGCACCACGTCGTTAGTTCCGAATGCCTTGAGGCCCGCATCGGCCGAGGCGATGATGACAGCGATGCCATCCTCCATGAGTCCCTGCAACGCCGCGCCGATCACGCCAAACGTCAGCCAAAAGACGAGGCCCATGATCAACAGAAACGCCGGAATGGCCGTATAGCGACCCGTCAGAATGCGGTCGATTTTGACAGAGCGCACGTGTTCGCGGCTTTCGTGCGGCTTGACGACGCAGCGCCCGCACACATCGCCGATAAAGCTAAAGCGCATGTCCGCCAGCGCAGACAGGCGGTCAGTGCCGGCCTCGCCCTCCATCTGGGTGATGATGTGCTCGATAGCGTCGAGCTCGTTGCGATCCAGGTGAAGCGCCTCGGTCACCAGCTCGTCGCCCTCGACCAGCTTGGTCGCCGCAAAGCGCACCGGGATGTGCGCCGTCACGGCATGGTCCTCGATCAGGTTAGCAATGCCGTGAATGCAGCGATGCAGTGCACCGCCGTCCGGACCGTCGGGCGCGCAAAAGTCCAGGCGGCCGGGACGCTCGCGGAACCGTGCCACGTGCAGGGCGTGGTCCACCAGCTCGCCGATGCCCTCGTTGCGGGCAGCGCTAATGGGGACAACAGGCACGCCCATCAGGCTCTCGAGCAAGTTGACGTCTACGGCGCCGCCGTTGGCGGTCACCTCGTCCATCATGTTGAGCGCGATGACCATAGGACGGTCAAGCTCCATGAGCTGCAATGTCAGGTACAGGTTACGCTCGATGTTGGTGGCGTCGATGATGTCGATGATGGCGTCGGGGCGCTCGTCGAGGATGAACTGACGGCTCACGACCTCTTCGCCTGTGTACGGCGACAGGGAGTAAATGCCAGGCAGGTCGGTAACGCTCGCCTCGGGATGGTTACGGATGGTGCCATCTTTGCGGTCGACCGTCACGCCGGGAAAGTTACCGACGTGCTGGTTGGAGCCCGTCAGCTGGTTGAATAACGTGGTCTTGCCGCAGTTTTGGTTGCCGGCGAGGGCAAAGTGCAGCGGCGCGCCCTCGGGCACGGCCGTCTTTGCCGCACGGGGCGAATACGTCCCCTCGCCCAGAGCCGGATGCTCCGTCGTGCCGATTGCGGCGTTAGCGCGCGGACCCGTATCGGTGTCGTGAATACCCACGAGTTCGATGCGAGCGGCATCGTCCTTGCGCAGTGTCAACTCGTAGCCACGCAGGCGAATCTCGAGCGGGTCGCCCATGGGGGCGTACTTCATCATGGTGACTTCGGTGCCCGGCGTTAGACCCATGTCCAAAATATGCTGTCGAAGTGCCTGATCGTCCGATGCCACCGATGCGACAACGGCGTCCTTTCCAATCTCGAGTGTATCGAGCTTCACGTCCGTGTTCCTCCCCCGGCGCCCACAGGGCGTTGTATTTATGTTCACCATGGCTAACCGTTTGCCATGGCTAACCAATTTTAACCATGCATGATAGCGCGAACATGCAACGATGTTCAATCGACAGATCGGTACAAGGGGAATTCTGGGCCATTGCTTCCCAGACGGGCCTGCAGCGGAAACCGAATCCCACTCCGGAACACCTAAACGGGATGGGCTTTCCGGTTGAGGCATCTAGCGGAAACTGCAGCCCGGAATCGGCACTCAGACTGGGATGCAATTTCCCAATGGGGCCCTCGGGGAAACTGCGGCCCGGAATCTGCTCTCGAAACGGGACGCGGTTTCCCCGAGGACCGAAGCAGCCGCCCGCCCCTCGACAAAATGATCCGTTCCCTCCGTCGTATACGGAACGTCCAAGGAGTGTCCCAGGGTGCCGGCACAATAGGAACGTCCCCAGCTGCCGGCAGCATTTCGCCGCAACAACAAAAGCCCGCGCTGGCAACAAATGTCACCTGCGCGGGCTTGGTGGGCGCTCACAAAGGCACGTTACAGAGGCCCACGTCAGTTATGGATTACCGAACGGCACCGGCACGCGATGCCTCCGTCGGCTTACCAAGCGATGAAGCTTGCCGCAGTCTTAGACTATCGGCGCAATGCCGGCAAAGTGCAGATACAGCGAAATGATTGCCACGACAATGACCACCGCTGCGATCAGCTTGTCGTGCAGATGCGGAAGCACCGGTTTACCGCGGCCTCGCTCGCCCAGCATATAAACGGGAATGGCCGGAGCAAAAAGAATCGTCGTGATCATAACGCCCTGAAGACCCGTCGACCACACCAGGAACAATGTGTAGATGAAGCCGAGCGTACCGAAGAAGCGGGCTTTGCCGACGCTGGGCGCATGCGGCCCGTCCAGATGCTCGTTCTTCCAGCCAATCACCATGTAATAGGCAGCCGAGCAGACATACGGAACCAGAATCGTGTTGACTGCGCAGCTATAGAAGAACTGGTAGGTGCTCGCCGCCACATACGACACGATCAAGAAGAGCTGCGTGATGCCGGAGCTCACGAGAACCGTTACCACCGGGGCGTCGTGCTTGTTCGTCTTGGCAAACGCCAGAGGGAAGGATCCCTGGCGCGCTGCCTCGAACGGCGTCTCGGACGCAATGATGACATAGCCCAGCAGCGCGCCGACCAACGAAAGGATAACGCCAAGGTTTACGATGGCAGCACCAACCGGACCGATTGCGCACTCGAGAATTCCCGCCATGGAGGGCGTTGCAAGCTGTGCCATCTCCTCGCGCGGCATAATGCCGAGCGACAGCATCGAGATGATCAGATACAGCGTGAATACAGCCGCAAATCCTAGCGCCGTCGAGCGACCGACGTCACGCACGTACTTTGCACGGCCCGAGATAACGACAGCGCCCTCGATGCCCGTGAAGACCCAGACAAGGGCGATCATGGTCGAGACAACCTGCTCGCCAAAGCCGGGACCAGCCGGCTCTCCCCAGAAGTTGTCCATAAAGATATCGACGTTGAACTTACCCAGGAGCACGATGCTCAGCACAAAGAGCCCCAGCGGCACCAGCTTCGCCAACGTGACGATCGTGTTAATGCCCGCAGCCTCCTTAACGCCACGAAGCACAAGGGCGGTAAGGAACCACAAAAACACGCTGGCGCAGACGATAGAAAGCAGGTTGTTACCCGCGCCAAACGCAGGGAAGAAATAGCCCAGCGCGCTAAACAGCAAGAGCGCAAAGCTCACGTTGGAAAGACATGCGCTGATCCAGTAGCCCCAAGCGGAGTTGAATCCAATGTAATCGCCAAAACCGGCCGCAGCGTATGCATAGATGCCGCCGGTCAGGTCGGGACGGGCCTGAGACAAACCGTTGAACACCATCATCAGCGCAAAGACGCCAATAAAGCAAATTCCCCACGAGACGATAACCGCACCGGTATTTGCCCCGCCTGCTGCCATATCGCCGGCAAGCGAAAAGATGCCGCCACAAATACTGGCGGTAATGACCATCATGGTCAGACGGAAGAGATCGAGGCCATTAGGGTCGATAATCTCTTCATTTTGAGCTTTAGAGGCCATTGTATGTGCACCCCCTTCATCATGTGATCGAACGAAAGATGGCCCGGACGTCCCGAATCGGGTGCCGGGCCATCGGTCAAGCGATCATCAGACTGTTACAGCTATCGTGTTAGAAGCGCAGCGACAGGCAAGAAAGGCCGCCGTCGACCTTGCGATACTCGGAGGTGTCAACGACGAGTGTCTTGTAGCCCAGATCCTGCACGGCCTTGAGCACGGTCGGATAGCCCTCGGCAACGATGACCGTACCGTTGACCCAGATGCAGTTGGCGCCGTACGCCTCGTCCTCGGGCACGACGATCTTGTTGTACTGGGCGAAGTCGGGCTTATCGATGAACTCACCAGAGACGAGCATGTTGTTGTCCTCGATGTAGTTAACGCCCGTCTTGAGGTGCAGGACCTCCTCCAGCGGAACCTCGGAGCCCTCGAGGCCCCAACCCTCGAGAATCTCGCAGAACTGGCGGATGCCCTCTTCGTTGGTGCGAGCGGAGCGACCGACGTAGAAATGGTCGCCGACCATCATGACGTCGCCGCCGTCGAGCGTGCCCGGAGAAACGATGTGCTTGACATGCTCGTCGTCAAAGAAGCGACGGACGGCCGGCTCAATCTCGTCCTTCTCGCCGTTGCGGCTATCGGCGCCGGGGTTGGTAATGATGGCGCCGCAGCGAGTGATAACGGCCGGATCTTCGACGAAGCAGCTGTCGGGATACTGCTCGAGTGCCGGCAGCACCGACACGTCAACGCCGCACTGCTCGAGCGCATGCTCGTAATCGTAGTGCTCCTCGATGGCGCGCTCGTAGATGGGCTGGCCAAGCTCGGGGGCACTCGTGATGCCATTGCTCAGGGACTTGCCGGGGCGGCGGATGATGACGTGGCTGAACTTGGTCATGATGATCCTCCTTGGATCTCTTAGCAGAGAGCGGGACTTCTTCGCGCCCGCCTTCCTTTCGATGGCTTTATCTTAGGGCGGTTTTCCTGTTTTGTATATTGTATACAATCATGAACGGTAGATATTCCTCGGTAAGCGTATTCCTGCTTATCGGCGCAAAGTAGCGCGATTTAGCTGGTCGTTCTATAATTCGACTGAGCTATTCAAGCGAAACGTATTTAATTTTAGAAATATACCGTTAAGGAACATAAGCTCATGGAAACGCTCAGAAGGCCCCTGAAGGACCACGTATACGACTATATTTCGAGCCGTATTGACGCCGGCGAGCTTTCGGCCGGCGACCGGCTGAGCGAGCAGGCGATCTGTGATGCCATGGGCGTGTCGCGCACGCCGGTCCGCGAAGCGCTCATCCAGCTGGCAAGCGACGGCTACCTGGACAATCTCCCCCGCCGCGGATTCCGCGTCCGTGGGTTCGATCAGCAAAACGCCGTTGAAGTCTTTGAGATTATGGGGCCGCTCGACGGGCAGGCCGCATATCTCGCCTGTCCGAATCTAACTGACGACGATATTACGCAGCTGAAATTTCTCGTCGGCTCCATGGACCTCGCGATCCAAGGCGGTCTCATCCGTAAGTATGACGACATTCAGCGAGACTTTCACCTTACGTACTTCAACCGCTGTGGCAACGACCGTCTGCGCGATATGATCTCGCAGCTCGAGCGTTGCTTTATCAAGCGCGATTACGAGACTGTTGACCAGGAGACGGCGTGTAAGCTGCTCAATAAAGCCAACAACGAACATGCTCATATTCTTGAGTTGTTCGAAGCACGAGATGCGACGGGCGTGCGCGACTACGTTCGCGATGTCCATTGGAACACGGAAAACGCCCAGTTCACCGTTTGGTAGAAATACAACAAGGAAAGCTATCAGACGCCCATCTCACGAGAGTGGATAATCCCCCGTTTTTGTCGAAAAGCAGACCAAAAAATGGGAGATTATCCACTCTCGTGCTGCGCGGTCTAGAAACCGTGGCGTTCCAAAAAGCGGAAGGCTAGGCGAATCCAGGGACGGACCGCCACCTGCTTGTCCTCGTTGTCGACCGCGGTGTTGGCGTTGCCGAGCGAAAGGCCGTGACCGCCCTGGTCAAAGACGTGCATCTCGCAAGCGACGCCCTCCTCGGCCATGCGTTGGGCAAACGGATAGACCTGCGCGATCGGCGCCGTTTTGTCGTCGGACACGCCCCACACAAAGGTCGGCGGCATCTGACGCGAAACATGCGTGGTGGGGCAGATGTCGGCCAGATGCTCGTCAGTTGCCTCGCCGCCCGTCACCATCGACAGGTAGTCGTTGAGCAAATCGCGTCCCGTCTTGCCGCCCGTCTTGGGCACGCGCAAGTCAATGCGCGGATCGCGCGTCTGCATGTCGCGCACATAGGCAAAGTCGAGCAATGGATAGCCCAGCACCACGGCATCGGGACGAATGTCGTCCGGACGCGCCCCGGCAAGTGCCGCGAAGGGGCCGGTCTTCCACTGTGTTGCCAGCGAAGCGCAAATCATGCCGCCAGCAGAAAAGCCCACGACGCACACGCGCTTGGGATCGACATGCCACTCGTCAGCGTTGGCGCGCACCGTGGCGACCATCTTGGCAAGATCTGCCTGGGGGTGCGGAAAGCTCACGTCACCCGTAGAACTCGTGACATAGTTGAGCACAAAGGCCTGGTAGCCGCGGTCCAAAAATGCAAACGCCACCGGGTCCTGCTCGTGCGGAGCGATATGCGTAAACCCGCCTCCGCCGCAGATGATCACCGCGGGGCGGCGGCCATTGGGCTTGTCGGGCAGCGGCTCGGCACCCAAATACGTAAACGTCGCCGGATAATCCTCGGTCGGCTCCTCGCCCCACAGCGCATGGTTCTCGACAATCATATGTGCCCCCTTCGCGCAAATTTTGCGCACTCTTTTTTCGCATCTAAGCGTACCCCAGTTGGGTGCAGGACGTAGAAACTCTCCGGCAATAAGTTTCCCTCCAACTGATATATCACATAATCCCAGCTCAGAGGTATCGCTGAGCAGCGTAGAATAGGGGCGTTGACCAAGCCGCGAAACACATATGAAACGTTTCCGGCAAACCAAACGCGCGATATGCGCCTATTTAAGTTGGAGGCAACTATGGGTCTGCTCGATTCGCTTAAGTCCACCTTCACCTCGACCGGCGAGGCGTCCGTTCCGCCCGCAGCAAGCTTCGCCACCCGCGAAGGCGTCATCTATGCCCCCGTCAACGGCGTGCTCGTCAACCTGAACGAGGTTCCCGACGAGACGATCGCCTCGGGCATGCTTGGCCAGGGCTATGGCATCGAGCCCATTACCGGCACCATCTATGCGCCCGCCAACGGCCGCATCGGCGCCACCACCGTCACCAACCACTCCATCGGCATGATCACCGAGGACGGTCTTCGCGTGTTCATCCATGTTGGCCTGGGCACCGTGGAAATGAACGGCAAGGGTTTTGCCCGCTTTGTCGAGATGGGCGATGCGGTCAAGGCAGGCCAGCCGCTCATCAGCTTCGACCGCGAGGCCATTAAGGCCGCTGGTCACGAGGACATCGTGACCGTCATCGTCTCCGAGCTCGATCGTCTTAAGAGCATCGACCATGTCGGCGAGTCTGGAACGCTTATCGGCGGCAACCCGCTCGTCAAGCTGGGCGACCCGCTGCTGGTAGCCAAGACCAAGTAGCCAGGCCCCGCGCCACACAGCCAAAAGGCACCTCGTCGAGCGCCCGCGACCATTTGGCCGCGGGCGCTTTTCGTTTGAAAAACCATCCCGCCAATGCCTTATCTGTATAGCCCAAATGAGCCGAGCTGCTAGAATATCGAACTGTATGGATAACTATCATTCAACCGTTATGGGAGGATACGTGAACCGCACCAAAATCGCGCAGCTCTATGCCGATGCCGAGTCGCTCGGCGGCCAGACCGTCACCGTCGCCGGCTGGGTCAAGTCCATCCGCGACATGAAGAACTTTGGCTTTGTTACGCTCAACGACGGCAGCTGCTTCCGCGACCTGCAGGTCGTCATGAACCGCGAGGCGCTCGACAACTACGACGAGATCGCCCATCAAAACGTCTCGGCCGCACTCATTTGCACCGGCACCGTCAAGCTGACCCCCGATGCGCCCCAGCCTTTCGAGCTTTCTGCCACCTCCATCGAGGTCGAGGGCGTCAGCGCCCCGGATTACCCGCTGCAGAAGAAGCGCGCAACCGTCGAGTTCCTGCGCACCCAGCAGCACCTGCGCCCGCGCACCAACCTGTTCCGCGCCGTGTTCCGCATCCGCTCTGTCGCGGCTGCCGCCATCCACCGCTTCTTCCAGGAGCAGGGCTTTGTCTACGTCAACACCCCCATCATCACCACGAGTGACTGCGAGGGCGCCGGCGAGATGTTCCGCGTGACCACGCTCGACCCCAAAAATCCGCCCCTCACCGAGTCCGGCGAGGTCGACTGGAGCCAGGACTTCTTTGGCAAGCATGCAAGCCTCACCGTGTCCGGCCAGCTCAATGCCGAGAACTTTGCCATGGCCTTTGGCGACGTGTACACCTTTGGCCCCACCTTCCGTGCCGAGAACTCCAACACCACGCGCCACGCCGCCGAGTTTTGGATGATCGAGCCCGAGATGGCCTTTGCCGACCTCAACGACTATATGGATAACGCCGAGGCCATGCTCAAGTACGTCCTCAAGGACGTTATGGCAACCTGCCCCGACGAGCTCAATATGCTCAACAAGTTTGTGGACAAGGGTCTGCTCGAGCGCCTGGACCATGTCGCCAACTCCGACTTTGCCCGCGTTACCTACACCGAGGCCGTCGAGATCCTGGAGCAGGCCGTCGCTGCTGGCCACCAGTTTGATTACCCCGTCAGCTGGGGCATCGACCTGCAGACCGAGCACGAGCGCTTCCTGACCGAGGAGCACTTTAAGCGCCCGACCTTCGTGACCGACTACCCGGCCGAGATCAAGGCGTTCTACATGCGCATGAACGAGGACGGCAAGACCGTCGCCGCCGCCGACTGCCTGGTTCCCGGTATCGGCGAGATTATCGGCGGCTCCCAGCGCGAGGAGCGCCTGGATCTGCTCGAGGCCCGCATCAAGGACCTGGGCATGAATCCCGAGCAGTACAAGTACTACCTTGACCTGCGCCGCTACGGTTCCTGCAAGCACGCCGGCTACGGTCTGGGCTTCGAGCGCTTGGTCATGTATCTGACCGGCGTGGGCAACATCCGCGACGTCCTGCCGCACCCGCGCACCGTGGGCAACGCCGACTTCTAATCGTCGGACGCTAGCTCGCGTCACCACACGCCAACGCTCATCGCATAAGCGTCTCTCGACATCGGTCGAGAGACGCTTTTTTCAACAGCATCCGTCAAGCTTTTGGCAAGTTTTTGGTCAGTTGAGCAGGGCTGTTGAAAACTCGACCCGCCGTTTGCCGACGACTACCGACCGCCCAGAGCGCCCTGCGCCCCTGGGAAAGCCCCACGTCCTAGGCTCCATACCGTCGCCACCCAAAACGGAAAGGACGTGGGCACGATGACCGAAGCCGCTGTTGAAACCTACGACACCACGACGAGGGGCGCCGCCTCGATGGCAGCCTATCGCGCCGTTCGCATCCTGCAACTATTAAGCGAAAACACCGGCGAGGACAAGGCCATGCTTTCCGATGAGTTGATCCGGCGCCTCGCCCATCCCGACGACCCCGCCCGCATGCCCATCTCGGCGGCGCGGCGCAGCATCTACACCGCCATCTCCGCGCTTCGCCATGCCGGATACGAAATTGAGTACAAACGCGGCGTGGGCTACAAACTTCTTACCCGCCCGCTCACCGATGAAGAGATCATCCGGCTCCACGGTATGGTCATGCGCAACCGCTCCACGCCTATCGCTATCCGCAAGAGCATGGCGCAGCATTTAGTTGCCATGGCGAGTGCCGACGTTCGCGGCTACCTCGATACACCCGAACCCGCTCCAAGCGCAGGCAGCAAGGCTACCAAGGCAACACGCACGCCCATCAAGCGCATCGACACGTGCGAGCTCGTCGAGCAGGCCATCGACCACGGAACCACGGTGAGTTTTGATATTTCGAGCGCCAGGGCGCGTGGCGAAACCGAAGCAGCACGGATGACACTCCGTCCCTTTGCCATCAGGCAGCGCGATGGCATCTCGTATTTGCTGGGAACGGTCTACGACGCCCGAGGCACCGACGATACGCTGCGCACCGTCGAGATTGGCCGCATGAGAAACGTCAGCACGCGCCTGCTCGACGGCAAGAAGCTCTTCGCCGCCCTAGACGAGGACGACGCATCCTCCGCCGCATAAGACCCTCCGCCGCCCATTCGACTACCCGTACCGCCCATCCGATTCTGTATTAAAAAACCCGCCAGGCTGTTGTAAAAATGGACATCCGCGTTACTATAGTTCCACTTGCACTTTGTCCCAGTGCAGTGTTTCCAGCCATTTTTATACTGGGGGTAATGATATGAAGGACATCACCATCAGCCGCAGGAGCCTTCTGGTCTCCGCCGGCCTGCTCGCGCTCGCCCCGCTCGCCGGATGCGGCGGCAACTCTGGTTCCGGCTCTGCTGCCGCCGGTTCCGACTACACCATCGGCGTTCTGCAGCTCACCGAGCACTCCGCACTCGATGCCGCCAACGACGGCTTTGTCAAGGCCATCAAGGAGAGCGGCCTTAAGGTCAAGATCGACCAGAAGAACGCCCAGAACGACCAGTCCACGTGTAAGTCCATCGCCGACAAGTTCGTGGGCGATGGCGTCGACCTGATCTACGCCATCGCCACGCCCGCCGCACAGGCTGCTGCCGGTGCCACGGCCGATATCCCCATCGTGGGCTGCGCCATCACCGACTACGCCGCCTCCGGCCTGGTACAGGACAACGACAAGCCGGGCACCAACGTCACGGGCGCTTCCGACCTCACCCCGGTCGCCGAGCAGCTCGAGATGATGCAGAAGGTCCTGCCCGACGTAAAGAAGGTCGGCCTGCTCTACTGCACCGCCGAGTCCAACTCCGACGTCCAGATCAAGGCCGCCAAGAAAGAGCTCGACAAGCTGGGCCTCGAGTACACTGACTTCACCGTCTCGAGCTCCAACGAGATTCAGTCCGTCGTCGAGTCTGCCGTGGGCAAGGTCGACGCGCTCTACTCCCCCACCGACAACACCATCGCCGCGGGCGCCTCGCAGGTCGGTCAGATCTGCAAGGAGAACAAGCTTCCCTTCGTGACCGGCGAGGAGGGCATGTGCAAGGCCGGCGGCCTGTTCACCCTCTCCATCAACTACGAGGATCTGGGCTACGCCGCAGGCGAGATGGCCGTCAAGATCCTGAAGGGCGAAGCCAAGCCCGAGGACATGGCGATCAAGCACCTCTCAAGCAAAGACCTGGTCGTCGTCAAGAACGACGAGATGGCCGAGGCTCTGGGCATCGATCTTTCCGCTCTGGACGAGTAGCGCCATGCGCGGTAGCGCGTCTAGGGCACGCACTCGCGCCGTTGACGTGTTATTCAATATCTGAGCCACAGGGGCGAACGCCAAAGACCGGCGTTCGCCCTGCTTGTTTCGGATGAGTCAAAACATCCGGCCGCAGCTCTTTTATGCATTGTTACCGCTATCATGGTGACTCACGTGTCCACCCTATCCTAGGAGGTATGAAGCATGCTTATTGCATTGCAGGGCGCCGTTTCGCAGGGCGTCCTCTGGGGCATTATGGTGCTTGGCGTGTTTATCACGTTCCGCCTGCTCGACATTCCCGATATGACCTGCGACGGCAGCTTTGCCCTCGGCGGCTGCGTCTGCGCTGTGCTCATCGTCAATAACAACGTCGACCCGCTGCTCGCCGTGCTGGCTGGCATGTGCGCCGGCGCCATCGCGGGCGCCGTCACGGGCATTTTGACCACCGTCTTTGAGATTCCCGCGATCCTCGCCGGAATCCTCACCCAGATCAGCCTGTGGTCCATCAACCTGCGCATCATGGGCAAGTCCAATACGCCCATTCTTGCCAAGGGCACCGTGTTCTCGGCCGTCAGCAATATGACCGGTCTGCCGCAGTCCACCGTTGCCATCATCTTGGGGATCCTGCTCGCCGTGGCTATCGTTGCCATCCTGTATTGGTTCTTTGGCACCGAGATCGGCTCGGCGCTGCGCGCCACCGGCAACAACGAGTACATGATCCGCGCTCTGGGCGTCAACACCAACTCCACCAAGATGATCGCCCTCGTGCTCTCCAACGCCCTCATCGGCCTTTCGGGCGCGCTCATCAGCCAGAGCCAAAAGTATGCCGACATTGGTATGGGCACCGGTGCCATCGTTATCGGTCTTGCCGCCATCGTCATCGGCGAGGTGCTCGGTCGCCTGCTGCCCGGCGGACTCACGCAGTTTAGCGTCCGCCTAGCCTCTGCCGTCTTTGGCTCCGTGGTCTACTTCCTTATCCGCGCCATCGTGCTGCAGTTGGGCATGGACGCCAACGACATGAAGCTGCTCTCCGCCGTGATTGTCGCCGTGGCCCTGTGCGTGCCCGTGGTTTGGGAGCGCTATAAGCTCCGCAGCTCCTACACGAAGGGGGATGAGGCAGATGCTTAAGCTCTCGCACGTCAAGAAGACCTTTAACAAGGGCACCGTCACCGAGAAGCGCGCGCTCACCGGCGTCGACCTCACCCTGAATGACGGCGACTTTGTAACCGTGATCGGCGGCAACGGCGCCGGCAAATCCACGCTGCTCAACATGATCGCCGGCGTGTACCCGCTCGATTCGGGCGTTATTGAGCTCGACGGCACCGACATCTCGCGCCTGAGCGAGTCGCAGCGCGCCAAGTACCTGGGCCGCGTGTTCCAGGACCCCATGCGCGGTACCGCTGCCGACATGCAGATCGCCGAGAACCTGGCCCTCGCCAAGCGTCGCGGCCAGCGTCGCGGCCTTTCGTGGGGCGTCACCAAGGCCGAGAAAGATGAGTACATTGAGCTGCTCAAGCGTCTGGACCTTGGTCTGGACACGCGTCTCAACGCCAAGGTCGGTCTGCTCTCGGGCGGCCAGCGCCAGGCGCTCACCCTGCTGATGGCCACGCTCACCAGGCCGCGCCTGCTGCTGCTCGACGAGCACACCGCGGCCCTCGACCCCAAGACGGCCTCTAAGGTGCTCAACCTGACCGAGGAGATCGTCGACGAGAACCACCTGACCACGCTCATGGTCACGCACAACATGAACGACGCCATCCGTCTGGGTAACCGTCTGATCATGATGCACGAGGGCCATGTGATTTACGACGTGGCAGGCGATGAGAAGAAGTCGCTCACCGTTGCCGACCTGCTGCAGAAGTTCGAGGAGGTCTCGGGCGGCGAGCTCGCCAACGACCGCATGCTGCTGAGCTAAAACTGCCAATAAGGGACAGGTTTATTTTGGCAGGTTTTATCTGCGCTGACGTCAACACCGCCGCAAAGGAATAGACACCTTTGCGGCGGTGTTCGCATATTATGTCGATAATCCGATATTCAACCAGACATTCTGGCTAAGGACTAAGGAAACTGCCATGAAAAGACTCCGCCGCCTTGCGTTAGCCGCCGCGTTGTTTGCCGGCGCGCTCGCAGGCATCCCAAGCCTCGCTTTCGCGGGGAACCTGCCCGCCGCTATTGACGGCTCTGTGACCGTCATGCACACCAACGACATCCACGGCAGCTACAAGTACAGCTACAACGCAAGCAAGGGCACCGGCACCGTCGGCTTCGACGGACTGGCGGTTCTCTATAGCGCCCAGGGCAACGCCCCCGATCTTTTGCTCGATGCGGGCGACACCTTCCACGGACAGTCCTTCGCCACCATGAGCGAGGGCAAGAGCATCGCCGAGCTCATGGACACCTTCTACGCCGACGGCTACGACGCGACCACGCCAGGCAACCACGACTGGAGCTACGGCGCGGACAAACTCCGCACCATGACCGGCTACAGCACCACCGGCACGCCCTTCGCCATGCTCTGCGCGAACGCGAAGTCTACGAGCGGCGTATGGAGCTCGAGCATCACGAAGACGCTCGATCGCACCTGGGAGGATAGCGAAGATCACTCCACATTCGACTACAAAATCAAGGTCGGCGTCGTGGGTGCCATGGATGAGTCGCTGGGATCCTCGCTGCGCGCGGACCTGGTCGCGGGTACGTCGTTCTCGAGTGCCGCGAACGCCATCAATGCCGAGGCAGAGCAGCTGCGCAAGGAGGGCTGCGATGTTGTTGTGTGTATCGCGCACACGCTCGACGCAAAGACCTTTGCCACGCGGCTCCGTGGCGTCGATGCCCTTATCGCAGGCCACGAGCACATCAACCTTAACGAGAAGGTAACGGGAGCCGACGGCAAGACGATCCACGTTGTCGAGGCAGGCAGCGCCTTTGCCGAGGTGGGGCTACTTTCCATTCCGTACAAATACGACACGAATGGCACCGAGACGACCGACGATGACACGGTCACGGTCCCTACAGACGACAGCGACGAGAAGCTCTACACCGCCAAGAACGTCAACGACCTTTTGGCAGACCCCGACAAGGGCTCCGACTACCAAAGCCGCCTTGAAGACGTCCGCAACAAGATCAAGCCGCTCGACGAGGCCTTTAAAAACGAATCGAACAAGGTGCTCGGCACATCCGCCACCAACTATTTCTACGGCGAGGACGCCGCAGGCACGCATGGTTGGGAAATGGTGCGCACCACCGATTTCCGCCCCAGCAAGGAGGGCGATACCACCAAGGCCCAGACCATCGGCCATGTGATTTGCGGCTCCTATCTTGCCTTGACGGGCGCGGACCTCGCTATCGAAAACGCTGGCGGCATCCGCGGTGGCATCGCTGTGGGCGATGTGACCGCCGGCAACGTCATCGCTATCTCGCCCTACGGCAACACCGTGGAGACCTGGACCATGACCGGCGCGGACTTCCTGGCAGCGCTCGAGCACTCACTGCAGATCAGCGACGAGTGCAATCACAGCTACGAGCTTCAGCAAGCCTACGTGGCAGCCGGCCATACCGAGCAGGAGGCGCAAGACAAGTACAAGTGGCGCGATGACTCTGGCAGCGTTCTCTCCTTTGGCGGCATCAACGTGACGATTGATTGGACGCAGCCCGAAGGCAAGCGCATTGTGAGTGCCACACTCACCAAGGACAGCAGCACGCTCGACCCCGCCAAGGCCTATACCGTCGCCACCAACAACTACATCATCACCAACACGACCGACTTCCCCACCTTCGCAAACGCCACCAAGCACACCGAGTGGGGCACGTACGAGGCGGCGCTTAGGGCGCTGATTGGGCAGAACGGCTGGGAGAGCAAGATGGCCGGGCTCGCCGGCACCATCAGCTTCGGCTCCGCTGCCGTGGATCCCACGCCCACACCGACCCCGATGCCTAAGCCCTCGCCTAAGACGGACACGACGACCACGAAGGTCATCACCAAGAAGACGACCGGTAAGCTCGCCGCAACGGGAGACCGCACGCTAGCAGTAGTTGGCGCGTGCCTTATCGGCGGCATCATCGTCATCATGCTCGGCATTATCTGGAAGCGTCGACGCTAAGCTACACCGCCGGGCCTTACAGCCCCGCCGCGTAAACCTTATATCGAGCACAGAAGCCCGTCCGAATTTGATCGGACGGGCTTCTTGGTGGGTATCATGGTTGAACGATCATTAGGAGGTTTTCCCTACATGGAATTGTTTGAGCCGATTCTTCATTTCTTTGAGCAACGATGGGTCCACAACATCATCTGGGCCGTCATCTTGGCGATAGGCACCGCCGTCGCCGCCAAGGTCGTATCCAAGACCCTGAACCATCTGCTTAACCGAGACGATAACCCGCTTCCGGCATCGAGTATCTTCATCAACATCGCGCGCGCCGTCATCTGGATGATTGGCGGCAGCTTTATCCTCGACAACTGTTTTGGCATTAATGCAAACGCCCTCGTCGCCGCTCTTGGCGTCGGCGGCATCGCCATCTCGCTCGGCTTTCAGGACACGCTGTCAAACCTCATCGGCGGCATGCAGGTGACCTTTATGGGCATCATCAAGCCCGGCGACAATATCGAGGTCGGCGGCGTGTCGGGCGTGGTCCAAGACATCACCTGGCGCCATACGACCATCGAGGACGCCTGCGGGCAGACCATCATCGTCCCCAACTCCAACATCTCCAAAAACACGCTCGTGCACCTCATGCCCTTTGGGCGCGTTGCCGTGCCCGTCGCGGTCAAGGACACGTCCAAGTGGGCTTCACTGGACGCGTTGGCAGATGAGCTCACCGACGCCACTAAGGCCGCGGTGCTTCCCATCTCGGGCTTTGACAAGGAGCCGTACGTGCTCTTTAGCGAGATCGGCGACTTTGGCGTCAAGGGCAAAATCATCTTTATCGTCAGCGACGACAGCACCACCTTCACGGCAGCCGACGCCTGCATCCGCGCCATCGCCCCCATCATCGCCTAAAACCACCACAAAGGGGACAGGCGCCTTTGTGGGGCTTTCGCATCGTGGTACCATGGTTCATATCGTTGTTTAAACGACTAAGGGAGTAGACACCATGGAAGAGGCCTATCGTCAAGCACGCAAGCGCGGCGAGCAGGGACGCCGTCGCGCCATCAGCCAAAGCGAGCACCCGTACCTTACGGACCTCGATAGCCTCGTTGCCCAACTCCCCTTAGGTCAGCGAGAGAATGTCGGCCTAAGGGATATTCCGCTCGAAATGGTCGTCGGCACGGTTACCAAGGGCCGTCAGTCTGCCTTTTCGTGCAACTTTATGCCCCTGTTGCCATTTAGCACCGAGTTCGCCCGCAAGTGGTCCAACCTCTACGACATCCAGGTGACCGAGGGCTATCGCGACCCCATCATCGTCACTGAGTTCATGCATCGGTTTTACGTCCAAGAGGGCAACAAGCGCGTCAGCGTCCTCAAATTCCTGGACGCCCCGACGGTTTCGGCCAAGGTCACCCGCCTCTACCCCGGAAAATGGGATTCCGTCGAAAGTCGCCTGTACGGCGAGTTCTGCGCGTTTTGGCGCGTCTGCCCCCTATACGAGATCGAGTTCTCGCGCGAGGGAAGCTACGAGACGCTCGCCAAGATGCTCGGTCAGAACCTTGTCGAAAAGTGGCCACAGAAAAAGGTCGACTACCTGCGCCACACCTTCCTACTCTTTAAGCGCGCCTACCTGCGCGCCGGCGGCGACCATCTGGACATTACGCCCGCCGACGCCATGCTCGTCTACCTCAACGTGTACAACCAAGACCGTCTGCTGGATACGCCGACGGACATCGTCGTAAACCGCCTGTGCAAGATTTGGCGCGAGCTGGTCATTGCCGGCAAAAATGACGAGGACAAGGTCGATCTTGTCGAGGCACCGAGCGTCGACGAGGAGGAGGCGCCCGCCAAGTCCACTTCCGGTGTGCTCAACTTCTTTATGGGCAAGACCGTCTACTCGGCGGCCAACCCCCTGCGCATCGCCTTTATCCATGAATTCCCCTGCGCCACGTCGAGCTGGGACAGCCTGCACGACCAAGGACGCCAGTATCTCGACGAGCGCTTTGGCGGCATCGTGCGCACCGAGGCATTCGAGAACTGCCACGATCCGGACGTGTTCTACGCCGCCGTGGAAACGGCTGTCAAACATGGAGCTAACGTCATCTTCTCGACTTCACACCGCCTGATGGAATATACGCTCAGGGCCGCCGTTGAGTATCCCCGGGTTCGGTTCCTCAACTGCTCTATCGGCCTTCCCCATCAAAGCGTCCGTTCGTACTTTGGCAAGATGTACGAGGCCAAGTTTCTCCTGGGCGCCCTTGCCGCCAGCATGGCGGACAACCACCGCATCGGTTACCACGCGTCGGTCTTCGCCTCAGGCGCACTCAGCGAGATCAACGCCTTTGCGATTGGCGCCTCGCTGCTCGACCCTCGCGCGCAGGTAATCCTCACCTGGGGCGATGTGCCCGCCGGTGGTCTTGCCGAGGCCATGTGCCGCGAAGGCGTGAGCGTCATGACCGGCGCCGACATGTCAAAGTCACTCGAAGACCCCACGGCCTACGGACTCCACCGCCTGGTCGATGGCAAGGTCGTCGGCATTGCCATGCCGGTATGGAACTGGGGCCGATACTACGAGCTTATCGTGCGAAGCCTGCTGCATGGCACCTGGGATGAGACCAGTGACGATAGCCAGGTTCGCGCCGTCAACTACTGGTATGGTATGAGCTCGGGCGTAATCGACATTCGCTACGCTCCGGGCCTGCCTTATCAGACGCGCAAGCTTGTTCAGCTGCTCCGCAATGGCATCGTCGAGGGCTCCATCAATCCATTTGGCGGCGAACTCCATAGCCAAGACGGCGTGGTGCAGATCGAGGGCTTTCCCCCGCTGCCGAGCACGCAAATCGTCGAGATGGACTGGCTGGCCGACAACGTGGTGGGCACCATTCCGCAACTCGACGATGAGCCGAAGGTCCGTGCCCTATGAAGGTCCTTGCCGTAGCCGATACCGAAGAACGATGCCTTTGGGAGTGTTTTCGCAAGGAACGCTTTGAGGGTGTCGACCTGATTTTGTCCGCTGGCGACTTGGACCCGGACTATCTTGAGTTTTTGGTTACGGTCATCAATAAGCCGCTCATCTACGTGCGCGGCAACCACGATGACCGCTACGCACGTCATGCACCGGGTGGTTGCATCTGTGTCGAAGACACCGTGTACGTGTATCGCGGCGTCCGCATTGCGGGGCTTGGCGGCTCCATGCGCTACCGAGACGGTGCCAACATGTATACCGAGCGCGAGATGGCCAAGCGCATGCGCAAGCTGTCCCGCAAAGTGAGGATGGTCGGCGGCTGCGACATCTTGCTCACCCATGCACCCGCCGCCGGCGTGGGCGATCTAGATGATCTGCCACATCGAGGATTCGAATGCTTTAACACGGCGCTTGAGTCCTGGGGGGCCGACTATATGGTGCACGGGCATGTGCACCAATGCTATGGCCACGACTTTCAGCGTGAGCGTCAGCATGCATGCGGGACAACAATCATCAACGCCTGCGGCTATGCGCAGTTTGTGCTGGACGAAGCGCGCTACCCTATCCGTGGCTGGCAGGCAGCCTGGCTCAATTCGCAAACCATGCGCCGCGAGCTCAAACGCCACGAGGCCATCGAGTCCTCTACCGCCAGAACACCCTGGTAACCGCCACAAAGCTGCCTGTCCCCTTTGCAATGGAATTAAAGGCGCGGTAACAAGAAACCCGGTCCTGCACGAGGCAGAACCGGGTCTCTTTAGCAATGCTTGCTTTGCTCAGGCAGTAACTGTTAGTTACTCAGCCAGGAAGTCGCGCTGGATAGCGGGATCGACCTTGACGCCAGGGCCCATGGTGGAAGACACGGAGATGGACTTGACGTACTTGCCCTTAGCAGAAGAGGGCTTGACGCGCAGGATCTCGGTGTACAGGGCAGCGTAGTTCTCGACGAGCTGCTGCTCGGTGAAGGACTTCTTGCCCAGGGGCACGTGGCAGATGCCGTAGCGGTCGGCGCGGTACTCAACGCGGCCAGCCTTGAGCTCGGAGACCATCTTGGCGACGTCCATGGTCACGGTGCCGAGCTTGGGGTTCGGCATGAGGCCACGGGGACCAAGGATCTTACCGATGCGGCCAACCTTGGCCATCATGTTCGGCGTAGCGATAGCGGCGTCGAAGTTGATCTCGCCCTTCTGAATCTGGGCGACAAGCTCGTCGGAACCGATGATGTCGGCGCCGGCAGCCTCAGCCTCGCGGGCCTTCTCGCCCTCGGCGAAGACGGCAACACGAACGGTCTTGCCGGTGCCGTGGGGCAGGGAGATGGAACCACGGATGTTCTGGTCAGCCTTACGAGTATCGATGCCCAGACGGAAGTGGGCCTCGACGGTCTCGTCGAACTTGGCGGTGTCGAGCTCCTTGATGAGCTTGGCGGCCTGAAGGGGGGTGTAGAGCGTGGCGCGGTCGATCTTCTCGGCAGCGGCGTTATAGCTCTTACCATGCTTAGCCATGTGCATTACCTCCTGTGGTTAAACGGGCGTGAGCCCTCCCACATCGTATCGTGTGCCCTATTGCACACATTTAACGGGTGCCCCGGTCGGAGCACCCGTCGTTACCTAAAGAAATCGCTACTCAGCGATGGTGACGCCCATGGAACGGGCGGTACCGGCGATGATCTTCTTGGCGGCGTCAATGTCGTTGGCATTGAGGTCCGGCATCTTGATCTCGGCGATCTTGGTGAGCTGCTCCTGGGAGAGCTGACCAACCTTGTCGGCCTGGGGCTTAGCGGAACCAGACTTGAGGTTCAGCTCCTTCTTGATGAGGTGAGCCGCCGGCGGGGTCTTGGTGATGAAGGAGAAGGACTTATCCTCGTAGACAGAGATCTCAACGGGGATGATGTCGCCCTTCTTGTCCTGCGTCTCGGCGTTAAAGGCCTGGCAGAACTGCATGATGTTCACGCCAGCAGCGCCCAGAGCGGGGCCGACGGGAGGAGCGGGGTTAGCTGCACCAGCAGGAATCTGGAGCTTAATGACGTTGGCAACCTTCTTCTCAGCCATGGTCATTCCTTTCGAATCACGAGTGTGAAGTACTTGCTATATCGTAAGCACGCACGTGTTAGAAGCACTCCTGAGATGAGCAGTCACAGAAGAAGCACGCTCGCGCGAACGGACGAAAACTTAAGCGATGACAGCGACCTGGTTAAAGTCGAGCTCGACCGGCGTCTCGCGGCCAAAGATCATCAGCGTGACCTTGAGCTTGCCAGCCTCGGTGTTAACCTCGGAGACCTTGCCATCAAAGTCGGTAAGCGGGCCATCGGTGACGCGGACGGACGTGCCGACCTGAATATCAACCGAGGTGCGCTTGGGCGAATCGCCCTTACCGGGACGACGAGTCATCTTGTTGTACTCGTCGCGGGAAAGCGGAGCGGGCTTGCCGTTGCCGCCCAGGAAACCGGTGACGCCAGGCGTGTTGCGAACGCACGTCCAAGCATCGTCATCCATCTCCATGCGGACCAGGACATAACCCGGGAAGATCTTGGAATCCTTGGTCTCACGCTTGCCACCCTCTTTAATCTCGGTGACGCGCTCCATAGGAATCTCGATATCAAAGATACGGTCCTGCATGCCCATAGTCTCGATGCGATGCTCGAGATCGGACTTAACGCGGTTCTCGTATCCAGAGTAAGTGTGAACGACGTACCAACGCTTAGACATGGTTTAGCCCCTCAATCCGGAGAACAGAGCAAGAGCCTCGCCAAAGCCAGCATCGAGCAGAGCGATGACGACGCCGACGACGACCAGAGAAGCGCAAACGACGACCGAGTAGTTCACGAGCTCCTTCTTGTCAGGCCACGTGACACGCTTCATCTCAGACTTGACCGAAGCGAAATACTTCTTGGTGCGGGCGAAGAAACCAGGCTTCTCGTTCTTCTTAGACTTCGCAGCCTTCTCGCTCTTCTTGGCAACGGCCTTCTTGGCCTCAACCTTGGAGTTGGCGGCAGCGTTGTTGGCAGGCGCCTGCTGCTGTGCCTTCTTCTTGTTCTTCTTGTTGGCCATTTGGGTTACCTCCGCGCAATGCGCTTATACATGAGTAAACCGTAAGCCCCCAATTGGGAGCTTACGGAATAATGACTGGCACGCCAGGAAGGACTCGAACCCTCAACACTCGGTTTTGGAGACCGATGCTCTACCAATTGAACTACTGGCGTATGTGACTAGAGACTAGCGAGTCTCTTTGTGCAGCGTGTGGTGACGGCACCAGGGGCAATACTTCTTGATCTCCATACGATCAGGCATGGTCGACTTATTCTTGGTGGTCGTATAGTTGCGGCGCTTGCACTCAGTGCACGCAAGAGTAACTAGAGTACGCATGTATCCTGAACCTTTCATTTCCGCCCCGTACGGGCACGAGTTGTTACTTTATCAGCTCCACGTAAGTGCTGTCAATGAAAACCTCGAGTCAATTGGTTCTCGGTGGATCCATTCATATTTGGAACACATCAATGAAGCCAGCGAGATCTAATCAATCCCTCGCGCTTGGCTTATGGGCGAGCTAAGCGCAATCGGCAGGGAATAAGCCCCGCGTAGAAAAGAACCCGGCACCCTATAAGTGCCGGGTTCTCTAAGTCAGCTATATCAAAGAGCTTATTTACTCAATGATCGTGGAGACGATGCCCGAACCGACGGTGTGGCCACCCTCGCGGATAGCGAAGCGCAGGCCCTCCTCCATGGCGATCGGGTGAATAAGGTCGCCCTCGATGGTGATGTGGTCACCAGGCATAGCCATCTCGGTGCCCTCGGGGAGCTTGACCGTACCGGTAACGTCGGTGGTACGGAAGTAGAACTGAGGACGATAACCATCGAAGAACGGGGTGTGACGGCCGCCCTCCTCCTTGGTCAGAACGTAAATCTCACCGGTGAACTTGGTGTGCGGGGTAACCGAACCGGGCTTGCAGAGAACCTGGCCGCGCTCGATGTCCTCGCGCTTGATGCCGCGGAGCAGCAGACCGACGTTGTCGCCAGCCTCGCAGAAGTCCATGGACTTACGGAACATCTCGATACCGGTAACGACGGTGTTCTGGGTATCCTTGATGCCGACGATCTCGACGGGCTCGTTGAGCTTGAGCTCACCGCGCTCGACACGGCCGGTAGCAACGGTACCACGGCCGGAGATGGTCATAACGTCCTCAACGGCCATCAGGAACGGGAGGTCGTTGTTACGAGCAGGCGTCGGGATGTACTCGTCGACGGCGTTCATGAGCTCGCGGATAGCGTCCATCCACTTGGCGTCGCCCTCGAGAGCGCCCAGAGCGGAACCACGGATGACGGGGATGTCGTCGCCGGGGAAATCGTACTCGGAGAGGAGCTCACGGGTCTCCATCTCGACGAGGTCGATAAGCTCGTCATCGTCGACCATGTCGCACTTGTTCAGGAAGACGACGATGTAGGGAACGCCGACCTGACGGGCGAGCAGGATGTGCTCGCGAGTCTGAGCCATGGGGCCGTCGGTAGCAGCGATGACCAGGATAGCGCCGTCCATCTGAGCAGCGCCGGAGATCATGTTCTTGACGTAGTCAGCGTGGCCCGGGCAGTCAACGTGAGCGTAGTGACGGGCAGCAGTCTCGTACTCGACGTGGGAGACAGAGATCGTAATGCCGCGCTCGCGCTCCTCGGGAGCCTTGTCGATGTTCTCGAACGCAGTGAAGTCAGCCTTGCAGCCCTCGGTCTCAGAGAGAACCTTGGTGATGGCGGCGGTCAGCGTGGTCTTGCCGTGGTCGACGTGACCAATGGTGCCGATGTTAACATGCGGCTTAGTGCGCTCAAACTTCTCTTTGGCCATAAAGCCCTCCTCTTAACAGGTCGTCCCCGGACGGGACTTTGCCTTTATACCATAGTGGCCTCTCAACAAACTATTGAGAAGCCACCGTGTTACCTATGGTAGCGGTGACTGGATTCGAACCAGTGACGCCACGGGTATGAACCGTGTGCTCTAACCAACTGAGCTACACCGCCGGATGGAGCCTGCAACCAGACTTGAACTGGTGACCTCTTCGTTACCAACGAAGTGCTCTACCGACTGAGCTATACAGGCACTTGACGGGTGGGAGCTATAGGATTCGAACCTATGTAGGCAGAGCCAACGGGTTTACAGCCCGTCCCCATTAACCACTCGGGCAAACTCCCAATCGTTCAAGTATCCGCAGGTCCTTTGGTCTTTTGGACCGCCGCCCCCGCGAACGAAAAAGATAATACGATGCAACCTTGGGGGCTGTCAACGAAAACCTCTAGATACACGGTGCCGGGCGTATCTATATAGCCGTGACCTGCGGTTTTACTGAGTTTAGATATGATGGACAGTGGATTTGCATGTAGCGCTGACATTTCCCGAGGGAACACTTTGGCACGGTGGAGTACGCCTACAGCATCGACCTTCGATAACGGCCCTCTTGCACTATTACATAGGTCGCGATCGGGCTTCCCCGGCACGATCGAGCGTGGATAATCTCCCGCTCTTAGCGCGGCTCTAAGGCCAAAGTGGCCGATTATCCACGCTCATTCTCCAGGCGGGAGATTTTCCACTCTAGTGTGTCCGAAAATCCTCGCTCGATGACGATGACCGGGACCGGTCCGGCCTTTGTCTCGATCTGTAACAGTAAGAGGGTTATTCCTCCCCTATCTGTTACAGATCGAGATACTTCACAGTAGCCCCAACTTCCGTCTCATTCTGTAACAGCCAGAACGGTTTTCAGCCTCTTCGTGTTACAAATCGAGATGTTATCGGCCGTCCCTTGGCAATGTCTCGATCTATAACAGCTTGAAGAGAAATACCGGTCTAGATGTTACGGATCAAGATTGAATCGTTTGGGTTGAATGTCCCCAAGATATTGACTAGCGGTCACTAGAACTTAATCTCGTCAAAGTCAAAAGCTTTCAAAGTGAGTCCAGCAAGCTTGTCTGTGCGCTCCTGAATCTGCTCGCTGGTCCAGGTATCCGTGTTTACCAACTCGTCGTTCAGATTCAACCCGTTGCGATATCCGACATTCGCTCCGTAAACATCCTTGCGGTCTCGCTTGGTCACAAAGGGCATGTTGCTCAGCTTTGAGTTATACCCGGTGATGGTTAGATTTCCAAGCGTGTGGACCTGTTTCTCCTGCACCTCAATCGCCTTAGACATGTCGCCGTCCGCAACCATCTTCACCCATTCATCTGGAATGTTCTTGCCCTGAGGGAAGATGTGCTCGATTGTCCAGACGTAGTTTCCGGAGGCGTATCGTTCCCAAAGTGACTTCATCTCTTTCGTAACGCTCGGAGATGCGATAACAGTAAGGATGTAGCGCGTCATATCGGGATTGACGTCGTAAATCGGCCCCTCAAGACGTTCTTTGAAGGAAGTGTCACTGGCAGACACATCGACGAGGCGCTTCTTGATGTACTCCGCGGCTGCAATGCCCTTGAGTCCCTCACTTTCGAGGCTCTCACAAATACTCATGAAAAGTCTCTCAAGATCACGTGTGGGAGGTGTATCAGTGAGGTTGCGTCGGACAAAGAAGCAGACGAGGAGCCTGACAAGAAGCGCGAGGGTTTCATCTTTTAACTCCAACTGGTCCTTCTTCTTGAAAAGGAACAGCAGCATCAGGTAAGATGCGACGCCCTGCGCTCTCGAAAGCTCCAAAAGCTGATGCGAAAGCTCGGAATCCAGGCTCTCTTGATCGAGCCCAATGATCTTCGAGTAGAGCGCAGAATTCTCGGTCAGCTCGTCCAGCACCTTAAGGGCGCCGCCATCAGCTTCCATCCGCTTCTCGTAGATTTTCAGAAGGTTGGACCGCGTGGCAACGGAGCCGAGGGGGAGCTGGGAACCAGATTCGCCGATAAATGGCTTGTTCACCTCCCGGCGGAAGGCGTCGTAGTTCTGGCGGAAGAAGCGCTCTTGCGTCTTGTAGTCATCGCCGAGATTGTGGAGCACTTCCTGCCAGCGCTCGAAGTAATAGTCGAGCTGCCCGTCATCCACCCCGGCAACCTTGCCGAGAAGCATATTCTTGATAAGATCGACGGCGCTCAAGGGAACACCGCGGTTGTTAAGGGACGCGAACAAGGTGTAAGCGTCAGCATGACTATCAACGGTAATCTGGACCACGACCGCCGAACACACCAACCTGCAGATATCAAGCAGGTAGCGAACGCACTCGATTCCGCCCCTGTCCCCAACATCCTCACCCAGTCGATCGTAAAAATAGTTGAATGCCTTAGACATCTTTCTCAGACCAAGGAACTTCGGCTTTTGCATAATCGCATCTAGGCCGATATGTTCCTTCAAGATCCAACGGTAATCCTCAAGGTTATGATTCTGGACCTGAGGAATAACGCGTGTCATTGCCTTGTCAGATTTCAAGATCAGACGATTGCGCAGGGGTCGGATATCGTCCAACATCATGTCGTCATCGATAGAATCCTTATGTTCCATGATGCGAGCATAGAGAGCGGCAAGGAAAAGGCTGAGCGTCGTCAGACGTTGCTGGCCATCGATAACTTCATAGTGAATGGTATCCATCTTGGAATTCACAGTCCCGTTCACGACAATAAACGAGCCCAGGAAGTAGCCGGCGTCGTTTTGGGTGATATCGTCATAGAGATTCGCCCAGTCGCGCTGATTCCAAGTGTATTCGCGCTGGTAACGAGGAATGTCATAGATTTTTAGCATATCGGTCGACAGAATATTGGCAACCGTTGGGTCCTCTACGCCATTAATCATCATGGATCCTTTCAATCGCCTTGCTCACAAACGACGGGAAATCCTTGTCGCTCCTGACTTCTCGCGCCGAATTAAATCTAGACTATAGTAATACCCATGGGCTACAGGAAAGGGAGCCGTGTACGGCGTGCGACCTTTCGAGAAGCAGCATCGAAGCTCTCAGCGCCTTGGTCACTCTCCGCCCTATCCCAGTTGGAGACACAAAGCCCAAAACTCTTATGGAGACAGCAACTGTAAGCTTGGCTTTTCCCGCCTCATTGCACACGTTTATTGACAATGAGCATCGGTCACAAAACACACATAAATGCAATTCCGATTTAATTGTTGCATGTTTGTTGCATGAGCTGTTGCATGAGAAGGCAGAATCAGAGGCTATACCGCCTCTGACCTGCAAAAACTCATGGAGCCAGTGACAGGAATCGAACCCGCAACCCACTGATTACAAATCAGTTGCGCTACCGTTGCGCCACACTGGCACACTTGGCGCTTTCGCGCGAAGCCTGTTTAGGATAAAGGAATTGAGGACGGGGCGCAACAGACCCTTCGACCGACCACATCTCAAAAACCATTCGTCAGAACGAACAGTCTTATCTGTTCGTCAAAACCAAAAACAATTCGTTCTGGCGGCGGCAACCCACAGTCCGTTGATTACAAATCAACGGACCGGCCAATTGGGAAACGGGTCTCTATGGATAATCCCCTACCTCCCGCGAAGGGCCTTGAGCTTGGCCAGGGCATCGGGGCTCAGGCGGCTGCCCAGGGTCATCTTGATCTGCGGAGCTTCCTCTGCCTCGTGAACATCGTTATCTATCTGCTTGATCTCGTCCACCAGCATGCGGCTCGAGATGCGCGTAACGCCCTTACCCATGACGACGGCCTGGATCGTGCCGTCGCTCGACACCACGGAGCACGCGCGGCCTTCCTCGCGCGCCTCGATGCAGAGCTTCTGCACCACGGTGTCGGCCGATACGCCCGTCGGCGAAAACTCGATGCGCACGCCGCGGGCGGGCAGGTTGGGGCGCTCGCTGGAGATATTGCCCGCGCCGTCAAACACGATTACGGCCTCGTAGCGGCCCTGGGCAAACGCGGCAACATCGTTGATGAGTGCCGTGCGCGCCATATCGTGAACGTCGCTGGAATACGGATCATCGGAATGGTCGTAGACGAGCTTTTCGTAGCGCGGCGTGCAGTGGATCACGTTGTAGCCGTCGACCACCAGCAGCTCGGGCTTATTGGAGTGCACCGTCGAGACCGGGTCGGCGATGGCCTGCGCAAACGCATTGCCGCCCACGCCATAGGTCGCGGCCGAAACAATCGGCTTGGCCGAGCCTTCGCCAAAGCGCTTGGCCTTGGATTTGGCGCGGTTCTTCTTGGACATGCGCTACTCCTCCCCCATGAGCTCGCCGGCGTTGCGGCGCAGCCACTCAAAGCACAGCGCGGTGGTCGCCTGGGCCACGTTGAGACTCTCGGTCATGCCGCGCTGGGGAAGCTTGGTCAAAAAGTCACATTTCTCGAGCACCAGACGCGAGATGCCGTCGCCCTCGGAGCCCATGACGAGCGCCACGCGGCCCTCGAAGGGAGCATCCCAGCAGCTGCCCTCGGCATGCTCGGAAGCGCCACCCACCCAAAAGCCGGCGGCCTTGAGGTCATCGAGCGCACGGGCGATATTGGGCACCTGCGCGATAGGCAGATGCATGACGGCGCCGGCGGAGGTCTTGTAGCTGCCCACGGTCACGCCGGCGGCACGCTTGTTGGCGATGATGACGCCCGCTGCGCCCACAACCTCGGCAGAGCGCACGATGGCGCCAAAGTTACCGTCGTCGGTCACATGGTCGAGCACCACGACAAGCGCCGGGCCCTCGCCTGAGCGGTCGAGGATGTCGGCGACATCGGCGTAAGGGAAGTTGCCCACCTCGAGCGCAATGCCCTGGTGAGCGCCATGGCTCGACAGCGCATCGAGCTGCGCGCGCGGCACATACTTAATGCGGACGCCCGTGGCGTTGAGGTCATCGACCAGGCGCGACAGAGCGGCATCGCGCTCCCCGCCCTCGGCGATGAGCGCGCACTTGACGGGAAAGCCGGTGCGCAGGGCCTCGGCGGCAGCACGGCGACCTTCGATAAACTCGCCCTTGGGAGCCTGGACAGCATCGCGGTTGCGATCGCGCTGCGGACGTGCGGCCTGGGCGCGATCGCGCTGGCCCTTGGAAGCGGCAGCGCGATCATTTCGGCGAATCGGACGCGAGCCAGAAGCGGCCTGCTTGCCGCCACGAGGCGCACGCTTGCGATTGTCGGCCATAAAGCGACCTCCTAAATACAACTATCAAACGAAACGAATAGACCGACCGCCCGAGGTGCGGCAGATTGCCTTGAAAGAGGAGGGCATAGACCTTGAGGTCATGCCCGACGATTGAAAGGCAAGGTGCCGTGGCTCGGGCGGTCGGCACGGGTTTTCCAAGTGTCCGAGATGGCCGTGAAAGAGGAGCGACGCGTACTTGAGTACGCGAGCGACGGTTTGAACGGCAAGGTCGGGTGCTTGGGAAACCCGCGGGGATTAGAGAGATTTAATACGAGTGCCCGCGGCAGTATCCTCAATGGTGAGGCCCAGGTCCTTGAGCTGGTCGCGGATGGCGTCGGCCAGATCCCAGTTCTTGGCAGCGCGGGCCTCGGCGCGGGCCTCGAGAATCTTGGCAGCGGCCTCGTCCACGTCTTCGCCCGTGTAGGCGACCAGGCCGGCGGCAACACCCAGCAGACCCAGCGGCAGCTCGACCTTGGGCTCGGGGAGCTCAACGCCAAACGTATCGAGCAGCTCGACCAGCGTATCGGCGGCGGCAAGCGCGGCGGCCTTGTCGGCAGCGTCGCCCGCCTGCTCCAGGTACTGGTTGCACTCGGTCACAAAGCCAAAGACGGCACCCATGGCACCGGCGGTGTTAAAGTCGTCGTCCATGCACTCCTTAAAGGTGGCACGGGTCTCGGCGGCCTTGGCGGCAAACGCCTCGGATGCTGCCTCATCGGCATCGACCGTCGCATGGTTCGCGGCCCAGCGCAGGTTCTCGACCGTACCGGCGATACGCGTGAGCGAGTTCTCGGCACCCTCCAAGCGCTCCCAAGAAAAGTCGAGCGGCGAGCGATAGCTCGTCTGCAGCATCAGCAGGCGCAGGGCGGCAGCGGAATGCTGCTCGAGGACCTCGGCCAGCGTAAAGAAGTTGCCGAGCGACTTGGACATTTTCTCGCCGTCTACCAGCAGCATGCCCGTGTGCATCCAGGTGTTGGAGAAGCCCTGGTGCCAGGCGCAGGTGGCCTGGGCGCACTCGTTCTCGTGATGCGGGAAGGCAAGGTCGGAGCCGCCGCCGTGGATGTCGATCGGGGTGCCCAGGTAGCGATGCACCATGGCGGCGCACTCGGTGTGCCAACCGGGACGGCCCTCGCCCCAGGGGCTCGGCCAGCTGGGCTCGCCGGGCTTGGCAGCCTTCCACAGGGCAAAGTCGAGCGGGTCGTTCTTGTCCTCGTTCTCCTCGATGCGCGCGCCAACCATAAGGTCGTCGATGTTGCGGCCCGAGACCTGACCATAGTTGGAATCGCTGCGCACGGCAAAGTACACGTCGCCGTTATCGGCGGCGTAGGCGTGGCCCTGCTCGATGAGCGTCTTGATCATGGCGATCATGGGGCCGATCTCTTTGGTGGCGCGGGGGCGCACATCGGGATCGAGCACGTTGGCGGCACGCATGACGCCGATGAACTTGTCGGAGAACTCCGTCGCGACCTCGGCAGCCGTACGGCCCTGCTCGTTGGCGCGCTTGATGATCTTGTCGTCGACGTCGGTGAGGTTCTGGGCGAACGTGACCTCGTAGCCGCTCGCGATGAGCCAGCGACGAATCACGTCAAAGCTGATGAACGTGCGGGCATTGCCGATGTGGATGTTGTCGTAGACCGTGGGGCCGCACACGTACATGCGGACCTTGCCGGACTCGATGGGCTGGAACTCTTCCTTTTTATGGGTAGCGCTGTTGTAGATACGCATTCGTTACTCCTTAACGGTTTTCTGTAGCAGGCAGACGGCCCAGGCGCCAATTCCCTCGCCTTGGCCTTCCCAACCGAGCTTTTCGGTCGTGGTGGCGGCGACGCCCACGTTTTCGACGTCGACGCCCAGGGCATGGGCAAGGTTGGCGCGCATGGCATCGCGGTGCGGAGTGATCTTGGGTTGCTGACAGGCAATGGTGCAATCGGCATCGACAAACTCAAAGCCCAGCTCGCGCGCATAGTCCATCACGCGAGCGAGCAGCACCATCGAATCGGCACCCTCGTAGGCGGGATCGGTGTCGGGGAATAGCTTGCCGATGTCTCCCCCGCGGCAGGCGCCCAGAATGGCGTCGGCCAAGGCGTGCGCGAGCACATCGGCATCCGAGTGGCCCAGCAGGCCGCGCTCGTAGGGAATGTCGACCCCGCCGATGATACATCGACGCCCCTCCACCAAACGGTGGACGTCGTAGCCGTGGCCAATGCGCAGGTTACTGAACATGGGGAAGGTCCTCTCCCTCGGCCATGCGGCCAAGCAGAATCGCGGTTACGGGACGCAGGTCCTCGGGCACCGTCACCTTAAGGTTATCGCGCGGGCTCTGGACACAGCGGACACGCCCGCCCATGCGCTCGACCAGCGAAGAATCGTCGGTCCCGATAAATCCCTCGGCGATAGCTGCGGTGTGGGCGCGCTTCATGGCGTCGACGCTAAAGATCTGCGGCGTCTGCGCGGCCCAATAGAGCTCGCGCGGCGGTGTCTCGACAATATTATCGCCGTCGACAATCTTGAGCGTGTCGATCGCGGGCTGACCGCACACGACACCGTCGAGGGCGCGGTCGCCCACAAGCACGTCGATCGCATGGTCGATAGCCTCGGTGGTAATGAGCGGACGGGCGCCGTCGTGGATAGCGACATATTCGAAACCCGCCGGCACCGCGTGCACGCCGGCGCGGGTGGAGTCCTGGCGGGTATCGCCGGCATCGGCAAAGCTGATGGGCGTGTCGTAGTCAAACGGGTCGATGGCCAGGCGGCGCATCTCGGCACGGCGCTCGGCAGGGCAAACCACCACGATGTGGCCGACCTTGTCGCTACGATCGAACGCGCGGATGGACCAGCTCATGAGCGGACGGCCCGCCACGTTAACGAGCTGCTTGCCGCCGGGATTTCCAAAGCGCTGGCCGCTGCCACCGGCAACGACCACGGCACATACGGGCGCCATTATGCGTTTCCCTGTTTGGTGCCCTTCATGCGGTACAGCGAGTCCGCAAGAATGGCAGGGTTATTGACGCCAAAGTCGCCCAGGCGCTCCGGATCTTCGCTGATGTCGTCCATGAGCTCCTGCAGCGATCCATACTCGTCGACGATCTTCTCGGCCACGCCGTCGCGCACGACGGACACGCGCGAAAGTGTGCGCAGGCCCAGCGGTGTCATGACGGAGTCCTCGTCCAGGTCGTCGTAGCCCAGAACTGCCGCCACATGCTGCGGGTCGGACAGGTCCTTAGGTGTCATACGGCTCAGGTTGGCGCGAATCTTCTCGGCATTAGCCTCGGAAGAATCACTCGCGTAGTCGCGAATCATCAGGTCGTATTCGGTATCCATGCTGGAGCCGGCGAGCTGCTCGAGCTGCATCTGCACGAGCTTGCCCTGGTTGCCCAACTTGACGATGCAATCCTTAAGCTCGGTCTTTGCCTGCTGCATGATCTCGAAACTCGAGAAAATGCCGGTGATGTCGGCGAGCGTGACGTAGTCGTCGAGCTCGAGGGCCGTCAGGCGCAGCAAGGAGCGGTCGAGCGACTGACGGGTGGTCTGGAGCGTGGCGACGAGCTGGTTGACCGAGCTCATGATGGTGGTGACGGGCTGGATCTCGTAGCTCTTGCCGTGGACGTACACGTTGACGACGGCACGACGGGCCGAAACCGAGATCACGATGGCGTCGGTGAGCACCGACATGCGAGCGGCGGTACGGTGACGCATGCCCGTCTCACTCGTGGCGAGCGAGGGATCGGGATTGAGGTGGAAGTTGGCGCGCAGGATCTGGGTGAGGTCGCCATCGATAACGATGGCGCCGTCCATCTTGGAAAGCTCGAACAGGCGGTTCGAGGTAAACGAAATGTTGAGCGGGAAGCCGTCGTTGCCGGCAGCGAGCACGTTTTCGGTGTCGCCGACGCAGATAAGGGCACCCAGGTGACCGGCAATGATCATGTCGAGGGCGGTGCGGATCGGCTGGCCGGGGGCAGTCAGGCGAATGGCCTGTTCCATACGCTTTTGCAACTCGTTCTTATCCAAGGCATCGCTCCCATCGTATACGCTCCATAAACGTCAATAAGTTTCTCACGGTTTGCCCCTGTGACGCCCGCAAAATCCGATGCTTACAGAATGAGCGAACACAGCTGAGAGCCCCAATCCAAATGAGCTGCTTATGTGGTAGCATCGGGATTCGCATAAATGAGGGGGTAGTCGCGTGATCGGGTTCGCCTCCGGTGGCGCGGCAAGTCAACACACTGGCCGATGCGGCCTGGCTTGCCTTAATGAACGAGACTCGTGGCTGTGCGCGCAACGCGTACGCCACGGGTCTTTTTTGTTGCTCCCCCATGAGGTACACGCGGGCCCGCCCGCAGAGAGGGAGCCAGACTATGGGACTCGCAGAGCTCGTGCTGCTCGCCGTTGGCCTTTCGATGGACGCCTTTGCCGTATCCATCTGCAAGGGCCTTGGCATGAAGAAGATCAACCTTAAAGTCGCCGTGGTGCTCGGCCTGTTCTTTGGCGACTTTCAGGCCGGCATGCCCGTAATCGGATGGGCGCTTGGCAGTCAATTCATGGGCATCATCGGACCCATCGACCATTGGATCGCCTTTATCCTTTTGGCCTTCATCGGCGGCAAAATGCTGTGGGAGGCCTTTACCGAGGACGAGGATGAAGGCGACGGCAAGGATGCCGAAAAGATTGAACTGGGCGAGTACCTGATCCTCGCCATCGCCACCTCAATCGACGCCCTGGCCGTAGGCATCTCATTTGCCGCGCTCTCGGTCGACATCGTGCCCGCTGTATCGCTTATCGGCGTCACAACGTTTATCTTCTCCGTCGCCGGCGTAGCGATCGGCCACACCTTTGGCGCGCGCTACGAAAAACCCGCCACCATCGTGGGCGGCATCGTGCTCATCCTCATCGGACTTAAGATCTTGCTTGAGCATCTGGGGATTTTGGCGCTGTAACGCCAAACACAATCGCTCAAAACTCAACGCCAGTAGCATCACGAATAGTCCCCGCCCAACGGGGTTCTCCCCTCCGCAGGCGTTTCGAAACCCGCCCCCATCCCGGATTCCCACGCAGCGGCCGCGTTCACCGCCGACACGGGGACCCCTAGCTCCCCCGCGACGCGGCAGACCCTCGGCTGCCCCTCGTAAAGGATGCAGAAGACGCGCTCGAGGTCCGACGGTTCGACCAGGCTGCACCGGCAGTCCGCGTACAGCGCGCAGCCCCTCCCGCGCGGGTCGCCGCCCGAGCCCTCATCCGGCTCGTGATGGCGCACCTCGACCCAAAGGCCCTCCGACACGTCATCGAACCCGAAATCGAGCTCCGCCTGGACGCTCTCGCCGAACGCATCGCCCAGGACGAGCTCCGGCACCTTCGTCATACGGCCGTCCAGCCACTCAATCTCTATCATCGTACGCATGGTGCAAGCCTCTTCCGGCACGGGATTGTCAGCTCAAACCGACCCTTACCCATACGGACGAACATAGCTCGCCAGGGGAAGCCCCTGAAGGCCGTGCGCCACAACATGAGGCCGAATCCGCCCCCGGCTGGACAGGCCAACAACGAAGGAGCACACGGAACCGGCGCGGCGTTACAACCGTCCCGGCAAGCGTGTCACTTGGTCAAGTCATGATGCCGACAAACCCGGAAATGCTCCAACGGAGCGCCGAACGAGCGTAACAATATAAAGCCGTGCAACACGCGTTGGACGACCAGAACATCCCAAACAAAGGCCTGTCGGTCCCACCTTCAAGCCCAATAGCAAAATGTGCATCAGCGGAATTGCAGCGATACAAGTCTCAACCATCACACCGCAGCGCGCCTAGTCCCACTCATCCTACTGCAAATGTCCCAGAACGAGAAAACGACCAGCTTAACATGCCAACCTTTATATCCGCACGCGCGTAATTCAACTCATAAGGACCGGTTATCCCTTACCTGTGACACAATCTCAAACGCACAGAACAGAATCATCAGTCCAATCATCGCATAAGAGGCAGCCGAACCTTCAAACACTATTCCACAAAGAACAATCTCCGCGCCGCCAATAAGAACTGTTATCAGGCGCTCTGCCTTTTTGCTCTCGCCGCTCGCATAAAAAGGCGGCAAAGCGCACAAGATCACATATAGCCCGGGAAGGGAATACAGGATCGATAGTCCAAGCCCCCCATCAACCGCAGTGTTTTGCGTAAGAATCAACTGAACCCAAACGGCAATTATCACTGAGCAGGTTGTCGATAAAAGAAGGCTAGAAATATAGCACGCAAGAAAGTCCCGTCGCATTCGAACAGAGAAATCCGCGAACTCTCTTCGCCGCGTGGAAACAATAAGGTACACAGAAATTGCAATAGAACCAATCAGAGAAAACAGCGGAACAACCAGCAATTCAAGCTTATTACCCCATCGATCAACCACACCCCCACTCCAATGAGCGGGAATTGTATCAGGGAGGGCTGACCAAGCCGCCCATAGAATCAGAAATGGAAGAATAGAGAGGATGAAAGATGATAACACTGCAGTAATTTTTTTCGAGGCTCTCATCGATTCCGCATCTCCTTGTGCGCTCACATTCCACTCCGTCTTAAATCAAGTAAAAATAATAGCTTGAATGCAAATTTGTTTTAATTATTGGTTGATCTCATTTCCATTCTTAATAATTGTTATCTTGATTTTATATCGATTATTCGATATATAGTAATATAAATTGTGTTCAAGGAGGGCACCATGATCCGTATTCGCTCCATAGAGCTCTCAAATGTGAAAAACGTTGCTAACGGCACGATCGGCTTCAAGGACAGCCCCTTCGGTTCCAGCGTGATGGGAATATACGGTCAGAACGGATCGGGCAAGACCGCCGTCGTCGAATCCCTCGCGCGAGTCCAGGATTTGATGTGCGGCTTTCCGCTCGACCGTGAAAGCGTCGATCTGATCGGCCCCTCTGCCGAGTGCGCCAAAATCAGCATCGAGGTCGAGGTGACGGAGGGTTCCCCTTCCTCGCTCGGCTTCGTAGGCGGGCTCGGCGGCACCGTAGCGGCCGGGAAGCCCTTCACAGTTTGCTACTCGTTCTCCTTCGACAGGCTCGACGACAGACCGCGCCTCCTCTCCGAGGACCTCTCCGTCCGCGCCGAGGGGCTCGTCAAGAGAAGGCTCGCCGCCTACGATGCGGCCGATACCGAGGACAGCCAGAACCTGAAGCCCGTCAACAGGTGGCGGGCACTCAGAAATCTCGCCGGAAGGGAGGCCGACCTCGACCTCACCGTCGCACGGCGCTCCCCCGACCTGCAGGGCTCCTCGAAGCTGTTCTCGAACGCCATGGTCGCCTTCGCGGTCGCCGCGAGAAAGTCCTATCTCGAGCGCCTCGGAAATAACTCCCTATCCGAGGCGGCGAGGACGGCGTACGAGAGCGTATTGGTTCCACTCATGGACTCCACGACGCTCCTGAACAGGTTCGCCGACGATAAGATGAGGGTCTGTGACACGCGCCGAAGCGCGGCGCTGGCGTTCAACATCTTCCTCCTCGCCTCCCCGGGCAGCAGCACAGGCGGATGGTCACCCGAGGAGGCCGGAAAGGCCCCTGTCATCCGCGACGTGTCACTCCCTATCGATCAGACAACGGTCCTCCCCTCAGAAGTCTGCGACTCGGTCCGCAAGACCGTCGAGACCATCAACTGCGCGCTTGGGGCAATCGTTCCGGGACTCAGCATCCAAGTGAACACCCTCCACGGCGAAACGATGGAAGACGGCACACCGGGCGAGCGCGTCGAGCTCCTATCATGCCGGCAGGGGGTACGCGTCCCCTTCAGAACAGAATCGGAAGGAATCAAGAAGATCGCATCGATGCTCGGCTGGCTGATAAACGTCTTCAATGACGACAGCGCCTGTCTCGTCGTTGACGAGATCGACTCCGGAGTGTTCGAGTTCCTGCTCGGCGAGCTCCTCGAAGTCGTGACCGAGCAGGGCAAGGGCCAGCTCATCTTCACCGCTCACAACCTGCGAGCGCTTGAATGTCTCCCGGTCGGATGCCTCGTCTTCTCGACCTCCAACCCCAACAACCGCTACATCGGGTTCCGGGGCATGGCACCCTCGAACAACCTCAGGAACCAATACCTGAGAGCCATCAACCTCGGGGGGCAGAAGGAACAGCTGTACGAGCCGACCAGAACCTCCGCGATAGGCTCCGCCCTCCTTGAGGCTGGAAGCCCCCAGGCCCTCGACTTCGACTCCCTTCTGTCCTCCATGGGAGGCGAGTGACCATGGCAAGGGAGAAGCGGGTCGTCCTGATTCTCGTGGAGGGGCCGAGCGATGAAAACGCGCTCCTCGAGCCCATGCAGGCCGCGCTCAACTTCGCCGCAAACGGTGCACCGCCCGAGGCGAGGGCGCTCGCCTTCCACTGCGACGTTACCACGGTGCGACCCTTCTCATGGGAGGCCTCCTTCGCCGTCAAGGACAGGGTGCGCGACACCGTGCGCCAGTTCGTCGTCGACCGCATCGCGTCGCGGCACGAGTACGAATGGACCGACCTCGACCGGATCATCCACATCGTCGACCTGGACGGCGCCTTCATACCGAACGAGTGCATCGTCGAGGGGGACTGCGATGGATTCGTCTATGGCCGCGACTCTATCACCGCCCGGGACACCGCTAGGGTGGTAGACAGAAACGAGAGAAAGTCTGCCGCGCTGCTTGAGCTCGCGGGCACGCGCGAGCTCAAGCACAGAAAACACGCAGTCCCCTACAGAGTCTACTTCATGTCCCGCAACCTCGAGCATGCGCTCTACGGCTCCGTACGCGAATTCAGCGATGACGAGAAGAGGCAGCTTTCCGCAGCCTTCGGCAAGAAATACCGGAACGACCCCGAGGGTTTCATCAATCTGCTCCGAAGCGGGGACGTAAAGGTTCCGGGCGATACCGTGGAGGAGACATGGCGCTACGCCCGGGAAGGCACTAATTCCCTCCACCGGGGCTCAAGCCTTCACCTCTTCTTCTCTGACTCTGAACCGGAATCTCCGCCCCGGCCATCCGCTCCCTAGGATCCGAAAGCCCGAATGTCGTGCTGGCGCTTGTGCGAGACGATCAACTTTCGGCAGTCGCTGCTCCCCGTTTTGATCGCATGGCTCTTCCCCGTCGCCCTCCAGCGCCGGGGGTTCCCCTCCATCGCGAAGAGGTAATCCCCGTCCGGCCTTGCCGTCTCTGTAACGCCGAGCCTCCCGACGCGCCTCAAGGAAGGCGGGGTCGTCCCGGGAGAGTGGACAAAACTATAGAGACACGTTCCAAATTGACTAAAGGGTGATATGGGTTAGACGCCAGGCAATTTCCCATTTCTTAAAAGAAGAGAGGGGGCACCTGTCGCAAAAGTTCGGATGCCCCCTCTCGTAATGTCATTTGCAATCCGCTAGCACGTGGCTCGAACTGCTGCTAGCGCGACCCTTACGCGGCAAGGCGCTTGAGGACGTCGATGAGCAGCTCGTAGAAGCGCTCGGCAGAAGCGAGCTCCATGCTCTCGTCCGGGGTGTGGACATCGGAGAGCGTCGGGCCCACGGCGATGGCGTCCAGGCCGTGCAGGGCCTCAGCAAACAGGCCGCACTCAAGGCCAGCGTGAATGGACTCGATGCGCAGCTCGGAGCCAAAGAGCTCGCGATAGCTCTCGACAAAAACGTCGCGGACCGGCGAATGCTCGGCATAGCTCCAGCCGGGATACTCGAACTCAAACTTAGCGTCGAAGCCCAAGACATCGGCCAGCGTCTGCAGGCGGTCCTTGAACTCGTTCTGCAGCGAGGTGATCGAGGAGCGCGGGGACAGCATGATCTTGACCTGGTCGTCGGAAGTGGCGACCACGCCGATGTTGGAGGAAACCTCGACGGAGCCGTCGGTGGCGACGTTGCGGCGAATCACGCCATTAGGGGCAAGACGCAGGGCGCGGATGAGGGCAAGCGCGGACTTCTGATCCATGGCCTCGACCTCGGCGTCGTCGGCAATCTCGACGGTGCAGGTAAAGCCGGGGTCGAAGACCTCGAGCTCGGCAGTGACGTCGGCGATGATGTCCTTTGCGATCTGGGCCGCGGCCTCGGCGGCAGCGTGGTCGGCGTAAACCAGCTCGGCCTTGCACTCACGGTTGATGGCGTTGTCCTTAGTGCCGCCGTTAAAGCTAACGATGGAGGGCTCGCCGGCGACCATCAGGCGGTCGATGATGCGGGCCATGATGAGGTTGCCGTTGCCGCGCTCCAGGTTGATATCGTTGCCGGAATGACCACCCAGTAGGCCGGAGATGTCGAGCGTGAGGGTGCTGCCGGTCTTGTGCTCGCGCACGATGGGGCAGGTGTAGGTAACAACGACGCCGCCGGCGCAGCTGACGGTGGCAACGCCCTCTTCCTCGGAGTCAAGGTTAATCATGGTGCGGGCGCTAATCTGGGACTTGTCGAGCGTCTCGGCGCCGACTAGGCCAGTCTCCTCGTCGGTGGTGAATACGCACTCGAGGGCGGGGTGAGCAATCGAATCGTCATTGAGCACAGTAAGCATCAGAGCGACAGCAATACCGTTGTCGGCGCCCAGGGTGGTGCCGTTAGCGGTGAGGACGCCGTCCTTCACGACCAGGTCGATACCGTCGGTCGTAAAGTCGTGCTCAACAGAGCCCAACTTGTCGCACACCATATCGATGTGGCCCTGCAGCATCACAGTCGGGGCATTCTCGGCGCCGGCAGAAGCGGGCTTGCGAATGATGACGTTGTAGACCTCGTCCTGGTACACATCGAGGCCGCGCTCCTTGGCAAACGCAACCAGGAAATCGCTGATGCCCTTCTCGTTGCCAGACCCACGGGGGATCGCGCTGACCTCCTCAAAGAAATGGAACAGCTGGGCGGGCTCGTAGCCGGTGATCTTGTAATCCATGGTGCCTCCTTGGCGCAACTGGTTAGACAGTAAGACATGCGCCTTGTATATTCCCAGACTTTGCGTGCATAAACCAGTCGAAAACGCCGAGCGCCCTTACATCATCGGCTAACGGTGGGGAGACGCCACTTTATTAAGATAAAGCAGGTTAGACGGGCCGCGCCGAAGGGACGTTGGACCCTTCAACCAACCTCAACGCTTGATCAACGTTTATGCATACGCCATTGATATGTTTAATGAGATCTACTTTGAACGAAGGGGGCTTTCCAACAGAAAAAGGGCGCTCCTTTGGAACGCCCTCGTGGACACAAGGTTTTGTTACGCCCTACAGCGCGCCGGAACCGGCTTGCATCATGCCGCCGGGGCCCGAGGTCACGCCGCCGCTCACGGGCGCGGCGTTGCCAGTGCGCGGTGCCGCCGGGGCGATATCACCACCGAGCGTGCCCGCCGGACGCGGTGCCGGGATCTCGCCCGTGCCGTGGCTAAAGACAAACTTGCCATCGGCCACGTCGCACAGGACGGTATCGCCCTCGCCCCACTCGCCGGCCAGCAGCTCCTCGGACAGCGGGTCCTCGATGAGCTTTTGAATAGCACGGCGCAGCGGACGCGCACCGTTGGTGAGGTCGGTGCCCTCGGCCACGATCTTGTCATAGGCCGCATCGGTGAGCTTGATGTTCATGCCGTTGGCAATCAGACGCTGGCGCAGGTCGTCCACCAGCAGGTGCGCGATCTTGGTGAGATTCTCGCCCGAGAGCTTCTGGAACACCACGATGTCGTCGATACGGTTGAGCAGCTCGGGGCGGAACAGGCGCTTGAGCTCGCCCATCGCGCGACCACGGATCTCACTCGACGTGAGACCCTGCTCGCCGGTGGTGCCAAAGCCCACGCTCGCATCCTGCGCAATCTCGCGGGCGCCCACATTGGACGTCATGATGATCACGGTGTTGCGGAAGTCGACCGTCTTGCCCTGGCTATCGGTCAGGCGGCCCTCCTCCAGCACCTGCAGCAAGATGTTGAAGATATCGGGGTGCGCCTTCTCGATCTCGTCGAACAGCACGACCGAGTACGGGTGGCGACGAACGGCCTTGGTGAGCTGGCCGCCCTCGTCGTGACCGACGTAGCCCGGAGGGCTACCGATGAGCTTGGAGACCTCGAACTCGCTACCGAACTCGGACATGTCGAAGCTGATGAGCGCGTCCTTGCTGCCAAAGAGATACTCGGCGAGCGTCTTGGCGAGCTCGGTCTTGCCCGTGCCGGTGGGACCCAGGAAGATAAAGCTGCCGCCGGGGCGACGCGGATCCTTGAGCGGCGAGCGGCTGCGGCGCACGGCCTTGGCAACTGCCTCGACAGCCTCATCCTGACCGATAATGCGGGTCTTGAGCACGCTTTCGGCCTGCAGCAGGCGACGGCTCTCGCTCTCGGTAAGCGAGGACACCGGCACGCCCGAGGTCACGGACACGATATCGGCGATCTGGGAGACATCGATGGTGAGCGGGCTGGCGTCGAGCTCGGCCGTCCAGGCAGCCTTGGCCTCGGCGAGCTCAATCTCGGCAGCCTTCTGCTGCTCGGTGATCTCGGCAGCCTTGTTCATGTCGTCGCTCTCGGTGGCCTCCTGCGCGGCGGCCTTGAGCTCCTCTATGCGATGCTCGGCCTCGCGCACCGGCTCGGGCGCGCGGTTAGCGGCGATGCGGGCGCGGGCACCGGCCTCGTCAATGAGGTCGATGGCCTTATCGGGCAGGAAGCGATCCTGGATGTAGCGGTTGGAAAGGTTCGCGGCGGCCTCGATAGCACCCTGCGTATAGCGCACATGGTGGTGCTCCTCGTAGCGCGGCTTGAGCGCGGTCAGGATCTTGACCGTGTCCTCGACGCTCGGCTCCTCGACATCGATGGTCTGGAAGCGACGCTCGAAGGCCGGGTCCTTGGTGAGGTACTTGCGGAATTCCTCGGCCGTGGTGGCGCCGATAATCTGGAAGGCACCGCGCGCGAGCACGGGCTTGAGCATGGAGCTCGCGTCGATGGAGCCCTCGGCAGAACCGGCACCGATGATGGTGTGCATCTCATCGATAAACAAGATGACGTCGTCGGCCTCGGTTGCCTCCTGGATCACGTTCTTGAGGCGCTCCTCGAACTCACCGCGATACTTGGCGCCCGCAACGAGACCCGGCAGGTCGAGCGTCCAGATATTCTGGTTCATGAGGTTCTCGGGCACGTTGCCGGCAGCAATCTGTTGCGCCAGTCCCTCGACGATGGCCGTTTTGCCCACGCCGGGATCGCCCAGGATAAGAGGGTTGTTCTTGGTGCGGCGCGAAAGGATCTCCATCATACGCTGGACTTCCTTTTCGCGGCCAATCACCGGATCGAGTTCGCCGTCGCGCGCCTTCTGCGTAAGGTTGGTCGCGAACTGCTTAAGTGTATCGGTGCCGCTCCCCTTTTGCTGGGAGGCATCCGAGCCGCTAAAGAACGGCAGGCCCGTACCGGGACGACCAGCACCGGCGCCAGCGAGCGGGCGCTTCTTATCCTGGTCCTTGGCGGTGAGTTTCTCGATAGCCTTTTTGATGGAGGCGGACGACACACCCAGGCGCATGAGGATGTCCATGGCCATGCCGTTGCCCTCTTCGACGATGCCGATCAGCAAGTGCTCGGTCGACACGTAGGTCTGGTTGTTTTCACGCGCCACGCGGAATGAACGCTCCATCACGCTAATGACGAGCGGCGTAAAGGCGAGCTTGGCCGCCTCGGTCTCCTCACTGGGCTCGGGAACCGTGGTCTGGACCTCTTTAAGAGTATCCATGATGTCGTCGTAGGAGATATCGAGCGAACGCAGTGCCTCGGCGGCAATGCCCTCGTCCTCCTTGGCGAGTGCGAGCAGCAGGTGCTCGGTACCCACCTTATTTGAGTGAAGATCGAGCGCTTCTTGCTTGGCCATGGACATGACCTTGCGCGCGCGATCGGTAAAACGGTCTAACATGCTAGTTCCTCTTAGACGAGCTAGTTTTTTCAAACGCAAAGCGCCGCCCGCGGCAGCGCTTTGGTCTCTTTACCCATATGGAGTATATGTTAACCGTTGGGACCTTTCCTGCCCGTAGCCGCGCGACAACGTCTACAAAAAAGGAATTGCCAGGTGCGTCTGCATCGGCCCAACGAGCGTGGATTTTCGGACACCCATTCCACGAGCGTGGATAATCTCCCGTTTTGAGCCCGTAAACAGGCCAAAAACGGGAGATTATCCACGTTCATGTTTTGCGGATCAGTTTCATTTGCACCAATTAGCTGGTGTGGCGCCAGCGAGGGTCGGTGAGCGTACGCGCCACACCCAGGCCAACGGGCAAAAACGCCACGATGAGCACTGCACGCACAAACCAGCCGAGCATATTGACCGTGTCGAAGGTGCACATGTAATACATCGAGCGATACAGATACAAGCCCGGCACCATAATGACAATCGATGGCACCGTGAGGGCGATACGTGGGTAGGTGAGCTTGATTTCGGCTAAGCTCGCGAGCAGCCCCGATACCAACGCACCAGTAAACGCAGCCGCCTCGGGAGGCATGCCCGCACTCAGGCCCAAGAAGGGAAGCAGCGTCGGCGCATCGACGAGCGTAAGGCGCAAGGTATTAGACACGGCGCCGATGAGCCCTGCCGCTGCTGCCATCTTTACCGGGCTGTTGAACATAACCGAGAAGCCAAATACGCCGATAAAGCTCATCAGTATGCGCAAGAGCGTAAGAGCCAACGGTGAGAGGCCGAGCGGGGCGAAGTCATCCGGCGCCAGTCCCACACACTCGGCAACCATCCAACCTACGAGGGTCGCCATCACAATAATCGATACGGCATACGAAAGACGCTCGATACCGCTTCGCATGTCGAGCTTAGCGATGTCAAGGCCTGCCGTAATGAGGGGAAAGCCGGGAATCACAAAGAGCATGGCGCCGATATAGCCTTCTTGGTGCGACATTGCCCCCGGTATGACCTGGCCAAGGCCGAGCAATGCCAGCAGATACGAAACGCAAGCGAGCGCAACGCCGATCGTCAGCGCGCTAAACTGGCCAAGGCCCTGCTTGAGAATATGGGAACGAGCAAAGTTGCCAACACCAGCGCCCACGAACGCGCAGGCCATCTCGATAGGGCCGCCGCCGAGCAAAAAGACAAAGGCACCGCAAGCACAGGCCGCCGCAAGGCCCTGTTGCCAGGGAGCGTAATCGGGCTTTGAACTCTCAACGGTCTTGAGCATCTCGTGGTACTCGTGCACGGTAAACCGGCGCCCGTAAATCTCGATTTCCTTTAAGAAGCTCTCCATCATCCAAATGCGATGAGTATTGACGCCCGTTGTGGGCAAGCTGACGACCTCGTTAAAGCAGTGACCATCTTCGATACAAGTACACTCAAACGATAGGAGACTTAAGTCAACGTGGATGGTGACACCGAGTACGGCGGCGACGCGATTCATGGTATCGCGTACACGCCAGGCACCCGTTCCGCTCGCGAGCATAAGCATACCGGTGCGGCAAATGATGGATGATTTATCGGTGAGCGGCGCATCGACGGCAAGCTCATCGCCTGCCGTCACGATCTGGCACCAGTCGGTTTTCATATGGAGGGCGCTGGCACGCACACCGTGGTGCAGAGGGACTCTTGAGAGCAGCGAATCATGGCTCGAAGGCTGTGGGGGTTCCGTCGATTCGACCTCGTCCTCGTCGGGCCCTTCATCAACAAGGTCGAAAGCATCGAGCGCCGCCGGCTCGCGACGATCGATCAATTCCTCGTCCTCATCATCAAAATAGTTGAACTGATTGAGCATATCCTCTTCGATTGCACGATCGCTCGCGTCGTCCATACAGACGCTCCCTTCCTACCGACTAACCCCCATCCTAGGCAGCGACGGCTAAAGGAAACATAAAAGAGACGACTGTCATGCATGGAAGGCGTAAACCCCCAATGCACCGGTAGACCCCAGGCGGCTAGGACCGTCCCCAAGTGCCGGCACAAGAGGAACGTCCCTAAGTGCCAACCAGGGCAACGCCGCAGGTAGAGGACGGACAGCGAAAGCCCGCCAGAGCGAGCAAGGTCCTTTTGGGGCGAGATGACACCATAGGTTGAGCATTAGTCAGCGAGCGGGCCGCATTTGAGACAAGGTGACGTGAAACGAAAGGGCGCTGACCTTCTGGTCGCGCCCTTGAAGTTGAACGTCAGATTGTCCAAATGCGGCCCGCGCAGCGTCGAGCCGTTACGCGGTTCGTAGAACCGCGTAACTAGTTAGTACATCTTTGCGCCGGCGGGGATGGAGGCGTCGAGCTGGATCAGGTTGAGACGCTCCTCACCATCCTCCTCGTGGATAGCGCTGATGAGCATGCCGCAGCTGGGAATGCCCATCATCTTGCGCGGAGGCAGGTTGGTGATGGCGAGCAGAGTCTTGCCGACCAGGTCCTCGGGCTCATAATAACCGTGAATGCCGGAGAGGATGGTGCGGTCGGTGCCAGTGCCGTCGTCGAGCGTAAAGTTCAGCAGCTTCTTGGACTTCTTGACGGCCTCGCATGCCTTGACCTTCACGGCGCGGAAGTCGCTCTTGGAGAAGGTATCAAAGTCGACGAACTCCTCAAACAGCGGCTCGACGGCGATCTTGGAGTAATCAACCGTGGGCTTGAGCGGCTTGACGAACGGGCTCGCGGTGTTGCCGGCCTCGGCAGCCTTGGCGGCAGCGGCACCGGACTGGAAACCCTTCTCGGGCTTCATGTGCGGGAACAGCAACACGTCGCGGATGGAAGCCTGGTTGGTGAGCAGCATGACCACGCGGTCGATACCGATGCCGATGCCGCCCGCGGGAGGCATACCGTACTCGAGGGCGCGCACGTAATCCTCGTCGTACTCCATGGCCTCGTCGTCGCCGCCAGCCTTCTCGGCCATCTGGGCGGCAAAACGCTCGGCCTGGTCGACCGGGTCGTTGAGCTCAGAGAATGCATTGGCGTACTCGTGACCGGCAATAACCAGCTCAAAGCGGTGCGTCAGGCGCGGGTCGTCCTCAAAGCGCTTGGCAAGCGGGCTGACCTCGATGGGGTAATCGCACACGAACGTGGGGTTGACGATGGTGTCCTCGCCCAGCTCATCGTAGATCTCGGCGATAATCTTGCCGGCGGTCCACTCGGGCTTAATCTCCAGGCCCTTCTCGCGTGCGGCGGCAGCAAGCTCCTCGACCGGCGTGTCGATGGTGACCTGCTTGCCGAGCACGTCGGAGACGATGTCGGTCATGGGACGGCTGGCCCACTCACCAGAAAGGTCGATGGTCTGGCCCTGGTACTCGATGACCTCAGGGTTGCCGATGGCCTTGTTAGCCGCCTTAATGACGCCCTGGGCGAGCGCCTTCATGCCCTCGAGGTCGGAGAAGGCACGGTAGGCCTCCATCGTGGTGAACTCGGGGTTGTGGGTAAGGTCCATGCCCTCGTTACGGAAGATGCGGCCGATCTCGAACACGCGCTCAAAACCACCGACGATGCAGCGCTTGAGGTGCAGCTCGGTGGCAATACGCAGGTAGCACTCCTGATCGAGCGCGTTGAAGTGCGTGATGAACGGCTTGGCAGTAGCGCCGCCCTGGATGGTCTGCAGGATGGGGGTCTCGACCTCCATGTAGCCGTCGGACTCCATAAAGCGACGGAAGGTGGAGAGAATCTGCGAACGCTTACGGAAGGTCTCGCGAACGTCGTCGTTGGCGATCAGGTCGACATAGCGCTGGCGATAGCGGGTCTCCTTGTCAGAAAGACCGTGGAACTTCTCGGGCAGCGGACGAACGGCCTTGGAAAGCAGGGTCGCGCTCTTAGGGGCAACGGAAAGCTGGCCGCGCTGGGTGCGCACAACCACGCCGGTCACGCCCAGGATGTCGCCCAGGTCGAGAGCCTTGAGCGTATTCCAGGCAGCCTCGTCCATGTCGTTGATGCGGCAGAACAGTTGAATCTCGGCAGTCGCATCGCGTACGACGATGAACATGATCTTGCCCTGACCGCGCTTGGCGACCACACGGCCAGCGATCTTCACGACGTCCTCGGTGTCCTCGCCATCGGCAAGCTCGGCATACTTAGCCTCGATATCGGCAACGTAGTCCTCAAGCTCAGAGTGCTCGGGATAGGGGTTCTGGCCCGCCTCGAACAGGGCGGCGCGCTTGGCCAGGCGGGTGGCGCGCTCGTCGTTGAGCGTCGATGCCTGATCTGCGGCGTTCTGGTTCTCTGCCATAAGTTAGCTCCTCAAACTAAAACGCTCCCCAGGATTCGGTCCCAGGGAGCGAAAACATACCTTTACGCGGGACCGTGGTCTAGCGTGCAATCTTGGCGATGGTGTAGACGCGAGTCTTGCCGGAAGGCGTAACGACCTCGACGGAGTCGCCCTCGCCGTGACCGATGATGGCGTGGCCGACCGGAGACTCGTTGGAAATCTTGTGCTCGAGCGAGTTGGTCTCGGTGGTACCGACGAGCGTGACTTCCATGACCTCACCGTTGGGATCAATCAGAGAAACGGTGGAACCGATGGAGACGGTCAGATCACCTGTGGTGGCAGCAACCTGAGCGTTGGCAAGGATGGCCTGGATCTCGGCAATACGAGCGGCGTTCTGGGCCTGCTTGTCCTTGGCGGCATCGTACTCGGAGTTCTCCGAAAGGTCGCCGAACGCGCGGGCTTCCTTGATGTCCTCGACGATCTCCTTGGCGTAATCGCCCTCACGCCAAGCGAGCTCCTCGACGAGCTTCTGGCGGCCCTCAGCGGTCAGTACGATCTGGCTTGCGTCCATACGGATATCTCCCCAACTCTGATCAAACAATCAACTGTCAACAAAACGAAAAAGACCGGCTAGCCTGCGGGCAAGCCGGTCAGGTGCTCACCCCAAAGGGATGGGACTACTCTGCGTCCGCGTCGCTGTCCTCTGCCTGCTTCTTCTTGGCAGCAGCGAGCTTGGCCTCGAGCTCAGCGATCTCCTTGTCCTCCTCGGACTGCTCGACCACGACCTCCTCGGCCTGCTTGGTCTCGGCCTTATCGTCGCCCTCCATACCCTCGCGGATATTCTTGACGGTAGAGCCGAGGGACTTGCCGAGCTTCGGCAGGTTCTTGGGCCCGAAGATAATCAGGACAACGACGAGAATAATGATGAGCTCAGGAGCCCTCAGTCCAAACATGTAGACCTCCACAATACAGCGAGACAAGCTCGAATGAGTATACCGCGGGTATCGCGGTATCACAACAATAGCTAAAAAAAGGGACCGCAAGAAGCGGTCCCTCCTCATGCTCTGGTCGGGTTGACTGGATTTGAACCAGCGACCCCTGCGTCCCGAACGCAGTGCTCTACCAAACTGAGCCACAACCCGTTAGCTCGACTATAGTAACAAAGATTTCCGTCGTGTGCTAGAGAAATTTTTACTTCTTTGGCACTTCGATGCGAACCGTGTTGGGAATGAGCTCCGTCGCGCAGGACCACCAGCCGTTTTGCAGGGCAGCGTCGGCAAGCCTTTCGGCCGTGGCGGCGGTGTCGCAAATGGCAAATGAGCAGGCACCCGATCCGCACACATCTACAGCAACGGTGCCGTCCTGTTTACGCAGCCAATCGAGAACCGTTTGAATCTGCGGCTCCATCTGTGCGGAAATGACACCTAGGTTGTTATGGATGAGCGCATATGCCGTCTCGGCATCACCAGCATGCAAGGCAGAAGCTATCGCGCCGGGCTTGTCTGCAGGCACCGGAGCCTCGTCAAAACGTCGATAGGCTTCAATTGTTGAAACGCTTGCCTCGCGCGGCTTGACCAACACGACGGGCGTTGCGGGCAGCGCGGGATACTCAGTTGCCAGCACGTCTCCCCCACCTACGTAGAACGCAAGGCTCGCGTGCAAAAAGAACGGGACGTCAGCACCAATACCCCGCGCAATGTCGTCGAGCGCGGGGTCGGTGCGATCAATTCCCCAGAGCTCCGCCAAGGCGACAATGACCGCGGCCGCGTCCGTCGAGGGGCCGCCCAAGCCGGCGCACAATGGAATGCGCTTCTCAATCGTCACGCAGATGTTTGCCTCGCAACCATAATGCTCGGCCATAGCAACCGCAGCCCGATACGCCGTATTCTTTTGCATGGGAAAATCTGATGCCGGAACCGTCTGGACGGTCAGCGCCTGCGCCGGCGCGACCGTCACGGAATCGGAAAGACCGACGGCTGCCATCAGGGAATCGACCCTGTGGTAGCCGCGGTCATCGCGCTCGGTATGAACCCCCAGGTAGAGGTTAATCTTTGCCGGCGCGGAAAGAGTCAGGGACCGATCGGTCACCGTTAGTGCTCCTCGAGCTGATTGCCGAGCGGGGTAAAAATGTGCTCACCGCTCTCGGGGTCGAACAGCTCGACCTGCCCGGTGAGGACATCGATATACTGGTAGGACTGACGCGACTTGCGGCCGCGACGTTCGTCAACCTCGACGATAAAGACGGCGGGGTGGACGCTCTTGATGGTGCCCATGCGCTCGACGACGCGGGTGCGGCCCATGTTGGCCTTCACCTTGACGCGATCGCCCACCATATCGGTCAGCTTCTCGTGGATGTCGTCGACGTGATTGACTTCCATCTCTTCCATGAACAGGGCCTCCAGAAGGTGCAATTCAAAAAGGGGATAATACCCCTAAGATAGACAAAACTCTAATACTATAGCACCCTGTTGCGACCACGCGCAAGTAGCTAATTTGGCTACTTACAGATTGTCGGTATCGAGGACGATGGTGAATGGGCCGTCGTTGACGAGGTCGACTTTCATATCGGCGCCAAAGATGCCATGCGCCACGTGTTCGACATCTTGACGAACGAGCGTCAGGAAGTACTCGTAGAGCTCGTTGGCGACATCGGGGGCGCCGGCATCCGTAAACGATGGGCGGCGGCCGTGACGGCAATCGGCGAACAGCGTGAACTGCGACACTACGAGAACCTCGCCGTCGACATCGGCAAGTGCCAGGTTGGTCTTGCCGTTCTCGTCCTCGTTAATGCGCAAGCCGCGGAGCTTGCCCCACAGCTTATCGGCCTCGGCGCGCGTGTCGCCGTGGCCCACGCCCAGCAGCACCAGATAGCCGCGCCCAATTTTGCCCACGCACTCGCCGTCGACCGTCACGCCGGCGTTGAGTACGCGCTGCACCACCGCACGCACGGCCTACTCCTCGCCCGTCAGTTTGGCGGACAGATGCTCGAGCGCGTGGAAACGATGGCTGATGGCGTTCTTCTCGTCCGCCGTCAGCTCGGCCATGGTCTTGCCCGGCGTGTCGACCGGCAGGAACAGCGGGTCATAGCCAAAGCCGTGATCGCCGCGGCCCTCGTGTGCGATAACGCCCTCGCAGGCGCCCTCGCCATAGGTGACCAGACCATCCGTGTCGATAAGCGCAACGACGCTCATAAAGCGCGCGGTGCGGTCCTCGTCCGCCACGCCTTCCAGGTTAACGAGAAGCTTGGCGTTGTTGGCGGCATCGTCTCCGTGCACGCCCGCATAGCGCGCGCTATACACGCCCGGCTCGCCGTCAAGCGCGTCGACGACCAAGCCAGAATCGTCGGCGATGGCCATGAGCCCCGTCTCTTCGACGGCAGCCTGCGCCTTGATGATGGCGTTCTCCAAAAACGTCGTGCCGTTTTCCTCGGGGTCCTCAAAATCGCCCAGCTGGCCGAGCGCCACAAAGCGAACCTCGGGCATGACCTTGCCTAAAATGGCCTCGATCTCGGTGAGCTTATGGGCGTTGCCCGTTGCCACGACAATGGTCGCCGCCGGGTCGAGGGTGTCGATGTCGATCTTCTCAAGTGCCATGAGTGGTCTCCTTGTCTCTATAGCAATGCCGCGCCGAGGGCGACGAGGGCCTCCGCCTCTCCCCTCTCAATCAACGGCAGTCTTATACTTCGACGTTTTCCCAGATAAAACCTGCCAAAATAAACCTGTCCCTTTTTGGCAGGTTAGGCGATGGCTTGGCGCTGAAGCTCGATGAGCTCGGCGATGCCTTTGTCGCCCAGGTCGAGCAGGGCGTTGAGGCGCTTACGGTCAAAGGGCGCCTGCTCGCCAGTGCCCTGGAGCTCGATCATCTCACCGGTGTCGGTGGCGACGAGGTTCATGTCGACTTCGGCATGGCTGTCCTCGGAATAATCGAGGTCAAGCAGCGTATTGCCGTCGACAACGCCCATGGAGATTGCAGCCACCTGGCCGGTAAGCGGGATGCGCTCGATCTTGCCCGCCTCGACCCACATGGCGAGGGCGTCGTGCAGCGCCACCCAGGCGCCGGTGATGCTCGCTGTACGCGTGCCGCCATCGGCCTGAATCACATCGCAGTCGACGGTGACGGTGTACTCGCCGAGCGCCTTCATGTTGACGACGGTACGCAGGCTGCGGCCAATGAGGCGCTCGATCTCCATGGAGCGACCCTTGCGGTTGGCGTGCTCGCGCTTGCAGCGCTTGCCGGTCGACGCCGGCAGCATGGCGTATTCCGCGGTCACCCAGCCGGCCTTAGCTCCCTTTCGCCAGCCCGGCACGCCCTCCTCGATGGTGGCGGCGCACAGCACGCGCGTGTCGCCGAACTCGGCCAAGCACGAACCGTGGGCGTGCTTCATGACGCCACGGGTGAGCTTAACGGGACGCAACTCGTTGGCGGCGCGGCCGTTGGCGCGGTTGACCTGCATGTACTCCATAGAAATATCCTTTCGGCAAAAGATGTGGCGAAGGCTTTGGCGGCTGCCTTACATCTATTCCAGCTCATCGATATCGATATGTTCGATGCTCTTGAGCGGCTGACCAAAGATAAAGCTGCCCGCCACCGCAAACTCGGCAATGTTATCGGCCGTCGTGGCAAAACGATGCTGCGGCTCGGCGGCGTCACCCGCCAGCTGCTCGCGGCGCGTGAGGATATCGGTCAGCTCTCGTGTGGTCTCCTCGGCGGAACTCACGACGCGCACCCCAGGCCCCAGCGCATGACGGATAGGTCCCACCAACAGCGGAAAATGCGTACAGCCGAGCACCACGGTATCGATACCGTGGTCGCGCAGCGGCTCAACCGTGGCACCCACCAGCGCACGCACGGCAGGCGTATCGAAGATGTCCTCGTTCTCAAGCCACTGTTCCTGCAGATGTGCACCCGAGGCGAGCTCGTGTTCGACAACCTCGACAAAGCTCGAGGCAGGACAACCGTATACATCGACGCCGGCATCCAGGTCCTGGATGGCGCGCGTGTAGGCGCCCGAGCGAATGGTGAGGTTGGTGGCGAGCACGCCCACCCGGCGCGTGCGAGTGCTGTTGATTGCCGCGCGTGCGCCCGGTGCGATCACACCGATGACGGGAACGTCGAGCACCTGCTGGGCCAGACGCAAGGCCGCAGCGGTCGCCGTGTTGCAGGCGATGACCATAATCTTGACGTCGTGCTTCGACAGCCAACGGCCCGCCTGCAACGCAAACGAGCGCACCTCATCCTCGGTGCGCGTGCCGTAGGGGCAGCGTTTTGTGTCGCCGAAGTAGTAGACGGACTCGTGCGGCAGCGCCGTCGCGATGGCGCGCGCAACCGTCAGACCACCAAGACCCGAGTCGAATACGCCAATAGGGCGCGTGTCCCCGGCCAGATTCTTGATATCGGACATTACCTCACCAGATTCTCTCTCGAAAAGACATATCCAAGTGCGGCGACGCCGCGCTACGAACGCGCCGTGACCAGCAGCTCTGCCGTCGCCGCCCAACCGTCGACAATTTTGCCGCGCGTAACGAAAGCGTTCTCGCAAGCAGCCAGGAACTCGGGCGCGCCGGCGCTCGTCAGGCCATTCTCGACCAGGCAGAACGTGCCCACGTGATCGGCCATGTAGAAGTCGGACTCGGAATCGCCGAGCGCGAGCGTCTCCTCGCGCTCGATCCCCAGGTGCTCGCAGAAGCGCGCAATGGCGACGCCTTTGTTGAGGCCCGCGGGGTTGATGTTGAATGCACGACCGTCCTCGACGCGATCGAGCTCGAGCGTCGTCGGCTTGGACAGATGCGTCAGGTGACCGTTACAGGCCCACACCAGGCCACAGCCGGCCTCGTCGAGGATGGCCTGCGCCTCGTCATCGGGGATGTCGCCGCGCATGCCGACGGTAACCTCGCGGTACTTGTAGCCGGTCGACATGTCGTTGTGATACTCGATCTTGTGCGGCCAGCGGGCGAGGATCTTCTCGCACACGCCAGTCTGCTCGATCACCTGGTGCGGCGTGAGACCGCAAGATGGGTCGTAGGGCATATCGCCGGTCAGATACTCCCAATCGTTGGCCTTGAGATCGTACATGACCAGGCCACCCATCTCACCAATGTAGGAGTTGAGGCCGAGCACGCGCGCATCCTCGTGGATCATGGTGCGGTTGCGGCCCGAGGTGGGAACCACTTGGATGCCGGCGCGGGCAAGTGCCACGACAGCCTCGACGAGCTTGGTCGAGGGGTTGCCGTCGTTGTCGCGCAGCACGCACGAGCCGGGTGCGAGCATCGTAGCATCCAGGTCGGTAAAGACGTACTTAACCTTGGCCAAGCGCTCGCGCATCTCGCCCGAAAGCTCGGCGACGGTCGGCAGGGTGTTGTGGGACATGGTTACTCCGTTTACGTAGAAGGGTTTGGGCTTGGACGGCATGTTTTGATTGAGGGAACACGTTTATGGCGACAGCGCACTCAGGGCGCCTTCGCCATCATGGTTCATTAGTCAAACTGGGTAACATCGATCAGGCGATTGGCCAACGAAAGGTCGCTCTCGATGGGCACGAACTCGTCGCCCACGTGCATGAGCTCCTCGTCACCCTTTGCCAGCAGCAAGACAATGGTGGGAGCATTGGGGTTGACGTACTCCTCGCGCGCCGCCTTGAACGCCGCATGCACAGCGGCTTCACGGTCGAGGATGATCTCGTTCGGCGTATCGTCGGGAACATGCTCGGCAAGCTCGCGACAGACCTTCATCGGGTCCTCGTGAGCCGGGTCCTCGTTGGCAAAGATCATCAGGTCGGAATATGGTGCGGCCTCGCGCGGAAGCTGCTCGCGGCGCTCCTGCGCCTTGCCGCCGGCAGCGCCAAACACTGCAATGACTGGACTAGTGGGAAACGCGCGCTTGACCGACGAGAAAAGCGAACGGAACGAAAGCTGGTTGTGCGCATAGTCAACGACGCAGATCACGCGGCCATCCTTCGACTCCACGACCTCCATACGGCCCGGCACACGCAGTTTGGAGAGGCCCTTCTTGATAGCCTCGATACCGATGCCGATCTCGTGCGCAGCGGCGATAGCGACCAGCGCGTTTTCCACGTTAAAGTCGCCCGCGATGCCCAGCAGGACCTTCTCCCCCGCCTCGGACTCGTCGGCACACAGGCCATGCAGGTTAAACTCGATGTTAAAGCCGACCACGCGGACATCGCTTGCCCACAGGCTTGCCTCGGGATGCTCGACGCCAACGGTCACCAAGCGCTCGGCCGTCGACGCTGCCTCCAGCACACGGTCAACCTCTTCGGTGCCCAGATTCACCACGGCGGTCTTTGCCTGGTCAAAGATCCTGAGTTTGCTCTCAAAATAATCCTCAAACGTGGGGTGTTCGATCGGTGAGATGTGGTCACGGCCGATGTTGAGGAAGCACGCCACGTCAAACGGCAGATTCTCGACGCGTTGGTACTTGAGTGCCTGGCTCGAGACCTCCATGACCATGGACTGGCGACCGGACTCACGGCAGTTGGCGATATGGCGCCAGACCTCGGGGGCCTCGGGCGTAGTATTGGTGCTCTCGTAGCACTCGATGCCATCGTCGGTACTCACCGAGCCGATCATGCCGCAGGACTCGCCCGCCGCCTTGATGATGGACTGGAGCATAAAAGCGGCCGTGGTCTTTCCCTTGGTGCCGGTGATGCCCACGATCTTGACGTCGTGGTCGGGACGGTCGTAGACCTCCGGCGGCAACAGGGCCATGGCCGTGCGAACACTATCAACAACCAGCATCGCAGCACCGCTCTCCTGCGCCAGCGGCTCCAGAGACTCGACCAGCGACTCCTCGCACACAAATGCGACGGCGCCCGCATCGAGCGCCATGCTCAAAAACGCGGGCTTAAAGGCAGCACCTTTGCAAAAGAATACGTCACCTGCCGAGACCGCGCGCGAATCAAACGAGCAGCCGGTCACGGCGCGCTCGTCAACCTGCTCTGATGCGCGCAGCTCGCCGCACACATCGAGAAGCTTGGCAAGCGTATCGACCGTGGTCACGGTCGCGGAATCCGAATGGTGCATCTTTCACCTTTCTCAGCCATTTGGCAGGGACGGTTTTATAGTAACTGAAACGCACCCACGCAAAAACGGCTCCCGGAGGAGCCGTTACGCGCAGGCGTTCGTAAGCCGAGGCTAGGCAGCCTGAACAGCGGGCTGGTCCTCGTCGATAAAGAAGCGCTTGTACCACACTAGGAACACGAGCGGCGTATAGATCTTGCGCTGGAAATCGCCCTTGCCCGCAAAGTGCAGATCGAGCAGGTGCATGAGCTCGTCGGTATTGAAGAACTCGCTTGCCCACGGCGCGGTGAAGTACTCCTTGACATAGTCGTACCACTTTTGCTCGCGCAGCCAGTAGACAATCGGCACCGGGAAGCCCACCTTGGGACGGGTGGCCCACTCATCGGGCAGCGACTTGTTGGCAGCGTGGCGGAGTACCTGCTTGTTGCCGTTCTCGTTGATGCGGTAGCGATCGGGAATGTGCTCGGCGAACTCCATGACTTTGCGGTCCAGGAAGGGCACGCGCAGCTCCAGCGAGTGCGCCATGCACATCTTGTCGGCCTTGAGCAGAATGTCGCCCGGGAGCCACATGTTCATGTCCAGGTACTGCTTCTTGACCAGTTCGGGCTGACCCTTCACGCGTGCGTAGATGGGTGCAGCGAGCTCAAAGGCGCCATCGCCGGTGTTGTACTCGGGCTTGAGCACGCCGTCGACCTCGCGCTCCGGCCATACCAGAGCCTGTCCCAGGAACGACTTCTCGGGGATCTCGGCACCCTTGACCAGGAAGTTATGTCCCTTGAAGTACGGCATATGCAGCGCCAGGTTACCGAGCGCGCGACGGATGGGCAGCGGCACCATCTTTTTGTACTTGCGCACCGGGACCGTGTCCTCGTAGTAGGCGTAGCCGCCAAAGAGCTCGTCGGCGCCTTCGCCCGAAAGCACGACGGTAACGTCCTTGCGGGCCATCTCGGCCAAGAACCACAGCGGCACGGAAGACAGGTTGGACTGCGGCTCGTCCATGTGATACTGGATGTCCTCGAGCGCACCGAAGAACTCGTCGGCGGTAATCATCTTGCGAACGTTCTCGACGCCGAGCTTATCGGAAAGTTCCTTGGCGTAGTTGGTCTCGTTGAAGTTCTTGTAGTCAAAGCCCACCGAGAAGGTCTTGTCGGGCATGAGGCAAGCGGCGATGTAGCTGGAGTCGACGCCACCGGAGAGGAACGACGCGACCTTGACGTCGGCGATGCGATGGGCCTCGACACTCTCGTGCACGACCTCGTCCAGCTCATCGACATACTCTTCGAACGGCTTCTCGACGGCAGAGTAATCGCAATCCCAGTAGCGCTCGATGTTCATCTTGCCGGTCGGGATATCGACGGTAAAGTAGTGCGCCGGCGGCAGCTTGTAGACACCCTCGAAGAAGGTCTCCTCAGTCGCCGAATACTGCAGCGTCATGTACGGACGCAGAGCCTTTTTGTTGACCGCCTTGTGGAAGTGCGGGTAGTCCAGGAAGCTCTTGATCTCGGAACCAAAGAGCACGCCCGGAGCGCCGTCGCCCGCATCGGCCATGGGATAGTAGTAGAGCGGCTTGATGCCAAAGATGTCGCGGGCGCCAAAAAGCTTGTTCTTCTTTTTGTCCCAGATGACGAAGGCGTACATACCGCGCAGACGATCGAGTACGGCCTCGCCCCACTCCTCGTAGCCGTGCAGGAGGCTCTCGGTGTCAGCGCCGCAGTGGAACTTGTAGCCCTTGGCCTCGAGCTCGGAACGGAGTTCTTGGAAGTTGTAGATCTCGCCGTTGAAGACAATGACGACGCTGCCGTCCTCATTGGCCATGGGCTGAGCGCCGGCCTCGGTCAGGTCGAGGATCGACAGGCGGCGGAAGCCCAGGGCAACGCGGCCGTCGATAAACTGACCGCCCATGTCGGGACCGCGATGGACGATGCGGTCCATCATCTTGGTGAGCACCTCGGATTGGTTATCCGTCCCACCGACAAAACCGACAAAACCGCACATATACTATCCCCTCTGCTGTTGCTGGGCATCAAATCGAATCAGTAGCTTTTGAGTATACCCGAGGGCGTAAAGAGGGACGGAATGTTCAGGCAATCTCAACTGAATCAGCTCCGCTGTGACACGCGCCGGTTACCTTTAATGGATATGAGGTGAATGGGGCGATTGTTTTGCTATACTCTCTCCGCACGGGCGATTGGCGCAACGGTTAGCGCAGGTGCTTTACACGCACAAGGCTGGGGGTTCGAATCCCTCATCGCCCACCATTGAATTGGAAACGGTCCTCGCAAGGGGACCGTTTTTGTTTGGGCCCAGCGCATGGGATTCGAACCCGAAAGGGTGCGGAGCTGAGGAAACGCGAAGCGTTTTCCAGCGCAGCACGCGAGGGCCGTAGGCCCGAAGCGAAAGCGGGCGGCGTCAGCCGCACGCGACATCCCTCATCGCCCACCACTGATTTGATAGGCTCCCAGCAATGGGAGCCTTTCTTTTTTGGGCCCAGCGCATGGGATTCGAACCCGCCAGCACATCTGTCACAAAGGCCGTGGCCAAATAATGGCAAAAATGAGTACTGCTACTTTGCTTGCAACATATAAACAGATAGTGTTTGCTTAGGTTACGCAACATATGTCCATTATAAGGACTAACAGTCAGATCAAAATCGTGTATTCATCGCCATTTCGACTTGCCATCTGGCCTTATTAGTCCAAAATTGCTGCTACCAAATCGGTAACAGTACTCATATTTGATGTTTTTTGACCAGCAGGTCTCCCTGCCTTAGCAAATCTAAGGCAAAACGGGCTCCAGACCGCTGAATCATGCCGCATAGGGCACGTCCGCAGTCCGGAACTCGGTCCAAATTGAGTTATTGCGCCGCGTTAGCCCAAAACACCCGACAGGATCTCGATCAGACTGTCCACGTCGGCTTCCTCGCAGACGAGTGGCGGCAGGAAACGCAGCGTATGCGCACCCGTAGCGTTGATCACGGCACCGGCGGCCAGCGCGCGGGCAACAACACCATGCGCGTCGCCCGCGGCATCATCCAAATCACAGCCGAGCATCAAGCCGCGACCACGTACCTCGGTCACGTGCGGCAGCTTGGCGAGCTTTGCCTCCATATAGGCACCCACCTTGGCAGCATGCTCGGCATAATCGCCACGCACAAGCGCGGAGAGCGTCGCGGCACACGCCGCGATGGCCAAGCAGCTACCGCCAAAGGTCGAGCCGTGGTCGCCCGGCTTAAACACGTCGGCAATCTCCTTCTTCGCCACGACGGCACCCATGGGCACGCCATCAGCAATGCCCTTGGCAAGGCTCATGATGTCGGGCTCCACGCCATAGGTCTGGAACGCAAACGGCTTGCCGGAGCGGAAGATGCCGCACTGGACCTCGTCGGCGATAAGCACGGCGCCCACTTCGTGTGCCAGGTCGCGCGCCGTAGCCATAAACTCCTCGGTCATGGGATGCACACCGCTCTCACCCTGGATCGGCTCGAGCATCACGGCACAAATTTCGCTCCCCAGCTGCTTAAAGATCGCACGCAGCTCATCCACATCGTTGGGCGTGCAGGCCACAAAGCCACCCGGCAGCGGGCGGAAGCTGTCCTGCAGCCAATCCTGCATGGTGGCGGCAATGGTCTCGAGCGTACGGCCGTGGAAGCCGCCGCGCATGCACACGATGGTGTTGCCGCCATTACCGGCACGCTTGGCGTACAGGCGCGCGAGCTTCATCGAGCCCTCGTTGGCCTCGGCGCCAGAGTTGGCAAAGAAGGTCTCCCAAACCTGCTCATCCGCAGCCGGGGCACCAAGAGCAGCTGCCGTGGTCTCATCGCCGGCGGCAATGGCATCGGCAAGCACGCGCGCACCATCTACGTCGTCGTTAGCAAGCTTGGACAGCAGCGCCGCGACCTGTCCGCGCTGCTCAATGTAGAAGTAATTGGAGACATGCATGAGCTTTTTGGTCTGTGCCTCGAGCGCCGAGAGCACAGCCGGGTCGCCATGACCTAGGCTGCACACGCCGATGCCGGCAAGAAAGTCGAGGTACTCACGGCCATCGTCGCCGGTGAGCTTCATGCCGTGACCCTCGACAAACTCGACCGGAGAGCGGCCAAAGGTATGCATAACGTAATGGGATTCAAGCGATTGCTGAGCTGCAAGTGACATGGGATGCCTTTCGTTGAGCGCCGGACGGCGCAGGCCTATGGGTGTAGGAATGGGGCGGCTGAGGGTCAGCTAGACCGTCTGAAGCTTCTCGACCTCGTCAAGATTCTCGGTCAGACGCGCAGCAAACGTCGAAAGCGGATGCGGATGCGTATCGAACTCGTAAGCCGTCTCGGTGGAATGGATCACGGTACCGACGCCGGCATCGGTCAGCAGCTCCAGCAGCAGCGAATGCGGCGTGGTGCCGTTGATGATGTGAGCGCGAAATACGCCGCCGGCAAGCGCATCGACGGCCGCGCGCAGCTTGGGAATCATGCCCTTATCGACCTCGCCGCCGTAGAGCATTTCGTTAACCTCGTCGAGTGTTAGGTTGGAGATGAGTGAGTCTTCATCGCTAAAGTCCTTGTACAGGCCGTCGACGTCGGTCAAAAAGATCGCCTTGTGCGCGTGGAGCGCTGCCGCAACGGCACCGGCGGCGGTATCGGCGTTGATGTTGAAGAAACCGCCGTCCTCCCCCGCCGCGACGGTAGCGATAACGGGGATGTACTCGCTATCGAGTAAGCGCTCGATATAGTCGGTGTTAACGTGCGTCACTTTGCCCACGCGACCGAGCTCGGGGTCGAGCGGCTCGGCGATGAGCGTGCCAGCATCGCTGCCCGACACGCCCACGGCCAGGTTGCCGTGGTGGTTGATGGCGGCAACCAGCTCCTGGTTAACCTTGCCGCCCAGCACCTCGCGCACGATATCCATAGTCGCCGGCGTGGTCACGCGCTGGCCGTTCTTAAACTCGACGGGGATGTCGTAGTGGCTCAGCGCCTCGTTGATGGCCTTGCCGCCACCGTGCACGATAACAGGGCGCATGCCGATGATCTTGAGCAGCACGATGTCGCTCATCACGTCGCGGCGCAGCTGCTCATCAACCATGGCGGCTCCGCCATATTTGATAACAACCGTCTTACCGGTCAGGTTCTTAATCCACGGCAGCGCTTCGAACAGCAGCTGCGCGGTTGCTTCGTTGGATTCGTTCGAACGACAATCGCGTGCGAATTTCATAATCTGCCTCGTCTTTCGTATCGTTATCGCGCCGTGCTCCGCTGTCCGCAATCGCGGCAAGATGCGCAGCGTGCCTGGAATCTAGGAACGGTAGTCGCCGTTAATGGAGATGTACTCATGCGTGAGGTCGCAGGTCCACACGGTCGTTGCCGCGTCGCCTGCGCCCAGGTCGGCCGAGATCACGATCTCGGGCGCCTCGAAACGTCGTAGAGCCTCGTCCTCGTCAAAGGGAACAGTCAGACCATCGCGACAGACAGGCATGCCCATCATGTCGATGGAAACGTCTTCCTGATTAAACTTCACGCCGCACTTGCCAAGCGCCATAGCAACGCGGCCCCAGTTGCAGTCGTGGCCGGCGATGCAGGTCTTAACGAGCGGCGAGTTGGCAACGGCACGGGCGGCGATATCGGCCTCCTCGTCGTTCACGGCGCCGGTAACGTTGACCGTAACAAGCTTAGATGCGCCCTCACCATCGGCGGCGATATTGCGCGCCAGGCTCTCGCACACCTCGTGCACGGCAAATGCCAACTCGTCAAAGGCATCGGAGCCCTCGACGATAGGCTCGGCATCTGCGGCAGCGGCGCCGGAGGCAAGCATGATGCAGGTGTCGTTGGTCGAGGTGTCGGAATCGACCGTTACCTTGTTAAAGGTCTGCTTGACGGTCGAGAGCAGCAGGGCATGAAGTGCCGCAGGCTCGACGGGGGCATCGGTGGTGATAACTGCGATCATGGTGGCCATGTTGGGCATGATCATACCCGAGCCCTTGCACATTCCGCCTACCGTATAGACATTGCCCGCATGACCCGTAGCCTCACTGACGTAGGATACGGCGTACTCCTTGGAGTGCGTGTCGGTCGTCATGATGGCGCGAGCGGCATCGGCGCCACCGTGGGCGGAGAGCGCCTCGTAGGCAGCAGGAATGGCGGTCTCAAACGTGTCGATCGGCAGAATCTGGCCAATCACACCCGTGGAGGCAACCAGAATCTGCTGGGGCTCGCAGCCGATGACCTGCGATGCGATGCTGCACGTCTCGCGCGCGCAGGCAAGGCCGGTCTCACCCGTGGCGGCGTTGGCATTGCCAGAGTTGACCGAAACACCGGCGATGATACCGTAGCCCTTGTCGGCACCGCCCAGGTTGGCACGGCTCACCTGCACGGGCGCCGCGCAAAAGCGATTGGTGGTAAACACGCCGGCACCGGGACAGGGTTTATCGGGCACGACGAGCGCGTAATCCAAGCGCTCGGGATTCTTGCGAAAACCCGCATGAATACCCGCGGCCTTAAAGCCGGCCGCTACCGTAATGCCACCCTCGACGGCACGAATCTTGATATCGAACTGCTCTGTATTCATCGTCCTTACGACTCCTTATATCAAACAAAAAACGGACATCGGTTGGTGCGCCATGCCAGTCGTGATCATGAGACCAGCTTAAGAGTGGCGCCCCACTCGATGCCCGACTACCAAATCGTTAACAATCGAATGTGCTACACCGGGCACGCCACTGTGGGCAAGCCTCGTCGCTCGTCAAAGCCAAAGACGATATTGGCGCACTGGACCGCTTGGCCCGCAGCGCCCTTGCACAGATTGTCGATGGCGCCCGTCGCCACCAGCACGCCCGCGCGCTTGTTGAGCGCGAGGCCAATCTGGGCGGCGTTGGTGCCGACGACCGAAGCCGTCTTGGGCTGCTGGCCGGCATCGAGCACGCGCACAAAAGTGCGACCGGCGTAGAACTGCTTGTAATGGTCGACGACATCCTCAAGAGCCAGCGTGTCGAGAGCCTGCGGCGCGAGCGGCAGCGTCACCGTGGAGAGCAGACCGCGCTTGAGCGGTGCCAGGTGCGGGGTAAAGACGACGCGATCGGTCAGGCCAAGGATTTGCTCAATCTCGGGCGTGTGGCGATGCTTGCCCACGCCGTATGCTTCCAAATTCTCGTCGGCGCTGCAAAAATGCGTACGAGCGTTGCAGGACTTGCCGGCACCCGTCACACCGCTGATGGCATCGACAATCACGGGGCCGTTCTCGGCCACCCAGCCCGCGCGCACGGCGGGCGCGGCGGCAAGGCTCGTTGCGGTGGGATAGCAACCGGCGCAGGCGACCAGCACGGGTTTGCCGTCGGCATGGTCGGATGCGGCGGTCTCCAAGTCCTGGCAGAACAGCTCGGGCAGACCGAAGGCACGGGTCTTGAGCAGCTCGGGGCTCGTATGCTCGGCGGCATACCAAGCCTCAAAAACGGACGCGTCGTTCAGGCGGTAGTCGGCCGAGAGGTCAATGCAGGAGACGCCCGATGCAAGCAGCGCGGGCACCTGTACCATGGCAGCCGTATGCGGCACGGCAAGAAAAACCGCATCGCAGCTCTTGAGCTCGGGAGCGCTATGCGTGGTGAAAACCAGATCGCTCACGCCAGCAAAGCTCGGATACACCGCGGACAGCGGCTGGCCGGCATCGGCGTTGGACGTAATGGCAGCAAGTTCAAACTCGGGATGACCGAGGACGAGGCGAATGAGCTCGGCTCCGGCATATCCAGCCGCGCCGACGATTCCAACCTTCAAAGACATATCAGACTCCTTGTCTGCGATTTATGCACCGATGCGCATTTCGCAGCGGTCGTTATGAAGTGGGTTGAAACTTTAGCACCAAAAGATGCATGATTACGTAAATGGCTTGCATATTCATGCATTGAAACATTCCCGACACATTCGCTTGAAGGAATTGACAAATGGAGCGGGCCCCGTATTGACCGGCGCTCCTAACGGCGCCGGGCAATACGGGGCCCGCCCATGCGAAAACCAAGTTGTTAGGATGAGCCAGCTGGCTAGAGCTCGACCGGCACCCATTCGTCGTGATTGCAGATAAAAGCCTCGGGATCCTCGACGCTAAAGAAGACGAGCGTGGGGTCGTTAGGCCCCTCATAGTGCTCGCCCAGGTGCTCTAGATGCTTCCACCCGGCTTCGCGCATTTCGCCTAAAGCCCGGTCATCCAAGCCGGCACGCCCGCGCAAGATAAGCCAGCCATGGCCCGGCCACCAACTCGTGGCCTCAAAGCGCTGGTTTTGCAGCAGCTCTTGCCACACATCTTTGGTGCGCGCTGTTACAAACCACAGCTTGCCATCCTGGATCTGCGCAAACGAAAACGGACGCACATGAGGCTGTCCGTCAACGCTCGTCGCCAAATACCATGCCGGCACCGACGTCAGATACTCCAACACCGTATTCAATCCGTCCACGGTTCCTCCTGCCGCTAGCTCATTTGACTGGTTGGTAAACGTTAGAGCTCCAGGCGCTCCTCGCTGCCGTCGATATCACAGAAGCGCGCGGCAATGTTGCGGACCGAAAAGAAAGCAAGGCGGCCGTCGTTGGCACTCTCGTGTTCCTCGCCGATGCCCACCATGTGCTTAAAACCCGCTTGACGCACCTTGTCGCTCGCAACCGCGTCGTCCTCAAGTGCGGCCTCGCCGGTCAACACGATCCAACATTCCCCCGGCTTCCAGCCCGAGAGCTCAAACTTGGGATTCGCACTCAGCTCCGCCCACACATCCTTGTCGCGCGACGTGCAAAACCACAGCTTACCGTCATCGACCATGGAAAACGAAAACGGCCTCACGCGAGGCTGATGCCCGTCGGTCACATCGGTCGTGGCCAGATACCACGCCGGAATGCGCCTGAGATACGAACAGGCGCGCTCAAGCTGAGCCGTGCGGTCGTTGTCGGTCATAGGGGCCCCTTTCTTGCGCTCGAATCGCGCCTAAACAAGTTGAAGGTTGACGACGATGACACACGCAAGCAGCAGCATCGTCACAACCGCAGCCAGCGCATCCCCGCGGCGAAATGCAAGTGCATGCAGACGCGTGCGGCCCTGCTCGCCGTGATAGCAGCGTGCATCCATGGCGGCAGACAACGTCTCGGCATGACGGAACACGCCCGTGAACAGTGGAATCGCCACACTGCCGAGCATACGCACGCCGCCGAGCGGGCCACCCGTTACGCGTGCGCCGCGGCTTGCCTGCGCGTCCGCCGTCTGCTTCATCTCGGTGGCAAACTGCGGCATAAAGCGCAACGCGATGCCCATGATCATGCCGAGCTCATGCGCAGGGAGCCCCACGCGCGCAAACGGTGCGAGCAGGCGCTCAAAGCCCGCGGTGAGGTCGAGCGTAGGCGTGGTGAGCGTAATGGCGCTCATGCCGGCCATCATCAAGGTCAGGCGGCACGCCATAAAGACGGCGGAATGCAGCGAGCCCTCGCTTATCTGCAAAAAGCCGAGCTGCCACAGGATGCGCCCACTCTGATCGGTAAACAAGTTGAGCACCGCGACCACGACGACGATTGCCAGCAGCGGCGCCATCGACGACAGAACGCGACGAGCCGGCACCCGGGACACGGCATAGATCAGCACGACGAAAATTGCGACAGGAGCCAGTCCGCGGAAGCCGCCGACGGTCAGCGTCGTGATTAAAAACACAAAGCCCAGGAGCAGCTTGGTGCGCGGATCCAGGCGATGGATCGCACTATCGCTCGGATAGTAGCTGCCAAACGAAAACGCCTCCATTAGCAGCCCTCCTCTCGCGCGACCGTCTTGGATTTAGCAATGTCCGCGACGTTAGAAGGACCGTCCGAGCGACCGATTAGCAGGTCCACCAACTCGTCTGCCAGCGACTCAACCGTATAGAGCCCGCCGCAACGCAGCGGCACGCCCGCCTCCGCGAGCGCCAACGCCATGCGCTGGGCAGCAGGTACGCCCAAGCCGATCGACTTGAGCTCATCGGCATGTGCAAACACCTGCGCGGGGACTCCCTCGGCAAACACCGCGCCTTCGTTCATCACAACGATGCGGTCGCAGCAATTGGCCAGGTCATCCATACTGTGCGAAACCATGACAACGGTCAGGCCCTCGTTATGAAGACGACCAATGAGCTCCAGGAAATCCCTGCGAGCCGCCGGATCGAGACCTGCCATGGGCTCATCGAGCACCAGCACCTCGGGCTCCATAGCGAGCACGCCGGCAAACGCCACGCGCCGCTGCTGCCCGCCCGAGAGCTCAAAGGGACTCTTGTCGCCTATCGTGGCAAGGTCGAGGCCCACGCGTGCAAGCGATGACGCAACGCGGCGCGCGACCTCGTCTTGCGACAGGCCAAGGTTGTGCGGACCAAATGCGACGTCCTGCACCACGGTCTCGGCAAATAGCTGGCGCTCGGGATACTGAAACACCACGCCGACCTTAGCCTTAACCGCGGCGGCGTCTTTCTTGCTTGATAAGTCGAGTCCCAGCGCGTAAACGCTCCCCTCCTGCGGGCGGATCAATCCGTTGAGATGCTGGACCAGTGTGGATTTACCCGAACCGGTATGGCCTGCTAGCCCCAGGAACTCGCCGCGACGCACCGTCAAAGACACGTCGCGCAGTGCCCACGGACTGCTGGGGTCGTTCCCCCAGAGAGCCTGCTTGGTTGATTTGCCCGCAGCGGCCGAGCGCTTATGCCAGCGACGGCGCTCGCGCGGACTGAGCGAATAACTGTACGAAACATGGGATAGCTCGATGACGGGCTCCGACGCGTTGTCCTCGTTGTCTGCCGGAACAGTGCCGTCAGCGATTTCCAACTGGGATGCGGAGGGCAGCCCCGCGGTGCCCGCCTCACTTCGCTCGGTATAGGCCTGCGCAATCTCGGCGACCATATCCGCCTCACGCACCTGCGTGCAAACGGGTACGCCCTTCACACGAAGCGCCATGCCCAAACGGCACGACTCCGGCATGTCCAGGTTGAGCTGCGCAAGTTCGTCCGCCCGCGTCAAGATTTCCTCGGGGGCACCGAGCATGGCCACGCGCCCCGCCTGAAACACCGCGACTCGATCGGCCTCGGCGGCCTCTTCCATAAAGTGCGTAATCATCACGATGGTCATGCCGCGAGCGTGCAATGCGCGGCAAGCCTTCATGAGGCCCTTGCGGCCGCGCGGGTCGAGCATCGAGGAAGCCTCGTCCAATATGAGCACGCGCGGTTCCATGGCAAGCACGCCGGCAAGCGCCACGCGTTGCTTTTGGCCACCCGAGAGCGCATGGGTCTCGTGGCGCTCAAAGCCCACCAGGCCCACGGCCTTCAGCACATCCCGCACACGCTGCGCGATCTGGGCCGATGGCACGCCCAAGTTTTCGGGGCCAAAGGCAACATCGTCCTCGACAAGCGTTGCCACCAGCTGATCGTCGGGATTCTGGAATACCATGCCCGCAGTCGAGCGAATGTCGTAGACCAGCTCGGGGTCGGACGCATCCATGCCATCGATGCGCACCGTGCCGGCATCGGGCTGCAGCAGCGCATTCAGGTGCTTGGCAAACGTCGACTTGCCCGACCCATTACCACCGAGGATGCAGAAAAACTCCCCGTCCTCGATGTTCAGAGCGATGCCGTCGAGCGCTTTCGCAGTGCCGTCGTAGCTAAATGAGATGCCCCGACACTCAATCATGCGCGGCCTTTGACCTGATCCTTTTTAGGCGTGATGAGGTTGGAGACTGCCTTATACACCGCCAGCGTCAACACCGAGTTAAGCACGGTCTTGATGAGGTTAAACGGCAAAACGGCGGGAAGCATGAGCGGCAGAATTGCATCGGCCGAGCCATACCAGAACCAAACGCCGATGGTCAGGTTCGCAACCATGGACAGCGCCGTAGCGGCAATGACGCCGAGCACCAGACCAATCACGGCACCCTTGTAGGTGTGCATCTTTTGGTAGACGATCGCCGCGGGCAGAATAAAGCCCAGCGTAGCGACCAAGTTCATAAGCGCGCCGACCCAGTCACCCGTGGTGAGCGCATGGATAACGATCGCCATGGCGGCAACAGCAGTACCGGCACCGGGACCGTACGCAAACCCGCACACCATCGCCGGCACCAGCGACGGGTCATACGTCAAAAACGGCGCCGAAGGAAGGATGGGCAGCTGCACGTACATAAACAGGGCGCCCAAGGCGCACATCAACGCCATGGTAACGAGCTGTTTGGTGCTCCACCTATTCGTGTTCTCAAAATGGATATGCTGCGACTGTTCAGACATAAGATCACCTGCCTCTTTCATCCGGACTCTAACCGTTGGTACTGGGATCTCACCAGTTCAGCCGGCATGCGAACCAACGCATACCCGGGTCGCGGACTCATCGGCTCGGTCGCAGACACCTCGCCTGCGCCACGGCACCCCTTTGGCACCGCCCGATTTACCACCAGTGGGGAATTTCACCCCGCCTTGAAACAGCAATTGCAAGTGTAGCACGAGCAATCGTTCGCGCAAGTATGCCAAGGGTAATTTGTGGTGGGGAAACGCTCCAGAAATGCGGTAGGGACAAGTTAGCGCAACAACCACGTCCTCCATCCGCCCCAAAGTAGCGCGCCTTTCGCGGCAGAGCCGCGAAACAGCGACCGGGACACGCATCCCCCACAACCACGTCCTCCTCCGCCCGCCGACCTCAAGGCCGTAAACGCAGGGAATCCGGGGGCGTGACGGGGTCTTCTCTCCGGAACATTCCGCACTGATATTGTCTGTATTGAAGACGTCGATGATGCACCCGTA
>JAQDHS010000007.1:0-99500 GCA_027663555.1 Coriobacteriaceae bacterium AM04S-08 | reverse complement strand
GCGGGGCCGAGGCCGCCTCGATCAATTTGCGAAAGAATCTTGACGGTACCGTCTGTGCAACGTGTGGTATCGCACGACGCCGTTGGACTCGACAGACGTCGATGAGCCGGCAAACGCGACGCTTGACGATGGGCACGAAAATCCTTGGCTTGAGTCCGACGAAGTAAAAGAGAGTCTGGGTGAAGATTGCCGCCTCGTCGATTACGACGGCTGGCGCCTCTGGAAGGCGGATGTCCCGACCACGGAATCCACCACACTCGAGGCGAAAGAACTCGACCTTGCATCCAATACCGTCGTGACGGGCATTCGCATTGAATACGGTGCGGTAGCCGCCGACTTTACGACTCGAAGCGATACGGATTCTTGGACCCGCGATGATCTCAAAGATGAGCACGACGACCTTGACGATGCCAGAGCAATCCTTGGCACAGACGCTCGGAGCGCAGTCGTGCACATGCAGGCAACGTCGGCTTACACACCCCAAACTGCACTCACCAACAGCGCACGCGTCGATCTTTGCCGCAACGGCGGCGGCGATAAACTTGAGTCACATGACGAGGACAGTGTCATTCAACGCTGTACCCTACCGCAGGACCTACCGGCAACAGGATCAGCTCCCATCGCCGCTTGCATCACCGCGCTCCTGACCTCGGGTGCCGCAGCCCTATGGTTCGCTCGCCTTAGGTCAATCCCAAAGAAGCGCTAGCACGATGAAAAAGCGGGCGAGCCAGTCCCCCGGCTCGCCCGCTTTCAATCATTTAAATCGCCGCATCTACTCTGCAGACGAAGATCCACCATCAACGATTGCTTGCTCGGACTCAGGAATCCCATCGGCACCCGTGCTCTGTTCTTGCTCCACCTCTTCGCTGATTGCGGAGGCGGGGGTCGAGCCCTTCGCGCCCACGATGTAGGCAGCCCCAAATCCTAACGCAATGGCGATCAAGGTCAAAATCACGTAGACAGGCCAATGGCGCTTAATATACGAAAACACGTTGACTCCTTAGAGCTCCGTCTACGAACGGCGGATAACCTCGGTCACGACCTCGGATACCGTGGCAATGTTCGTCGGGTTGACATTGTGGGGCAGGTCGTCCTCGGTACGAGCACAAGCCAGGCGCGTGCCGTCCACGCCGGCGATGGTGAGGGCTCGGCGGCTCGCCTCGAGCGCGGCATAGGCATCGGTCTTGGCATAGGGCATCTCGAGCGCGCCACAATCGACATGGAACGACTTGCACACCTTGCTGACCAGGTTCATGATGCGGCGATCGCCCTTGAGCAGCTGCTGTTCGCCCTCAACCGTCACCACCGAAAGCCTACCGGCGCCGACGGATTCAAGATTGATGAAGAATACGCCGCGGAGCTTATCGCGATGCGAAGCCAAGAAGGCCTTCATGCCGGCGCCATCACAATCCGAGGCGCCCGTTGCCACAAACCAGATATCGTGACCGAGCAGCTCATCGTCACCCATAGAGGCGACAGCCGAGAGCATATCTTCGGAAGAAGCGCCGTCGGAAGACGTAGCGCCGCCCTTCCAGCCATCGTTGTCGTCCTCGAAATTATCCCACGAACCGATGCCGCGACCGGACTTCTTGGCATCGTAATCGTCTTCGACGCCCAGCCAGTCACTCATGCTGTCCTGTTCGTTTTTCTTTTTACGACCGAACAGGCCGCCCAGGCCGCGCTTGCGAGACTTGGGTGCCGCAGGGGCGGGAGCCGAAATGGTCTCGATCGGCTGTGCGCCCGACGCAACGGGCATAGGAGGCGCAACGGGTGCCGATGTGGGTTCGGGACCCTGAGCGGTAGCAAAGGGGTCGTTGACCTGTGCGGAGGGATCGGGAAGGTCGAACAGCGACGTGCGAGACGCAACGTTTGTCTGCTTCATCGGCGGCAGCGACGGATCGGGGACCGAAGCCAGCGGAGACGAGGAGGGTGCAGGCGACGGTGCCGACGCCGGATCGGGAACATTCATCTGCGGACGCGGCGATGCTTGGGAGGAAATCTGGGCCATAAGGGAATCGACCGTTTCGTCCTGGTTGGGAGCGACATTGGCAACCGTGGCACCGGAACCACTCGAGGTCGGCATGGTGAAAATCTGCGTGGAGTAAGGCCTCGACTCATCCGTCTCGGGAGTCTCGGAAACCGCAGGCACTTCCTCCTGCTCGACCTCGGTCGAATCACCTTGATCGGCTGCCGCGTATTGCTCTTCGTCAGAGTTGGCCTCGACGGGCTCGTCCTCGGCGACATCTTGGATTTCGGCAGCATCAATAGGCTCGTCATCGTCTGCCGCGTCGCCCTGCTCATCGGAAACAGGAAGGGGCCCGGCAATCGCGGTGCCTTGCTTTTCAAACGTTATCGTGGAATCGAACTGCGCGGCATCAAACGACATGGTGCTATCGACATGTTGCTGAGCCTCGAAAGACGTCGTCGCCTCAGCAACATCCGCGGACGCCGGTTGCTGGGACTCAAAGGACGTCGTAGCTTCGGCAGCGTCGACGGGCACGGACTGCATAGCCTCGTTCTGCTCGAGCTCTTGCGCCGCGCGCTCACGTGCCGCCTCGGCTGCCTGCTGCTGAGCGATAGCCTCCTGCTCGGCAGCCTCGCGTGCGGCAGCGCGCTTCTCCTCGAAATCGTCGACAAATTTCTTGCCCTTTGCAAGCGCACCCTTAAAGAAGTTGGAAGCACTGGCGCCAATCGAAGAGAACGCGGATGCAATATCGGCATGGGGCGTTGCCGCGGGAATCTCGGCCGAGAAATCAGTATCGCTCTCGTAAGACACGCGCCTCGGCTGTTCAACGTAATCGTCGTCAGACTCGTCCGTAACGTCTTGCGCCGGCGCGGCGGGAGCCAAAATGTCCAGTCCTGCCGCGGGATCGATCGCGGACACCGCCTCGGGCTCGGCAACGGCAGCGGTAACCGCGGCAGACTCATCATCCACGGCGACAACGGGCGCAGGTGCAGTCACGACGGGGGCAGGCTCGGGCTCAAACGTCGGCTCCTCGCCTTCCTCGTAATCGAGCGTGCAGGACTCGGGAAGCATTCCGAGCGCACGGATGGCATCCGAACCAAAGCGGATGTTGCCGGCGGCATTGCGATAGAGCTTGGGCTCGGCCGCGACAGGCTCCTCCGCCGGCTCGGCAGCGGGAACCTCGTCATTGAACTCTTCGGCCTGGACAGCCTGATTCTGATCCTCGGGCACGATGGCGCCAATCAGCGTCTCGTCGGCAGACGCACCCTCAAAGCCCTCGATCTGCTCGTCGAAAGCCTCGCCCTGTTCGGGCTCGGTCTGAGCGTCGGAAGCAATCGGCTGGCCGAACTCGTCCTCGGCGTAGGTAGGCTCTTCATACTCGATGGTGTTGCCGTAGTCGTTTTGCTGTTGGGCCGCGGCATACTCCGCCGCTGCGCGCGCCATTTCCTCGGCACGACGCTTCTGCTCCCCAAAATAGGTATCGAACGGAACATCGTCGGGAAACTCGTTTTCGCCCTGGAAGGGAGCAACGTTGTCCATAACGCCGAGCATAGCGGCGACAGAAGACTTGTTGCACACTGCGCCGGACGTATAGGGAAGCACAAAACGGTTAGAAATGATGTTTGCCGCGTTGGCGAGCGCAACGAGGGAAGCGAGGATCGCGACAATCCACAGCAGAACCTTGAGCGCGCCGGGGAGCGGCAGGATACGCAAGATGGCAACGGCAGCAGGGGCAACCGTGGCAACGGGCAACAGCTTGGCGATGAGCGCACGATAAGAAGCATAGGGCTCGCGGGCGAGCAGCTCAGCACGGGGAGAGTCGTAGTGTGCGACAACGACCACCGGGCGGTTGCGCGGAGACGCGAGCGGGCCCGAGGCCTTGTGGTAGGCGATGACATTTTGGCTCACGCCCGTCTTGCCCAGGCGCGAAACCACGGGGTGGCCCGTGCGTTCGAGCACGTAAAGAACGGCGCCGGCAATGGCCAGCAAGGTGCCGACCAAGCCGATGCCGCCGCCGATGCCCATCAGTAGGGCGCCGGCAAACGCAAGAATACCGGTAACGGCAAATGCCAACCTACTGGGCGCCGGGGCATTGAACTCCTGAACCTCGGGATCAAAGCCGTGGTTGCGGAAGATCTGAGCGATATCCTCGGCAGCCAAGCGCTCTTCTTCGCTGCATGCCGGCGTAATGCCGGTGTTCTGCAGCAGGTGGTTAATATAGTTCTGGGTGTTCGCCATGTGCGCTCCACATCCATAATCCGACAAATAGGCCCAATGCATGCACATTAGAACCGTATATAGTCGAAAGTATACCCCGAGCGAGCGCAAACGACCGAATTCGGGCCATCTTAACGCCCCGAGCGGACAAGGATATAGCCTAATCTCCATATCGGACTAAAATCATGGCAGCAAACCACCTTCTCATGCGAGGACTCTATGACGGCAAGCGACGCGACCGCGACAATTAAAAAGGAAAATTCGGAGCCCAGTTTCGATAAAACGGCTCAGCGCATCCTCAATCTTTTCTTTGTGCTCAACAGCTCCCCCGAACCGCTGACGACCGAGCAGATCGTCTTGGATTCTGACCTGGGATATGGCTCGGGCAACATCGACTCTGATAAGCGCAAGTTTCGGCGCGATCGTGACAAACTGCTCGAACGCGGCATCCTAATCAAGGAGGTTCGCCCTGCCGGCGCGCAGGAGACCGAGGAAAGCTCGTGGACAATCGACCGCGAGCACACGTTTGCAGCAGGTGGCCTCATCACCGCAGACGACGCCGACATCCTACTCAACGCCATCGACCAAACGCTTGCAAGCGGCTCTTCCACCTTTGCCGCACCACTTGCCGATATTCGCTCCAAGATTGCCTACCTCACCGGCAGGACGACGGCGGACGAGGCGACGATCAGCCGCTCTCCCACCGTCGATGCGGTTTGGAGCGCCTTTGCCGAGCGATGCGCGCTGCGATTTTTATATCAGAACGGACGCGGTGAGCAAAAAGAGCGTACCGTCTGCGTCTACGGCATGTTCGAGCGCGAGGGCGTGGCGTACTTCTGCGGCCTCGACAATGCCACCGACGACATCAGGACATTCCGCTGCGACCGTATCGTTCGCGCTTGGCGTCCTTCGAAGGCCTACACCATCCCTGCGGACTTCAACCTCAACGACTACCTGTTCTTTGAATTCGATTTTGCCGACCGACCGCCCGTTGCAGCTACGTTCTCATTCGCCCCTCAGACGCAGATCGATATGATCAACGGTCTCACGCGCGGGCGAGGTAAGCTCGCACACACCGATGCGGGATGGATCTGGACCGTTGACGTGCGCGACCTTGAAGCCGCCGCCTCATTTTGCATGGCCCACGCCATGGACGGCATGAGGCCCATGGCCCCCAAATCGCTCAAACAGGCGTGGAACCACCTCATCGAAAGGACGGTGCACGAGCATGCCCGTGCGTAAACTCACCAGCGAGCAGAGGCTCTCGCGCGCCATCGACATCATGGAGGCCCTCTACGCCGCCGGCGAGAACGGCATGACTCGAAACGAGATTTGCAGTCGCTTTGACATCACGGGGGCGTCGCTCGACGAGATTCTCGAGATCGTCTCGACGCTCGCGGACCGAGAATCGGGCGCGCGCATCATCTGCGAATGCCACGGCGAGCGTGTGGTCCTCACCGGTGACGCCGGTCGTGTGCTACCGCTGCGCCTGAGTGCCGCCGAGGGCGCCGTGCTCAACCACGAGCTTGAATCGTTGGGGATCGAGCCGCAGACGGCGGCTCGGATTCGATTTGCTCTTCTACCCGAAGAGCTCGGCTATAACCAGCGCGTCTTTGACACCGTCAACCACGGGTCGCACTGGCAGCAGCTGAGCTGCGCCATTCAGGACGGCGTTCGCTGTCGTATCTCGTATCGCTCGATGGACGATGCGCGGCCACGCGAGCGTCTGGTCGACCCCTTGCGCATTACAGCAAACGGCGACCAAACATATCTGTTTGCCTGGGACATCGCGGTCGATGAGCAGCGCACCTATCGCATGGATAAAATCGAGGGACTCGCCTTGACGGAAGACTCCGTCGTGCCTCACGCACCGGACGTTGCATCCCTCCACGATTCCCTTGCCCGGACGCAGCGTAGCGCAAAGCTCTTGATGCCATTCGATATGGCGGAGCATCTGGACTGGGCCGGCATCACCCTAATCGAGCGCAGCGGGACAGACATGGCAACGGTAACCGTACATTACGGCTCCGAGCGTTGGCTGCTGAGCCAGATAATCGCAGCGGGCGGAGCCATCCGCATCTTGGATGACTCCGCCCTGTCAAAGCGTCTGTGCGATATGGCAAAAGCCCTCGTCTGTCCGCTTTAGCGCCGCCGCTCGTGGCGTGCACGCCACAGCTGTAGATAGTGTCCGATCTGCGCCGATTCGATGCGCTGGTAGGAGCTCGTGGGCAGCGACGTTAAGAACTTCTTGCCATAGCCCTTCGTCACCAGGCGAGGATCCGCCAAGATCAGCACACCGCTATCGGTCGACGAGCGAATCAAACGCCCCGCGGCCTGCTTAACCTCGAGCACCGCCTCGGGCAGCGAATAGCGCGCCCATGCGCGGTCTTCGCGCAGGTTGCGCTCGCACGAGAGCGGGTCCGTGGGGCTCGAGAACGGCAACTTGGGAATGATGACGCAGCGCAGCGTCTCGCCGCTGGCATCAAACCCCTCCCAGAAGGCCTTGAGCGCAAAAAGCGACGAGGTCGGTTCGTTGATAAACCGGTCGCGCAGGCGACGAGGAGATGAGTTGCGCTGCTGGCAGTTGAGCTCCAGACCCGCACGGGCCATCTTGGGCTCAACGCGGGCGTATAGGTCCTCCATGTCGCGCCGATTGGTGAACAACGTGAGCACCGATCCGCCCATGGCAAGATGGGCGTCGACCAGTACGCGCTCGAGCGCCGTAAGATAGCTCTCACGATCGCGCGGATCGGGGATATCGCCCGCAACGACTACAGCCATGTTCGAATCGAAGTCGTAGCTCGAATCCAAGTGCAGCGATGACGACGTTGAAGCACCGATGCGATCAAGGCCGACCGCATGGTTAAAGTGCTCAAAGCTTTTGGACACCGTCATGGTCGCCGAGGCAAAGATAGCCGTGTGAACCTCGGGTAGCCACTCGGTTGCCAAAGCCTCGCCAATGTCGATGCGCTCTGCGGTCATCGACTCTCCGCCGGCACGAAGTCTGCGATTGACCTGCAGCGAATACACGTAGTGCTCATCGGTGCCATCAATGATGAGTTTGAGGTTCTCGGCCAGCTCGTGCAGGCGGCGCGAGATATCACCCAGGTCGACAACAACCTCGGGCTTGTCGGCAGCGACGGCTTGCACCAGCGCGTCGACGCTCTTGTCAGCTTGTTCCAATGCGTCGATGGCAGTGTAGGCCGACGGTAAGAAATCATGCCAGTCGTCAGATTCGCGCAGCTCGGGGCCAATCCATAGATTGGCATTGTCATAACCCCCACGGGCACGGCGGCCGAGCTCGCGAACGCCATCGAACACGTCGGCGATTGCCATGCTCGCGCGCGCAACCATCGACGTCGCCTTGGCAGTAAGGCCCAGATAGAGCGTAGAGCCCTCGGAGGTTGCCAAATCACGGGAAACCTGGCTTAGTGCGCCGGTGCTCGAGCCACCCAGGCGCTCAAACAGAGCGCGTGATTCGTCCGCCGACACCACGCGCGCCCACTGACGGCGCGCCTCGCGCTCGATGGAATGGGCCTCGTCGATTACCCAATGACGAATCGGAGGCAAAATCCTGCCCTCGGCCGCTACGTTGCGGAACAGCAGGGAATGGTTGGTGACCACCACGTCGGCATGCGCCGCACGACGGCGAGCGCCGTGGACCAAACATTTATCAGGGAAAAACGGGCATAGGCGACGGGCGCACTCGCGCGACGCCGTCGTAAAGTCGGGACGGTTGACGCTGCGCCAGCGAATGCCAAGCGAGTCGAGGTCGCCATCGGCCGATTGGCAGACGTACGCCATAATGACCGCGACCGCCGTGAGCGTGTCCGCCGGATCGCGCTTGGTGGTAATCTCGACCTGGCCGCGGCTCATGCGCTCAAGCTTGCGCAGGCACGGATAGTGGTCATACCCCTTGAGAGCGCAAAATGACAGACCACCGTCCAGTTGCTCGGCAAGTTTTGGCAGCTCATGGTACATGAGCTGGTCGGCAAGATTGTTCGATTTGGTCGCAATACCAACCGTGATGTTGTTACGGCGTGCTGCCTCGGCAAAAGGCACCAGATAGGCCATCGATTTGCCGACGCCTGTGCCTGCCTCAATTACTCGATGAGTGCCCGTGACCAGCGCATCGCGGACCTCGAGCGCCATCGCGATCTGCTCATCACGCGGCTCGTAGGTGGGATACATGCGATTGACCAGGCCACCTGGCGCATAGTCTGCCTCGATCTCCTCACGACTCGGCATCTTGAGAACCGGCAGCTCATCGGCGTCCACCCGATCGTCGGCGCGATCGGCCTTGAGAACGTCAGCACGAGCGGCGCTGAGAGAGAAGATAGAACCAGGGTTCTGCCCTGCCAAGAATGAGAAGATAGGACGATAGGACCAAGGCACGTCCGGATGCATGTCGGCTAGGCGCGCCATGAGGCCCTGGGGCAAGTCGGTGAGCGCCACGAGCAACACGCGCCATACGCCACACAGGGCGTCGACGTCGGCATTGGCACGGTGTGATACCGAGTCGCAGCCAAACAGATCGGCCATAAAAGACAGCTTGTGCGAGGCCAGGCGCGGAAGCGCGATGCGCGACAGCGCCAGCGAATCGATCCAAATATCGCTCACGTTGACGCCGCCTTTGATCGACTCGATAAACGAGCGGTCGAACGTGGCGTTGTGTGCGATCACCGGGCAGCCACCGACAAAATCGGCGAGAGCGGCGACGGCCTCAACCGCCGACGGGGCATCTGCCACATCGGCATTTGTAATGCTCGTGAGCTCGGTAATCTCGGCGGGAATCAGCTGTTTGGGATGCACGAAGGTATCGAAGCGGTCGATGACCTCGCGGCCCGAAAGACGGGCCGCCGAGATCTCGATCAGCTCGTTGTCCTGCACCGAAAGACCCGTGGTCTCGGTATCGAGGACAATCACATCTTCCTCGATAAGGCCGAAGGACTGCGTTTTGGCGCGGTCGGCAAGCGTGGCATAGGAGTCGATGACAAACTGCGGCGTTCCTGACGAAACCGCGTCCTCGATTAGCATGCAATGCCCGCTCGACGAAGGCCCATACGGATCAGGCTGTCACAGACCTGCGGGAACGTCATGTCGTCGGTGTGGCGGATCTCATCTGGATACAGCGACGTATCGGTCATGCCGGGAATGGTATTGGTCTCGAGGATAACGGGGCCGTCCTCGCTCACAATAAAGTCGCTGCGCGAGATACCCAGGCAACCGAGGGCCTTGTGAGCGGCACAGGCAAGTTCCTGAGCGCGAGCGTAATTCTCGGGTGAAATCTGCGCCGGAATGCGATGGATATCCGTAGGGTCGACATACTTCACGTCCAGATCGTAGAACTCGCAGTCCTCGGGCTTACGAATCTCGACAATCGGCAGGGCGCGTACGTCATCTTCGCCGTATACGCCGACGGTGATCTCGGTACCCTCGATGCACTTCTCGACCAGCACTTTGTCGCCGTACTCAAACGCCTTGGCGATTGCCGCGGGCAGCCCGGAGGGCTCATGGACCAGGGAAATGCCATAGCTGGAACCGTTGACGGCCGGCTTCACAAAGCAGCGCTCGCCACAAACCTCGACGATATGATCGATATCGACTTCATCGCCCACCTCGAGCGCAAGGCCGGGGGCAATGGGAATGCCCGCCTTGGCGTATAGGAGCTTAGAGACCTCCTTGTCGGCACCGCAGGCGCTGGCAAGTACGCCCGAGGCCGTGTAGGGGATACCCAGGGTCTCCATGGCACCCTGCATGGCGCCATCCTCACCGCCGGCGCCGTGCATGGCGATAAATGCCACATCGAATCCGCCGGTCGCCATGGTTACCATAAAGTCATCGGCGGCCGTGTCAAGCAGCTCCACCGAGGTGTAGCCGGCTTCCTTCAGTGCCACCACAACGTTCTTTCCCGAATCGAGCGAGATCTCGCGCTCGGCGGAATGACCGCCCGCCAAGACCGCTACGTGCATGTTCTCTAGGCTTTTACCCGGCATGGGCAGACTCCTCCTCTATAATTTCTGCAGCTGATACCATATTGTAGCGATACCCTCTACGTTTCCCCAAAATCGAAAGGCTTCCATGAATCCCAGGACTAAATCTCAGGACATGCGCGACTTGAGCCAAAACGATATTCGCGAGCTCGTGGCCGAACTTGGCCAGCCCGCCTTCCGCGCGAAGCAGCTCATCGAATGGGTCTTTGAGAAGAACGTTTGTTCGTTTGACGATATGACCAACCTTCCCAAGGCTTTCCGTGAGCAGCTTAAAGAGGCTTTTGCCTTTGATACGCCGACTGAACTCACCAAGCAGGTTTCCAAAGATGGCTCGCGCAAGTATCTGCTCGAGTACCACGATGGCATTTCCGTCGAGACTGTCGGCATGCCCCGTCGTAACAAACTTTCCGTCTGCGTTTCCACCCAGGCAGGCTGCGGCATGGGCTGCGCCTTTTGCGCTACCGGTCTCAACGGCCTCAAGCGCTCTCTGACCGCTCAAGAGATCGTCGACCAGGTGCTTCATGTATCCAACGACTTTGGCGAGCGTGCCACAAGCGTTGTCTTCATGGGCCAGGGCGAGCCGTTTGCCAACTACGACGAGGTTCTCAAGGCATTGCGTATCCTCAACGACCCCGATGGTATCGGTATCGGCGCTCGTCACCTCACCGTCTCTACCAGCGGCGTTATTCCCGGTATTCGCAAATTTGCCGATATCCCCGAGCAGTTCACTCTTGCCGTTTCCCTGCATTCCGCCATCCAGTCGACGCGCAATAAGCTCATGCCCGGTGTTAAGAAGTACACGCTGCTTCGCCTTCACGAAGCGCTTCAGCTCTACACCGAGAAGACTGGCCGCCGCCCGACCTATGAGTATGCCATGATCGAAGGTGTCAACGATACGAATCCCGAGATGCAGGCACTCTGCGACTTCTGCGAGGGAACGCTGTGCCACGTTAACCTGATTCAACTTAACGACATCGAGGGCAGCCCGCTCAAGCCGTCGCCGATTCATAAGGTTGAGGATCTTCAGCGTCGTCTTGAGTCCCGTGGCATCGAGACCACGATTCGTAACTCCCGTGGTAACGATATTGACGCCGCTTGCGGACAGCTGAAACAGCGCTTCAAAGTTCAGAAGAACGCATAGGGGAGTCGCACTCCAAAACGTTTCATGTGAAACATCGAATGGCCCCGGTTGCAGGATATGCAACCGGGGCCATTTCATTTATTGACCTCAATTTTGGACCGTTGCTAGCTTTCACATTTTTTACGGACAAAATAAGCGGCCCTTGTCTCATGAATCAGACAAGGGCCGCTCAAAATATACAGGGTAATTGTTAGGTACCTAATAGCCTACATTTTCCCATTGGTTGCTAACCCAACCTTGATTAATCTTAGGATTTTTCGTTACCTGAGCAGTGCGCATGGCAACATCTTCTGTCATAACATCCATTTTCTTCTTGGATGTATCAACGATATCATGCGCACTACGAAGCAAACGACCTCGAAGTTCATCGTCTGTCGCGATCTTAAAGCCAGCAAAGGCACCAGCCGCGACAGTCGTCGCCAACGCAATCGCAGTAATAATCTTATTCCTCATCGTGGCCTCCTTGATCAAACTGAATCATTTCACCAAGAATACGAGAGAGCTCTTCCTCGTCTTTAAACTCAATCTCAATCTTATTCTTTCCACGCGAGCTCTTCACGCGCACGTTGGTATTAAATACCTGACGAAGTACACGCGCAGCCTTTTTAAAAGACTGAGGCGTTGCAGGCCTCGGCGTCTTAGGCGTCTCTCCGGCAGAAAACAATGAAGCAAGATTTTCTGTCGCTCTTACGGAAAGGCCCTCCGCAACAACCTTCTCTGCAAGTCGAATTCGAGCATCCTCATAGGGAACTGCAAGAATCGCACGTGCGTGACCAGCAGTAAGTTTACCCTCAAAAATCATCTGCTGAACTAATTCGGGGAGATCGAGAAGGCGCAGCGAGTTTGTAATTGCAGAGCGCGACTTGCTTACGGCCTTCGACAATGCCTCCTGGGTCATACCGCTAGCATCGATGAGCTGGCGATAGCCCTTAGCCTCTTCGACGGGATTCAGATCAGAACGCTGAAGGTTTTCGATAAGAGCAAGAGCCAGCATCTCTTCATCATTAACATCTTTAATGATGACAGGCAGTTCCTCAAGACCAGCAAGCTTTGACGCCTGGTAACGACGCTCACCAGCGATGATCTCATAGCCGTTTCCATGCTTGCGAACCAAGAGCGGCTGCAAAACGCCATGTTCTTGGATTGACTCGCTCAACTCGCGAAGTTCAGTTTCATTAAAGTGAATTCGCGGTTGATTAGGGTTGGGAACGATATCCTCAATAGGTAGTTTTGCTTCAGATGCGACATTTGAAGCAGATGCAGCAGAACCACCGGTCTCATACTCGGCCTCAGAGACCAAAGCATTGAGTCCACGCCCCAATCCGCCACGTTTCTTTGCACTAGGCACGCTTGATCACCTCTTTTGCAAGGTTCATATACGCTTTTGCACCCTTGTTTTGAGGTGCATAGGTAATTACCGGTTCTCCAAAAGACGGAGCTTCAGAGATTTTAACCGTACGGGGAATCAGCGTCTTAAACGCCTTATCACCAAAGTACGATTGAACTTCCTCAACAACCTGATTCGACAAAGAAGTACGTGAGTCATACATGGTCATAAGCACGCCATAGGTGTCTAAGCCCTTGTTCAGACGTGATTTGACCATCTTCATTGACTCAAGCAGCTTCGTAACGCCCTCGAGTGCGTAATACTCACACTGGATTGGAATCAAAACGCTATCTGCTGCGGTCAAGGCATTGATAGTAAGCAGGCCGAGCGAAGGAGGACAGTCAATGAAAATAAAATCGAACTCGTCCTGAATCGGCTCAAGCAAATCTTTGAGGCGGGTTTCACGAGCAATTGCGCTTACGAGCTCAATTTCGGCACCTGCAAGCTGAATCGTAGCTGGAATTACGAATACCTTTTTGCAATTTGTATCAAGAACAAGCGATTCGGCCGGCACATCATTCAACAATGCATCATAGATGCAGTGATCAAGGTCTTCTTTTTCAATTCCAAATCCACTGGTACTGTTTCCCTGCGGATCAAAATCGACAATCAGTGTCTTACGACCCTGCTCACCCAGTGCTGCTGCAAGGTTTACAGCCGTCGTTGACTTACCGACGCCGCCTTTTTGATTGATGATTGCAATGATACGCGTGTCTTTTGCGTTCTTAGAACGCTTAACGTCGCGAAATCCCACGGTCCCTCCTGGTGTGTATTAAAGCTGTCAAACGGAGGATGTTTCACGTGAAACATTCCGATTCGATATCAACCGCCATGTTTCACGTGAAACACTGCAAGTTGTTAGTATCCATTATGTTTCACGTGAAACATCTAGGCAAGCGGATTCTTCTTAGCCATGCCATTTGCACGAGGCAATGAAACGGATGCTGGATGACTCTTCTTGAGAACAATGAACTCCCTGTGGCCCAAGCCCTCAGGCAAATCGATTGCGTCATTAAGAAGCAAAGTGAAGCCGCAAATCTTAGCTGCCGACATGCCGGAAACTAGCTCCTCATCCGAAGGATTACCCTTGGTGATAACAAATAGACCTCCATCCTTGAGGAACGGAGCCGCATACTCAACAAGAATCGGTAGAGGGGCAAGTGCGCGGGCGGTTACGACAGAAAACTGCTTCTTATGGCTTCGAGCATATTCTTCAAGGCGATCATGAATCGCATGAGCATGTTTCAACCCAAGAGCATGAACAAAAGAATTGACGGCATCAACCTTCTTACCAACAGAGTCAATATAAGTAGCTTTACGATGCGTGGTTATGGTTAACGGAATACCAGGGAAGCCCGCACCTGTCCCCATATCGAGCAAAGCTCCCTCAGGAGCCTTATTGATATAGGGGAGCAAAACAAGTGAGTCGAGGATATGAAGTACCGCAGCATCTTCTACATTAAGAATACGGGTGAGATTAGTTGTCTTATTTGTTTCCAGAACCAAATCCAAATGCTGAATACATTTCCTCAGCTCAACATCAGATACGCTCAAGGAATACTCTTTGCAATAGGAAGTTAGACGAGTCAACATCTCGTCAGCTTGCTGATCAGTAAGTACTAACAACGAAAGCTCCTTTCTGACAAAAATCAGTGTATCGAGAACTTTTGACAAAAAAAGGGGACGTGGAAACCACGTCCCCTTAGCATAAGCTCGAGCAGATTATCGAGCAACAATCACCACATGGCGATCAGGGTCAGAACCCTCAGAATGAGTATCGACGGCATCATTGCCACGAAGTGCAATGTGAACCAGTCGACGCTCATAGGCATTCATGGGCGGAAGCGAAACACTCTTATGAGTGCGGATGGCACGCTCGGCTGCAGACTGAGCCATGGAGGCAACCTTGTCCTGACGGCGGCTCTTGTATCCCTCGACGTCCACTACAACCGGATACCTAAAGCCAAGCTTGCGGCTCACTAGCAAAGAGAACATAACCTGAAGGGCATCAAGGGTGCGACCATGACGGCCAATGAGAACAGCAAGGTCGGGAGCCGTTACATCCAGAATCAGCTCACCCTCGTCGCCCTCATACTCATCGATAGGAGAGTTGGCGGCATCGAAGTGCGAAAGGATGGAACGCAGGATGGAAATCGCGACATCGGCAATGGTGTCGAGCTCCTCGTCGGTCAGCTCTTCACCGGCCTTGTAGCGCTGTGCAATCTCGGGATAATCGCCCGCGACCTGCGGGGCAACCTCCTCAAGCATATCCTCGATGATCTCTTCAGACATAACGTACTCCAAAAGTTAGGTACCTAAATAAGATTGATATCCCGCTACTTCTTCTTGTGCGGGCGCGGCTTCTTCTCGCGACGAGTGACCTCAACCTGCAGCGGCGCGTTCTTAAGGCGCTCCTCCTCATCGGCCTTCGCCTTGTCGATGACCTTCTGCGTCACAAAAATCTGCTGGATAACCTGCCAAGCAGACGAGACGTCGTAGTACAGCAGAACACCAACGGGAAGGCTCCAGCCCATCCAAAGCATCATGACCGTCATGACAACGGCCATCATACGCATGCTCTGAGCCTGCTGGCCGGTCTGGTTGCGCGACATATAGAGCTGCGGAATCAGGGTCAGGACAGCGAACAGGATCAGGCAGACCAGCGCAGGCAGCGCGACCATAAAGCCATCGGCAAAGGAGGCACTCGGCGTGGTGGTCAGGTCGGGCAGAATATTAAAGAACGAGAACGTGCCGTCGTTAAAGTAGTCCGGCAGGTTACGCAGCAGCGTAAATAGGGCGAACAGGACAGGCATCTGAATCAACAGCGGCAGACAACCAGCCATCGGGTTGAACTTGTTCTCGCTGTAGAACTTCTGCATTTCCTCGGCCTGACGCTGGGGATCGTCGGCATAGCGCTCCTGGATCTCGAGCATCTTGGGCTGCAGCACCTGCATGCGTGCCGTCGACTTAGTCGACTTGAGCATAAGCGGCGTCAGCAGCAGACGGATGATGACCACCAGGATGATAATGGACAGGCCCCAGTCGACCGCAAAGGTCTGGATGAGCTTGAGCAGCTCGAAAAGGATGTTAACGATCCAATCCCACATGTAAGTTTTCCTCCGATAGCGAGTGCCCGCTAGGGCACAGGGTCATAACCGCCGACGTGCAGGGGATTGCAGCGAGCGATGCGCCTCACGGCAAGCCAGCAGCCTCTCAAAACACCGTACTTCTCAATCGCCTGGACGGCGTATTGCGAGCACGTTGGGTAATAAATGCAGGCGTCAGGCAATAAGGGCGAAATAACCTGTTGATATATGCGAATAGGAGCGATGGCAACACGTCGCAAAACGTGATTGCTCATCGCTCCTCCCCGGCAACGCCGGCGCGTTTCATAAGCGAACGCAATGCATTGTCCATCTCCTGCGGCGAGGAAACCCTCGTCTTGGGAGTTGCGAACAAGATGATGTCATAACCCGCAACGGGAAATCCACAGCTGCGGGCGGCCTCGCGCATCACACGCTTAGAACGGTTGCGCACGACAGCACAACCGAGCCGTTTAGCACCAACGAAGGCGACCCTTCCGGAGTCGCCTTCGCCAACCGATTCACATATGGTCATTCGAATCAGAGGGTGATTGAAACGACGCCCCTGACTGAACACATGCTCGAAATCTTGCCGAGACTTAATAGTCTTCATGCGAGATGTGTGTATCGCTGCTAGACAGTGAGACGCTTGCGGCCCTTGGCGCGACGACGGGCGAGCACGGCACGACCACCCTTAGTGGCCATACGGGCACGGAAGCCATGGGTCTTGGCACGCTTACGCTTATTAGGCTGATACGTACGCTTCATCTTAAGTTCCTCCTGCTGCATTTCGAGTGTCCGCGGGGGCGCGGACGCAGATATAGACACGTGAGCTTGAAGATTGTAGGGAAATCAATGTTCAAATGTCAAGAAATCAAAGGTAAAAGGTTGCGCAGTTCACACGGTTCCCCCATAAGCCGAGCTCGATTTAGCGGTGCATGGCAACTTTTCACGATATTTCATCGAGTTTTCAACAGGTCATGTTGGCAATGTTGAGAACTTTTCGTCCGTTTTCCAGAGTTTTCAACAGGTTTTGAAAAGTTGTCGAAAGATGAGAAACATTGCACGGTGAGCTACTATTTGTTCGAAACCTTTTGAAAGATTGCGAGCGGCATGTCTGACGACTTTTACACCATGGTCGATTCCGGAGACCCGGCACCCGACAACGAGCACATCACCGGCGTGCGCGAGGAGCTGGAGGAAGGCGAGCAGACGACCACGCAGGCGCCAAAAGCCATGTACGCCGCGCGCATCGCCGTCTATGACGACATGCTGTCGACACCGCGTGTGATCGTCATTGATCCGCAAGATGTCCGCACGTATTTGGAAGAGACGACCAACACCGTCTACCAGTGCATGAAAGAACAAGGTGGCCATATCTCGCTCATGGTCATCCGCGAGATTGTCGAAAACTTTATCCACGCACACTTTGCCGAGCCCATCATCTCGATTCTGGACGGCGGAGACACCATCCGCTTTGCTGATCAAGGACCCGGCATCGACGACAAGGAGCGCGCTTTCGACTTTGGCGTTACCAGCGCAAACAGCAAGATGAAGCGCTATATCCGTGGAACCGGAGCAGGGTTTCCCATGGTGCAGGAGTATTTGGAAAACGCCGGCGGGGCCGTGTCCATCGAGGACAATATGGGCAACGGCACCGTGGTTACGGTAAGCCTGGACCCTAAACGCGTGCAGGAAATCGAACGCGCCGGCGGGCGCGGTGCTGCCGTGCGGCCCGAGACGGAGCAGCCCGCATATCCCCTGCCGGGAGCTTTTGCGCAGCAGCCCATGGCAACGCAACAGATGCAGCCCCGCGTGGGACAGATGCAGCAGCCCGGAATGCTTCCTACACAAGAGCCCCAGGCGGCGTCGATGTCGATGCCGCCAAACGTGCCACAGGCCATGCCGCTGGCGGATCAGGATACAGCAGCAATGCAGCAGGCGACGGGGGCACCGGGTAGCCAGCAAATGGGCTATCAGCCGTACCAACAGGGATATCCATATCAGCAGATGCAGCCACTGGGGTATGGCCAGCAGTTCCTGCAGCAGTACCAGCAGGGATATCAGCAGCCGTACCAGCAGATGCCGCAGCAGCAGTACAACCCCTGGGCCCAGCAGATGCCTCCGCAGCCTTACCAACAGTGGCCTCAAAGTTTTCAACAGCAAATGCCGCCGATGCAGAGTTCTCAACAACCAGCAGCTCAAATGATGTATCCTAATGCAGCAAATCAGTATGCGCAGCCACAACCGGACGTGTTCGTAAGCGATCGCGGCAACGCCGCGCTGGGCTATCTGGCGCAAAATCAAGCGTGCGGTGCTACCGATCTGGCGAGGGCGTTTGGAAACTCGGCCCCCACTTGGTCACGCACGCTCAATGACTTGGCGCAGGCCGGCTTGGTCATCAAGCATGGCCAGAAATACCATCTGACCGAACTCGGCGCCGCTCGCGTGCGAGCTCAGAGCTAAAGAACGGGAGAGACAGTGGACGAGGAAGCAAGCATCATCCTGGGGGATGCCATCGCCTTTTGCCAGCGCGACGGCCGAGATGCACGCCTCATCAACATGCTGGGGCAATCGCGCGCCATAAGCCTGACCGAAGATACGCTCACGATCGAGGCCCCCTCGCGCTTTGCCATCGCGCAGCTCAAAAAGCATCAGCCGACTATTGAGGCCTATCTGGAAGAAATCGCCTTTGCGCCGATCGCGCTCGACATCGTGGCACCACAAGGCACCGCAGCGGAATCCGCTGCCGCGACGGCGCCTGCCACGGCTCCCGCTGCTTCCCCGGCGGCGCCGGCCTCCGCAGGCGACGTGCCGACAATCGGGCACCAGCACAGCGATGTTTCCCGTGAAACCATGGCACCGTTGCCGACCGCGGCGGCGACGTCAACGAACGCACCCGTCACGCACATGCCCATCGCTCACGACGCAACGACGGGCGCGGATTCGGGCATTGCAATCAAGAACACGCTCTCGGCCGATGATTTTCGTCGCATGATGAACCAGATGAAGGGCGGAGCGCCAACTAAATCCACGCAAGCTGCGACCCCCGCTTCACCCATGCCAGCACCGACCGCGCCGGCCGAACAGAATACGGATGGAGCCCCGCTCGCCGCGAACTCAAAATTTACCTTTGAGAACTTTGTCTACGGCCCCGAGAACAGCCATGCCTATCGCTCGGCACTCAAGTTTGCCGCCCTCGCGGACGAGCGGGGCACGTGCACATCACTGTTCATCTACGGCAAATCGGGCCTGGGCAAGACGCACCTGCTGCTTGCCATCAAAAACGAGCTCGCCGAAAAGTCGCCCGAGATCAAGGTCAAGTATGCCAACTCCCAGGCATATCTGGACGACCTGATGACCGAGTTCGACCGCCAAAAGAAGAGCAACGCCCCCATCATGCAGGCGTACCACGGCGTGGACGTGCTCATCATCGACGACATCCAAAACATCATCGGCAAGCGCGCGAGCGTGGACTACTTTTTCCAGCTCATGGACGAGTTCATCCGCAACAATAAGAAGGTCGTCATCGCGGCAGACCGCGCCCCCAAGGACCTGAACATGGACGAGCGTCTGACCAGCCGCTTCAACGCCGGCATGCTCTGCTTGGTCGCAGAGCCCAGTTACGAGATGAAATATAAGATCTTGCAGCGCTATTACGAGAACACCATCGTCGCCGCTCCCGAGGCAGGCGACGACTCGCTGCTGGCGGCCTATGGGGGCGACGGCGGGCACCTGACCGACGAGCACTTTAAACACATGGCCGAGGTCTCGGGCACCAACATCCGCGAACTCGAGAGCTTTTGCGAGCGCTGCGCCGGCGAGGCGGGCGACCGCGAGCGCGAGGGCGGGGAGCTCACCTTTGACGATATCGACGCCATCGCCAGCCAGTACTTCGACACATCGGCCAAAAAGATCAACGTCCAGACGGTTCAGTCCGTCATCGAAGAGCAGTACGGCGTGACGCACGAGGAGCTCATCGGCCCGCGTCGCAACGCCAATATCGCCAAAGCACGCCACATTGCCATCTATCTGGCCATCGAGATGTGCGAGATGACGACCACGGCGGTGGGCGCCGAATTTGGCAACCGCAACCACTCGACCGTCAGCACGAGTTACAAAAAGGTCCAGAAGATGATCCAGGAAGACCGCACCGTCACCGAAGACCTCAAGTCGCTGCGCGATAAAATTACACTGCGCTCGTAGGGAAATAGAGACACCTGTTGAAAACTTGTCGAAACCACAGGCATAAGGTGTCTAAAACCCAACCCGCGGTGATGAAAAGTTTTGCGCAGGTTTTGAACGTGGAAAACCACCCCTGTTGCACACAGGTTGCTGTCGATTCTCTTTCTGGGTCTGACCTGCGTCTTAGGGAGTAATCAACAGTTTCGTCAGTGCTATTACTATTATTAAGATATTTATATCTATAGAAAGGTATTAAAAGATGAAGTTCACCGTCAGCCAGAGCTCGCTTACACAAGCCATCGGCGTCGTTATGAAGGGTGTCGCTTCGGCATCCACCCTTCCCATCCTGTCGGGCGTGCTCGTTAAGGCCCAAGACGGCATCTTGGAATTCCAGACCTCTAACTACACTATCTCGATCCGTCATCGCATCGCGGCGCATGTCGAAGAAGAGGGCGAGATGGTTATCCCCTGTAAGATGCTCTCCAATATCACCAAGACCCTCCCCGATGCCCCGGTCACCTTTGAGCTGTCCGAGCGCCAGGTGCTGATTGGTTGCGAGAAGAGCTCTTTTAGGCTGAACACGCTCGATGCCAATGACTTCCCCGAGTTTCCGGCCTATGCCATCGAGAGTGCCGTGGAGCTGCCGACCGATGTCTTGTCCGAAATGGTCGGCCGCGTGTGGCGCGTCACCTCGACCGACAAGGCTCGCCCCATCCTGGGCGGCGTGCACATGAAGGTCGAGAACAACACCGTACGCCTGGTGGCGACCGATTCCTTCCGCTTGGCCGTGTGCGATACGCAGGTCGAGACCTCGACCCTCGAGGGCTCTTTTGAGCTCAACGTTCCGGCTGACGCCTTTAACGACGCGCTGAACATCATGGCCAGCCAGGCGACCATCATGATCGGGGCTACCGACACCCAGGTCGTCTTCGAGGCCGGCAACACCACCTACGTGTCGCGTCGCATCGAGGGCGTGTACCCCAACTACAAGCAGCTCATCCCCGATTCGTGCGTGACGAGCGTCAAGATCGATGTCGCCGCCTTTAACGCCGCCCTCAAGCGCGTGGCCGTTATCGCGAGCGCCAACCCCGCCGTCAAGTTCGAGATCGATGTCGAGAACGGGCAGATGGGCCTGTCCTCCATTTCCAATGACCAGGACCTTGCGCAGGAGACGATCGATGTCGAGGCTGAGGGCGAGTCGGGTACCATCGCCTTCAACTACCACTACATCTTCGGCTGCCTCAATGCCCTGTCCAAGGAGAAGGAGATCACGCTGGAGCTCAAGAGCTACTCGCAGGCGGGCATCTTCAAGTCCTACGACAAGATCAACTACCTGTACCTGGTCATGCCGGTCCGCATCTAGCGCTGCGCCATGACCATGTTCGCCCGCGATCTTTCCGTCGCGCACTACCGCAGCTTCGATAGCTATCACCTTGCCCTGGACGAGGGCGTGACGATACTTGCGGGACCCAACGCGGCGGGAAAGACCAATCTCATAGAGGCGCTGCAGCTGCTGACGAGCGGCGCCTCGTTTAGGCATCCGACCGCAGCCGAGCTCGTCCATGACGGCGTGGGCTCGTGCAAGATCGAGCTGAGGCTCGAGGGCGACGGCCGCGTGCTTGATATGGGATTGAGCGCGGAGGACGGTAAGCGCTCGTTTAGTCGCAACGGCAAGAGATGCTCTGCCGCCGGTGTGCGCGGGATTCTGCCGAGCGTGCTGTTTTGCCCCGACCATCTGGACATGGTTAAGCGAGGCGCCAGTGTGCGCCGCGCCGCCCTCGATGACTTTGGCATGCAGCTGAGCGCGCGTTATGCCGATCTTGCGAGCACCTATGGGCGCTGCGTGACCCAGCGTAACGCCCTGCTCAAGGAGACCTGGTGCTGTCGCGAGATGCTCGGCGCGTGGAACGATTCGATTGCTCGCGCGGGCTCGGCCCTGCTCGTGCACCGGTTGGCCCTACTCGACCGGCTGGCGGGCCATGTGCACACTGCCTACGGGCAAGTGGCGTCCGGCGAGGCTGCCAACGTGACCTATGCGTCCACGCTGGGGGATTTGCCCCAGGTCGAGGATCGCGAAGAGCTGAAGGGTTGGGCGTACGAGCGCATGCTGGCTGCCCTTGACGAGCATGCCGACGAGGAAATTCGCCGCGGCGTGACGTTGGTGGGACCGCATCGCGACGAGATCGAGTTCACCGTGGCTGGTCGCTCCGCCCGTTCATTTGCCAGCCAAGGACAGCAGCGCACGCTGGTGCTGTCCTGGAAGGTGGCCGAGGTTGCCGTGGCTCGCGATGTCCTGGGCACCGCCCCACTGCTGCTTCTGGACGACGTGATGAGCGAGCTCGACGGCGAGCGTCGCGGCGCTTTCCTGCGGCTGATTGGCGATGATATCCAGACGGTCATAACCACGACCAACCTGGGGTACTTTACCGATGACCTGCTTGATCGAGCCAAGGTGGTGAGCATGGGTGAGACGTGCTAATTACGAGCGCGAGAGCGAGACAGTCGCCTTCAGCGGGTTTTTGAACGCAGAGCGCCAGCGCATCCTGGCGGCTGCAACGCCTAAGCGCCGTGCGCAGATGGAGGCCGCCGAGGAGTCGCGCACGGTCTATCGCGCATGGAACGCGGTGTGCTCGGGCACGCGCGAGGGGCGGCATGTGACGGGACTGCGTTACCTGCCCGAGTCCAATGAGCTGCTGGTGTATCTCGACTCGCCCTCGTGGACGCAGGAAATGACGCTGTTGCGCGAGATCATCCGCGCGCGCATGGAGCGCGCCGGTGCGCATGTGGACGGCCTGGTGTTCAAAACCACCGCGCCCGGTCACACGCCGCCCGCCGCCAAGGAGCGCCTGCGCCCGGCGACGACCGAGCGACCGCCGGCCCCGCATGCCGACCTAAGTGAGGCCGAGCGCACCGAGATTGAGCGCCAAGTGGCGCCCATCGAAGACCAAAAACTGCGCGAGGCCCTCGAGAATGCCATGAGAGCCAGTGCCGAGTGGGCCAAGGGCGTGCAAAGCAAAAAAGAGCCTTAAATCGCATCTGGTGGCCTTGTAGAGCCAAATACCCTCGTTCCCGAGGGTATTTTTTTACGATAAACTAGTAAGGCTGTACACATTTTCTTGACTGAAGGAGGACGTGTGGCAAACGAAAACGATTACGATGGCGGCGAGATTAAGATTCTCGAAGGTCTCGAGGCCGTTCGTAAGCGCCCGGGCATGTATATCGGCTCGACGAGCGCCAGCGGTCTGCATCACCTGGTGTGGGAGATCGTTGACAACTCCGTCGACGAGGCCATGGCCGGTTTCTGCACCGAGATCCAGGTGACGGTCCACGCCGACAACTCCATCACGGTCGTCGACAACGGGCGCGGCATCCCCGTTGACGAGCACCCTGTTAAAAAGATCCCGACGCTCGAGGTCGTTATGACGATCTTGCACGCCGGCGGTAAGTTCGATAACTCGGCCTATAAGGTCTCGGGCGGCCTGCACGGCGTGGGCATCTCCGTCGTCAACGCACTGTCCAAGCGCGTGGTCGTTCAGGTTCGCCGCGATGGCAACACCTACGAGATGGAGTTCTCGCGCGGCAAGACCGTCAAGAAGATGGAGGTCGTGGGCACCTCGGATTCAACGGGCACCACCGTCACCTTCTGGCCCGACGACGAGATCTTCGAGACCTGCATCTACGATTTCGATACGCTGCACAACCGTCTGCAGGAGACGGCGTTCCTCAATAAGAACCTTAAGATTGTGCTGACCGACGAGCGCGAGGCGACTCCCCACGTGGAGGAGTTTTGCTACGAGGGCGGCATCATCGACTTCGTCAAGTTCCTCAACGAGGGCAAGGACGTCCCCGAGGCCTTTAAGGAGCCCATCTACATCGAGGGCAAATCGGATCCGGACGCGCCTGTGACCAAGATGGGCGAGGTCGAGGTTTCCCTGCAGTGGAATAGCGGCTACGGCGAGAACGTCATGTCGTTCGCCAACGACATCTACACTCCCGAGGGCGGCATGCACCTTGAGGGCTTCCGCACCGCGCTCACCCGCGTAATCAACGATTACGCGCGCAAGCAGAACCTGCTCAAGGAAAAAGACGCCAACCTGACCGGCGACGATGTGCGCGAGGGCCTTTCGGCCGTTATCTCGGTCAAGCTGCCCGATCCTCAGTTTGAGGGCCAGACCAAGGCAAAGCTCGGTAGCTCCTATATGCGCGCGCTCACGCTCAAGATCGTGACCGACGGCCTCGCCGATTACTTGGAGGAACATCCCAAGCCCGCCCGCGAGATTGTCAAGAAGGCGCAACAGGCCTGCAAGGCACGCAATGCCGCCCGTAAGGCGCGCGAGGCGACCCGCCGCAAGAGCCTGCTCGAGACGGCGTCCCTGCCCGGTAAGCTCGCTGACTGCTCGGTGCGCGATGCCGAGCTGACCGAGCTCTTCATCGTAGAGGGTGACTCGGCAGGCGGTTCGGCCAAGGACGGCCGTCGCCGAGACATCCAGGCGATTCTGCCCCTGCGCGGCAAGATTCTGAACGTCGAACGCGTTGGTGACCATCGCGCGTTCTCGAGCGACACCATCCAGTCGCTGATTACCGCGATCGGCTGCGGTGTCACGACGAGTGCCGGCGACGGCGGCGACTTCGATATCGCCAAGGCGCGCTACCACAAGATCATCATCATGACCGATGCAGACGTCGACGGTGCGCATATCCGCATCCTGCTGCTGACGTTCTTCTACAAGTACATGCGTCCGCTGATCGATGCCGGCTACGTCTATGTTGCCTGCCCGCCCATCTTTGGCATTAAGGTGCGCAACAAGATCCACTACGTGTATCCCAACGGCCGCCAGCCCGAAGACGAGATCCTGCGCGACACCATCCAGAGTCTGGGCCTGAACCCCGACGACAACGACGAGGACGGCAAGGCCAAGGACGGCAAGATCACCAAGAAGCGCAAGGGCTATACCGTCCAGCGCTACAAGGGCCTGGGCGAGATGGACCCCAAGCAGCTTGCCTCGACGACGATGGATCCCAAGACCCGCATCCTGCAGCGCGTGTCGATCGAGGACGCCGTGGTGGCGGACCGCGCCGTGCGCGAGCTGATGGGTTCCGAGGTCGGCTATCGCCGCGAGTACATTGAAAAACATGCGCATGACGCGCGTTTCCTTGATGCTTAAGAGGAGGTAACGTGGCAGACGATATCAACAATAACGAGGGTATGGACGAGGCCGGCGATGCCGGTATGCCCGATGATCTGAAGCGCCTGCTTGCCCGTGCTGAGCAGGGCGAGGACGGCGACCCGGACGCCTATAACCCCGATGCCGATGATGATGAGGAAGAGGACGACGACGGTGAGCTCGAGGAGAGCTTTGGCGAAGTCGACCGTGGCGCCTCGGCCGGCGAGGATATCAACGGCGGCCAGCTCCAGATTTCGGAGTTCGGTCGCGAGATGAAGCAGTCGTTTATCGAGTATTCGATGTCGGTTATCACGGCGCGCGCCCTGCCGGACGTGCGCGACGGCTTAAAGCCGGTACACCGCCGTATCCTGTATGCGATGAACGAGAGCGGCATCTACCCCAACCGCCCACATAAGAAGTCGGCCTGGACGGTCGGCGAAGTTATCGGTAAGTACCACCCGCATGGCGACTTCGCGGTCTATGAGGCCATGGTCCGCCTGGCGCAGTGGTTCTCCATGCGCACGCCGCTCATCGACGGTCACGGCAACTTCGGTAACATCGACGGCGACGGCGCGGCGGCCATGCGTTACACCGAGAGCCGCCTGGCCAAGCCCGCCATGGAACTGCTGCGTGACTTGCAGAAGGATACCGTCGACTGGCAGCCCAACTACGACGAATCGCTCGCCGAGCCCGTGGCGCTGCCTGCGCGCTTCCCCAACCTGCTGGTCAACGGCAGCCAGGGCATCGCCGTCGGCATGGCCACCAACATCGCCCCGCATAACCTCACCGAGGCGATCGAGGCCACCTGCTACCTGATCGACAACCCCGACGCCACCGTCGACGAGCTCATGCAGATCATGCCCGGTCCGGACTTCCCCACCGGCGCCATCATCATGGGCAGCGCCGGCATTAAACAGAGCTACGAGACCGGCCGCGGCTCCATTACCGTGCGCGCCAAGGCCCACGTGGAGTCCACCAAGACCGGCCGCAGCCGCTTGGTCTTTACCGAGATTCCCTACATGGTCAACAAGGGCACCCTGCAGGAGAAGATCGCCCAGCTCGTCAACGACAAGCGCATCGAGGGCATCTCGGATATGCGCGATGAGTCCAACCAGAAGGGCATCCGTCTGGTCATCGAGCTCAAGAAGGGCGTCATTCCGCAGGTCGTGCTCAACAACCTGTATAAGTACACCTCGCTGCAGACGACCTTTGGCGCCAACAACCTGGCGCTCGTCAACGGCGTTCCCAAATGCCTGAGCCTGCGCGAGATGCTGCAGCACTACATCGACCACCAGGTCGACGTCGTCACCCGCCGCACCCGCTTTGACCTCAAGAAGGCCCAGGCGCGTGCCCATATCCTCGAGGGCTACCTGATGGCTCTCGATCATATTGACGAGGTCATCAGCATTATCCGCTCCTCGCAGACCGACTCCGAGGCCAGCAGCCGCCTGATCGAGCGCTTTGGCTTTACGCCCGAGCAGACCACGGCCATCCTCGAGATGAAGCTGCGCCGCCTGACCGGCCTGGAGCGCGACAAGATTCAGGAAGAGCTGGACGGCCTGCGTCGCGCCATCGCCTACTATGAGGACCTGCTGGCGCATGAGGAGAAGATCCTGGGCGTCATCAAGGAAGAGATGCGCGAGATCTCCAAGAAGTTCGGCGATAAGCGCCGCACCGAGATCAGCCATGTCGAGAAGGACCTAGACGTCGAAGACCTGATTGCCGACGAGGACATGGTCGTGACCATCACCCACACCGGCTATGTCAAGCGCATTCCGGTGGCCGCCTACCGCGCCCAGAAGCGCGGTGGCAAGGGCGTGTCGGGCGTCAACCTCAAAGAGGACGACGTTATCGACGAGATGTTCATCGCGTCCACGCACGAGTATGTGCTGTTCTTCTCGAGCAAGGGCAAGGTCTATCGCCTGAAGGTGCACGAGCTGCCGGTGGGTACGCGCCAGGCGCGCGGTACCGCGATCGTCAACCTGCTGCCCTTCGAGGAGGGCGAGAAGATCGCGAGCGTCATCAGCTGCCGCGAGTTCCCTGCCGACGAGTACCTGATGTTTGCCACCAAGAGCGGCATGGTCAAGAAGACCGTAATGAGCGCATATGACCGCAGCCGCCGCGACGGCCTGATCGCTATCAACCTGCGTGAAGACGACGCGCTGCTGAACGTGCGCCGCGTGCGCGAGGGCGATAAGATTATCCTGGCCACCACCGCGGGCAAGGCGATCATGTTCTCCGAGGAGCAGGTGCGCGCTACCGGCCGCGATACTAGCGGCGTTCGCGGTATCGGTATGAAGGACGGCGTGAGCGTTCTGGGCATGGAAGTCACTAACGGCAACGGCGATCTATTCGTCATCACCGAGCGCGGCTACGGCAAGCGCACGCCGGTCGCGGACTACCCGGAGCAGAATCGCGGCGGCCAGGGCGTCTACACCATCCAAATGACCGAGCGTAAGGGCAACCTCGCGGCCATGAAGACGGTGGGCCCGCAGCACGAGTTGTTCATCGTGACGGAGGGCGCGACGGTCATTCGCGTCAAGACCGATGAGATTAGCCAGACTGGCCGCGCTACCCAGGGCGTCAAGATGATGACCGTCGACGACAACGACCGCGTATGCGCCGTCGCCCGCATGACGGCCGCCAAGGAGAAGCCCGAAGGCGAAGCCGCAGAAGACAGCTCTGCCCCCGAAGAAACCCCAGTCGACCTAGGCGACGGCAACGATATGCCAGAAGATCTCCTAGACGAGTAAGGGGAACTAGCTGGTAAAAATTATCAGACCCCATATATCGGCGGTCGGCGCACTGCGCGCCGACCGCTTTTTTGAAAATCTTTGAACCCCACGTCGGCCCCGGCTGCCCTGCGGCATGCGAAGTCGATCGCGAGTTCCGCACGAGCTGGAGAGCACTTAATGTGCTCTCCGTGCGAGCAGGACTGTCCGAGCAGGCGACTTCGCATGCCGCCGGGCAGCCGGGGCCGACACCACCCCCAAAGTTTTTCAAAAAAGTTGTTGACGCGCGCGTAACGACTCGTCTAATATATCCCTTGCGCGATGGACCTGTAGCTCAGTTGGTTAGAGCGTCCGGCTGATAACCGGGAGGTCACAAGTTCGAATCTTGTCAGGTCCACCACTTTCTTTCGCAATAAACACCCCAGCGAGAGCCGAGTCGCCGCTGGGGTGTTTATTACTGTCTCCGTGGGGGTTTAGCTCAGCTGGGAGAGCGCGGGCTTTGCAAGCCTGAGGTCAGGGGTTCGATCCCCCTAACCTCCACCATGATGGACCTGTAGCTCAGTTGGTTAGAGCGTCCGGCTGATAACCGGGAGGTCACAAGTTCGAATCTTGTCAGGTCCACCATCAAAACTGTGAAGAGCCTCGAGGGTTTCCTCGGGGCTTTTTTCTTACCTGCTGGAGTAGTCAAAAGAGCCCCGTCCCAAAAAGACTACTTTGATTTTGTGTGCTGTGCGAAAGTTTGGGTAGTATAGCTATTCAATGCGGCGGGCTGCCGCGTGTTAACCGCTACGTACCGGAGGTGTTCCATGGTTCGTGTCGACATAGAGACCATCGTCATGGCCGCCGGTCCCGTGCCATCGCTTATCGTGCTTCGTGAGCGCAGCAGCAAATCGGACTCGCCCGCGCCGCTGCGTTCCCTTTCCATTCAGACTGGTTCGTTTGAAGCTGCTGCCATCAGCCGCGGCATCGATAGCGGCCGCGCCGAGCGCCCGATTACCCATGACCTGCTGCTCGATACCGTTGACGCCCTGGGTGCCAAACTCGAGCGCATCGAGATCGTTCGCGCCGAGCCGCCGGTGTTCTACGCGACGATCGTCGTACTGGTCGATGGCGAGGAGCGCAAGATCGACGCCCGCCCCAGTGACGCCATTGCCCTTGCCGTGCGCAGCAATGCTCCCATGTTTGTGGAGGACGACATCATGAATCGCTTGGGCACTGTTTCTACCCACGCCGAGGATGTCGACGACGAGCAGGAGTTCGAGAAGTTCGACGAGTTCGTCCATACGCTCTCCCCCGATGACTTCTAAATGCGGGGCGGCAGAGTTGCGGAGTGTTCGCTGATGGCCGGCGGTATGTCGGCTGAGGCGGCGGCCATTGCGCGCGAGGCCCAGATGCGCTCGGAGGCTTCTGAGGCGGCACGCATTGCCTATGTGACGCAGGCCCGCACGCTTCGCGAGCGCCGCGGCTCGTTTATCAAGATGGTTGTCGTCTCCGCCCTTGTCGCGGCTATCTGCTCGCGCCTTCGTGGTACAGTTGGTGCGCTTGGGTTTTCGATCTCTACGGGCCTCGTGATCTGGGGTGTGGTCGATGCGGTAATGCTGACCAACCAGATCAAGGTACTCGACAAGCGCGCGATGGATATGATGCGCGCCCGCGACGCTGCCGCCAAGATTGCTGCCGAGGCACAAGAACTGTAACGACGCCGGACTCGATGGGAAGGTCTAAAGATGGCACAGGATATGCAGGACGCCGCTAACGTCTCCGCCGAGCTCGACGCCATGGTGTGTGACCTGATTGGTGCGTTCTTGGACGACCTGGCCGCGGGCGAGAACCCGGGCGTGGTTGTGGCAATTGAGGACGCCGCTTCCAACCGTTATCTGGCGGCGCTCGATGAGGATGGCGAAGAGGCGTGCCTCGAGGCGGCCACCAACTTTATCTCCGAGCACAAGATGGGTCTTAAGGACGAGGGCCTGGGCCGTATTGTCCGCTATGCCATCGGCTATACCGGCTGCGTGGAGATTGACGGCGGCTACCACGACGCTCTGCTCGTGAGCTTTTTTGAGACGACGCTCGAGAGCGGTTTTTCGGCTTACGTGCTGTATGAGGGCGTGGGCGCCGGCGATGGTTTTATGTGGAGCGACCCTGAACCTGCAGGTGAGGAAACCCCTCTCATCTAAAATCGCTAAAATAAACGAGTTTTCGGTAAAAGGCTCAATATTCCCGCTGAGCGTTGTATTGCTGGGCGGGTCGCATACGCGTGCCGTTTGTATATGGATAGAAGATAGGGGAACTACATGCGCGTAGACAATCTGAGGAACATCGCCATCATCGCTCACGTCGACCACGGCAAGACGACGATGGTCGACAAGCTCCTGCGTGCCACGGACGCCTTCCGTGCCAACCAGCAGGTCGAGGACCGCGTCCTGGACTCTAACGACCAGGAGCGCGAGCGCGGCATCACGATTCTCGCCAAGAACATCTCTATCGAGTACAAGGACGTTAAGATCAACGTCATCGACACCCCGGGCCACGCCGACTTTGGCGGCGAGGTCGAGCGCGTGCTGCGTATGGCCGACGGTGCCCTACTGCTGGTCGACGCTTTTGAGGGCCCCATGCCCCAGACCCGCTTCGTGCTGCGTCACGCTATCGACACCGGCCTCAAGATCATGATCGTCATCAACAAGATCGATCGCCCGGGTGCCAACCCCGAGAAGGCCTACAACGACTGCCTGGACCTTATGGCCGACCTGGGCGCCACCGACGACCAGCTCGAGTTTGCCATGGAGCATGTCATCTACGCCAGCGGCGTCAACGGCTTTGCCCGTCATGATCCCGAGGACGGCAACATGGACATGTACCCGCTGCTCGACATGATCATCGACGACATGCCCGCACCCGAGGTTGACGAGACCGCTCCGCTGGCCATGCAGTGCGTGACCATCGATCACTCCAACTTCGTCGGCCGTATCGGCATCGGCCGCGTGTACTCCGGCACCATCCACCAGGGCGACCAGATCTTGGTCGTCAAGAACGACGGCTCCAGCGCCACCGCTACCGTCAAGCAACTCTTTACCTTCGACTACCTGGGCCGTACCGAGTGCCAGGAAGTCGGCGCCGGCGACATTGCCGCCGTTGTGGGCATCGACCGCACCGATATCGGCGATGTCTACACCGACCCCGAGAATCCCGTCGAGCTCGAGCCCATCGAGATCGACCCGCCGACCCTGTCCATCGTCTTTGAGGCTTCGACCTCCCCGCTCGTCGGCCGCGACGGCGATATCGTTGGCGCCCGTCAGCTCAAGGAGCGCCTGTTCAACGAGGCCGAGAACAACGTGACCATGAAGATCGAGGAGCTCGAGGACAAGAGCGGCGTCGAGGTCTCGGGCCGCGGCATTCTGCACCTGTCCGTTCTGATGGAGTCCATGCGCCGCGAGGGCTTTGAGTTCCAGGTCGGTCGTCCGCGCGTTCTGTTTAAGAAGGACGAGAACGGCAACAAGATGGAGCCTGTCGAGCAGGCCGTCGTCGAGTGCCCGGACGAGTACTCGGGCAAGGTCGTTGAGGTCTTCGGCACCTCCGGTGGCATCATGACGAGCATGGATACCTCGGGCATCGTGACGCACCTTGAGTTTAAGATCCCGACGCGTGGCATCATGGGCCTTAAGAACCGCATCATGAACGTCACCCACGGCGAGGGCGTGTTCTACCACACCTTCCTGGAGTATGGCCCCTACGCCGGCGAGATCGGCAACCGCCAGAACGGCGCCATGATCTCCATGACCACCGAGAAGGCCGTTGCCTACGCCCTGGGTACGCTGCAGGAGCGCGGCCAGCTGTTCGTTGAGCCGGGCACCGAGTGCTACGAAGGCATGATCGTGGGCGAGCGCAGCAAGGCCGGCGACATGGTCGTCAACATCGCCCGTACCAAGAACCTGGGTAACCAGCGTTCCTCGACCTCCGACATCTCCGTGCAGCTGGTGCCGCCTCGCACCTTCTCGCTGGAAGAGGCGCTGGAGTACATCGCCGACGACGAGCTGGTGGAGATTACTCCCAAGAACATTCGCCTGCGCAAGCGTCTGCTCAACGCCACCGACCGCAAGAAGGCTGCCGTCCGCGCTGGCCAGGTCAACAAATAAGCGCCGGGGCTTATAACCGTCAATAAGAAAGGGCGTCGACCGCAATGATCGGCGCCCTTTTTGCTGCAATGGGGTCAGGTTGCTTTGCACCACCACAAAAGTGCCTGGCCCTTTTGTGGTGGTTGGCGGCTAGGCGGTGGGGAGTCCTGGCGTGTTAGCCGGCTGCTGCGGCTTGAGGTGGGCGTTGCGCCAGATGATCTGGATGACGTAGCCGAGCGTGAAGACGAAGGCTACACCGCTGACAAAGTTGCCCATAAGAGGAAGTGCCGTGAGTGCGCCCGCGACGATACCGCCCACGGCGGCCATGGTGTAGCGGTTCTGATTGTGTCCGACCATGCGTGCGATCGCGGTGCCCGTAAATGCCGCCGAGATCAGAGCGAGTCCGATGATGCCGCACATGAGGGTGCCGGCGAGCGACAGGCCTGCAATCGAGATGATGAGCAGCAGGACGGCGGGAACGACGGCGACCGTGCCCAGAAGACCGCTTACCCACAGCGGCGTGGGACGCTGATGCAGCATGCCGGCGGCACTGGCGGTTGCGCGCGGAAAGACAAGCTCAAGCAGGATAGCGATAAAGCTGGTAGAAAGCGCCGCGGCAACGATGCCGCCGATAATGTCGTTGACCGTAGAGGTGTCCTCGTTTTCGGTTCGGTCGATCTTGAGGGCTCCGACCTGGGCACCCTCTGCCCGCTCGGGATCCTGTGAGACGTGGGCGCTCACCGTGCCGGTGATGCGGGCGTTTTTGCCCAGGATGAGCTTGTCGGCCCAGACCTCAACATCGCCATCGACGGTGCCATCGATGGTAACGGTGTCGCCGGCGAGCGCCGCCGATTTAGCGGAGCCGCGCAGGGCGACCGTCTCGCCTGCCGCATAAAAACAGTTGGCGGTGCTACCGGTGTTAAGGACGACGTGCTGGCCGGCTACCGTCACGCTGCCATCGATTGCGGTTTTGGCGATATCGATGGTGCGCGCCGCCAGGCGAACGGCGCCGCCTACGGTGCAGTCGCGAATCGACAGGCTCTCGCCCGCCGCGATAATATCGCGGCCGATGGAGGCATCGTCTAAGTTGAGGCTTTGGCCGGCCCAGTACAGGTCGCCTTCGACCCCGGACGGGGTGGAGCCTTCGTCGGTCGCGAGTACGTTGCCGGCGGTGTCTGTGCCGGCGAACGAAGCCGTGGGAAGTACGGTCAGCGCAAGCACAATCAGTGCAAATAGGAGGGCGATGCGGCCACGCGCTTTACGGCGCCGGGACGACGGTGCTAGGTTGTAAGGCATAGTGAATCCTTCGCTAGATACTCGACATGTATCTAACAGGGTACCCAACGCGCGGTCGCTCTAAAAGAACCTCTCGGTTGCATTTCGAAGGGTTGTGCCGTGCTGTCTACTTTTTGCGATGCAAGAAGCGCGCGATGTCTTCCTCTGTGGGGCTTTTGATGTCAAAGCGCAGCGAGAGCCAGCGCAGACCCATGGTCACGACAACGCATACGACTAGCGCGGCGACATTGCTGACCAAGCCACTCATGACGAGGCTTACATAGCTTGCCGATCCGGCGATGGCCGCGATGGCATAAAAGTTAGTGCGTTGGAAAATGCCCGGAACCACGCCCATAAAGCCGTCGCGCAACATGCCGCCGCCCACCGCGGTGAAAAAGCCCATCATGATGCATACGGCCGGCGCAAAGCCGTAGACCAGTGCCTTGTCCGCGCCGGTTGCCGCATAGATGCCGACTGAGATGATGTCGAGCAGGGGAATGAGTTTCTCGGGTTTATCGACGATTGCCGGGAAGATGTAGATAATGGCCGCCGTGGCAATGGAAAGTGGTAGTGCCATCGGCTGGTTGAGGATGTAGACGTTGCCCACTTGCAGTGTCATGTCGCGTAATAGACCGCCGCCCAGGCCGCAGACCACGGCGAGTGCGACCGCGCCCACCAGGTCGAGCTTATGCTCGCGCGCGACCAGCACGCCCGAGATCGATGCCGCGACAACAGCGAACATCTCGAGCCAAAAGGGGATAGCGACCATGGCATCCGAGGCATGTGAGGTAACGGTCATAGCGGCGACGACGGGCAAGATGGAATCCTTCTGATTGCGAGTTTAGACAATGCCCGTACATAGTACATGGTTGGCGGCGATTGCGACCCCATTGCTCGGCAAACGGTAGGGACTGGGCGCGGCCATAGGTCCCAAACATGTACATCAGCCTCCAAAGATGTCGAAAAATGTCGTTTTTGGAGGATGGTGTACATGTTTTGGCGCGCGCCGAGCGGGTGACGTTACTCGGAGGGCGTCTCTATGTCCTTCGTGCCCTTCCAGTTGCGGATAAGCGCCTTTCGCAGTTCGTTTTGCTTTCGCTGATACTCGGCATCGGTGCAGCGGGGCATAACGAGTGCTTCGCGGATATTGTTCATGGCACGGTGAAAAGCGAGTTGACTGGCAAATTGCGCTGAGGTGAGTGTGACGATGCGATAACCCATTTGGGCGAGCACAGCCTCTCGCTCCGCATCTGCTCCCTTACGTTCGACCGCGTCGTGAAAGCCCCCCTTATATTCGATGCCGAGCTCTCTGCGCTTATAGGTAATGAGGGCATCGATTTTGAGTGTTTGGGCTTTGGTGCAATGCCAAAGACGTTGAGGGATCTCGAGCGGTCGGTTGAGCTCGATGCCTCGAATGCCAACGCCGCCTTCGCTTGTCGGAAGTGAAAGGGCGATTGCCGATGCAGTCTCCATGGGCGAGGCCGAGTGGTCGTAGACATGTCTGAGCGCGAGTCGCGCGCGTGTGGCACCGGGTTTGCCGGGGTATTGATCGAGCAGCTCGACAATTTCATCCTTGGAGGTGGTTGCTGGTTGCTCGGTATAAGGGTCAGAGGGATTAAGGCCCATGCGATAGTCGCCGCAAACTTCGTAGCCATACTCGAGGTATTCGATTCTATCCATCCACTCGGCGGCGAGCACGAAGGTGAAGGCTTCGTCGGCGATAAAGATGCCGGGCGTAAGCTCGCCAATATGGTCGTAGGGTAGGTTTTGGCCGAGAACGTGGCAAGCGACACCGTTGGTGCGAATTCGCTCGAAAGCAAACACTACGGAGATATCGATAGCCTTGAGCATATCGGGCGGAATGCCGCAGTCGGTGAGGGCCTGTCGTATGCGCGCGATGCGTTGCTGGGTGGAGAGGCCTCTTGCGCCTATCTGGTAGTCGTGTTGCGCGACCGCTTGAACCAGGCCTTGTGGCGCGTGATGGACGAGCCATGCAGTTTTATGCGAAATGAGAACAGGGGTATCCATTGGGGACCTCTCGCTCTGAGTCGATACCCAACTCTTATGTCCGTTGAGGTGGGGAAATATACCGGATGCGAGTAAGTCGACTCATGCACGGCGTGTGTCATATACAAACGTGTACACCACCCTCCAAAAACGACATTTTTTGACATCTTTGGAGGGTGGTGTACGCGTTTGAGATTCGAGTTGAGATCGAAAGCGATGAAGGCGCGGGTTGAATAGGAGGAATGTCCAAATTTTGAGCTTTGCTCAAAATTTATCCGGTCGGCTTACGCCGACCGCACTGCGCTAAAAACGCGCCAGTGGCGCGTTTTCTTTACGCTCCGCGCCCTGGCGGGTTCGAATCCCTCCTCCTCCGCCGTATTTGCTTGTAAGGGACTCTAAACAAAAAAGCCCCCGTTTTCGGGAGCTTTCTCAACCAAAATGGCGGAGGAGGAGGGATTCGAACCCTCGTGACCTTATACAGGCCAAACGGTTTTCGAGACCGCCGCATTCAACCACTCTGCCACCCCTCCGCGTGGGGTAAAAACAAAGCAGGCTCGAAGGCCTGCTTTGGAATTAACTGGCGGAGAGTCAGGGATTTGAACCCTGGAGACGCTTTTGACGCCTACACGATTTCCAATCGTGCTCCTTCGGCCACTCGGACAACTCTCCGTTAAATGCGAAAGTCAGTATACACGAGGAATCGCAAAGTGCAAACAGAAAAGTTGGCATTTTTTAAAACGCTTGGCCGTGCTTGGCGCTGCAGTGGGGCTTGAGGTGCCAAAAAACGGCTTCCGACCAGCGTGGTTGATCAACTCAATTGTTCAAAAAAGGGTATTCATAAGCGACTTGGCAATGAATTTAAAAATCTTTGGGTGGTGCTGTGGGCCACTGGTATGCATTTTGCGACCACAGCCTTGTGCCCGTTGACCTGCGGCTTGGCTCAGCTTGTCCCCACGGCACCGTATCTTGTCAACAGATCCGTCAAGCTTTTGGTCAGCATTTGGTTGGAATGCGCATGAAACGTCGTGTGAGTATGGGCATATGTGGAGGTCATGAGGTTGTAGCTGCATATTCTTGCAGCCTAGGAGGTTGAAAGATATTATTACTAAGTCTTTTCCTGCTTCAGGCGCACCTTCACGACCTGAAGCCACATTTGCCCAGAGGAGGTGACAATATGAAGGCTTATGAACTGCTGTTCTTTGTTGACCCGTCGCTCGACCCCGAGACTCGTCTCGCTGTTATGAAGCGTATCGATACCACGATCGCTGAGGGCGCTGGCAAGGTCGACTCCGTTGACGAGTGGGGCAAGCGCAAGCTCGCCTACGAGATCAACGACCTCACCGATGGTGACTACACCCTCATCAACTTCCACGCAGATCCTACCCAGATCGCCGAGCTTGATCGCGTCCTGCGCATCACCGACGCTGTGGTCCGCCACATGATCGTCCGTCGCGACGACCAGGAGTAAGACTGTCGTTTTGGACTGGGCTTGTGCCCCAAGAGGAAGTAGTGAGTTATGAGCATCAATCGAGTGAACATCACCGGTAACCTCACCCGCGATCCCGAGCTGCGCGCCACCGCCGGCGGAACCCAGGTTCTGTCCTTTGGCGTCGCCGTGAACGATCGTCGCCGTAACGCGCAGACTGGCGAGTGGGAGGACTATCCCAACTTTGTCGACTGCACTATGTTCGGCACCCGCGCCGAGGCCGTGAGCCGTTTCCTGGCAAAGGGAAACAAGGTCGCGATCGAGGGCAAGCTGCGCTACAGCTCTTGGGAGCGCGACGGTCAGCGCAGGAGCAAGCTTGAGGTCATCGTCGATGAGATCGAGTTTATGAGCTCCCGTGGTGGCCAGGGTGGCTACGATCAGGGCGGTTACGCCCCCGCAGCTCCCGCGCCCGCAGCACGTCCTGCCGCACCGGTGGCTACGCCGCCCGCGGTCGACGTCTACGATGAGGACATCCCGTTCTAAGGGTTGTTCACCTATTTTTGAGTGAGAGGCGGCTTCGGTTCGCCGAAGTAGCCAAATGAAAGGTATTTTGACATGGCTAATGATTTTTCTGCACGTCAGCCGCGTCGTAAGTACTGCCAGTTCTGCAAGGAGAACACTGAGTTCATCGACTATAAGGACACTCAGCTTCTCCGTAAGTACATGACCGACCGTGGCAAGATCAAGCCCCGTCGCGTCACTGGCGCTTGCACGCAGCATCAGCATGACATCGCCAACGCCATCAAGCGCGCCCGCGAGATGGCTCTCCTGCCGTACACCGTCCCCGTGGTTTCCTCTCGTGGCAACCGCGACCGCGGCTAAGAAGGGAGACGCATCATGAAGGTTATTCTTCTCGATGAGATCAAGGGCAAGGGCGGCGAGGGTGACGTCGTAGAGGTCGCTCAGGGTTACGCTGAGAACTTCCTGTTCCCCAAGAAGCTCGCTGTTGCCGCCACCAAGGGCAACCTCAGGCAGCTTGACGAGCGTCGCAACAACATCGCCAAGCGCGAGGCCGTCCGTCTGGCTACCGCCAACGAGACCAAGGCTGCCTTCGAGGGCAAGACGGTCACCGTTGACGTCAAGGTCGGCGACGAGGGCATCCTCTTTGGCTCCGTTACCGCCGCTATGATCGCTGACGCCATCAAGGCTCAGCTCGGTATGGACATCGACCGCAAGCGCGTCGAGCTCGGTAAGCCCATCAAGGTTGCCGGTGCCCACACCGTTGCCATCTCGCTGTACCGCGAGATCAAGGCCGAGGTTGTCGTTCTCGTCGGCGTTACCGCCGAGGAGCTCGCTGCCGAGGCTGAGGTCGAGGAGGCCGCTGAGGTCGCCGAGGCCGAGACCGCCGAGGTCGAGACTGAGGCTGCTGCCGAGTAGCATTTGCTGCAACGCAACAATCTTGTTCTAAGAAGGGCGCTCTGGGAAACCAGGGCGCCCTTTTGTTTTTTGCGCTGAGTGAGTGTCATGGTGAACGTTGCGTCGAAGTCCTATATACAGGACCGTTCATCCGTTTGGTTCGGTGATGATTGGCGGCGCGCGGCGCGTTTTGGGACCGTGGCTGATACTATGGATGCTCGCAAGCGATATGAATGAGGATGCTCATGGCATATGACGATAGGGAGACCGGGCTGACGGTTGAGGACCGCGGCTCCAAGTTGGGTCTTCCCCAAAACCAAGATGCAGAGGCCAATGTACTGGCCGCCATGCTGCTATCGCCCGAGGTGGTCGAGGAGGCCCAGGTCGAGCTGCAGCCCGATGACTTCTACCGGCCCATTCATAAGACCATCTATACCGCGATGGTCGATATGTACAACAGCCGCATTCCCATCGACTCCATCTCGCTGATCGATTACCTGCGAAGCATCAACAAGCTCGATGCCGTGGGCGGCGAAGCGTACATTTTGGAGTTGATGGGTCAGACCCTGTCGCTCGTCAACTGGCAGCACCATGCCGCTATCGTTCGCCGCGATTCGATGCTGCGTGAGCTGATCGGCGCCACCAACGAGATCAACGCGCTGGCATACAACGCCCCCACCGACACCAAAGAGGTCGTGGAGCTGGCCGAGAGCAAGTTGCTCAAGGTCACGGCGCGCGAGGTCAAGTCGAGCTACAAGACGCTGACCGAGTTTATGGTCGAGGCCTATAACGAGGCCGAGGAAGTGTGCCAGGCCGGCGGCCAGGCTGCGGGCGTGCCCACGGGCTTCCCGTCGCTCGACCGCATGCTCATGGGTTTTCGCGAGGGCCAGCTCATCATCATCGGCGCCCGCCCTGCTGTGGGTAAGACGTCGTTCGCCCTGAACCTGGCGCTCAACGCCGCCGCCGCCGGTTATACCGTCGGCTTCTTCTCTCTGGAGATGTCGGGCAAGGAAATTGCCCAGCGTCTGATTTGCGCCTACGCCATGATTTCGATCAGTGACTTCCGCATGGGCCGCATTAGCCCCGAGCAGTGGGCCAATATCAACGAGGCCACGCAGACCTTGTCCAAGCTCGATATTCTGATTGACGATACGCCCGGCACCACGGTGACCGAGATCCGCGCCAAGAGCCGCCGCATGCTCCACAACAAGGAGAAGGCCATCATCATCTTGGACTACCTGCAGCTGGTGAGTCCTCCGCCGGGACGCCGCTCCGAGAGCCGTACCGTCGAGGTCTCGGAAATGTCGCGTGGTCTGAAGATCATGGCCAAGGAGCTCAAGATCCCGCTCATCGCGCTGTCGCAGCTCTCGCGTCAGGTCGAATCCCGTACCGGCAAGCGCCCGCAGCTTTCCGACCTTCGTGAATCGGGCTCCATCGAGCAGGACGCCGATATCGTTATGTTCTTGGACCGCTCCGCCGACGAGGCCGAAGCCTCGCGCGACGATCGACCCGACGAGGGCGTTACGCGTATCGTCGTGGCTAAGAACCGTTCGGGCCCGATCGGCGACGTCGACCTGATGTTCCTGCCGGCATCCACCAAGTTCTATGAGCTTGATGGGGCACATGCCGAGGAGTAGGACAGGCGCCCGTTGCACGGGTATACTGGGAATGTTTTGTGCTTCTGCGTGCCGGCGTGGCGCGTAGACAGTCCATGAATGTAAGGAGTAAACATGCCGTCAACCGTTTTGGTCGGTGCCCAGTGGGGCGATGAGGGCAAGGGTAAGATTTGCGACCTGGTCGCCGGCGACTTCGATGCCGTCGTGCGCTACTCGGGCGGCAACAACGCCGGTCACACCATCGTCGTCAACGGCAAGAAGTACGGCCTGCACCAGGTGCCCTCCGGCATCATGTATTCCGACCACGTGTCGGTGATCGGTAACGGCTGCGTCGTCAACCCCAAGGTTGTCCTTGAGGAGATCGACATGTTCGAGGCCGACGGCATCACCACCAAGAACCTCAAGATTAGCGGCAACGCGCATGTCATCATGCCGTACCACATCGATCTGGATGGCGCCTTTGAGCAGAAGCTCGGCAAGAAGAACATCGGTACCACCAAGCGCGGTATCGGTCCGTGCTATCAGGACAAGATGGCCCGCATTGGCCTGCGCATGCAGGACATGCTGGACGAGGCACTGTTCCGCGACAAGCTGGAGACCGCTCTCGCCCGCGTGAACCCCGAGCTCGAGCTCATCTACAACCTGCCCACCTACACCGTGGACCAGATTTGCGACGAGTACCTGCCCATGGCCGAGCGTCTGCGCCCCTACATCACCGAGACGAGCCTGCTGCTCAACAACATGATCGATGAGGGCAAGGACCTGCTGTTTGAGGGCGCCCAGGCGACGCTGCTCGACATCGATCACGGCACCTATCCGTACGTGACGTCTTCCAACTGCACCGCCGGCGGCGCCATCACCGGCTCCGGCGTGGGCATGAAGAACGTCGACCGCGTGCTGGGCGTCATGAAGGCCTATATCACCCGCGTCGGTTCGGGCCCCATGCCCACCGAGCTTTCCTATGAGTCCGAGGCCGGTCACACGCTGACCGAGGAGGGCTATGAGTACGGCGTGACCACCGGTCGCCGTCGTCGCTGCGGCTGGTTCGACGGCCCCATCGCCAACTACGCCTCGCGCGTCAACGGCCTCACCGATATCGCCCTGACCAAGCTCGACGTGCTTTCGGCCTTCGACACCATCAAGGTGTGCGTGGCCTACGACGTCGATGGCGAGCGCTACACGAGCGTGCCCGAGCATCAGGTGCGCTTTGAGCACGCCAAGCCCATCTACGAGGAGCTCCCCGGCTGGAAGTGCGACATTACCGGTTGCCGCAGCTTTGACGAGCTGCCGCAAGAGGCTCAGGACTATGTGGCGTTTATCGAGGATCTGGCACACACCCGCGTGACGTTTATTGGCGTTGGCGCTGGTCGCGAGCAGATCATCAACCGATTCTGGAAGTAATCGGGACTATTTGGTTATTGCGATATACCCCTTTGCAGCCCAAGTGGGCGGCCGAGGGGTATATTTGCTTGCAAAGGGCTCGCGCGGAGCGGGCCGTTAATCCATAGAGGAGGCACCCTTGAAGGCGGACACTCAAACCATCGACATCCTGTTGTTGGGCAGCGGCGGCCGTGAGCATGCTTTGGCAGCTAAGCTCGCAGCATCACCGCGCGCCGGCAAGCTCTACATCGCGCCGGGTAACGGCGGCACCGCGAGCTGCGGCGAGAACGTTGTTCTCGACGACTGCGATCCTGCGGCCGTGGCGGCGTTTGCTCAGAGCCACGGATGCGGACTCGTGGTAATTGGTCCCGAGGCTCCGCTCGTGGCGGGCGTGGCCGACGCCGTGCGCGCGGCGGGTGTTCCCTGCTTTGGCCCGGGTGCCGAGGGCGCCCAGATGGAGGGCTCCAAACTGTTCTCCAAGCAGCTCATGGAGCGCGCCGGTATCCCGACGGCAGCCTATGGTTCATTTACCGACGAGGCTTCGGCTCTCGCCTACGTGCGTGAGCAGGGCGCCCCGCTGGTCGTCAAGGCCGACGGCCTTGCCGCGGGCAAGGGCGTTATCGTGGCGACCGAACTTGAGCAGGCCGAAGAGGCCGTGCGCGAGTGCTTTGGCGGCACCTTTGGCGACGCCGGCAACACCGTGGTCATCGAGGAGATGCTGACCGGCCCCGAGTGCTCGCTGCTTGCCTTTACCGACGGCAAGACCGTGCGCCCCATGGCCACCTCGCAGGACCACAAACGCGCGCTCGAGGGCGACAAGGGCCCCAACACCGGCGGCATGGGCGTCTACAGCCCGGTGCCCATCGTAACCGACGAGGAGCACGCCACCATGGTGGCGGTCATGGAGCAGACCGTGGCCGAGCTTGCTGCCGAGGGCATCGACTACCGCGGCTGCCTGTATGGCGGCTTTATGCTCACCCCCGCCGGCCCCAAGGTGCTGGAGTTCAACGCCCGCTTTGGCGACCCCGAGACGCAGGTCGTGCTGCCGCGCCTTAAGAACGACCTGGTCGAGGTCATGCTCGCCTGCGCCAACTGCGAGCTCGATCAGATTGAACTCGACTGGCGCGACGAGTGGGCCGTGGCCGTTGTCCTGACGAGCGCGGGCTACCCCGGCAGCTACGAGAAAGGCAAGGTCATCACCGGTATTGAGGATGCCGAGGCCATGGAGAACGTGACTGTGTACCACGCGGGCACTGCCGTGGTGGACGGCCAGCTCGTGACCAATGGTGGTCGCGTGCTTGCCGTGACCGCTCTGGGCGACACGTTCGAGAACGCTCGCAACCTTGCCTACGAGGCCTGCGAGAAGATTGATTTTGAGGGCAAGACCCTGCGTCACGACATCGGCCTGCGCGCGCTGCGCGGCCGCGACGCCTGGGATGCCTAAAATCCGAGAGGAATGAGACGGATGGACGATAAGAACGAAGAGCTCGTGGACGCGCAGATCGTCGAGGAAGACAGCCGCGTATATGGGCACGCCGAGGGCGAGCCTGGCGGCGAGGTCGCTGACGAGCCGGTGCTGGTGCTGGGCGATGACGACCCGCATGATGCCGAGCTGCACGAGAAGATTCTTTCGGAGGAGTGCGCCTGGAAGGGCAAGATCCTCGACGTCCACCGTCTTGAAGTTGAGCTGCCCAACGGCCACCGCAGCGCCCGCGACATCATTCGCCATCCGGGCGCGGCGGCCGTTGTGGCGCTGACCGAGAGCGGCAAGATTGTGCTGGTGCGTCAGTACCGCACCGCCATCGACCGCGTGACGGTCGAGATTCCCGCCGGCAAGCTCGACCCAGGCGAGGATCCGCTCGATTGCGCCAAGCGCGAGCTGCACGAGGAGACGGGCTTTAGGGCCGGTCGCATTCGCTTTTTGACGTCGATTGTCACGACCTGCGGCTTCTGTGACGAGATTATTCACATCTACCTGGCCACCAAGCTCGAGTTCGATGCACCCAACCCCGATGATGACGAGTTCGTCAACGTGGATCTGGTGCCGCTGCACGAGCTGATCGACGCCGTGCTCGACGGCAAGATCGAAGACGCCAAGACCGTCGTAGGCGCCTTGGCATGCGATAGCATCGCGCATCGCCTTGGTGGAGCCGAACTGTAACGAGCAGTTACTTTGTTGAAGCGGGGTTATGACCTCGCTGGTTTGTGTAAGTCAGCGAAAGTGCTCCATTTGAGACAAGGTGGCCTAAAAGAGGAGGGAAGCGTATGGATATACGCGACCGACGATTGAAGGCCAGATTGTCCAAATGGAGCACTTGCAGCGTCGAGACGAAACGCGGTTTGGTAAAACCGCGTAAGGTGATTATGCTGAAGAGGTTTCTTTCTTACTACAAGCCCCAGATGGGGCTTTTTGTTGCCGATACGGTTTGCGCCCTGGTGCTTGCCGCCATTGACCTGGCGTTTCCCATTATCCTGCGCAATTTGACCGGAGGGCTGTTTACCCAGGGTCAGGCTGCCATTATGCAGGCGCTCGGCATGATCGCGGTGGGCTTGGTGCTGATGTATGCCATCCGTTGCGCCTGCCGCTACTTTGTGAGCTACTGGGGTCACGTGATGGGCGCGCGCATGGAGTCCAAGATGCGCGAAGACCTGTTCGATCAGTACGAGCGCTTTAGCTTTGCATACTTCGACCGCAACAGCTCGGGCGATATGATGAGCCGCGTGGTCAACGACCTGTTTGATATCTGTGAGGCAGCGCATCACGTACCTGAGTGGATCATCATCTGCGGTATCGAGATTATCGGCTCGTTTGTGATCCTCTTTACCATCGCGCCGGTGCTGGCACTTGCCATGGCCGTAGTGACGGCGGCGTTTGCGGTCGTTATGTTTTGGCAGAACATGCGCATGCGCGAGGTCTTTAGCGATAACCGCAAAAAGATCAGCGGCATCAATGCGCAGCTGCAGGATTCGCTGGCGGGCATGCGCGTGGTAAAGAGTTTTGCGAACGAGGAAGCTGAGCGCTCCAAGTTCCGCGCCTCTAACGACCGCTATCTTTCGTCCAAGGAGAATATGTATCACGCCATGGGCGTCTATACCGCGACGTATGGTCTGCTCTCGGGTGTGCTCTATGTGATCGTGGTGCTGCTGGGCGGCTGGCTGGTCGCCCAGGGACAGCTGCAGGCGGTCGATATGGCGACCTTTGCACTCTATATTTCGCTGTTCTGCACGCCGCTCGAGACACTCGTCAATTCAGCCGAAACGTATCAGAAGGCTATAGCCGGCTTTAAGCGTATGGACGAGGTGCTCTCGACCGCGCCGGATATCCAGGACAAGCCGGGCGCTACGGATCTGCAGGTGACTGCCGGCGCCGTGGAGTATCACGACGTGTGCTTTAACTACGAGGATGTTGAGCTGGGCGAGGGCGATGCCGACGAGCGTCCCGTTATCGACCATATGGACCTGTCCATCAAGCCCGGGCAGACCATCGCTTTGGTTGGCCCTTCGGGCGGTGGCAAGTCCACGACCTGTTCGCTGCTGCCGCGCTTTTACGACGTGGCTGCCGGATCCATTAGCATCGACGGCCAAGATGTGCGTGACGTGACGCAGCATAGCCTGCGTCGTGCCATCGGCCTGGTGCAGCAGGATGTCTATCTGTTTGACGGTACGATTGGCGAGAACATCGCCTACGGCAAGCCGGGCGCAACGGCAGAAGAGGTCGCCGAGGCCGCCCGCCGCGCCAATATCGATGCCTTCATTGAGTCGCTGCCGCAGGGCTACGACACCGTGGTGGGCGAGCGCGGCAGCCGTCTTTCGGGCGGACAGAAGCAGCGCGTTGCCATCGCGCGCGTATTTCTCAAGAACCCCAAGATCCTGATTCTGGACGAGGCGACGAGTGCTCTGGATAACGAGAGCGAGGAGGCGGTGCAGGAGTCGCTCGAGCGCCTGGCGCGCGGCCGCACCACGATTATCATCGCCCACCGTCTCTCGACCATTAAACATGCCGACGAGATTGCGACCGTTGAGCATGGTCGCGTTGTGGAACGTGGCACGCACGAGGAGCTTCTCGCCCGTGGCGGCACCTATGCCCGTTACTATCGAATGCAGTTCGAAGGTGCGCGTGCGCACGAGCTCGACTGATTGATATGACAGGAAGTTTATGGCTGATAAGAACCCTTTGACTCCGGAAGAAGTGACGGAGTTATTCTCCGAGATCGACGCATCCGGTGTCTTGGATCCGACGCTTGCCAAAAAGCGCACCGAGCGCATGCGTGAGAAGGAGGCTGCGGCCAAGCGCGGTGACAAAGCGGCGCTAGCGCAGCTGCGCAGCGAGGACCGCGCGAGCCAGGCAAAACATATCGACCCGCTGTCCGAGGACGACCCTTCGGGCTCGCAGGTGAGCCATACCATTACGAAGACTGCCATGGCCGTGGTCATTGGCATCTTGGTGCTGATTGTGGGCATGCAGATTGGCTACGGCGTGATGCGACGCCTGAACACCGCCAACCTGTCCGAGAGCGTTTCGGTGGATACCGTTTCGACGGCGCTGAAGGGCGGCCTTGAGTGGGGCAACGGCTTTACGCAGTTCCCGCTCGACTTTACCGTCGATGAAGCTGATGAGCGTACGGGCACGGTCGAGGTGACGGTGTTGGACACATCGTCTGCCAACGAGCTCGAGCTGCTGTCCAACGGGCAGATTCAGGCCGCTGCGCTTGCGACCAACGCGCTGCTCAACGATAAGATCGACCGCGTGGTGTATAACGTTCACGCCTATATCGACGAGGATAGCAACATTCAGCACGATTCCTTCTTTGGCATGTTTCCCGCGCGGGGTCATCAGAGCGCCATTTTGACGTTTGTGTGGACCAAGAGCTCATCCAACGCCACGAGTATCGACTGGAAGATGCGCATCGTAAGCATGGACGACACCATTGCCGAGCGCATTCAAAAACAGGTGAACTCGGTTTCGTCGCTGATCGAGGACCCGGTGGTGAGCCAGACCAAGATTGACGAGGAAAAGGCCGAACGTGACCTGGAGCATCGTCTGCATGGCCGCGAGATTTTCCGCGGCGGCAAGCCCGATCGCTCACCGTCCGATCTGCTGGAACAGGACAAGCAAAAGTAAGAGGCCATTATCCCGCGTGAGCCACAAGCCCACGCGGGATAATTTTTCTGGGACGGGGATTAAATAATCATTATGCATAGAAAGTCATAATTATCATTTCGTAAACATTTCGATGAAATTAACGCCATGAGGCATGCTTGCGGTTACAATACCGCGAGGCCTAACTACACACCTTTAAGCCGGTCCTGTGAGACCGGGAAGGAGAATTATGGCGAACAACCATACCGCGGGCGCTGCCGCCCGCACCTTCGCGCCCAGCGAGCTTTGCCAGCGTATGCTGGCCAAAACCAGCAAGGGCACCTGCGGTCCCTGTATCCTGTATCTTGAGGATGGGACCATTTTTTATGGACGTGCATGCGGCGCCGAGGGCACCGCGACCGGCGAAGTCTGCTTCAACACCTCGCTCGAGGGCTACTTTGAGGTCATGACCGACCCGAGTTATGCCGGCCAAATTGTAACCATGACCTATCCGCAGATCGGCAATTACGGTATCGACGAGACCGATGTCCAGTCGGCCTTCCCCGGCGACGCCGTGCGCCCTGCGAGCGCTCCGGCTATGCGCGGCATGATCGTTCGCGATATGTGCGCCACGCCTTCTAACTGGCGCTCGGCCGTCAGCGTGCCGGAGTACCTGCGCGCTCACGGCATCGTCGCTATCGAGGGTATCGACACCCGCGCTCTGGTGCGCCATCTGCGCGACAATGGTTCCAAGATGGGCATTATCTCGACCGAGATCTTCGACGTCGACGAGCTTGCCGAGCGCTTGTCCGCTGCGCCCACGCTGGTAGGCGAGAACCTGGTCAAGACCGTAAGTTGCCCCGCGCCTCACGAGTTTGTGGCCGCCGACCTGCCTGCCACGCATGACTTTGCGCTTGCGGCTGCCGCTCCTGCCCGTCACAAAGTGGTCGCCTACGACTGCGGTGTGAAGCGCGGTATTCTGGAGGGCCTGGTCCGTGCCGGCTGCGATCTCACCGTCGTGCCGTGGGATACGCCCGCCCAGCAGGTGCTCGACATGAATCCCGATGGCGTCTTTTTGTCCAACGGCCCCGGCGACCCCGATGCCGTGGTGGAGACCTATGAGCAGGTACAGCAGCTGATCGGCAAGGTGCCGGTCTTTGGCATTTGCCTCGGTCACCAGATGATCAGCCTGGCCTGCGGCGCCCAAATGGAAAAGCTTAAATTCGGTCACCGTGGCGGTAACCAGCCGGTTATGAATCTGGTGAGCCGTCGCGTGGAGATCACCGCGCAAAACCACGGCTTTGGCCTGCTGTTCCCCAGTCTGGGCAAACTGATTCCGGAGCTTTCCGGCGGCGAAACCGAGCATGCGGCCGACGGTGACCTGCGCGCCTGGGTGCGTCGCGGCATCGCGCCGGTCGTGATGAACGAGCGCTTTGGTCGCATTCGCCTGACACATGTGAACCTCAACGACGGCACCGCCGAGGGCATCCAGCTGCTCGACGCCCCGTGTTTCTCGGTCCAGTACCACCCCGAGGCTTCGCCTGGCCCCACCGATGCCCACTATCTCTTTACCGCCTTTACGCGACTCATGGACGGCGAGGAGAACTACCTGGACATCGACACCGCGAAGGACCGCCTCGCCGGCTGGAATTTCGCCGAGTCCGAGAACGCTGCGACCGAGGAGAACTAACATGCCTAAACGTACTGACATCAAGCGCATCCTCGTTATTGGTTCGGGCCCTATCGTCATTGGCCAGGCCTGTGAGTTCGACTACTCCGGCGCACAGGCCTGCAAGGTGCTCAAGGAGGATGGCTTTGAGGTCATCCTGGTCAACTCCAATCCGGCGACCATCATGACCGACCCGGGTCTTGCCGACCGCACCTATGTCGAGCCCATCACCGCCGAGTTTATCGAGCGCGTAATCAAGAAAGAGCGCCCGGACGCGCTGCTGCCCACGCTGGGCGGCCAGACCGGTCTGAACGCCGCCGTCGAGCTGGCAAAGGACGGCACGCTCGACAAGTACGGCGTCGAGATGATCGGCTGCGACCTGGCCGCTATCGAGCGCGGCGAGGACCGCAAACTCTTTAACGAGGCCATGGCCGAGATCGGCCTGGAGGTTGCGCGCTCGGGCTATGCCTACAGCGTGGCCGACGCCGAGGCTATCGCCGAGCGCGTGGGATATCCCTGCGTACTGCGCCCGAGCTTTACCCTCGGTGGCGCCGGCGGCGGCATCGCGCATACCCACGAGGAGCTCGTCTCCATCGTGAGCCAGGGCCTTGAGCTCTCGCCTGCCCATGAGGTGCTGGTCGAGGAGTCCATCGAGGGTTGGAAAGAGTATGAGATGGAGGTCATGCGCGACCACGCCGGCAACGGCATCATCGTGTGCTCCATCGAGAATCTCGACCCCATGGGCGTGCACACCGGCGACTCCATCACCGTGGCGCCGGCGCAGACGCTCTCCGACCTTGAGTACCAGCGCATGCGTGTCGCCTCGCTCGCCATCTTGGGGAAGATCGGCGTCGAGACCGGCGGCTCCAACGTGCAGTTTGCCGTGAACCCCCAGACCGGCCGCCTGATCGTCATCGAGATGAACCCGCGCGTGAGCCGTTCGTCCGCACTGGCCTCCAAGGCCACGGGCTTCCCCATCGCCAAGGCCGCCGCTCGCCTGGCCGTGGGCTACACGCTCGACGAGATCGTCAACGACATCACCAAGGCAACGCCCGCCTGCTTTGAGCCCACAATCGACTACTGCGTCGTCAAGGTGCCGCGCTTTGCCTTCGAGAAGTTTAAAGGCACTGATCCTACGCTCACCACGCGCATGAAGGCCGTGGGCGAGATTATGGCGATCGGCCGCACCTTTGAGGAGGCCTTCGGCAAGGCCATGCGCTCACTGGAGGACGGTCACCAGGGCATCTGCGCCGGTGGCAAGGAGGGTGCCGACAAGCTGAGCGACGATGAGCTCGCTCAGGCCGTGGCAACCCCGACCGAGCACCGCATCTTCTTTGTGGTCGAGGCCCTGCGCCGTGGCTGGGACATCGCCCACATCCATGCCATCTGCGGTATCGATCCGTGGTACCTCAACCGTATCAACGACATGGTGCAGGTCCAGGAGAGCATCCGCGGCCTGCGTGTGGAGGATATCGACGCCGACGCGATGCGCCTGCTCAAGCAGTACGGCACGAGCGACGCCGAGATTGCCGCGCTGACCGGCTCGGACGAGCGCTTTGTGCGCGCCTATCGCAAGGGTCTGGGCGTGGTTCCCAGCATGAAGACGGTCGATACCTGCGCTGCGGAGTTTTCGAGCGCCACGGAGTACCACTACAAGACGTACGAGAACATCTACCGCACGAGCCCGGATGCCAAGAAGTGCGTGGCTCCCGACGAGACCACGCCGGCGGACAAGCCCAAGGCGATGATCCTGGGCGCCGGCCCCAACCGCATTGGCCAAGGTATCGAGTTCGATTACTGCTGCGTGCACGCGAGCTACGCGCTGGCGGCCCGCGGCTTCGAGACCATCATGGTCAACTGCAACCCCGAGACCGTCTCGACTGACTACGACACCTCGGACCGCTTGTACTTTGAGCCGCTCACCTACGAGGACGTCATGGACGTCATCGATGTCGAGCGTCCCGACGGCGTCGTGGTGACGCTCGGCGGTCAGACCCCGCTTAAGCTGGCGCGCATGCTCGAGGAGAGCGGCGTGAACATCATGGGCACCAAGCCCGACGCCATCGACTTTGCCGAGGACCGCGAGCGCTTCGCCGCTCTGCTCGACAAGCTGGGCATCATGTACCCGCCGGCGGGCCAGGCCACCTCGTTTGAGGAGGCCGAGGCCGTGGCCGCGCACATTGGCTACCCGCTGCTGGTGCGTCCGAGCTACGTGCTGGGCGGCCGCGGCATGATGATCGCCTACGATGCCGAGCATCTGCGCGATTACATGGCCGAGGCTGCGCGCATTAGCCCCGACTACCCGGTATACCTGGACCGCTTCCTGGAGGGTGCGATCGAGTCCGATGTCGACGCCCTGTGCGATGGCGAAGAGGTTTACATCGGCGGCATCCTGGAGCATATCGAGGAGGCCGGTATTCACTCCGGCGACTCCGCGACCTGCATCCCGCCGTTCAGCTTTAGCAAGAGCCTGCAGGCGAAGCTTCGCGAGACCACGCGCCGCATCGCGATGGCGCTGGGCGTACGCGGCCTGGTCAACGTGCAGTACGCCATCAAGGGCGAGACCGTCTACGTGATCGAGGCCAACCCGCGCGCGAGCCGCACCGTGCCGTTTATCTCCAAGGCCACCGGCGTGCCGCTGGCCAAGTGCGCGGCGCGCATCATGGCGGGCGATTCTATCGCGAGCCTGGGCCTGCCGAGCGACGAGCGTCAGCTCGATTGGTTCTGCATGAAGGAAGCCGTCATGCCCTGGGGTCGTTTCCCGGGAGCCGACGTTATCCTGGGGCCCGAGATGAAGTCGACGGGCGAGGTCATGGGTATCGCCAAGAGCTATCCCGAGGCATACGCCAAGACGCAGCTGGCGATCGACTACAACCTGCCCGACCCGAGCGCCGGCAAAGTGTTCATTAGCGTGTGCGACCGCGATAAGCGGCATATTCTTTCGGTCGCCCGCATCCTGCGCTACCTGGGCTTTGACATCTGCTCCACCGAAGGCACGGCGCGCGTGCTGCGCGGCGGCAACGTGACCTGCGAGATCGTGGAAAAGATCAGCGGCCCGCACGACGGCGAGCGCCCCAACATCGGCGACCTCATCGCCGATGGCAAGATCGCGGTGATTATCAACACGCCGTACGGTCCGGGTTCGCGCGGCGACGGCTATCTGTTGCGTACCGAGGCGGTGCGCCGCGGCGTAACCTGCGTGACCGCGATGTCCGCTGCCAACACGTACGTGAGTGCCATCGAGGCGGTGCGCGAGGACCAGCAGGGTCACGGCAGCGCCAACGACATGGGCATGGACGTCATCGCCCTGCAGGACCTGCCGCAGCACACGGTGTAGCGTGGGCTGTCCGGCCGGGGTGGGAGGGGCCGAGATTTCTCCCTTTCGCTCCGGCTGCAAGCAGAGTCGCTCAGTGGGAAACTCAGCCCCCTCCGCCCCGGCCTACGGTGACTCGGCTGCACCGTGTGCTGCCGAAGGGGCTTTGCGCGATGACTAGGGCTAAATAAAAAAGAGAGTGTGGGCAGAGCCCGCGTTTTGTATGGGGTCCTTCGGTGAATTGCATTCACCGAAGGACCTTTTTGCCGTTGGTCGAGAGCGCTGCTGGACAGTTAGTTCAGATTTGTATTTTTGGGAGGGTGGATAAAGGCCGATTTGAGCTCAAATGAGCTGTTTCTGACGCTCTGATGCGATGAGGTTGCTCGACCAAGCGTGAGAAAGGCCCATTATTGGGTCTAAAACGGCTTCAAAACGATACGTTTGCACGTAAGGACCCGGCCAAAAAATACAAATCTGAACTAACTGTCCACCACCCTCCGTCAACCTCTCATTCCAAACCAAATCAGCCAACGTACGTCATAGCAATCTCCGGTAGGTCGCAGGGCGGCGGTCGAGCTTTTCTCTCGGGAAACTTCGCGAAGCCCAGTTCCCGAGGGAAAGGTATGGTCTGTGTAATACCAGATAAACAGTACATTTTTGCTAGATTGGTATTTGACTGAAGAACCAATTGGTATGGCTTATTAAGCCCACCTTGCCGTTGACGCTCACTCTACTGCCGCTGGGAGAATTCCGAACTTGGTTGCGCAAGTGTTCCCATATATTGATATGACCTAGTAGGTGGCTATCTGGTTACTACCAGTTGGCCCCTTGGTAACGGGTGGCCCCCATAGTGCGGAATGTACCGAACATCCCCGTTTGATACGTTTTCCCATGCTGCCGGGGGGGGGGCGTCCTCGGCACCTCAGCATCTCGGAAGAAAGGAGACCAGGTGCGCAGGAATTCCATTTTTACGAAACGGTGGGTGAAGGGAAGCGCGGTCCTCGTTGCCACTGCAGCGACGCTCGTGTTTGCCAATCCCCAGCAGGCGATTGCCACGCCACTCAAGGGCGTCGACTCGGCGACCGTGTCCCAGTCTGCCTCGAATGTCGTCGACATCGATTTCGCTGACGGCATCAAGGGCCGTATTACGTTCCTCGAGGACGGTATTTTCCGTTATAACGTCGACCCCAAGGGTGAGTTTTCCGATTACGCCACGCCGCGCAGTAAGTCCCACACGGCTAAAATCCAGGCTCAGCCCGATACCTCGGACACCTACAGCAAGCCGAGTGCGACGGTTGCCGACAAGGGCGACACTATCGAGATCACCGGCGGAAAGGCGACCGTGATCCTGGACAAGGCGACTGGCAAGATGAGTATCAAGTCAGGCGACCGTGTCGTGGTTTCCGAGTCCGCGTCCCTCGACCTTGATAAGAAGGGTACCGTCCAGACGCTCGCCAAGGAGAAGTCCGAGAACTTCTTTGGCGGCGGCACCCAGAACGGACGCTTCCTGCACACCAACCAGACCATCGCCATCTCCAACACGAACAACTGGACCGATGGCGGCGTTGCCTCGCCCAACCCGTTTTATTGGACGAGTGACGGCTACGGCGTACTCCGAAACACGTTTGCAGAGGGTTCCTACGACTTCGGTTCCACGGACTCATCGACGGTCACGACTTTGCACAGCGAGAATGAGTTTGATGCCTACTACTTCGTGGCGACCAATGAGGGCGCTTCGAACGTGGCAACCGAGATGCTGCAGGACTACTACAAGGTGACCGGTAACCCGGTACTGCTGCCCGAGTACGGGTTCTACCTTGGTCATCTTAATGCCTATAACCGTGACGGCTGGTCAACGACCTCGGGTCAAAAGAAGTGGGAGACCAAGGGCAGCAAGTCCTCGAGCGAGAAGGGCGACGTTAAGTACGAGTCTGGCATGTCGACGGGCTACAAGCTCGACGGCACACTTGCGGCCGAGACGCTCAACGGTGAGGGCCCTACGGTTGATACCGAGAACATGAAAGCGACCGATTTCGACCGCCAGTTCTCTGCTCGGCAGGTTATCGATGACTACGAGGACAACGACATGCCGCTCGGTTGGTTCCTGCCGAACGACGGCTACGGCGCCGGCTATGGCCAGAACGGTTACTACAAGACCGGCGGCGTCAACTCCGACGGAGCGAGCTCGGCCGACCGTCTTAACGCTGTGCGCGCCAATGTCGACAACCTTAAGAAGTTCACCGAGTATGCCAACTCCAAGGGTGTGAACACGGGCTTGTGGACCCAGTCCAACCTTGAGCCCGACAGCAACCCTGAGACCCCGTGGCATCTGCTTCGCGACTTCGACGCCGAGGTCAAGACGGGAGGCATCACTACCCTTAAGACCGACGTTGCCTGGGTTGGATCTGGCTACTCCTTTGGTCTTAATGGCATCAAGACAGCTTATGACACGGTGACGACCGGCGCTAACAAGCGCCCCAACATCATCACGCTCGATGGTTGGGCCGGCACGCAGCGCTTTGGCGGCATTTGGACCGGCGACCAGTATGGCGGTAACTGGGAGTACATTCGCTTCCATATCCCCACGTATATCGGTCAGAGTCTTTCGGGCAACCCCAACATCGGCTCCGACATGGATGGCATCTTTGGCGGCGACCCCATCATCTCTGCGCGTGACTACCAGTGGAAGACGTTCACGCCCTCTATGCTTGACATGGACGGTTGGGGCACCTACCGTAAATCGCCCATGACGCACGGCGATCCCTACACAGGCATCTCGCGCTTCTACCTCAAGCTCAAGGCGCAGCTCATGCCCTATATCTACACGAGTGCGGCCTCGGCGGCCAACATCGACACGGGTAACGGCGATGCCGGCCTGCCCATGATCCGCGCCATGCTGCTTTCCGACAACTCCGAGTACGCCGCAAGCACTTCGACGCAGTACCAGTATATGTTCGGTGAGAACTTCCTAGTGGCACCGGTGTATCAGGATACCCAGGCAGACGAGAACGGCAACGACATTCGCAATGGGATCTACCTCCCCAACTACGGCACCGACGAGAATCCCACCATCTGGATCGACTACTTCTCGGGTAAGCAGTATCGCGGCGGCCAGGTTCTCAACAACTACGAGGCTCCGCTTTGGAAGCTGCCGCTGTTTGTGAAGGCCAACGCTATCGTGCCGATGTACGCCGAGAACAACAACCCCGAGGCAGTGAGCGACACCAACACCAAGGGTACCGACCGCAGCCAGCGTATCGTCGAGTTCTTCGCCACCGAGGGCGACGGCACCTTTACGCAGTACGAGGACGACGGCTCCTCCATCGAGAACAACACGACTGAGGACGATTCCTACGGTACGATCGACAATATCTCCTACGGTGAGCATGTGAGCACCGTCTACAGCTCCAAGGCCGCAGGCAGCACCGCGACCTTTACCGCCGAGGCCTCGCAGGGTGGCTACAACGGCTACGACTCCAATCGCACCACGACCTTCGTGGCCAATGTGTCCGCCAAGCCCACGAGCGTTGTCGCCAAGAACGGCGGATCCGCGCTCAACGTGGTTGAGGTCCACTCGCAGGAGACCTTTGACACCGCGACCCCCGAGGCCGGCCAGGCGGTCTACTTCTACAGCGAGACCCCTAACCTCAACCACTACGGCAGCGATGTGGACGGCACCGAGGCCGAGCGGGGCGAGAGCTTTAACAACACCATGATCACCACGAACCCCAAGGTCTACGTCAAGTTCGCGAAGACCGATGTTGCTGCAGCGGCGCAGACGCTTGAGCTGGGCGGTTTCGTGAACGCCGACGCCACGCTCGCAGCCGATCGCCTCAACGAGAACCTCTCCGCACCCACGAACCTTGCTGCCCCCGAGGACGTCACGACCCCAACGAGCATCAAGCTCACCTGGGGAAAGGTCGATGGTGCTACCTCCTACGACCTTAAGGTCGACGGCACTGTGTTTGCCGTGGGTGATGCGGCCGAGTTCACGCACACCGACCTCGCCTACAATAGCAAGCACACCTACCAGATTCGTTCGCGCAACGCCGAAGGCTACTCCGCCTGGAGCGATGTGCTCGAGGCGAACTCCGCACTCGATCCGTGGCGGAACGTCCCCGACGCCGAGGAAATCACCTGGGAGGGCTCACTTTACGGCAGCCATAAGGCCGAGCTCGCCTTCGACCATGAGTTCCAGTCGGGCGACGGCGGTTTCCACTCCGGTGGCAACGATCTGGGCAAGGCGCTTACCGTTGACTATGGACGCGCTTACAAGCTCGATAAGCTCGAGTACTATCCGCGCGATGACGCCGGCAACGGCACTGTGACCAAGATGCGTGTTGAGACGAGTCTCGATGGCGTCCACTGGACGAGCCAGGAGGTCGATTGGGCACGTTCCGCTGATTGTAAGACGGTAGCGTTTGACGGCACCGTGGCCGCCCGTTACGTGCGTATGACACCGCTCGCCTCGGTCGGCAATTTCTTCTCCGCGTCCGAGATTGCCATCTACAAGACCGACGGCACGGATGGCTTCGCCGTGGGCTCCAACCTCAACAAGGCCACGATCTCCGACGGAGACTACTCCAACATGAAGAACTATCTGGGCCTCGAGAATCGCGAGCCCGATACCCCGACGTTCGGTTCGCAGATCCGCGACCACTTCGCCGACCTCAACGATAACGGCGTTTACGACGTCTACGATTACTCGTTCACCATGGCGGGTCTTGACGGCGGCACTAAACAAAAGGGCAAGGTCGCAGGTTCGCTCGCGGTGATTCCGAGCAAGACCGAGGTCGAGGCCGGTGATGAGATCACCGTTGATGTCTATGCGGCCGACGCCAAGAACGTCAACGCCCTGGGCGCTCTCGTCAACTTCAAGAGCGACCAGTTCGAGTTTGTGTCCGAGAGCATCGCGCAGGACGGCTCGACTGCCGGCATGGAGAACCTGTCTCGCGAGAAGGTCCAGTTCGCGGACAGAACGCAGACTATCAATCTCGCCTTTGCCAACCGCGGCGATGGCAAGCTCTACAACGGTACCGGCGCGGTGGCGAGTTTCAAGCTCAAGGCCAAGACCGCCGGCAAGGTCGAACTGCCCTCGACATCTTGGCTCATCGGTCCGGCATGCGACGCACTTGAGTTTGCGAGCGACGGCACGGTGACGATGCCGGATGTTCCTCAGCCAACGGTCGCCGAGTACGGTCAGGATGCCTTCAACATCACGATGACCAACGATGAGCTCACGACCGACGACGGGACCAACGTCGAGAAACTTATCCAGCAGAAGAGCTATAACGCGCTGTTCGATAATAACGAGGGCGACAACGGCTTTGAGTTCCTATGGAACTGGAGCGGCAACTGGGACAGCGAGGGTAAGCTTCCGAGTTACGTGAAGCTTCCCACCACGATGACATTCGCATTTAAAACGCCGTCGAAACTCGATAGTGTCGAGGTCGTTAACCGCAACGGTGGCAACGGAACCGTGCAGAAGATCAAGGCTGTCGTGACGTTCGAGGATGGCTCGACCCAAGAGTTCGCGGGCGGGGAGTACGATTCCTTCCGGGCTCGCTACGCCTTTGGCCTCTCTGCCGAGAACAAGGGCAAGAAGGCGACCAAGGTCGAGGTCACGCCGCTTGAGGCATCGGGTGACCAGATGCTCACACTGCGTGAGGTCAACTTCAACTACACGCAGGGTGTCGAGGCCATCGAGGGTGTCGAACTAGGCAAGAACCAGACCGAGTTCTTTGAAGGCGACGTTACGCTCGTCGACGCCAAGGCCACGCCTGAGAGCGCCGGCTACCCCTATGTGACGGTCGAGAGCTCCGACCCCTCTGTGGTAAGCGTCTCCGCTGTTCAGGCTGGCGATAGCGTGAGCTACTACCTGCGTGCCAACAAGGCCGGCAAGGCAAAGATCACGGTGGCGTCGGTACTCGACCCCTCCAAGACCGCATCCTATGAGGTCGAGGTCAAGGCTGGTGTCGATACCTCTGCGCTCGTGGCAGCGCTTTCCAAGGCCGCGGGCTACAGCGAGTCCGTCTACACTAAGGATTCCTATGCAGCTCTCACCGCTGCGGTCGAGGCGGCTCAGAAGCTCCTCGACGGCGGCCAAGGCAGCTATAGCAAGAAGGATGTCGCAGACGCCACAGCCAAGATCGAGAAGGCAATCGACGGCCTCAAGATGCGCCCTGTCGATGAGAAGATTCTTATCAACACGCCCGAGAACCGCAAGAACGTCAAGGTGGCCGGCTTCTCGAGTGAGGCCGACTACGAGGGTAGCAACGCCGTCAACGCTCTCGACGGCGACGAGCGGACGCTTTGGCACAGCGACTGGGCCCATGGGACCGGTATGCCCCAGTATCTGAGTGTCGACCTGGGCCGCGACTACGATCTCACCGACGTTACATTCCTGCCGCGCCAGGACGGCGGCACTAACGGCGATATCTTCGAGGCCGAGATACTGGTCTCCGACACTGCCGACGGTTATGAGAATGGCACCGCCGCGTCGATGGGTACGTTCGCCTTCGACAACGACGGCCGCGTGCTCACCGACCGTGGCGACTGGAAACAGATGAGCTTTGGCGCCGCGCGCGGTCGCTACGTGACCGTCAAGGTGATTCACGCCGGCGGTGGCAACGTTGATGCCTACTGCAGCATGGCGGAGCTCAAGTTCTACGGTACGGCCGTCCCCGATCCGGTGGCGAAGGATGATCTCGCTACCGCGATCGAAAAGGTTGATGCCGAGGTTGCTGCCGGCGACCTCAAGGCCGGTGACTACACCGAGGCCTCCTGGACGGTGCTCGAGAACGCCCTGGCGAGCGCCCGCGCCATCTTGAGCGACGAGAACGCCACGCAGGACGAGGTCGACCAGGCGCTCAGGGCGCTCGAGAGCGCCCGCGGCGCGCTCGAGAAGACCCCGGTGGCCCCGGTCGAGAATCCGACCAAGAAGCAGCTCAAGGCCCTGGTCAAGCAGGCGAAGGAGACTGACACCAGGGGCAAGACGGCCGAGTCTGTCAAGGCCCTGACGGATGCCATTACCTACGCCGAGGACGTCTTGGGTGATGAGAATGCTTCCGACACCCAGATCCAGGCGGCCTATGGCCAGCTCAAGCTGGCCATTGAGAGCCTCAAGGATGCCGATTCCGGCAACCAGGGCGGCTCGGGCAACCAGGGTTCCGGCAATGGCTCGAACGGCGGCAACCAGGCGGGCAAGCCCGCAGGCGACAAGGCCCAGGGCAGCAAGAAGAACGGTTCGGCGATTCCCAATACCGGAGACCAGACGGCGGCGACCGTCGCGACCGTCGGTGGTCTTGGCGCCATCATCGCCGCGATCGGCGCTTTCTTCCATCGTCGCAGCAAGGCTAAGTAGCCCCAGCAACAGCTAAGCAAGCGTGCCCGCCGTCCCACCCAAGGACGGTGGGCACGCTTTTTGAATGTAGGCGGAAAGCTCCGACCCTTCGGCCTTAATCTCGCAAAGCGTTCCGTCTCCCGCCGAACACATCAGCATCGGCGGCTATACTTGAATTATTTGCAGTTAAGGGTCGCGGATTCGCCGCGTCACCGCTCTCAACAGGAGGTCTTTGTTTATGGCAGATCAGAAGCCGGTTGTCGGGATCATCATGGGCTCCAAGTCCGATCTGGGCGTTATGGAAGGTTGCACCGCCGAGCTCGAGGCACTGGGCGTGTCCTATGAGCTCGTGATTGCAAGTGCGCACCGCACGCCGGCGAAGGTCCATGAGTGGGCCTCGACTGCTGCCGACCGCGGCATCAAGGTGATTATCGCTGCTGCCGGCAAGGCTGCTCACCTGGGCGGTGTCGTGGCGGCCTTTACGCCGCTGCCGGTCATCGGCGTGCCTATGAAGACGAGCGATCTGGGTGGTATGGACTCGCTGCTGTCGATGGTGCAGATGCCTTCGGGCGTGCCCGTTGCCTGTGTGGCCATCAACGGTGCCAAGAACGCTGCCATTTACGCCACGCAGATTCTGGGCGCATGCGACCCCGAGTACCGCAAGGTTATCGAAAAGATGAAGCAGGAGATGGCTGACGCCTAAGCGCTCTGCCAGTCCATTTGCAGCATAAGGAGAGCCATGTCCGACTATCAGGGAAAACGATTCAAGGCTTCTCAGATTCCCGATCCGTCGAAGCCGGGTGCTGCCCGTGCGGCACAGCAGGGTCGGACATCCTCTCCTCAGCAGCCGCGCGCGCCGCGCCCCGTGACACCGGCGACGCATCGTCGACAGGACGCGCCGGCCGCATATCGTCCTTCGTCTTATAGCTCCGCTAAGAAGCCGCCCCGGTCTTCATCGCATGCCGCGCCGTCGGATTGCACCGAGCTGCCGCGTAAGAAGCGCCGCTCCATCATTCCTATCCTGCTCATCATCATCGGTATCGGCCTGATTGTCGCCGCCGCCGCTATCTTTATTAATGCCCAGATTGGCTATAAGCAGGCGAGCGATTCGTATCAGAAAATCGAGAAGCAATATGTAAGCGATAAGGACGCCAGCGGCGTGCCGATTATCAACTTTGATGCGCTTGCTCAGACGAATCCCGAGATTGTGGGTTGGATTTACGTGCCGGGAACCAACATCAACTATCCCGTGGTGCAGACCAACAACAACTCCAAATACCTCAACACGTTGTTTGATGGCACGTCCAACGCGTCCGGCGCCATTTTCCTGGATAGCGATGACACCGCGCCGGGAATGGTCGACCAGCAGACCACGATCTACGGCCACCATATGAACGATGGGTCGATGTTCAACGTGATTTCGGACACCACTGATCAGGCGACGTTCGATAGCATCGAGTTTGTGTATTACATCACACGGGATGCTACGTATAAGCTGCGACCACTGGCGACCAAAGTTGTCGAGGACACGTATGCCAAGGCGCGCACGCCCAATTTTGAGGGCGATGACGGGCTCAAGAACTACCTGTCCGAGATGCTCGACGGTGCCTCTGCCGTGGCGAGTGATGCCACCGATCGTGCCGCTTCGGCAACCAAGGTTGTAACGCTTGTGACCTGCCGTTCACTGTCGCTGAGCAACACGCGCGCTGTCATGGTGCTCACGCCCGTTGATGAATAAATTGCCCGAGAGTAGCTAATTTGGGACGGTAAGGGAGAAACGATGCTTGAGAGTGGCAAATTGATGCCTTCGATTGATGCTTGGCTGCGCGAGGCCAAGGCCGATGCTTCGGCGGCAGGCTGCGGGATGTATCTGACGCATAACGGTGTGGTGCGTGCGACGCCCAAGGCCGAGGTGCGCGGAGTCGAGACCGATGGCGTGGCACCAGGCCACAGGGTGGGCGGCATGGTCTTTGACTACGACGCCGAAAAGGTACGGTCTGCTATCGGGGCCACGCGCGCGATGCCGGGTATCGGCTATGTGCGCGTGTGGCTGGCAAGCGGCGAGCTTTCCGTAGGTGACGACATCATGCTCGTGCTTATCGGCGGGGACATTCGCCCACACGTGGTCGATGCACTGCAGGCGCTCGTTGGCACCATCAAGAACGAATGCGTGAGTGAGGTCGAGCGCGAGGCATAGAGGATTGCGTCGATAGAAGGATCGTTTATAAAAATGCCCACCGGTACGTGTGATACCGGCGGGCATTTTGCGTTTTGGGCGCGGTGAGCGCTATACGCGTGTCGCATCCTTGGGGCTCATGGTCATGCTCTGGAAGCGGTTTTCCATGTACTCGTTATCGAAGTGCTCTCCGTAGAACTGTGCGACGGGAATGTCCGGCTCCGTGCCGTTAACGCGCTGGTACCAGTAGTCGAGCGACTGCAGCGTCATGACGCCGTCGACCAGCATGATAACGGTAAAGATGACGGTGGCCGAGTAGCGGCTCTTCCAGGGGATCTTGTTGATAAGCTTAAGCAGCCTCGGCAGCAGCAGCTTGATCCAGATGAGGCCGCCCAGGCCCCACAGGCAGGCGAAGCCCGTGCAGGTGCGTCCGCCCGTGAGGACCACGAGCGGATCGGGCAAACCGAACAGCGTTATGTGCGAGTAGCTCCACGAGACCACGCCAAACGCGGTCTGCATAAACCAGCCCACGAACACCTCAAAGCTGGCGCCGAGCAGGGCGCTCACCAGGAAAATGATGATGGGGTTCTTTTTGTAGAAGCGGTTAAGCACCATGGTCATGAGCACGGCGCCAAATCCGTAGATGGGACTGAAGGGACCAAACAGCATGCCGGCGCGGTTCTGGTAGACGCCCGGGTCGTCGACCGTCATGTGCCAGATGTCCTCGGCGATCAGGCCGAGCACGCAGCAGACAAAGAATACCCAGAACAGGTTGAAGTAGTTGAGCTTGATGTAGCCTTCGCCGGTTTCATCGCGCCCGAGCATGCCCTCGGCGGCGGCGTCGCGGTCGAGCATCTCCTGCAGGCGGCGCTGCAGTTCGCGCTCCTGACGAAGCGTGGGGTCGACGGTTGCCGAAAGTGCGACGAGGATGCCGAGCTGGATCGCGGGACGCAGCAGGAAGGGCCCGATGCCCTGGAGCATCACGTCGACCAAAAGCTCGACGACGGTGAATGCAATAAGGATGTAGGACAGGCGGGCGGCGTTGCGGCGCTGGTTTTTGATAAGGTCCAGGCCAAAGATGATTAGGATGACGGCGCTTGCCGCAGAGAGCATGATGCCGGCGACGATAAGGCCGACTGCGACGAGCGTGTTGTCGCCGAGCTTTTCGGTGGCGTTGCCGTTAACAAGTGCCGTGATGACCTGCCACATAAAGGCAGCGACCGACGGGAGCGTGCCCACGCCGGAAAGGATGCACAGGACGGCGTACACCTTAATGATGAGGGGAATCTTCTTGACCTCTGTGGCGCTGGGGACGCTGGGGTCGAGTTCGTTTCGATCCATACAGAACCTTTCTCGCTTTGTTGTAGGTTATAAGGATACGCCGCCGACCTGCCAAAAGACAGGACGAACGTCCCAATTGCAGCAATGTAAGCCCTAACGGCGGGCGAGACGCGCCGCAACGGAAGCATGCGGGATCGTCGGTCCCGAGGCGATTGCCCAATAAAATGTTTGGCTGCAAAACGGATTATAAGCTCGGTGGGCTTTTAAAAAGCGCTGCTCATGCGCCGGGGAGCGCGTCGCGCCGTGCGTATAATAAGGCGGGTAACGCCAAAAATACGAGGCTCTGAGGGGATGCCATGTCTCAAGAAACCATCCGCGCGGCCGAGCGTGCCGCGGGACAGGTGAACACCATGTCGACGTATGATCCGGACTCCGACCAGCTGCATGAGGAATGTGGCATTTTCGGCGTATGGGCGCCCGATCGCGACGTGGCTCGACTGACGTACTTTGGCCTGCGTGCACTGCAGCACCGTGGCCAGGAATCGGCGGGAATCGCCGTGGGTGACGGCGGCACGGTTATGGTCCGCAAGGATCTGGGCCTGCTCGACCGCGTGTTCTCCAACGCCGACCTGTCGACGCTCTCCGGCCAGCTGGCCGTGGGTCATGTGCGCTACGGCACTGCCGGCGCCAAGAGCTGGGAAGCCTCTCAGCCGCACCTCTCTACCATCAACAGCGTCATTATCGCGCTCGCGCACAACGGCACCCTCGTCAACACCGACGAGCTGCGCCGCCAGCTGATCGAGCTGGGCGTGCCATTCCTCTCCAATTCGGATTCCGAGGTCGCGACCAAACTCATCGGCTACTTTACCCAGCGTACGGGCCATCTGCGCGAGGGCATTCGCAAGACCATGGAGCTCGTGCGCGGCGGCTACGCCATGACGCTCATCAACGAGCAGGCGCTCTACGCATTCCGCGATCCACACGGCATTCGCCCGCTCGTGCTGGGCAAGCTGGTGGACGAGGGTCTGGACCAGGCCGATGCCGCAGCCGTTTCGCAGCTGCCGTCGCAGGACGGCGCCGCAACGGTCGACTCCGCCGTCCGTGTCACGCGCGCCGGCGGCTGGGTCGTTGCTTCCGAGACCTGCGCACTCGACATCGTGGGTGCCGAGTATGTCCGTGACGTCCGTCCCGGCGAGATCTTGCGCATCAGCGCCGAGGGCCTGGTATCCGAGCAGGGCGTGCCTGCAGCCGAAGAGCCCGCCAACTGCATCTTTGAGCAGGTCTACTTTGCCCGCCCCGACTCCATCATGAACGGCAAGAGCGTCTATGCCTGCCGTTACGACATGGGTCGTCAGCTGGCACATGAGGAGCCCGTCGAGGCCGACCTGGTCATCGGCGTGCCCGACTCCGGCCTGCCGCCCGCGGAGGGGTATTCGCACGAGAGCGGTATTCCCTTTGGCGAGGGCCTTATCAAGAACCGCTACGTGGGCCGTACGTTTATCGAGCCTACGCAGGAGTTGCGCGCCATGGGCGTGCGTATGAAACTCAACCCGCTGCGCGACAATATCGAGGGCAAGCGCCTGGTCGTCATCGACGACTCCATCGTGCGCGGCACCACCATGGTGCAGCTCGTCAAGATGCTGCGCAACGCCGGCGCCAAGGAGATTCACATCCGCATCAACTCGCCCGAGGTCATCTGGCCGTGCTTCTACGGTATCGATACCGACGTGCAGTCGCAGCTTATCAGCGCCAACAAGACGGTCGACGAGATTTGCGAGTATATCGGCGCCGATTCGCTGGCCTTCCTTTCGGTCGAGGGCCTGCTTAAGGTCATGCCCAAGGGCGGTTACTGCGATGCGTGCTTTACCGGCCGCTACCCCGTGGCGATTCCCGAGAGCTTTGGCCGCGACAAGTTTATGGAGGGCTTTAAGCCCCGCAACTTGGACAAGCCGCTGCACTTTGACGACGACGCCGTGATCGAGAAATACGACGACCGCAGCTGGGAAGAGGAGCACGGCGAGGCATAAAACCTGCCATATGGGGACAGGTTTATTTTGGTGGGTTTTACCTGCTGTTTTGTTGATATGACGGAGCGTGCTGTTATGGCGCGCGCCGAAATGAACGCAACTATGAGCACCGTTTGGCGCACGCGCGGCGCCACGGTAGTGGGAGAGGAAGGCTCAGATGAGCGACAGCAAGCATGTGACGTACGAGGACGCCGGCGTCGATACCGCCGAGGGCGGCCGCGCCGTCGACGCGATTAAGCAGATGGTCAAGGATACCAATCGCCCCGAGGTTATCGGCGGCATCGGTGGCTTTGGTGGCCTGTTCTCGGCCGCCGCGCTTAAGGATATGGAAGACCCGATTCTGATTAGCGGTACCGACGGCGTGGGCACCAAGCTCGTGCTTGCCCAGATCATGGACCGTCACGAGACGGTGGGCCAGGACCTGGTCGCCATGTGCGTCAACGACATTCTGGCTTCGGGCGCCGAGCCGCTGTTCTTCCTGGACTACGTTGCCATCGGTCACATCGAGGCCGAGCACATGGCAAAGATCATCAAGGGTGTGGCCGACGGCTGCAAGCTCGCGGGCTGCGCGCTCGTGGGCGGCGAGATGGCCGAGCACCCGGGCGTCATGGCTCCGGCCGACTACGACCTCGCCGGCTTTACCGTGGGCGTCGTCGACCGTCCCAAGATGCTCGATCCCGCGAACGTTCGCCCGGGCGATGTGATCCTGGGCCTGCCTTCCACCGGCGTGCACTCCAACGGCTACTCGCTCGTGCGCAAGGTCATCGGCGTCGACGGCATCAAGCCGGGCACGCCCGAGGCCGCCGCTAAGGCCGAGGAGCTGAGCCGTCCGCTCGAGGAGCTCGGCGGCGCTTCGCTGGCTGACGCCCTGCTGGCCCCCACGCGCATTTATGTGAAGCCGATTCTTGAGCTGCTGCGCGGCGGCGCCAACGTGCATGCTATCGCCCACATCACCGGCGGCGGTATTACCGAGAACCTCAACCGCGCGCTCGCCGACGACGTTGACGCCGTGGTCACCCGCAACGGCGCCGAGATGGGTTGGGACGTTCCGCCCGTCATCACCTACGTGTCGCGCCAGGCCGAGCTCGCCCCCAACGAGGCATGCAAGACCTTCAACATGGGCGTTGGCCTGTGCCTGATCGTCGCCCCCGAGGACGAGGCCGCGGTTACCGAGGCCCTGGTCGCGCTGGGCGAGAAGCCGTTCCGCGTGGGCGAGTGCGTCGAGGGTTCCGGTAAGGTCGTGTACTCCGATGAGCGCTAACGATCAGATGGCTGCTAGTGAGGGCCTGGGCTTTGTGCCCTACACCCGTCCGACCGGCACCGATACGGCCGAGCCGCTCAAGATCGGTGTGCTCATCAGCGGTTCGGGTACCAACCTGCAGGCGCTGATCGATCTGATCGCCGCCGGCAAGCTCAACGCTTCGATTGAGCTTGTGGTGTCGAGCCGTCCTTCGGCTAAGGGTTTGCAGCGCGCTGAGCGCGCGGGCATCCAGACGCTCACGCTGTCCAAGGATGTCTATGCCGACCCCATCGCCGCCGACGAGATCATCGCGCACGAGCTTCTCGAGCGCGGCTGCGAGTATGTGGTCATGGCCGGCTACATGCGCATGGTGCACACGCCTCTGTTGGCGGCGTTTCCCAACCGCGTGGTCAACTTGCATCCGGCGCTGCTGCCGAGCTTTACCGGTGCGCATGCGATTGACGATGCCTTTGCGCGCGGCGTCAAGGTAACTGGCGTGACCGTGCATTTTGCCAACGAGGTCTACGACAACGGTCCCATCATCGCCCAGCGTGCGCTGGCTGTCGAGGAGGGCTGGGATGTCGACACGCTCGAGGAGCACATCCACGCGATTGAGCACGTGCTGTATCCCGAGGTCGTGCAAATGCTCGCCGACGGCCGCGTCCACGTGCTGGAGAGCGGCAAGGTCGCAATTGATGCGCCCCGCGGCTAGCGGCGCACAGTACAATTTAGTTGAGTGGTCAGGGTGGTCATTGGCGCCAAGGCGCGCGTGGCCACCTTTTGTTTTGGGTAGTCACCCGCGACGTTCTTGAATGACTAGTCGTTTAAGAACGTCGCAGGTGACTAGGTGAGAGAGGTGAGCGCATGGCGGATAACGAAGCGCTGTTTACGCCTGAGCTGGTGTTTTTTGATTGGCAGTGTGCGACGCCGGGTGAGGTGTTTGCGCAGCTCGAGAGCGAGCTTGCTCCGCGCGGCTACATTGCCGACGGTTGGCTCGACGCCGTTCGCACGCGCGAGGATGCCTATCCCACGGGTCTTGCCATGCCGGCGGCAAACATTGCCATTCCGCATACCGATCCGGGGTTTGTGGCCAAGCCCTATATCGCGGTGGTGAAGCCCGCCGCGCCCGTGACATTTAACGCTATGGCTGGCATGGGCGCTCCGGTGCCGGCGCAGATCGTCATCAATCTGGGCATCGCCGAGCCGGGCGGCCAGGTCGAGGCCCTGCAGGCGCTCATGAACATCTTTATGGACGCCGATGCCGCATCCGACGTGCTCGGTCAGATCACGCCCCAGGGCATGGTCGACGCCATCCGCCGTCACTTCTAAGGTGGGGCTAAGCCGGCACCTAGGGACGTTCCTTATGTGCCGGCACTTGGGGACTGTCCCTAGGTGCCGGCTGCCAGAGCTGTCCCCTTTGCACCAAAATGGTGCAGATTAACCTGTCCCCAATGCACCAAGCGTGCCGCGGGGGCTGCGTTGTGACACAATGGCGTTTGTTCGATTCGTTATGCGAAAGGCCAACTATGGCAAATAAGAAAAAGAACCCCGCACCCGAGCCGACGCCCGAGCAGCAGGCTCGCGCCGCCTCCAGCTCTCGCAAGAAGCAGCACAAGACCCGCGTGTCCAAGACCGTCAAGATCGTTCTGGTGGTCATCGGCGTGCTGGCGATGCTGCTTTCCGTCTCGGCGATGGCGTGCTCCGGCCTTATGTCGCAGGCCGAGGACACCTCGGGCTACAAGCTGACCGGCGGTGTTGCTGCTACTATCAACGGCACCAACCTCACCGAGGACACCGTGACCAAGCAGATCATGAGCATGCGCACGTCCTACGGCTACACCAAGGACAAGGACTGGGCGCAGTATCTGGTCGACAACGACCTCACGCCCAAGAAGTATCGCAAGCAACTCATCGACTCCTACACGCAGCAGATTCTGCTTCAACAGGCACAGAAAGAGAACGGCGTGACGGTGTCGGACGAGGAGGTCGAGAAGGCCTGGAAGGACGCGTGCAAGAGCGCGGGCGGTGCCAAGGCCTTTAAGAAGACCCTCAAGACCTACGGCTATACCGAGGACACCTACAAGGACTCGCTCAAGGAGAGTCTGGCGCAGCAGAAACTCAAGGATGCCGTCGCGCCCACGAGCAAGCCCAAGGACAGCGAGATTGTCGATTACATCAACGAAAACCTGTCCAGCTACAACGACGCCCGCCGCTCGTCGAACATCCTGATCAAGGTTGATTCCGACGCTTCCGACGAGGACAAGGCTGCCGCCAAGGCCAAGGCGCAGGAGTGCCTGGACAAGATCAACTCCGGTGAGCTGAGCTTTGAGGACGCCGTTGAGCAGTACTCCGAGGACACCGGTTCCAAGGAGAAGAAGGGCGATGTGGGCTGGGATAAGCTCACCACCTTTGTCGACAGCTACCAGACGGCGCTCGAGGGGCTCAACAAGGGCGACGTGAGCGAAGTCATCGAGTCGACCTATGGCTACCACATCATCAAATGCACCGACTACTTCCATGTCGATAATCAGGTCGATGACATCAACCAGGTGCCCAAGGCCATCAAAAAGTACGTCTCCAACGTGGTGAAGACGCAAGCGGCCAGCACTGCGTACAGCGAGTGGCTGGAGCAGTACAAGAAGGATGCCGACATCACCGTCAACCCCATGCCCAAGGACGTACCCTATAACGTGAGTCTGAAGGGCGTCACCAAGAGCTCGACCGACGATTCGTCGACGACTGAGTAATCATGGGGCGGTGCTCGCGCGAGTGCCACCCACACTATTGAGGAGGATTTGCAGATGACCAACGAAGAGCTGCAGAAGGAAATGATCGCCGCCATGAAGGCCAAGGACAAGGTTCGCCTGTCCATCATCCGTCAGGTCAAGGCCGAGGTGAAGAATATCGAGGTCAACGAGCGCCGCGACGTGACCGAGGAAGACGTCAACAGCATGATCAAGCGTCTGATTAAGCAGACGAGCGAGACGCTGGAGATGTCCATCAAGGCCGGTACCGACCAGGACCGTACCGACAACCTGACCGAGCAGGTCAAGATTCTGGAGAGCCTTCTGCCCGCGCAGGTTTCGGGCGAGGAGCTCGAGGCCCTGATCGAGCAGGTCATCGCCGAGCTGGGCGCCACGTCCAAGAAGCAGATGGGCCAGGTCATGGGCGCTCTGGGTAAGGCCACTGGCGGTAACTTCGATAAGCCGGCAGCAGCAAAGATCGTTGGAGCCAAACTCGCGTAGGGACCGAGCGGCATATAGTTGATGTTGAGGGGGCGTGACCATTGCGGTCGCGCCCCTTTTTTGATGGCAGCTGAAGGGCACTCATTGGGGACAGGCTTAAATGAGTGCCCACTTCCCGGGTACTCATTTAAGTCTGTCCCCAATGAGTGCCCGAGTGCCCAATGAGTGGGTGGAAGATTGCGGGTTCTTTACGGGAATGTAGTGTGGGCTGCGGAAACGTGGTTCTTTCCGTACAATAGTTCAACTCGTGTAAACGCAGGGAAGGGACATTCATGGAAGACATGATCGAGATCAAGCATCTCAACAAGTACTTTGGCGACCTGCATGTGCTCAAAGATATCAATCTCACCGTCAAGCGCGGCGAGAAGCTCGTAATGATCGGGCCTTCCGGCTCGGGTAAGTCGACGCTCATCCGTTGCGTCGATTATCTGGAGGAGCCCACGTCGGGCGAGGTCGTCATCGACGGTACGCCGCTCACCAAAAAGAACCACCTGGAGATGGCTCGCAAGTATAGCTCCATGGTGTTTCAGCAGTTCAACCTGTATCCCAACATGACGGTGCTGGGCAATCTGACGCTCGCGCCCATCAAGCTGCAAAAGAAGAGCAAGGAGGAGGCGACCGAGATCGCCATCGCCGCGCTCAAGCGCGTCGGCATGGCGCATAAGGCCGGCGAGTATCCGCAGAATCTCTCGGGTGGTCAGCAGCAGCGCATCGCCATCGCCCGTGCTCTGTGTACCAAGCAGCCCATCATCCTGTTTGACGAGCCGACCTCGGCGCTCGACCCCGAGATGGTCCAGGAGGTTCTGGACGTTATGATTGAGCTTGCGCAGGAGGACATCACCATGATCTGCGTGACGCATGAGATGGGCTTTGCGCGCCAGGTGGCCGACCGCGTCATCTTTATGGAGGACGGCCGCATTCTGGAGGAGGGCACGCCCGAGCACTTCTTCGATAACCCCGAGAACCCGCGCTGCCGCGAGTTCCTGTCCAAGATTCTGCACTAGGCGCGGTGATGGACATGACGGATATGACGAGGGCGGCCGTGTCGCGCCGTCACTTTTTGCAGCTGGTTGGCGCCGGCATGCTTGCGCTGACGGGGACCGCGCTTACCGGTTGCGGTAACTCCGCCAGCGGCGAGGGCTCCGACAAGGGGTCTAAGCTTGCGGCCATTAAGTCGCGCGGCCATCTGAATGCCGGCGTTAAGAAGGATGTTCCCGGTTACGGCTATTACGACACCGCCAAGGGCCGCTTTGAGGGCATGGAAGTCGATTTGTGCTACCAGATCGCTGCTGCCGTCTTTGGCGTGAGCTACAAGGAAGCCCGTGCCCAGGAGCTTGTCGAGTTTACCGACGTAACGCCCAAGACACGCGGCCCGCTGATCGATAACGGCCAACTCGACGTGGTCGCGGCGACCTACACCATCACCGACGAGCGCAAGAAGAGCTGGGATTTCTCGACGCCGTACCGCACCGACTACGTGGGACTCATGGTCAAGAAGCGTTCGGGCTTTACCTCGATTGAGGATCTGGACGGCAAGGTCATCGGCGTGAGCCAGGGTGCCACCACGCAGGGCCTGATCGAGCAGATGATCAAGGACAACGGCTTTAGCTGCAAGCCCGAGTTTAGGGCCTTTAGCGGCTACCCCATCATCAAGAGCTCGCTCGACGCCGGCAATATCGACGTCTTTGCCATGGACCGCTCCACGCTGGCCGGTTACATGAACGAGACCGTTGAGCTGTTGCAGCCCGAGGTCAAGTTTGGCGAGCAGGGCTACGGCGTGGCGACCAAGAAGGGCTGCGACCTTTCGGCCGTGGTCGATCAGGTGATTTGCGATCGTCTGGCCGACGGCTGGCTCGACCAAGAGGTCAAGACCTGGGGTCTTGTATAGGCGCATCGTCCAAGGAAGGAATCAAATGCTCGAAGGATTATTTGACGCCGACCGTTGGTCGACGACATTTCAAAACATGGGGCCCTTCTGGGAGGGCTTTGGCGTGACGCTACAGGTGGTCGTTGCCGGTCTGCTGCTGTCGCTGGTGCTGGGCACGCTGCTGGGTGTGTTCTCTACCACCCGTTCGCGCGTGCTGCGCGCCATAAGCCGCGTGTACGTGGAGTTTTACCAGAACACCCCGTTGCCCGTGCAGGTGCTCTTTATGTACATGGCTGGTCCGCAGTTTTTGCAGGCCATAACCGGTGCCGACCAGCCGGTGCGCATCGCGCCGTTCGTGCTGGGCTTCTTGGGCGTGGGCCTGTATCACGCGGCCTACATCTCGGAGGTTATCCGCACCGGTATCGAGGCGGTTCCGCGCGGTCAGATGGAGGCGGCGCAGAGCCAGGGCTTCACCCGTGCGCAGGCGTACTGGTACATCGTGCTGCCCCAGACATTCAAGATCATTCTGCCGCCGCTGTGCAACCAGGCACTCAACCTAGTCAAGAACACGTCGGTGCTGGCGCTTGTGGCCGGCGGCGACCTTATGTACCGTTCCGACAACTTTGTGAGTCTGTACGGTTACCTGCAGGGATACATCGTCTGCTGCCTTATGTACTTCATCATCTGCTTTCCGCTCGCCATGCTGGTGCAGTGGCTCGAGCGCCGCTCCAAGGAGCGTCCGCGCGGCGTGAGCCTCGCCGAGCTGGGGCTCGACAACGTAGAGGAGGCCTAGCGCATGGAAATCTTCAACGCGACCAACCTGCTCTACATTTGGGGCGGCTTTGTTAAGACGATCGAGATCTCGGCGCTGTCGATCTTTTTCTCGCTCATCTTTGGCACGGTGCTGGCGCTTGTTAAAAGCTATGCGCCCCGCCCGTTCCGTATTTTGGTGAGCGCCTATATCGAGCTGTTCCGTTGCACGCCGAACCTGCTGTGGATCCTGTTTATCTACTTTACAGTGCAGGGTTTGGACATCGTGATCTCGATCATCGCCTTTACGCTGTTTACCAGCGCTGTTATGGCCGAGATTGTGCGCGGCGGCCTCAACTCGATTCCGCGCGGCCAGTTTGAGGCAGCGCAGAGCCAAGGCTTCGGCTTTTTTGCCACCATGCGCTACATCATTCTGCCGCAGACGTTTAAGACAATCATCCCGGCGCTGTTTAGCCAGTGCACGACCGTCATTAAGGACAGCTCGTATCTTTCGGGCATTAACGTGGCCGAGCTCATGTACACGGCAAACGTCGTGATGGCCCATGCGATCGATCTGTCGCAGGTGCTTATGCTCTACGGCCTGGTGTTTGCGATGTACTTTGTGCTCAACTTTGGTATCTCGTTGTTGGTGAGGGCATATCAACGCCGCATCGTGGCCGCATAGTCCTGCTTCCCCAAGCACGGCACCTTGCCCCTCAATCGTCGCTTGCGTACATTTAGTACGCGGCGCTCCTCTTTCGGGGCAATCTGCCGCACTTGGGAAACCAGGACGGTCGTAAGTGACAAAATGGGAATCAGGAATTGCCTTTTCTCATTTGTTAGAAAGGAATCGCGATGAGCGATCTGGAGAACAAGAAGAGTCCTGTGGTCATTACCATCGCGCGCGACTTTGGTGCCGAGGGCCACGAGATCGGACGCATCCTCGCCAACGAGTTGGGGATTCCTCTGTACGACAACGAGCTGCTGGTGCGCGCGTCGCTGCGTGCGGGCGAGTCGCTCGATAAGATGGCCGCCTACGACGAGCGTCTGGCTGTGGAGAACATGGCGTTTCTGCCCGACCGCTACGACGCGCGCTCGTACTCGGACAAGTTGTTCCAAAAGATGAGCCAGGTGATTTTGGACCTGGGCGAGACCGAGAGTTGCATTATCGAAGGCCGCCTGTCCGATTATCTGCTTCACAACAACCCCAACCACATTGCCGTGTTGGTGACCGCACCCTTTGAGGACCGCGTCGAGATCGTGCGCAAGAAGCGCGGCCTTAACAAAAAGAAGGGCGCCAAGCTGGTCAAGCAGCAGCAGAAGGCGCGCGAGGCGTTCTACAAGCGCTACAGCGCCGGAAAGTGGAAGATGACGAGCGGCAAGGACATCGTCGTCAACCGCGCCAAGTTGGGCCGCGAGGGCTGTAAAGACGTCATCGCCGCAGCCTACCGCTATAAAGTGGCGCAGCTCGAAGGCTAGCCGACCAAAACCACCACAAAGGGGACAGGCACCTTTGTGGTGGTTTTTGTTTTAGGCTGAGGGGAAGGCCTTGGCGGCAGTGCCTATCCTCGGCTTTTGCATAGTCTCGATCTGTAACACCAAGCCAGCGAAAATGGCTCTAACTGTTACAGATTGAGATGAACCGTTCGGCCGTCAGCCCAACGTCTTGATCTGTAACACCAGGCGGCATATTTGGTCTCTAACTGTTACAGATTGAGATGCAGCGTGGCCGGCCGGCACAATATCTCAATCTGTAACAACTGCAGGGCTCAACGGACTCCAGCTGTTACAGATTGAGACAAAACGACCGGGCAAGTCCCAAACCACCACAAAGGTGCCTGCCCCATCGTGGTGGTTTGGGCGGCCGGCATAAAAAAGTCCCCGCCGGGCGTGTGCTCGACGGGGACTTTGCCGTTTGATGGCTAGCACTGCAGGTGATTACTCGCCCAGCAGGCTCTTGGTGATGGAAGCGGCGGCCTTCTTGCCGGCGCCCATCGCCAGAATGACCGTAGCGGCACCGGTGACGATGTCGCCGCCGGCCCAGATGCGGGGATCGGTGGTCTGGCCGGTCTCCTCGTCGGCAACGATGTAGCCCCACTTGTTGAGCTCCATCTTGCCGCCGATCTTCTTTGCGAAGGGGTTGGCGTTGGTGCCGATAGCCGAGATCGCGACGTCGCAGGGAATCTCCTCGATGGCGCCCTCGATGGGCACCGGGCGACGGCGGCCGGACTCGTCGGGCTCGCCGAGCTCCATCTTCTGGACCTTGACGGCGCACACGGAGCCGTCCTCGCCAGCGACAAACTCGAGCGGGGAGACGAGCGGCAGAACCTCGACGCCCTCGGCCTTAGCATGGTGCAGCTCGGCGCGACGGCAGGGCATCTCGTCCTCGGTACGACGGTAGGCGATGATGGCGTGCTCGGCGCCCAGGCGCTTGGCGGTACGGACGGCGTCCATAGCCACGTTGCCGCCACCAAAGACGACGACGTTCTTGCCGTGCTTGGTGGGGGTGTCGTACTCGGGGAACTTGTTGGCCTTCATCAGGTTCACGCGGGTGAGGTACTCGTTGGCGAAGAAGACGTTGGGCAGGTTCTCGCCGGGGACGTTGAGGAACTTGGGCAGGCCAGCGCCGGTCGCCACGTAGATGGCGTCGAAGCCCTGCTCGAACAGCTCCTCGGCCGTGGCCATGTTGCCCACGACGGAGTTGTACTCAAACTTGACGCCCATGTCCTCCAGGCCGTCAATCTCGCGCTTGACGACCGCCTTGGGCAGACGGAACTCGGGGATGCCGTAGACCAGCACGCCGCCGCCGGTAAAGAAGGCCTCAAAGACGGTGACGTCAAAGCCGTTACGGGCGAGCTCGCCGGCGCAGGTGATGCCGGACGGGCCGGAGCCGACGACGGCGACCTTCTTGCCGTTCTTGGGGGCCATCTTGGGCGTGGAGGCGAGCTCGGGGCGGTCACCCAGGAAGCGCTCGAGCTGGCCGATGGCCACGGGCTCGGACTTCTTACCACGGATGCACTTGCCCTCGCACTGGTTCTCCTGCGGGCAGACGCGACCGCAGATGGCGGGAAGCATGGAGTCCTCGCGGATGGTATCGAGAGCGCCGCCGAAGTCCTTCGCGCGGATCTGCTCGATAAAGCGGGGAATGTTGATGTTGACGGGGCAGCCCTCAACACAGAACGGCTTCTTGCAGTTGAGACAGCGCTCGGCCTCGGCCAGCGCCATCTCCTCGGTGAAGCCCTTGTCGACGGGGCGGAAGTCGCAGGCGCGCTCGGCAGCCGGCTCCTCGTTATCGGGGGTGCGGGGCGACTTCATATCGGCAACGAAACGACCGTTAACTAGTGGCATGCGCAGCTCTTTTCCTCATAGGCCTTGAGGGACGCGCCCTCTTCGGAACGGTAAGCGGCCTGGCGGGCACGAAGGTCATCCCAGTCGACCAGGGTGGCATCGAAGTCGGGGCCGTCGACGCAAGCGAACTTGGTCACGCCGCCCACCTCGACGCGGCAGCAGCCGCACATACCGGTGCCGTCAACCATGATGGGGTTGAGCGACGCGGTGATGGGGGTGTCGTACTTCTGGGCGGTGAGGGTCGAGAACTTCATCATCGGAACGGGGCCGACGCAGAAGACCTGGCTCACGGCCTTGTCCTGCAGCAGGCGCTCCAGCGGAGCGGTGACAACGCCCTGCTCGCCATAGGAGCCGTCGTCAGTGGTGATGTGGATGTGGTCCTCGTCGAGGAGCTCGCGGAACTGGTCCTCCATGAGCAGGAGGTCCTTGGTGCGGGCGCCCATGATGGCGTGCACCTCGTGGCCGGTCTCGACCAGGTGCTTGGCGACCGGGAAGGCAATTGCCAGGCCGACGCCGCCGCCAATGACGGCGCAGGGGCCCTCAGCCATCTCGGTGGGAACGCCCAGCGGGCCCACGACGTCGCGCAGCGACTCGCCGGCCTCGTAGGTGGAAAGCATCTCGGTGGTCTTGCCGATCACCATGAAGATGAACTCGACCCAGCCCTCGTCACCGTTCCAGCCGGCCAGGGTAAACGGGACACGTTCGCCCGTCTCGTTGGCGCGAACCATGAGGAACTGTCCAGCGTGCGCATGCTTGGCGATTGCAGGCGCCTCGATGCGGAACTTGAACACCTTCTCCGAGAACTGCGTCTTCTCCAGGATCTTATACATAGAACCCCTCTCTTGTTAGGGCCGCCGAACCGTGCCTCCACGGAAATGGACGGTAGCCCGAATAAAACCGTACGCGCACAGGCGTTGTGCAGACATACGGTGCAAATTATACCCTCATGGACATGTCGCTTACGTGTGTCTTCGGCGGTCGGGAAAAGGGTTTATCCACTTCGGCCTACCAAAGGGGGAGAGGTTTATTTTGGCAGGTTTTATCAGGCAAAACGGCAAAGGGGGCCGGCCTCGCGCATCGGTGAGGCCGGCCCCCTTTGGGGCGTTATGCATGTATGGTGGCAGCGTGTTTATTGCGATGTGCCGACTGCGGCGTTTACGCAGATAAAACCTGCCAAAATAAACATCCCTAAATGGTAGGTTTTAGTGCTTGCCGTTGGCGGAGGCGGAGCCGTTGACGTGGTCGCGGGCATAGATCACGCCGTGCACGATTGCCAGGCCGGCGGCGTCTGCGGCGCGGGCGCAGGTGTCCTGGAAGTCCTCGGCCTCGCGGGCGCGCAGCTGCTTGAGCACGTAGTCGGCGACAGCCATCTTGCCGGGAGGGTTGCCGATACCGGTGCGGATGCGGCTGAAGTCGCGGCTGCCCATCTTGTCGATGATGGAGCGCAGGCCGTTGTGGCCGGCGTGGCCGCCGCCCACCTTAACACGCACATCGCCGGCGGGAATATCGAGCTCGTCGTGGATTACGAGCAGCTCCTCGGCCTTGATTTTGTACTCGCGGCAGAGCTTGGAGATGGGGCCGCCCGAGGTGTTCATGTATGACTGCGGCTTGACCAGCACAATCTGGCGCTTGCCGCCCTCTTCCTCGGCATCGTTGATATTGATGAGCGCGACCTCGGCGCCGGCCTGGTTTTTCCAGTACGTGACGCCGGCCTGACGGGCCAGCTCATCGATCGCCTTAAAGCCGGCGTTGTGGCGGGTCTCGGCATATTCCTCACCCGGGTTGCCGAGTCCGGCAACCATGCGAATCTTAAGCGGCTGTGCAGCTGCCATAGGCTTCCTTTCGTTACATAAGTAGTTCGTTCAACGACAAAGGCTACCACGCCCGCCGAAGGCGAGACTTCGTTTCAGCGAAATCCCACCAGACAAAAGCGCGGCCGCGGCAGAGCGAGCCGCCGGAACAGAAGAAACCCCCGCGCGACCTTTGCGAAGCAAGGGGGAGCGCGGGGGTTTCTTCTGTTCCGGCGGCGATGCGCCGGGTTGCAAGGACGATGCGACTACAGCGCGAAGTCGCCGCCGACGAGCGTGGAGACGGGCTCCTCGTGGTAAACGGCGGAGATGGCCTGAGCGAACTCCTCGGCGACCGAGATAGTCTTGATCTTGCCGCCGACCTCGACGGGGATGGCGTCGGTGACGACGCACTCGACGATGGGGGCATCGTTCAGGCGCTCGATGGCCGGACCGGAGAAGATGCCGTGGGTGGCGCAGACGTAGATGTCGCCGGCGCCCATAGCCTTGAGCTCCTTGACGTTGGCGCACAGGGTGCCAGCAGTGTCGATCATGTCGTCGTTGATGATGCAGGTCTTGCCCTTGATGTCACCGATGATGCCCATGACCTCGGCGGCGTTGTGGCGCGGACGGCCCTTGTGGGCGATGGCCAGGTCGCAGCCGAGCATGTCGGACAGCTTCTTGGCGGCCTTGGCGCGACCCACGTCGGGGGAGACGACAACCAGGTTGTCGGTGTCGAAGTGCATGTCGTTGTAGTACTGGCCAAATAGCGGCAGTGCGGACAGGTGGTTAACCGGGATATCGAAGAAGCCCTGGATCTGGCCCTGGTGCAGGTCGAGGGTGATGATGCGGTTGACGCCGGCACGCTCGAGCAGGTTGGCGACGAGGCGGGCGGTGATGGGCTCGCGCGGGCCGGCCTTGCGGTCCTGGCGGGCATAGCCGTAGTGGGTGATAACGGCGGTGATGGAGCGGGCGGATGCGCGCTTGGCAGCGTCGGTGGCGATGAGCAGCTCCATGAGCATGTCGTTGACGTTGCCGCCGGCCACGGACTGAATCAGGAAGACGTCGGCGCCGCGGACGGTCTCGTCGTAGCGGGCGTAAATCTCACCATTGGCGAACTGCTTTAGCGTAAGGCCCGAAAGCTCGACCCCAAGGTACTCAGCAATCTTCTGAGCGAGGGGACGGTTGGAGGAACCGGAATACACGCGGATGGACTTGCGCATATTCTCCGACTTCTCGGGATCATTAATCGGCATTACCCTTCTCCTTTATACATCGAATGCCATATAGATGCCTTGTTGCATTGTAACCGCGCGGCGGGGTTTATCGGGTCTTGATAACGTCTTTACCGCCAACGGACACGAACCGACCACTCATCCGGTTGCGCAGGTCACGATAGAAAAAGGAGCCGCCCCCATGGAGCAGCTCCTTTTGTGCTTGGTAAAACGTTATACCTCGTCGTCCTCGTGCAGGCGGCGGCGGTAATCGGCGGCCCAGCCCTCAATATTTACCTGACGGGCGCGGCCCAGACCGAGCGCGTCTGCCGGGACCGGCTCGGTGATGACGGAGCCGGCGGCCACGAGTGCACCGTCGCCGATCTGGGCGGGCGCGACCATCATGGTGTCGGAGCCAATGAAGGCGTCCTTGCCGATGACGGTCTTGTGCTTGTGCACGCCATCGTAGTTGCAGGTGATGGAGCCCGCGCCCACGTTGACGCCGGAGCCCATGGTGGTGTCGCCGATGTAGGACAGGTGGGGCACCTTGGAACCCTCGCCGATCGTGGACTTCTTGATCTCCACGTGCGTGCCGGCCTTGGAGCCGTCGAGCATGTGGGTGCCCGGGCGCAGGTAGGCGCGCGGGCCGCAGTCGACGCCGTTCTCGATGACGGCCTCAATGGCGATGGTCTCATCGATGGTGCAGCCGCTGCCGACGGTGGTGTCGGTGAGGCGGCTGTTGGGACCGAGCTGGCACTCCTCGCCCACGGTGACGTGGCCGATCAGGTGCGTCTGCGGCCACACGACGGTATCGCGGCCGATAACGGCATCGGGGCCGATCCAGGCCTGTGTGGGGTCGATGAAGGTAACGCCCTCGGCCATCCAGTGCTCGTTGATGCGGTCGCGCGCGATGGCGGTGAGCTGTGCGAGCTGGATGCGGCTGTTGACGCCCAGGCCGTCGCGGTAGTCGTCGCAGTGGAAGATGGAGACAGCCTGGCCGTGGCCTTTGAGGATCTCGAGCATGTCGGGCAGGTAGTACTCGGATTGCGCGTTGTCGTTGCCGATCTCGTTGATGTGGGCGGCGAGCTGCGTGCCGTCAAATGCGTAGCAGCCGGCGTTGCACTCCAGCAGCGTGGCGGCCTGCTCGGGCGTGCAGTCCTTCTGCTCGATGATGCGCTCGATCTGACCATCGGCGCCCAGCTTGATGCGGCCGTAGCCGAAAGGATCGGGCGGGGTCATGGTCATGACGGTGCAGGCGAGCTCGCCGGTGGCGACGGTTTGCGCGAACTTGGCGACGGTGTCGGCGGTGATGAGCGGCAGGTCGCCGTTGAGCACGACGACGGGGCCTTGCGTGATGCCGCAGGCCTCGAGCGCGACCTTTACGGCGTGGCCGGTGCCCAGGCGCTCGGTCTGCTCGACGCACTCGACCTTGGTGGCGCTGTTGGCGTAGGCGCCGTCGATGAGGGCGCGCATCTCGTCGGCGTGGCTGCCGATGACGACCACGACGCGGCTGCAGCCGGCCTTGATGGTAGCGTCGACGATCCACTGGACCATGGGCTTACCCAGGATCTTGTGCGAAACCTTGCAGTGGTTCGACTTCATGCGGGTGCCCTCGCCGGCAGCGAGGATAATTGCGGTTGCGTCCATGTGATCTCCTGTTACGTTATAGAGACGTGTGTTTGGAAACGATACACGGCGCAATATGATACCGCAGGCATATGACGAGCGCGTAACGATTGGTTTGCGGCGGTTGAGGCTTGCGCCGCCGGCGTGGCGTTTGCACTGCGTGCGTGCGGCGTTGGCGGTGCTGCGGAGCTGTTGTTTGAGCGAGGGAACGGGGGTGCCCGTGGATAACATACGAGAGGAGTTTGGCGGCGGGCCCGTCGCGGCATTCTCGATGTCGCATCCGGCTGTGCCGGCACTCTATATAGTGCTGACGCTGGGGCTCACTATGTTCTCGATGCAGCCGGTACTGATCGCGCTGTCGCTCGCAGGCGGGCTGGCGTATGGATTTGCGACGCGTGGGGCTGCCCGCACGCTGGGCGCGCTCCGCTGGCAGCTGCCGGTGATTTTGATCGTCGCGCTGCTCAATCCGCTGTTTAGCGCCTCGGGTTCGACGGAGCTGTTCCGTATTGGCATGCGCGCGGTGTATCTGGAGAGCATGGTATACGGCCTGTGCATGGGCGGGCTGTTTGTGGCGAGCGTGTTGTGGTTTGAGGCGGCGGCATCGATGCTCGAATACGACAAGGTACTCGCGCTGCTGGGCAATGCCGCGCCGGTGATTGCGCTCATGATCTCGATGTGCATGAGGCTTATCCCGCAGTTTTTGCGCCGCGGTCGTACGGTGCTGGCGGTGCAGGATGCGATTGATGTGCCGGGCAGCGCGCCGGCCGACCCCGTGCGTTCGCGTTTGCGGGCATCGAGTGTGTTGATGGGCTGGGGCATGGAAGATTCGCTGGAGCGCGCGGACGCGATGCGCTCGCGCGGGTGGGGTGCCGCGACGCGTCGTACGACGTATGCGCGGTATCGACTGGGGCGCAGCGACGTTGCCGCGCTGGCTGGGCTTGCGGTGTTTGGTGCCGCCGCGGTGGCGGTGGCATGGACCGCGACAACGCAGTATTCGTTTTATCCGCAGCTCTCGGTGCCGGCGCCGTGGCGGGGCTATGTCGTGTACGCTGCCTGGATGATGCTGCCTTGCGCGTCGCACGCGATTGATGAGAAGAGGTTTGGCTGATGGCTCGGTTGGATAGGGGCCCGGTGTCGGGCGCGGCGTGCGGCCCGGATATTCCGGCGATTGAGGTGCAGGGCCTTAGTTTTGCCTATCCCGGGGCCGAGGCACCGGTGCTCGAGGGGCTTGATTGGCGTGTTCCCCAAGGTGCATTTGCGCTGCTTGTTGGCGGTACCGGTTCGGGCAAGTCGACGCTGCTGTCGCTGCTCAAGCCCGAGATCGCGCCGGCGGGCGAGCGCACTGGTGATGCGCGCGTGCTGGGCGAGAACGTTGCCGACATGGACGTGCGGGCATCGGCGGAGCGCGTGGGCTATGTGTTCCAGGATCCCGAGAACCAGATCGTGTGCGAAACCGTGTGGCACGAGATGGCGTTTGGCCTGGAAAACTTGGGGCTAGCACGTGATGAGATGCGCCGTCGCGTAGCTGAGACCAGCTATTTCTTTGGTCTGGAGGACTGGCTTCATCGCGATACCGATACGCTTTCGGGCGGCCGCAAGCAGCTGCTGTCGCTTGCCGCCGTCCTGGCGCTGCGTCCGCGTGTGCTGCTACTCGACGAGCCCACGTCTCAGCTCGATCCCGTTGCCGAGAAGAATTTTCTGCACGCGCTGTTTCGCGTGAACCGTGAGTTGGGCTGCACGGTTGTTGTGGCTACGCATCAACCGCGTCCAATGCTCGAGTATGCGACGTGTGCGTACCGGATTGAGGACGGTCGCGTGCGCGAGGTGGCGGATATGGCTTCTTTGGGACGCCGAGAATCGTTGTTTTCCGACGACATGTTGGGGTGGGGTGCCGTCCGATGTGCAAAAAACGGAGTATTCAGCAGGCGTGAGGACAATTTGGGCTCTCTGGAGCCGCCCGGGGACGTATCGAGCGCGAAAAAAAGTTCGGAATTGGACAAATCGTCCGAATTTGTGGCGCAAACGTCGCTCGAGAACGGCTCGGAAGCCTTCCCGCGCACGGATGGGAGCAGAATACTCCAAAAAATGCACGGCGGGTCGGCTACCACCCTGGCAGGGAGCTGGTTTCGCTACGATCGCGCGGGCGGTTGGGTGCTGCGCGGGCTCGACGTGGCGTTTTCGGCCGGTGCGGTGCATGCGGTCGTGGGCGGCAACGGATGCGGTAAGTCGACGATGCTCTCGGTGCTGGCGAAGACCGCCAAGCTGCAGCGCGGCCGCATGGTGCGCGGAGCGGCCTCGGCGGCGCTGCTGCCTCAGAACCCCAAAGCATTGCTGGTTGCCGAGACGGTTCACGATGAGCTGATGGAATGGGCCTCGACCTGCGGATATGACGAGAACTTGGCGCGGGAGCGTGCGGCGCAACTGGGATTGGACGGCCTGGAGACGCGTCACCCCTACGACCTCTCGGGCGGACAGCGCCAGCTGCTCGCGCTGGCAAAGCTGCTGCTGATTGGCCCCGAGCTGCTGCTGCTTGACGAGCCCACGAAGGGCTTGGACCTGGAGAGCCGCCGCATCATCGCTCGCGCCCTGCGTGACCATGCGAAGGCTGGCGGCACCGTCATCATGGCAACGCACGACCTGGATTTTGCCGAGCAGGTAGCCGACGACATCGCCATGATGTTTGATGGCGAGATCGCCTGCATGGAGCCGCCGACCGACTTCTTTGCCGACAACGTGTTTTATAGGGCGTGAGCGGGTTCGCGGGCGAGAACGGTCTTACTGCTTGAGCGCCGTGTACTGCTGAAGGAGCGCCATGAGCCCAACGCGGCTGTTGACCTGTGTTTTTCGAAAGATGTTCTCCAGATGCTTTTTAACGGTGCCAGTGCTGATGGAGAGCTCTTCGGCGATGGCCGCGTTGTCCATGCCCGATAACACGCAACGACACACATCGATTTCGCGCGCTGAGACGTCGTAGTCGTGAGCAAATACGATTTCAGACGAGCTGCGGTCGGCGCGCACACGCCATTTTGATAGTCGGTTCGTGAGGTGTGGTTCGATGAGCTCAAGGATTTGAACTTCGCGATCGCTAAAGTCGCCCTCTTCTTTCTTGCGATTAAGATTGAGCGATCCCAAAAAGCCCTCGTCATTAAAGAAACTGACGTTGACGACGTGGCGGCCGCCAAGATAATCCTTCATATAACTGCTGTCGATATCGCCAGGGCTGAGCTGATCGGACTCGCGCAGCACCGTCGAGCGCGTAAGATTGCGGTGGGCGACGATCATGTCCTGCTGCCAGTACTTTTCGGTGTAGAGCTCGAGCATCCCAGCGGGGACATCGATGCCAAGAGGGTCAAGAAAGACGCGCGTTTTCCATTCTTGCGGGGTGGATACGAGATCCCTGGAAAGGTCGCTCAGGAAAAATGCAGCCGACTCGTAGGGGATGAGAAAACGCAGCTTTTTGAGGACGGTCGAGCGAAACTCGCGGTCGCTGTCGATGGAATTAATCGAAAGCACGAGATCGTTTAAGCAGAGCCATTCAGAATCGGACAAAAAGCTCAAGATGACCTCCGATGAGATTGCGTAGTGGTTTAGCTGGCATTTTAGTTAATTTGCGTAGAGATACTACTCCTTTTTTCGAATGATGATAAGCCGTTAGCCGAATGGTTTCGGTGAGGGGCCAATCGCAAAATATGAATACCTAAGAGCCAGGGCCCGGTTCTCCAAGCTGTTTGATTATTCCGACTTATTAAAGGAGTCATCATGGAAGAGAAGCTTCCTTCATGGCGTTGGGCGATTGTTTCAGTCGTTTGCTTGCTGTGCTTTATGGCTAACTACATGCAGTACCAGGTCTCAGCACTCGCCGTCGAGGTCATGCCTATGCTCAATATCGATACCGTCGGCTTTTCGATGCTGTTCCTCGTTCCTATGCTTACCGCCGTTTTCTTCTCAATTCCGCTGGGTGCCCTTGGTGACCGTATCGGTTCTAAGAAAGTTGTCACGGTTTGCACCGCAATTTCGGTTGCCGGCGGTTTTCTCCGTTGCTTTACGCTCGATTCGTTCACGATGCAGATGACATCGATGTTCCTGATTGGCATGGGAATCTCGGCACTCAACGCCAACCTCATCAAGGTGCTCGGCACCTGGTTCCGTGAACAGACTGGTTTCGCCATGGGCTTGTTCTACGCGGCTTCGTGCGTTGCCATCGTTGTCGCTCAGATCTGCGCTGGCTTGTTCGGCAGCGTCTTTAACTCTTATATGGTCGCTGCTGTCGTCATGACCATTTCCTGGGTTCTTTGGATTGTGCTTGACCGAGATGTGCCCGAGGGGCAATCGCTCCCCGAGCCCGAGCCCGTGCTCGACTACATCAAGGTTGCTATCAAGAGTCCTGGCGTGTGGCTAATCTCCATCGGCGTCGGTTTTGGACTTGCCTCTACCACTGCCTATGCCGGTTTCCTGCCTCAGGCGCTTCAGCTTGGCAAGGGCATAGACGTCGCCACTGCTGGTTTCATGGCCGCAATTGTTACCGTTGGCAGCTTTTTCGGCTGCATCGTTGGGCCTGCGTTCTGCGATAAGCTTGGAAAGTTCAAGGGTTTTCTCATCGTCACTACTCTCATCGGTGCCATATCGATGTTCGTGACGTGGTACACCCCGGTTGGTTTCCTTCTGTGGACGATTTTGGTCATCAATGGCTTCTTTACCGCCATCAACGGCCCGATCATGCAGTCCATGCCTGTCCTCCTTCCCGAGATTGGTGATAAGTATGCTGGCTCCGCTGGCGGTATCGTAGGCACCATTTCCCTGCTCATGAGCTATTTCCTGCCTATCGGTATCTCCGCCATTGCCGGTGCCGATTACACTATGAACATGGGTCTCGAGAGCCTCTGCTTCCTGCTTTCCGTGGTTCCGGTTTTCTTCCTGCCCGAGCTCGGCCGCAAGGCCATGCAGGCTGCCGCCGCCAAGGACGGTGAGTAGCCATGGAATCGGTGGTTCCCGCCGATATCGTCCTTAAGACGACGGCGCTGTTTACGGCCGAGGAACTTGAGCCTCGCGCTGGGTGCGTTGCAGTTCGCGGCAGCGAGATTGTGGCCGTGGGCTCTCCCGACAAGGTGCAGCCGTTTATCGGTCCCGATACTGAGGTTATTGACGCCGGCAACAAACTGGTCATGCCCGGATTCAACGATTCACACATGCATTTTGCGCTTGGTTCAATCCAGAAGGATGAAGACTTCTGTTGCGATCTGATGTTCCTGCCGAGTGAGCAGGCTTGCGTGGATGCTGTGGCAAAGTTTGCTGCCGAACACCCTGACAATCCGTGGATTTACGGCCAGGGTTGGTATTCGCCTGCATGGGAAAACCCGATTGACCCTGATTGCCGCAGCCTCGATGCGCTCGATATCGACCGCCCAATCGTGCTTTCGGATTTTTCGATGCACGTGGTGTGGTGCAATACCGCCGCGCTTAGGGCGGTTGGTATTGATCGCAATACCCCGACGCCTGAAGGTGGCCTTATCCGCCACTTTGACAACGGCGAGCCCAATGGCTTTCTGTCTGAGCCCCAGGCGACGAACATCTTGCTCGATGTTGTGCTCAACAAACCGGACCTTGATGCGTCGTTGCTCAAGTCGATGCGCAAGTTCAACAAGCTCGGCATAACTTCGATCGGTGATATGTATCCTTTGGGCGTGACCACGCCCGGCGTGTACGACATCTATGACCGTCTGGCGAGCGAGGACCTGAGTACGCTGCGTATTAGCTACTATTCTGCGCTCGACGCTCCGATGGCAGAGTCGCAGGCCCTGCGTGTGCGTCATCACGGCGAGCGCGTCCGAATGGCGGGTCTCAAGTACATTTTGGACGGCTGTCCCGAGGCGTACACGGCCTACATGCATGAGCCGTATCTTAACGCTCCTACGGGGAAGGACTTTCGCGGCGAACCAGCATGCAACCAGGAGACGCTTGACCGCATGATGCTCGAGGCCAGCAAGAATGGCTTCGATGTTCGTATTCATGCCATCGGCGACGCATCGGCCACGATGATTATCGATGCCGTCGAGCGTGCCGAGGAGGTGTGCGGCAACAAGGGGGCGCGTTTTGCTATCGAGCATACAGATAACCTGAAGCTCGAGGATATTGCTCGCATGAAGCGCCTGGGCATTAATGCTGCGGTCCAGCCGCAGCATCCCATCGGAGGCCTTGGGCAGGGCGTGTACGAGGAGTCTCTTGGCGAAGAGCGCATGAGCCACATGTGGCGCTATAGGGAAGAGGCCGATGGCGGAATCCACTTAGGGCTTGGTACTGACTGGCCTGCGGTGATGTCAATCGATCCTATCGATACCGTGTATGCTGCGGTGACGCGTAGCGAGTTTGACGGGCACCCGGCGGAGGGATACTTCCGCGAGAATGCCCTGACGCTCGGCGAGACGCTGCAAGCGCACACGCTCGGCTCAGCATATGTCGAGGGCTTTGAGCGCCGTTTGGGCAGCCTTGCCGCCGGCAAGCTTGCCGATATCGTCATCCTGTCGGGCAATCCGTTTGAAATGAACCCGATGGCGCTTCGCGATCTCGAAGTCGAGACGACGATCTTTAACGGACGCGTCGTCTATCGCAAGGATGAAGCATAGATAGGGTGATGAACGTGAGCAAAGGGACGGTCGAAAAATATGCCCTGCTGTTTGTGGTGTGCGGCATCGTGTTTGCTGCGAACTACGCGCAGTATCAGGTGTCGGGATTGACACATCTGGTTGTGTCGGACCTGCATCTGACCTCGGCCGAGTTTTCAGCCGTCCTGTTTGCCCCGTTTGTTCCTGCCGTTGTATTCGGCATGCCTGTCGGCGTTTGCGCCGATCGATATGGCGTGAAGGCGCTCGTATTCATCGCGTCGGCGATTTCTGCAATTGCAGCGGCTGCTCGCGCGGAGTGCGCATCGTTTGCGACGCTGTTCACGGCGACCATGCTTCTGGGTGCGGCACCATGCGTCGTGAATGCCATCGTTCTAAAAGTGCTTGGTTCCGCTTTTGGCGGAGAAACCGATAGGGCCATGGGATGGTTCTACGCTGCGGGGTCGGGCGGAATCGCCTGCTCGCTTGCAACCTCTCCTCTCTTTGCAACGCCCGGACGAGCATATGCCCTTGCCGCGGTTTTGTTTGCCGTGTTTGGATTGCTGTGGCTGCTGGTTGCGCCGTCGGCAGATGTTCTGCAGGCTGCAGATGGCTTTGGCGTTCAGGGCGCGGAGCCTGCTGCATCGTCGGCAAGTGCGTTTGCGGCGGTAATCAAGATGCCGATAGTTTGGCTCGTGGCGATACTGCTTGGAGTTGCCCTTGCATCGGCTACGGCGTACTCGGGTTATCTTGTTTCAGCGCTTGAGGCTTCAACTGAACCCAAGGCTGCTGGACTTCTCGCCTCTTTCGTGACGCTTGGATCGATTGTCGGCAGCGTGGCTGGACCCTATGTGCGGGCGCAATTTGGCGATTATCGCGTGTTTATGGCCATCTCCGCAATGGCGGGAAGTGCCCTTATGTGGGCAGGAGAGGCTTTTGTCTCCCATCCTTCTGTGGGGCTGATGTTTGCGATCGGCGTTTCGAGCTCCGTCGCTGGTCCGGTCGTTCAGTCGCTGCCCTACATGCTGCCCGAGGTGCGCGAGGGACTTGCGGGAAGCGCCGGCGGCGTGGTGAGCACCGTTTCACTGGGACTTACGTTTTTGATTCCCGTGGCCCTCTCCTTCTGCATTGGCGAGAGCTACGAAACGCTGCTTTTTGGGTGCGCTGTTCTGTTTGGCGCGACGGCGCTGGTGTCGCCATTCCTGCCGTCTCCCGATTCACTTATGTAATATTCGCTTCCGCCCTTTGGGCCTGGCCGACAAGGGCAAAAGGAGTTGGTCTACTTGACACTAAAAAAGAGTACCGCTGTGACCATTCTCAACGGCATCGTTAATCCTCTATTCATGTGTTCATTTCTGCCGATTGTTGAGGGAAAGCCTGGCTTAGATTTTCAGGGACTTACTGGTTTCTGGGGGCAGCTTATTCTGGCCATCGGTATTGCACAGTTCGTGGGTTTTTTGCCGCTCTTTGGCAAAGCAATTGAGACGTGCGTTGAGTTTTTTGGTTTTGATCGGAACACTCCGGGCGCACGGATTTGCGGAACCGTTGTGGGCGCTACTCTGCTCTTCTGCATTATCGGGCTATTTGAAGTCGCGTTTCAGTCAGGCGTTGGCGTTATCGACGGTGTGCCGTTTTTCTCGCGCTGGGTTCGCCTCGTGGTGGGCGGATGGGCCTTTGTCGTTGTGGGCGGCTTGCTGTTTGATCCTTTTGTCGCGGCCATTGCCGCTAAAGTTACGGGCGAATAGCGCCAAGACCGGTCGCGTGGCGAAAGCCTGATCGACTGGCAGCCAAGGTCGGCCGGGGGATTGGTCGGCCTCATTTTGCCCGTGCTACCATAAACGGACATTCGTTTGATGGGGGCTGCCGTTGTCACGCGTCTTGCAACATATGGAAATCCCGCTGCTGCTGGCGGTTCCTGCGGTGATGGCTGCGGCGTTGCTGGCGGTCGTTGAGCAGGCAGCGTTGGCCATGCTGGTTGTGGTGGCGCTGGTGCTTGCGCTGTTCTTTGCGGGTTACGAGGCTTCGCGCCCGGGCCTGCGCCAGATTATGCCCACGCTGGTGTTGGCGGCGTTGGCCGCGGCGGGGCGCATCTTGTTCGGTCCCATTCCCGACTTTAAACCGGTGAGTGCCATCGCCATTATCGCGGGGGCGACGCTTGGTCGCCGCAATGGTTTTATGGTTGGCGCGCTGGCGGCGCTGACCAGCAATTTCTTTTTTGGACAAGGCATGTGGACGCCGTGGCAGATGTATGCCTGGGGGCTGGTTGGCTATGTTGGCGGCGCGCTAGCGTATGCGGGTGCGTTCGACCGCGTCGACGGCACCGTGCGCATGCCAGTACTGCTGGCGTACGGCTTTGCGTCGGGCCTGCTCTATGGCGTCGTGATCAACGCATATGACATCATTGGTTTTGTACAGCCGCTTACTTGGGCGGGTGCCGTGGCGCGTCTTGCCACGGCAGTGCCGTTCGATATTACGCACGGCCTTGCGACCTGCGTGTTTTTGGCCGCCTTGTACAAGCCTTGGTGCCGTCGCATTAACCGTGTCGTCGTGAAATACAGGCTGTAGGGCTGGTTGCGTCGGGGCGGGAATCAATACTGCCGAAGTGTCATTTCAAAACTATGCCGGTTTACGGGGCTAGATTGGCGCAGGCAGACCATGCCGGCTTTTTTCGAAATAGAGTAAGCCGTTCACCTGCGGTTTTATTATCTCGGAATTGCGTATGGTTGGGGGTTCGCGATTCAGCCCCGTAAACCGGCATAGTTTTGGAATGGCCGGCTGATATGACGGGCATCGTGGCCCTCAGAGAGCCAAATTGATCCATTTTCTTCCGTCCTCAGATGTCCCCAGGGAATCAGTTGACGGCGCTTGCCACGAAACTGGCCCATCTACTACGTTTAGCTTGATACTCCCGACCATGACCGCGTTTTATGAAAAACCGCAGGCTTTCTACCTGCGGTTTTCTTTTTGCGTTGTTCGCTGTGGTTGAGGGTGGTGGCTTAAACGTAGTAGATGGGCGTGTTTCGTGGCGGATGGGTCACGCGGACACCCTCACGAGGCCCAAAATGATCCGTTTTCCTTCGTCTCCGGGGGCAGCTGGAGTTAGAGCTCCAACGTAAGGGTGACGGGGCAGTGGTCGCTGCCGAAGATGTCGCCGCGGATGCCGGTGTCGCGTACGTTGTCGGCGATTGCGTCGCTTACCAGGAAGTAGTCGATGCGCCAGCCGGCGTTGTTCTTGCGGGCATTAAAGCGATAGCTCCACCAGCTGTAGACGCCCTCGACGTCGGGGTTTGCCGCACGCCAGGTATCGGTAAAGCCGGCGTTGAGCAGCTCGGTAAACTTGCCGCGCTCCTCGTCCGAAAAGCCGGCGTTGCCGCGGTTGGACTTGGGGTTCTTAAGGTCGATCTCCTCGTGCGCCACGTTAAAGTCGCCGCAGGTCACGACGGGTTTGCCGGTCTCGCGCTCGAGCGCGTTCAAAAAGCCGCGGTAAGCATCGTCCCAGGCCATGCGCACGTCGATGCGGGCGAGTTCATTTTGGGCGTTGGGTGTATAGACGTCGACAAACCAGAACTTGTCGAACTCCAGCGCGCAGACACGGCCCTCGGTCGCGGCTTGGGCAACGAGCTCAGCTGCCTCACCCTCGCCGGCGTAGGGCAGCAGCGCATCGGCGTGCAGCACGCGCAGCGGTTCCTGGCGGCTAAAGACCGCAGTGCCCGAATAGCCTTTACGCTCGGCGTAGCTCCAGGTTTGGTGATAGCCGGGCAGGTCAATATCGACCTGGCCTTCTTGCAGCTTGGTCTCTTGCAGCGCCAGGATATCGACGTCGAGTTCTTGCGTGATCTGGATAAAGCTCGGGTCCTTTTTGAGCACGGCGCGCAGGCCGTTGACGTTCCACGAGGCGAAAGTGTAAGTCTGAGGCATGGTGTCCTTTCGACGGGGTTGGCAGGCTTAAGATTAGCGCAACAGGGGCGGGGTGGGCTCCGTGGGCGACGGCGCAATCGCAGCCGCCCCGACCAACATGGACGGAGGACAAACATGACGCAAGCGATAACAGATCCCAAGCAGGCCTCCGCCGCGCTGGCGGAGCTGTTCAATACCCACAAGCGCATGGTGTTCTTTGGTGGCGCTGGTGTTTCCACGGCAAGCGGCATTCCCGATTTTCGCAGCGTTGACGGCCTGTATCACCAGCAGTTTGCCTACCCGCCCGAGACCATGCTCTCGCACAGCTTTTACGAGACGCATCCGGCGGAGTTCTTCGACTTTTACCGCACCAAGATGATCGCGCTTAACGCTAAGCCCAACCGCTGTCACACCAAGCTCGCCGAGCTGGAGCGAGCTGGCAAGCTCGATGTCGTGGTGACGCAAAACATCGACGGCTTGCATCAGATGGCGGGCTCGCAGCGCGTGTTTGAGTTGCACGGATCGGTCCATCGCAACATTTGCCAGTCGTGCGGAGCGGTCTATAGCGCCGAGTGGATTTGCTCGCGCGAGCACGAGGACGCCGCGGGCGTGCCCGTGTGCCCCGCGTGCGGTGGTCGCATCAAGCCCGATGTGGTGCTCTACGAAGAACCGCTCGACGAGCATGTGTTGACCGGTGCCGTTGCCGCCATCGCCGCGGCCGATGCCCTCATTGTAGGCGGGACCTCGCTCGTGGTGTATCCGGCGGCGGGCCTTACACGCTACTTTACCGGCGATACGCTGGCCATTTGCAATCTTGCCCCCACCGATCAGGATGCAAATGCCGACCTGCTGATTTCTTGCGACATCGCGGCCGCGTTTGCGTTCTAGCCCGCGTGCGCGGATACAATAGAAAGACTGATTGCAAAGCGACCACGCCGCCAGCGCCCGAGCGCGGCGGCGTGGGCATTTTAGGAGGATGTTCATGGCGAACGACAGCAAGACATGGCGGTGCGGAAAGTACGAGCTCAGCTTTGACCGTCCGCGCATCATGGGCGTCCTCAACGTGACGCCCGATTCGTTTAGCGACGGCGGGGAGCACTTCGACCCGGATGCCGCCATCGAGTACGGCCTGGCGATGCTCGACGCCGGCGCCGACATCATCGACGTGGGCGGCGAGTCCACGCGCCCCGGATTTACCCCGGTCAATCCCGATGAGGAGGCTCGCCGCGTGCTGCCCGTGGTGCGCGCGCTGGCCAAAGAGGGCGCCATCGTCTCGATCGACACGCGCCACGTGGCGGTTGCTAAGGCGGCCGTGCGCTGCGGCGCCTCGATCGTCAACGACGTGACCGGCTTCACCGACCCCAAGATGGTCGAGTTTGTTAAGACGAGCACCTGCGGAGTCATTGTGATGCATGCCGGCGAGGTCGCCGTGCCCACCCGCACGCACGCAACGGTGCAGCTCGATACCTCGGCAGCGGCGTTTGTTGCCGAGAAGGCGCGCGAGGCGGCTGCCGAGGCCGCGCGTGAGGCCGAGAAGCCGGCTCGTCGCCGTCGCGGCAAGTTGCTGGGTGAGCCTAAGCCGGAGGCCAAGCTTCCGGGTGGCGTGGTGCAGCCCTCGTTGCCGTTTGGCGAACCTGAGCCCGCGACCGAGCCTGCAAGCGAGCAGGAGACGCCTGCCGCCGAGCAGGCTGCTGCCGCCGAGACCGTCGCGCCCGCGCCCGAGGCCGCGCCCGCAGCCACCGAGGCCGCATCGGAGCCCAATGATCACCTGGCGGCCATGATGCGCCGCAGCGCCCGCCGCGAGGAGGCCTACGTGCCCACCTCTCAGCTCCGCCGCTTCACCCTGCCCGATTCGGCGCCCATCATGCGCCGCGTTATGGGCTTTCTGTCCGACCAGGCCCGCACGCTCATCCACGCCGGCGTGTCGCGCGACCGCATCTGCATCGATCCTGGCCCGGGCTTTGGTAAGTCGGCTAACGAGGACATCGTCATCCAGCGCGAGACTGCCAAGATGGCGTCACTGGGCTATCCGCTCATGTGCGCCGTATCGCGCAAGCGCTTTGTGGGCGCCGTCTCGGGCGTGACCGAGGCCGCCGAGCGCGATGCCGCTACGTTTGGCGTGTGCCTGGGCGCCATCCAGGCCGGTGCCAACATCGTGCGCGTGCACGACGCCGCGGGTTTTGCGCAGTTCCTGAACGGCTACTGGGCGGTTGCCAAGCCGCAGCCGCGCCGCGCGTTTGTGGCCGTGGGCTCCAACCTGGGGCATCGCTGTGACAACATCCGCGCCGCACGCGACATGATCGCCGAGATTCCACTCACCTGCGTGTCCAACTCCTCCAAGATCTACGAGAGCGAGCCGGCCTACGAGACGCGTCAGGACGCGTTTGCCAACGCCGTCATCGAGATCAAGACCGAGCTGGCGCCGTTGGTGCTGCTCGACGAGCTCATGAAGATCGAGGCCGAGCTGGGCCGCGACCGCTCCAAAAAGGCCAAGGCCAACGGCCCGCGCACCATCGACCTGGATCTGCTGTGGATGGACGGCGAGACCCACGGGGGCAAAAAGCTGCGCCTGCCGCATCCGCTGATCGGCGAGCGCGACTTTGTGCTGGTGCCGCTCGAGGATCTGATGCACGATCCGGCGCGGTTCTTCCGCTACAACGGCGTCGAGGTCAAGGGGCCCGAGGACCGCGTGGGCCATATCGTGGGCGAATTGGGGCGCATGTAGATGATCGAGATGAATGCTGTTGCCGCCGGCACCGAGCTCGACGCGGCGCGTGACGCGGGCCGCGAGGGCGTGTCCGCGGGCTGGTGCGCGTGGAGCGCGGGCGATGCTTCGCTGACGTTTTCGCTGGTCGTTCGCCCCGACGTGAACATGCACGCCTTCCACGGTCTTCCGTTTGTGGCCGCGATGGGCATGATGGACGCGCTCGTGGGCACGACGTCGACGCCGGGCCTGGGCCTTGCCGGTAAGGTGGGTATCCAGTGGCCGAGTGACATCGTGTGCGGTGCGCCTGCGTTTGAGACGTCACTCGCGCGTGTTGCCGTGAACGGCGGTGCCGGTGCTGCGGGCATGTTTGCCGCGGTGACGGTTGATATTGAGCGTGCGGCGCTGGGTGAGCTTGGTGTGGATATGGCAGATGAGGCGCTGATCGAGGCATTGGCCGCCGCCGTGCTGGTCCGCGTGGACACCTGGGCGGTTGCCGCCAACACACCACAGGGCGCTGCCGGCCCGCTGGCTCCGGTGCTGGGCGAGTACTTTGACATGGTGCCACTGTTGGGTCGTCAGGTCGCGGCGGTGTCGCCCAACGGCTTGCCGCTTGCGGTCGGTGTGTTTGCGGGCCTGGACATCTGGGGCCGCGCGACCATCAAGACCGATGCCGGCGAGCAGGAGTTTCCGCCCGAGGCCGTACGGATTCGCGGACTGTAACGCGAGGCGCCCGCGCTCAAAGATAGCGATGACAACAAGACCCTCCTCGGCTGTGCCGGGGAGGGTCTTGTTGTCTGGGGAATGGGCTGTCAGCACCCTATTCCTCAAAACTGAAAAATTTTCGATTTTGAGGAATAGGATTGGCGGCTGGTTGCTGCGACCTGGCGTTTACTCTATCCCAGCTCCTGCATGCGGCGGTAGATTTCGCAGATGCCCTTGATGGTGAGTTGCCCGTCGACCACGTCGAAGGCATCGGTCGAATCGGCGACAATGCCGGCGAGACCGCCCGTGGCGATAACGGTGGCGTCCTCGCGGCCCAGCTCGCGCTTCATGCGCGTGACCAGGCCCTCGGCCATGGCGGCGGCGCCCATCACGGCGCCGACCTTGATGCACTCTTCGGTGTCGCGACCGATGGCGTGCTCGGGCGCCTCGAGCGGCACGCTGGCGAGCTTGGCGGCTCGGGCGGCAAGCGCGTCCATGGAGATGCGGATGCCCGGCGCGATCGCCCCACCAATGTAATAACCGTCCTCATCGATGACGTCGATATTGGTCGCGGTGCCAAAGTCCACCACGATTGCCGGCGCGCCGTAGAAAGTCTCAGCTGCGACGGCGTTGGCGACGCGGTCGGCACCTACGGCCTGGGGGCGCGCCGCGCGCAGCTTGGTCACGGCGGCCGTCTGCGGCCCGATGACGATGACGTCCGCCGCGATGCGGTCGGCCACGGCGTGCCACTCGCGCGAGAGCTGCGGCACCACGCCGGCAAAGGCGATCGCATCGACCGCATCGAGCGAAAGGTCGTACATCTTAAAGAAGCCCATCAGGCGCACGTGGATCTCGTCGGCGGTATAGGAGCGGTCGGTGGGCATGCGCCACGACTGCACCAGCTCGTCTCCGTCAAACAGGCCCATGGCCGTCTGCGTGTTTCCCATATCGATAGCGAGCAGCATGTCTACTCCCGGTGTCGGCATAAAAGGACGCGCACCATTGTATACGTGCCATCGACGGCGCTCGGCTGTGATTCGTTTACGGTGATAAGGGCTGAGAGGTTTAAATATGAAGGAATTATGCTCTACGAGATTTTCCTTGCCGTTTACCGAACTCCCACGTAATATTCTTTCTTGCGCACATGAGGCGCCCAGACATTGCGGGGTGGAGCAGTCTGGTAGCTCGCCGGGCTCATAACCCGGAGGCCGTAGGTTCAAATCCTGCCCCCGCGACCAAGAACTTTTAGCAGCTCAGAGGCGTAAAAAGCTCTGGGCTGCTTTCTTATTTCAGCCGGTTTATAGCAGCGTTATAGCAGCCCTTGTAGCAAATCGTGCTACTAATCGAAAGGCAATCCAAGTCCGCGTGAATCTTCTGCACATCGCGCTAGGGTATCCCCCCCCCTATGGCGAAAACGCCCAAGCACCTAGGGGCACCAATGCCGGGAGATAGTTTCTGCCGCGTTCGGACTTTTTGAAGGGGGGTGGTCTTTTCTGCCTCCGTTAGAGCGGATATATTGAAAGTTTTCCGGTTTTCTGCCCGTCTGCCGCGCCGCAAAGCCCCAAATGGCAATAGCGCCCCTGTTGTATCGGTATTGCACCGCCGTACAATCGCTATAGCTATTGTATTGGGATGCTGTAGCGATGCTATACCCGTGCTGTGGCACTTGCTGCAAGGTTGCCACAAGCGAACGGGTTAAATGGGTGCCTTGTGGGTCTGTTGTTCGGCATGGGATAGGCAAGCGCGGGGCTGTGGCGGCTGAATTAACGCCGTTTCTGATTTGCGGGCACGGGGCACCAAAGCCGCCGCGCCAACGCCTTAAAAAGGCTTAAAACGCCGCAAAAAAGTAGCGCCCACCGAAACGGCGGGCGCTAGCTATGGGCAAGGCGATTATATCAAACGCGGCTATCGCTCTATATTCCTTTTCTTTAGTTCCCTGTAGAGCGGCGCGCGGCTAACGCCCGTCCGCTCGCAAATCGCTTTGACGGATAGCCCACCGTTTTGGTAGAGCCTTACGGCTGTATCCATCTTGCTAGGGTCTGTTGCCGGTCTGCCGAACTGCCGCCCCCTTGCTTTTGCCGCTGCGATTCCTTCGGCTTGGCGCTCTTTGATGAGCTCACGTTCGAACTGCGCCATTGCCGCGCACATGGCAAAAAAGAACCTGCCTTGCGGTGTGCTGGTGTCCGTTCCCTCTTTCAGGGATACAAGGGCAATGCCGTTGGCGTTGAAGCGCTCTGCAAGGTCGAATAGCTGCTTGCTGCTACGTGCCAAGCGGTCATAGCTGCAAACAATAACGGTATCTCCCTCGCGCAACATGCTAAGCATCTTATCGAGTTCGGGGCGGCTCTCTTTCGCGCCGCTGATTTTGTCGCTGAATACCCTATCGACGTTAGCCGCCGCCAATTGGTCTAGTTGGCGGTCTAGGTTCTGTTCCTTGGTGCTCACTCGCGCATAACCAAATCTCATGAAACTTGCCCCCCTCCTCGTTGGTGTATCTAAAAGCCTAAAGCATTTCGGGACAACAGTAAAGGGACGGTTTTAGAGACACGTTAGAACGCTCAAACCGGCGAAAAAGCCGCCTTGCTAGCCTTGTCCCTAATCGTGTGCTTTTGGGACAACGCACGCCGCCGCTTCTTCAAGGTTCCTTCTCGCGTTCGAAAGCAAATCAATAGCGCTCGATAGGGCAACGGCGGCTTGCGCGTGCCGTCTCTGTTGCACCCGCGCCCCGTCCGCCGCGCTTTCGAGCGCGTGCAATAGGCTTGGCGCATATAACAAACTCTCCAAATCCGCATCAGTAAGCTGTCCAACAGCACCAATCAGATAGCACTTCAATTCGCATTCGTCGGCTTGCCGCTTGAACTGCCAAGGTGTCTTGAAGTTCTCGCGCAACCAAATAGCTAGCTGTTTCCCTACCGGCTCGCCGGTAAACGGGTCGGGAACATCCCAAGCGCAATCGGGGGGATTCTCTAACGCTTCGAGGACACGCGCCCGTCCCTTGCCGTCGCATCTTAGGGGGTTAGATAGAACATCGGCACAAATCGCCATATCAACGCCCGTTGCGCTGCAAAGTTCTTGCGGGGTATCCACGCCCAAGGCACTCAACAGGGCTGCAAAGCGGGCGTTAGCCCCTTCTTCTTGCAATCGCCCCATCTGCAAAGGCTCGCATGTTTCAAGGTCGTTAGGGCAATAGCGCCCCAAATCGTCAAAGAGCTGATTAGTTAGCGATACTTCTTCCCTTAGGCATGTTTCGCACGTGCTAAACACGTCTAGGCACTCTTCGCGCTCTTCGTTTTGTACGTTGATTGAACGGGATTCATAACACACGGCATCCTCCTAGAATGGTTTAGCTTGTCTGTTGCGGGCTGCTGCTTTTCCGCCCTTGCTACCGTTGAACCTGTTTTTTGCAACGGATAGCGCCGCTTCATCAACAAGGGGGATATAGCGCCGCCCGCTTTCGTCAATAGCCGCTAAATCGAGGTCAACCAATAGCCCTATGAACTCTTCGAACTCTTCCGCGTTCGCGAACCTAAGCCCAAGTGTATAGCGCTTATAACCCTGCTCATTGCTATCGGGTATGGCGTGCGTTTCGGTGCTTAATAGCAGCTCAACCAACCGCCAATAACGCCCGTATCCCTCATAACCGGCAACGTCTATTAGCTGATTAGCGCAAGGGTTGCCCGCGTTGTCTGCCGCGTGCTTAACCCACGGAATAGGGCACCGGGATAGCGCCCTAACAATGCAATCATCGTCCGCCGCGTTGTAGGTTGTGCCCATAGCTAGCCCCGTCCGTTACAAGCCAAAATGGGCGCATACTTGGTCACGGTTAAGGCGAATCATGTTCCCGCGAACTTTAACCGCCGTTAGTTGCCCGTCTTTTATCAGGTTGTAGATAGTACCTTTGGAAACCTGTAGGCAATCAGCAACCTGTTTAACGGTTACAAGTTCCTGCATGTCCCTAAGGCTTAGGACGGTTGCGCCTGTCGCTTTGTTGTTCATTGCCGTACCTCCTAGAATCTGTGCGAATAAAAGTGCAATCGCGAATTGCTTGCGGTCATATAAGCACAACGGGACGGCATGGAAAGGCTGCGAAAAACGGCTAAACAGCGTCGAACTTATCAGGCAGTAGCCCCGAATTGAGAGTATGAAAATGATTGATTTTAGCGCCCTGCCGTGAGCGGAAACAGACGAGCGGCAACGCGCTAAGCTGGGATTACGCTAGATGCAAAACCCAGCACTAAAACCACCGGTATTAAAACCGCTTAAACCCAACTAAAAACCACTGGTTATCAGGCGTTTTGGCACACTTTAGAAGCCAAAAAACAATGTCGGGCTTCACATAACCAACACACATAAAGAAAGGTATAACCGAGTTTTCAACAGGTTATCAACAGGTTTTCAACCAAAGAAAGGCGCTCGAACGCCCTTCTATTCTCTTCTAGAAAGTCTCAAGCACGCCCGCCGCGCTCGCGCTTGTGTTGGGCACAAGCGCGGCGGGCTGCAATAAGTCTCTTCTTATCTCTTCTATTCTGTACGGCGCTTGTATAGGGTCGCTATACCTTCCAATAGCGACCCTATACAAGCGCTATGCCAACGCTGTAGAACGGCTATCCCTTGGCGGTAGATATAGGACGTTGGGGTTTCGCTTTGATGAATTTGCACATGATTGGGCGGTCATTGCAATAGTCTTTTTCCATTGGCAGTTGCACGAACGATAATGCTCAACAATGGCTAATTCGTCGTTGCTAAGGCTTGGGCTGTCGGAATGGTCGCACGGAATATCAAGCAATAAATCGGCTGAGCACTGATATAAATTGCACATTGCTATTAGAGTGCATGCGTTCGGGGACGTTTGCCCATTCTCATAGTTCCTTAGCGTTGTTGCGCTAATGCCTAAATGCTTCGCTGCGTCTTTAAGCGAAATGCCGCTATTCTTGCGGGCTTGTTGGTAGTTGCGAACCATTGAAACCCCTTTCGTCCGAGTCTTGGTTTATTTCGCCTGCCGCATTGAGCGTTCTACTATGTCAGCCGCCCGCCGCTTTGCGTCTGGGTCTGTGCTTGCATATATGTTTAAGGTCATAGCCGCGTTAGCGTGCCCGAGGTTGCTTGCCGCCGTTTTAACATCGCCGCCGCTCGCAAGGAACATCGTTGCCCACGTGTGGCGCAAGTCGTGAAAAGAAGCTAAGCGACCCGCCGCGCCGCGAACGCCCAAAAGCTTTGCCAATGAAGCCCAATCCTTCGTAAGCCTGTCGGGATGGTAAAAGCCTACAGCGTCACCAAGCATGAACGAATCCGGCCTAAGCGTTGCCAAGTCTGCCGCGAATGATTGCCGCTGCGCGTCGCGCCAACGGCTCAAAACGTCAATCAGGGTCGAGGGCAATGCAACATCCCTGCCCCTGTCGGTCTTGGGCTGCTTGATATAGGCACCGCCCTTGCCCAACCCAACGGCTCGCCTTACCCAGATAACGCGGTTGTCCGTATCGAGGTCGCGCCATTGAAGCCCGCATATCTCGCCCCTGCGCATGCCCGTATAAAGCGCGATATAGGCCGCGACCAGAACGGGGGATAGCTCTAGAGTGCCCATCTTGGAAAGCAGCGCGGTTCTCTCGCCAATATCAAGCGAGTTAATGCCCTCTTTCTTGTTCACGCGCTTTGGCGGCTTCACAAGGGCTAGCGGGTTCCTGTCAATCGCCCCGACTGCTACGGCATCGTTTAGAACCATCTTTAGAAGCCGGTAAGCCTTGCACACCATGGATGAAGAAAGCCCCTCGCTAACCAAGTCGGCAATCCACCTTTCGCCGTCCTTGGGCTGTAGGTCTTTAAGGGCGGTGCCGGTAAAAGCGTCCTCGATATGCTTTAGTGAAGTCCGGTAGCTGCTAATCGTAGAAGCTTCTATTGCCTTGGTGGATTCTTTGGCATCTATGAACTGTGCCACGTATTCGGGCACTGGCATATCGGATACGGCAAGATTGCCGCTGCTGTTCTTTACGCTTTCGGCATGTTCGCGTTCCATTTCGTTTCGGAACGCGGTTAGTTCTGCTTTTGCCGCACGAATTCCCGTAGCTTGAAGTGTTCGCGTGATATAGCGCCGCTTGTGGTTAGCGTCGCGGTAGGAAAGCCGCCCACGAAACTTGCCGCGCTTCTTATCCTCGATTAGTTCTTGACCTGTGTAGTAAAGCGCGCCCATAGCTATACCCCTCAAGCAATCTTCACAAATCCATGTTTGTAGCAACGTTGTAGCAGCTATGTAGCAAATCATCATTTCAAACATTGCCCAAGCTTCGCTATACGCTACGGCACCACATGAACAGAGTGAACAAAACACCTACTCAAACACTATGGTACCACATGAACAAAACGTTATAGCATTGGAGCAACGAAAGAATGAAAATGACTCTCATAACCCGGAGGTCGTAGGTTCAAATCCTGCCCCCGCGACCAAGAACTTGCAGCTCGTCGGCCTAGCCGGCGAGCTTTTTTTGTTCAAGACTTTAGTCTGCTGGCCGCGCAGCGGCCAGCTTTAAACCACCCGCTA
>JAQDHS010000063.1:0-560 GCA_027663555.1 Coriobacteriaceae bacterium AM04S-08 | reverse complement strand
CGCCCGAGATGTTTACGCTCAAAAGGTGCGCATCCGGCAGCTTCGCGGTCATGCTCCAGAACGGGAGCGTGATGATGCCGGGGGTCATCTCGCCCACGCCGAGCTCCAGCAACAGCACGCGGCGATCGCTGCGCTCGCGCACGAAGCGCTCGTATCGTCCGAGGCTCTCGCGCCAGGCCGCACCCTGCAGAAACGTGTCGTCGCGCACCCACGGCACAAGCTGCCAGCCGCAATGCGGGCATCGGGGGACATCCTCGCTGAGGACCTCGAACCCCGCCATGCCCGCGAGCATGCGTTCGACGTAGGGGCTCGCGTCGAAGAGCTCGTCGCAGCATGGCTGCTTGCACTGAAGGTGCGCGAAGCTTCCCTGATAGTTGCAGGTTCTCTCGTCGGGAAACGTCTTCTCGACTTGGATGTCTACATTGGTGCTCAGGATGAAGTAATCCTTATGGCCGATGAGGGACCGTAGGTCGAGATAGGGCTGCGAGGCCAGCTCGCGCAGCATGAAGTCGATGTATCGCGCATAGTATGCCCATTGCTGCTCGAGGCTGGGGTAGAGG
>JAQDHS010000062.1:0-749 GCA_027663555.1 Coriobacteriaceae bacterium AM04S-08 | reverse complement strand
TTCAAGACTTTAGTCTGCTGGCCGCGCAGCGGCCAGCTTTAAACCACCCGCTACGCGGGTGGAGACAAACGGCTTTACAAAGCCACCCCTCCGACCGATATTGACGATTGTTCAGGCCGTCAAGAATTCGAGTCGAAGGGGTGGTCGCCATGGCCCAGAAGGCCTACAGCCTTTCCCACACGAAGTGGATGTGCAAGTACCACATCGTGTTCACGCCGAAGTATAGGCGCAAAGTGATCTACAACCAAATCAGGAGCGACATAGGGGAGATCCTCAGGAAGCTGTGCGAGTACAAGGGGATCGAGATAATCGAGGGGCACCTGATGCCCGACCACGTGCACGTGCTGCTGGCGATCCCGCCGAAGTACAGCGTCGCGAGCGTCATGGGCTACCTGAAGGGGAAGAGCTCGCTGATGATATTCGACAGGCACGCCAACCTCAAGTACAAGTTCGGCAACAGGAAGTTCTGGGCGGAGGGCTACTACGTGTCCACCGTCGGCCTGAACGAGGCGACGATCGCCAAGTACATCAGGGAGCAGGAGTCCCACGACATCGCGCTGGACAAGCTGAGCGTGAAGGAGTACGAGGACCCCTTCAAGAGGGGGTGATGCTGCCGGTTCGACCGGCGCGCCACGGGTCAAGATGCACTAGGCCTGGACGAAGTCCGGGCCCGCGCCTTTAGACGCGAGCCCGGGGCCCGTGGGTTATACCCTAAGAGCAAACCACCCTTTTTAAGGGTGGTTCTGATT
>JAQDHS010000061.1:0-1018 GCA_027663555.1 Coriobacteriaceae bacterium AM04S-08 | reverse complement strand
AAGCCCGATCGTATTGTCGTCGCCCTCGGCGGCAACGCCCTCGGCAACAACCCCGTCGAGCAGATCGAGGCCGTGAGCAACACCGCCCACGCTCTCCTTGGTCTTATCGAGCAGGGCAACGAGATCATCATCACCCACGGCAACGGCCCGCAGGTCGGCATGATCCAGAACGCCTTCGCCGCTGCCCACGATGCCATCGGCACCCCCGAGATGCCGCTGCCCGAGTGCGGCGCCATGTCCCAGGGCTACATTGGTTATCACCTGCAGCAGGGCATTGGCCGCGAGATGCACAAGCGCTATAAGCGTTGGCACGCCGCCACCGTCGTCACCCAGATCGAGTGCGATCCCGACGATCCCGCGTTCAAGAACCCGACCAAGCCGATCGGCCCCTTCTACACCGAGGAGCAGGCCAAGGAGTTCATGGCCGAGGATCCCTCCAAGGTCTTCGTCGAGGATTCCGGCCGCGGCTGGCGCCGCGTCGTCGCTTCCCCCGATCCCAAGAAGATCGTCGAGGCCGACTCCATCCTCAACCTGCTCGACAACGAGTTCATCGTCATCGCCTGCGGTGGCGGCGGCATCCCCGTCGTCCGCGACTACGAGAACAAGGGCTGCTACAAGGGCGTCCCCGCCGTCATCGACAAGGACCTGGGCGGCGAGCTGCTGGCCGAGGACTGCGACGCCGACGTCCTGTTCCTGCTGACCGCCGTCGAGCACGTCGCCATCAACTTCGGCAAGCCCAACCAGGAGGAGCTCGAGGACCTCACCGCCGACGAGGCCGAGCGCCTGGCCGACGAGGGCCAGTTCGGCAAGGGCTCCATGGAGCCCAAGGTCCGCGCCGCCATCAAGTTCGCCCGCTCCCGCAAGGGCCGCACCTGCATCATCGGCGCCCTGGACAAGGCCGCCGAGACCATGGCCGGCCTCTCCGGTACCCGCATCCACGAGTAGTCCCTACTCCGTTGCCTCTCTCGTGGGCGCCAGGCAAAGCGCCCACAAACTAGCCTCTCTTCATGAGCCCCGC
>JAQDHS010000060.1:0-1035 GCA_027663555.1 Coriobacteriaceae bacterium AM04S-08 | reverse complement strand
GCCGCCAACATCCTGCCGGCCATGGGCTTCGCCATGCTCGGCCGCCTGGTGCTCACCAAGCAGCTCGTGCCCTTCTACTTCCTGGGCTTCCTGCTGTGCTCCTACGCCAACGTGCCCGTCCTGGGCGTCGCCCTGATCGCCATCATCATCGGCATCGACAAGTTCGACCTGCTCGGCCTGGGCGGAGCCCAGCCCCAGCTCTCCGCGGAAGGGGATGAGGACGATGACTTCTAGTCCCGAGAACAAGATCACGCGCTCCGACCTCGTCAAGAGCGCCGTCAACGTCGGCGCCCTGGGCATGGAGTTCTCCTGGACCTACTACAAGCAGATGAACATCGCCTTCTGCCTGATGGTCGCCAACATGCTCAAGAAGATCTACGCCGGCCGCCCCGACGACTACGCCGAGGCCCTGCACCGCCACTGCGCGTTCTTCAACATCACCGTCCAGTTCGCCCCGTTCGTCGGCGGCATCGCGATGGCCATGGAGGAGAAGGTCGCCCGCGGCGAGATCGAGCCCGAGAGCGTCAACGACGTCAAGGCCGCCCTCATGGGCCCGCTGTCGGGCATCGGCGACTCCATCTTCCTGTCGACGCTGCGCGTGGTCGCCGCCGCGGTGGGCATCAGCCTGTGCCAGGCCGGCAACCCCTTCGGCCCCATCGCCTTCCTGCTCATCTACAACGTCCCCGGCTTCGCGCTGCGCATCTGGGGCGCCGTCAAGGGCTACGAGCTGGGCGTGGGCTTCCTGGACGAGGCCCAGAGGACCGGCCTCATGCAGAAGATCATGACCTGCGTGGGAATCGTGGGCGTCATGGTCGTGGGCGCCATGTGCAAGGACATGTTCTGGGCCAGCATCCCGGTGGCCATCGGCTCGGGCGACGACGCCCAGACCCTCCAGGACATCCTGGACGGCATCATGCCCGGCATGCTCGGCATGATCGCCTTCTGGCTGTACTACTGGCTGCTGTCCAAGAAGATCAACCCCATGGTGCTGATCGTGGCCACCATGGTCGTGGGCATCATCGGCGCGTTCTTCGG
>JAQDHS010000006.1:0-99840 GCA_027663555.1 Coriobacteriaceae bacterium AM04S-08 | reverse complement strand
AGCAGGGGCTCTCAATGTTTTATGTCCTGCTCATATCGTCTGTGCCGGCAGTTGGGGACACTCCTTGTGTCGAGAGATTTCCCGTTCGCCGATTTGTGCCTTGAAAAATGTATATAACGACTATAACGTAGCATGAAACATATTGGAAATAATACTGAGGAGGCTGCGTTGAAGAGGAGCAATCTGGGCTATGTGCTGGTGCTGATCGCCGCGCTTATGTGGGGCAGCATCGGAATCTTTGTAAACGGCATCTCGGCCATGGGCGTTTCGTCCCAGAGCATGGCTGCCTTTCGCTTGTTGGTCGGAGCGCTTATCTTGGCGCCGGTCCTGATGTTTATGGGCTGCCGTCCGGGTGAGGAGTCTACCGTGGTTCAGGGTCCGCTGACCCTGTTCAAGGCAAGCCCTAAAGAGCTTGTTTCCTGCGCGCTTGTCGGTATCGTCGGTTTGGCTGCCGCCAACACCTGCTATTACGAGTGTATGCGCGAGGTGGGCATGTCCACGGCATCGGTGCTGCTCTACACGTCGCCGGTGTTTGGCGTCGCGCTCGGCCGCGTACTTTATCGCGAGGACGTGACCCTCAACAAACTCATCGCCATTGTCTTTAACATCGTTGGCTGCGTGCTTGCAGTGACCAATGGCGACCTTTCCGGTTTTCATTTTTCGGTTTGGGGCGTCACGTCGGGCGTGATTGCAGGCCTTTGTGGTGCGTCGCTCGCGGTGTTTAGCCGGATAGCAACCAAGACGGTCCACCCGCTGGCTGTCACGTTTTGGGGCTTTGTTTTTGGCGGTGCGGTTATGGCAGCTATCGCGGCTCCGTGGCCGGATGTCGCCGCGGCAATGTCGCCACAGCTGCTGCTGTTGTTCCTTGGCTTTGGACTCATCCCCACAGCCGTGGCTTACATCTTATATATGCAGGGTCTGTCCATGGGGCTCGAGACGTCGAAAGTTCCCGTCGTAATGTCATTCGAGACAGTCGTCACCGTACTGCTGGGCATTGGTGTCTATGCCGAGCCCGCCGGCGCGATCAAAGTTCTGGGCATCGTTTTGGTGCTCGCGTCCATCGTGATTATGAACACCGACTTTTCCAAGCTGCGCAACAGTGTGTTTGTCGGTCATGTCATTGAGAGCATGACCTTTAAGCCCAACGCGTGGTGGACGGAGAAATCGCAGGACATGGATCTGTTCCGCGAGCGCACCGGCATCGCGCTGGAGCCCACCGTGCAGGAAAGCCCCTGGTACTTCGTGCGATAGGGGATTGGCGGAGTGTTTGAGCAGGTAGCGCCCGGCGTTTGGCCGGGCGGTGCCTAGCCAGCGCCGACCTACCCAAGACCATCGTTTCGATTGCGTTAAACCCGTCAACGGTCGTTTTTCACCCGCGAACGGTCTTTATACTAATTAGCAATATCCGCAACGTATAAGACGTTATAATGACCATAATGAAAAGGAGGAGGCAAGATGAATCAGATCATTCTCGCATCTCATGGCGGCCTGGCCGCAGGCGCCAAAGACACGCTCGAGATGGTTCTCGGCGACGTGTCGAACGTCCACGTCGTGTCGCTTGCTCGTGACGACAAGGAGCCCATCACCAATAAGGTGGACGCCATGATCGCCACGTTCAACGCGGACGACACCGTCTATGTGCTGACCGATATGCTCGGCAGCTCGGTCAACAACAACATGGTCGAGCTTTCCAAGAACGGCACGAAGTTCACGGTTGTCAGCGGTTTCAACATCCCGCTGGCGCTCACGCTTGCTATGAGCCCCGTCCCCGTCAAGGGTGCCGAGCTCGCAGCCCTCATCAACGAGGCCCGCACCGGTCTGACCAACCCCAACGCACCGGTCGAGGCCGCCGCGGCTCCCGCCAAGAAGGCCAAGGCATCCCGTCACAGCTCCGGTCCCGCCAAGATCGTCCTCGCACGTCTTGACTACCGTCTGCTGCACGGCCAGGTCGTCTTTACCTGGACCACCAAGGTTCAGGCCGAGCGCATCATCGTCGTCGACAACGCTGCCGCCAACGATGACATCAAGAAGGGCGCTCTTAAGCTGGCCAAGCCCCAGGGCGTGCGCCTGAACGTCTTCACCGTCGAGCGTGCCCTCGCCAAGATGGACAAGCTCAACACCCTCGGTGAGCGCGTCATGTTCGTCTTTGGCAACACGGCCGAGATGCTGCAGTTCTGCCAGGGCTACAAGCTCGACGCCATCAACCTGGGCGCCACCGCCAACCACGACGGTGCCGATCAGATTGGCGGCAAGGACAGCTCCGTCTTCCTCGACGCCACCCAGAAGGCCGACGTCAACCAGCTGCTCGACATGGGCATCAAGCTCTATGTCCAGCAGACCCCTACGTATCAGAGCGTCGACATCGACGCCAAGCTGTAATCAACCAGGCTTTTGCCTGACTGAAAGGAGAAGGGTATGAATACGTTCATCAGTGCGGTGCTCGTCGGCCTCGTCGGCGTGTTCTGCATGTGGGACTCCCGCCTGCTCGGTCGTCTTAACTTCGAGCAGCCCCTCGTTGGCGCTACGCTCGTCGGTCTGCTGCTGGGCGATGTGCCCACCGGCCTTGCCGTCGGTGCCGCCGTCGAGCTCGTGTCCATGGGCCTGGTGCAGGTCGGCGCCGCCGTTCCGCCCGATATGGTCCTGGGCGGCATCGTGGCCGCTGCCTTCGCATGCCTGACCGATGCTTCCGCCGAGACCGCCATGACGATCGCCATCCCGGTCGCCGTCCTGGGTCAGCTCCTCGGCATCGTGTTCCGTTCCATCATCGCCGCCCTCACCCATGTGGCAGATAACGCGATCGATAACGGAAAGTTCAAGACCGCCTACCGTATGCACATCTGCGCCGGCTCCGGTCTGTACGCCGTCATGTACTTCCTGCCGATCTTCCTCGCCGTCTTTGTTGGCACCGACCTGGTTCAGGCCATCGTCAACATGGTTCCCGAGTGGCTGTCCACTGGTCTTAACGTTTCGACCAAGATCATGACCGCCTACGGCTTGGCCCTGCTGCTCACCATGATGATCAAGAAGGGTATGACTCCGTTCCTGTTCATCGGTTTCCTGCTCGCCGCTTACCTCAACCTGTCCGTCATCGCGGTCGCTCTGATCGGTGTGTGCCTGGCTGTCGTCTTCATGGGCTTCAAGTTCAACGGTTCCCATGCAGCCGCCGGTGTCGATTCCGACTACGATCCGCTCGAAGACGACGAAGACTAAGGAGGAACACACTATGGCAACCGCAACCAAGGACGTGTCCCTGAACAAGAAGGTCAGCCAGTTCTTCTGGCGCTCCTGGGCCATCCAGGCCTCTTGGAACTACGAGCGTCAGATGAACATGGGCTTCCTCTACGGCATGGTTCCCACGCTCGATCGCCTCTATCCGGATGAGTCCGACCCCAGGCAGCTCGCTGCTAAGAAAGAGGCTTACCACCGTCACATGGCGTTCTACAACTGCACCCCGCAGACGAGCGCTTTCATCCTGGGCCTCTCCGCCTCCATGGAGGAGGAGTACGCCAAGGATCCCGAGAACTTCGATCCCGATTCGATCAACGCGGTCAAGACCTCCCTCATGGGTCCGCTTTCCGGCATCGGTGACTCCTTCTTCCAGGGCACCATCCGCGTTATCGCCTTTGGCCTGGGCGTTCAGCTGGCTCAGCAGGGCTCCATCATGGGCCCGATCCTGGCTATGCTCATCTCCATCGTCCCCTCTGTGCTGATCACTTGGTTCGCAGCCAAGATGGGCTATCAGGGCGGACACGAGTACCTGAGCAAGCTTCAGGGCGGCGACCTCATGGAGAAGCTCATGTATGTCTGCGGCATCGTGGGTCTTATGTCCGTGGGCGGCATGATCGCTACGCTGATCGGCGCCACCACCCCGCTGCAGTTCGCTGAGGGCACCGTCGTGATCCAGGACATCCTGGACGGCATGATGCCCCAGATGATTTCCCTTGGCCTCACTGGCCTTATGTACTGGCTCATCAAGAAGAACGTCAACACCGGTTGGCTTCTCGTGATCGCCATCGTGGGCGGCATCGCCCTCTCCGCGGCCGGCATCCTGGCCTAGTCGCGACCAAGCGCCTAATCGCTTTCCCCCGGGGGCCTGCCTGGCATCCCATACCCCAGGCAGGCTTCCATCCCTAAATGTGTCAAAGGGACAGTTCCTTTGTCACATCCTCAACGGGCCGGCGACTCGGTCCAAATCACGGTAACCCTGCGAGCGCCCGGCAATGTGGCGCCGCAAAAATCGAAAGGAATGTGTCAGATGTACGAGATCGACCTTAACCTCCCTAAGCAGATCGTCGCTGACGTCCTGTCCAACCACGAGATCCACAGCGTCGCCTTCGTCGGCTGCGGCGCTTCCATGTCCGACCTTTACCCCGCCAAGTACTTCCTGGCCAACAACACGGACAAGCTGAACGTTCAGATCTTCACCGCTAACGAGTTCAACTACGACACGCCTTCCTGGGTCAACGAGCACACCTTCGTGATCACCTGCTCCCTCGGTGGCTCCACGCCCGAGACCGTCGAGGCCAACAAGACCGCCAAGAAGCACAACTGCCCGGTCGTCTCCCTCACCAACAAGGCTGGCTCCGCTCTGACCGTCGACGCCGACCACGTCATCGTTCACGGCTTCCACGCCAACTACGCTGCCAAGTGCGAGAAGCCCGGCTACGCCATCGCTCTTGCTCTCGAGATCCTTCAGCAGACCGAGGGCTATGACCACTACGAGGACATGATCACCGGCCTCACCAACGTCTTCGATCTCTGCGAGAACGCCGCTCAGCACTGCAAGAAGCTCGCCAAGAAGTTCGCCGAGGACTTCAAGGACGACAAGATGATCTACTTCATGGCCTCCGGTGCCTCCGAGAAGATGGCTTACTCTCACGCCGCCTTCCTGTTCACCGAGATGCAGTGGATCGACGCCGCCGCCTACAACACCGGCGAGTACTTCCACGGCCCGTTCGAGGTTTCCACCGAGGGTAAGCCCTACGTCTTCTTCATGTCCGATGGCGCTACCCGTCCGATGGACGCCCGCGCCCTCACCTTCCTTGAGCGCATGGGCGCCAAGGTCGCTCTGATCGACTCCAAGGACTACGGCCTGGCTGACGCCGTGCCCGCGAGCGTCATCACCTACTTCAACCCGCTGCTGCACCTCGCCGTTATGCGTGAGTACGGCAACCAGATCGCCGAGGCCCGTCAGCACCCGCTGACCATGCGTCGCTACATGTGGAAGCTTTCCTACTAATCACAAGTAAGTAGACCTTACGGGTTGATTGAGAGGGGATGGGGTTTGCGCCCCGTCCCCTTTTTTTGCTCTGGGGAGGGCGTGTCTGTCGTGTCGCAAAACCCCAGATAAAACCTACCAAAATAAACCTGTCCCTTTTTGGCAGGTGGGAGGAGATGCGTATGATCAAGGCAGTGCTGTTTGACATGGACGGCGTGCTGGTCGATACCGAGTGGTTCTACAACCGTCGCCGCGTGGCATTTATGGAAGAGAAGGGCTTCCACTTTGACGAGATCCCCGATCTTTCGGGGTCTAACGAGCCCGCCATTTGGAAGGCGCTGGTGCCCGACGATGTTGAGCTGCGCGAGCGCCTGCGCGTGGAGTACAAGCAGGTCTACAGCCCGGACCACCCCGTTCCGTATGCCGAGCTTCTCAACGAGCAGACGGAGCCGGTGATGCGCAAGCTGCACGAGCGCGGCGTGAAGTGTGCCATCGCGAGCTCGTCCTATCGCGAGCTCATTGACGAGCTGGTGGAGATTGCCGGTATCGCCGACGTGCTGGACTACACCATCAGCGGTCACGAGTGCAGTGCGTTTAAGCCCGACCCCGAGATCTACCTGCGTGCCATGGAGGCGCTGGGGGTGGAGCCTGCCGAGTGCCTGGTTATCGAGGACTCGCCTTTGGGCATCGAGGCCGGTAAGCGCTCCGGCGCCCGCGTCCTGGCACTGCGTCCGCACGAGGGCGTTAACCTGGACCAAACGGGAGCCGACGCCGTCATCGACAACCTCGCCGACATTCTGACCGCTTTGTAGCGTCAATTCGCCGCAAGAAGTGCGGATTCACACGTCTCTTGCGGTGGATTGGCTCATTTTGGCTTCAATTTAGATCCGTTTGGCTTCGACTCGGACTAAGTGAGTAGACTTTTTGGCACATGCCGAGCACAAAGCGTATCTGCCTTAGTAAAACCGCAGGTCGGAGAGGTGGCTGTTTTGAGTGTGCTTGGTAGATCGCGAAAAGTCTACTCACTTAGAATTTGGCTCTTTGGTTGGGGAGCTGCTGGCTCGTTTTGGTTGTCGAGAGAGGGCGAATTGAAGCGCCCCCGCACGCTCCATGCTACAATCGCGGGCATGCCCCACAACTACATCTGCCTTCGAAGGGAGCCTACGTGGCGAACGCCATCGAACAGCTCACGGACCGCGTGCTCGTGCTCGGCCGCCTCACCATCGTTCGCCGCGCCATCACCGCCGTGGCGGTCACCATTTCTGCCGTTCTCCAGACATTTCTGATCCAGGCGTTCATTCAACCCGCCGACCTGCTTCCGAGCGGTCTCACCGGCGTCGCGGTCCTACTCGATCGCGTTACCTCGCTCGGCGGCGTCCACATCGACATCTCGCTCGGTATGCTCGCGCTCAACATCCCCGTGGCGCTCCTATGCTGGAGCGGCATTAGCAAGCGCTTCGTCATCTTCTCGATGATGCAGGTCGTGCTCTCGTCGCTGTTCCTCAACATCTTTCACTTTGCCCCGTTTTTGGGCGACAAGATTATGCTCATCATTTTTGGCGGCGTGGTCTCGGGTCTGGGCGCTGCCATCGCGCTAAAGTCCGGCGCATCCACCGGCGGCACCGACTTTATCGCGCTGTGGGTCTCCAACCACACGGGCAAGACTATCTGGGGCGTCATCTTTGGTTTCAACTGCTTTATCCTGGCGATCTTTGGCTTTATGTTTGGCTGGGACAACGCGGCGTACTCCATCGTGTTCCAGTTTATTTCGACCAAGACCATCGACAGTTTCTATCGTCGCTACGACCGCGTGACGCTGCAGATCACGACGCGCAAGGCAGACGAGGTCATGACCGCCTATGTTGACCATTTTCAGCACGGCATTAGCTGCGCCGAGGTCATCGGCGGATACAGCCGCGAAAAGATGTACCTGCTGCACGCCGTTGTCTCGACCTACGAGAGTCAGGACATTATCAAGCTGGTGTGCGACATTGATCCCGGCGCCGTGATCAACGTGTTCCACACGCTCAACTTTGTGGGCGGCTGGTGGGGCGGTCATGTCGACGAGCCCATGCCCACGGCCGTACCCGATCCCGACAAGCCCGCGCGCATGGCCAGCAGGCAGGCGCGCCTCAGCGAGCAGGACAGTTTGCAGCAGGACGACGGCAAGTAGGGTATTGGCATTTTGCCGGCACGGCGCAATCCTGTCCGCTTGAGCCTCCCGAAAGCCTCGTTGCTTTCGAGGGGCTCTCGTTTGCCCAGATAAAACCTACCAAAATGAAGCTGTCGCTTTTTGGTAGGGATGGTGTATCGTTTTATCAATATGAGATAATATGAAACTAGACGTTATATACGTATTAGTTATTTCGATATTTCGATAAGAGTGATCAGATATGCCTGCACCCAAAAATGCACCGCTTTACCAGCAGATTTACGACGAAATCAAGGATGCGATCGAGAAAGGTGTTTATGCACCCAAGGAGCGTATTCCGTCCGAGCTTGAGCTAGCCGAGCAGTACGAGGTAAGCCGAATTACGGTGCGCCGCGCCGTCGAGGAGCTGTGCTCCGATGGTTACCTGGTTAAGCAACAAGGCCGCGGCACCTTTGTTTCCACGCCGCATATCAATCGCCAGTTCCACGCCTCGACGCTGCAGACGTTTACCGCGCTGTGTGCCAACAACGGCATGAAGGCCGGTGCGCATGTGATCGATCGCCAGATCGTTCCGGCGCGCCAAAACGAGATGGAGTTCTTTGGCCTGCAGAAGGATGCACTGCTGCTCCATATCAAGCGCGTGCGTACGGCCGACGGTGAGCCCATCTTTGAGGAGAACATCTTTGTGCCGTTTGGCGCCTACCGTGAGCTGTTGACGGCCGATCTTGAGGACAAGTCGATTTTTGCCGAGGTCGAGCGTGTTGGCGGAACGCCGATTGTCTCGGTTGGCTACCGCACGGTCGAGGCCGTTCGAGCTAACGCCGAGCAGGCGGCCGAGCTGGGCATTGCTCCGCACGATCCGCTGCTCAACCTGCGTGCCGGCTTTACCGGTCCCAATGGCGAGCCGGTCCTGATGGGTAAGCAGTACTACGTGGGATCGCGCTACGTTATGGTCATGTAGCTCTAGTTGCGCGGTTTTCCAAACCGCGCAACGGCTCGACGCTGCGCCTTTGGTTCCGCCGTTCTAACGAACGGCGGACCGGTCGACGCTGCAAACGCCCCTAAGCGGCAATCTGACGTTCAATCGTCGGTCGCGTACCGAAGTACGCTTCCCTCCTCTTTCACGTCACCTTGCTCGCTTAGGGGCGTTTTCGCTGACTTATGCGCAACCAGCGACGTTTCCACGCTCATCCGGAAAGTGTCCAAAAATCCACGCTCGTTCCTTTCGGATTGCGCCGCCCGTGGCCGGCAGCCGTGCGCCACCGGTCCGCGTGGCGGCGTATAATCGGCGGCAGATGACTTGGACGTTAGGAAACCATGACCGATAGCATGCAGCAGACGGCGCTCGACACGCTCGGCGCCTATTTTGGCTACACCTCGTTTCGCCCGGGGCAGGACCGTATGGTCGATGCGATCCTTGCCGGCTGCGACGCGCTGGGCGTTATGCCCACGGGCGCCGGCAAGTCCATTTGCTACCAGGTGCCCGCGCTCATGCTGCCCGGTATCACCTTTGTGGTGAGCCCGCTGCTGTCGCTTATGGAGGACCAGACCCGTGCGTTGCTCGCGGCGGGTGCGCGGCCCAGCTATCTCAACTCCAGCCTTACTCCGGCCCAGCAAAACACCGTGCTCAAGCGGGCGCGCGAGGGCCGCTACCAACTTATGTACGTGGCGCCCGAGCGCCTGCTCGAGCCACGCTTTTTGGCCTTTGCGCAGGAGGCCGCAGCGGACGGCGGCATTGGCGTGCCGCTCGTGGCCATTGACGAGGCCCACTGCGTGAGCCAATGGGGACAGGATTTCCGCCCCGCCTACCTGCAGATTCGCGAGTTTATCGATTCCCTGCCGCAGCGCCCCATCGTGGCGGCCTTTACCGCTACGGCAACCGAGCGCGTGCGTGCGGACATTCATCAGATGCTCGGCCTGCAAAACCCCGCGACGGTAGTGACGGGCTTCGATCGCAAGAACCTCTACTTTGGTTGCGAGGAGATGGGCGACAAGGCCAAGGCCGCGTGGGTGCGCGACTATGTGATCGCGCATTCGGGCGAGAGCGGCATCGTGTATTGCTCGACCCGCAAGACGGTCGATGCGCTGGCAGGCGAGCTTGCCGAAGCGCTGGGCCCCAGCGGCATTCGCGTTGGTCGTTACCATGCCGGCATGGGTAACGACGCCCGCCGCCAAAGCCAGCGTGCCTTTATCGACGACGATATTCAGGTGATGGTTGCCACTAACGCCTTTGGTATGGGCATCGACAAGCCCAACGTGCGCTACGTGATTCACAACAACGTGCCCGAGAGCATCGAGGCCTACTACCAGGAGGCGGGCCGCGCCGGTCGCGATGGCGACCCGGCCAGCTGCCACCTGCTGTGGAACGGCAACGATTTTCGCATGCGTCGTTTTTTGATCGACCGCGGCGATGCGGCCGACGAGGCGCTCGACGACGAGCAGCGCGCGTGGGCGCTCCAGAATCGATATCGTCTGCTCAGCCAGATGGAGGGCTACTGCAATACCACCGGCTGCCTGCGCGAATACATGCTGCGCTACTTTGGCGACGAGGCCGCGGCCGAGCATGCGGCAGCGGCTGGTGCGGGCAGCACCGCCACGGACGAGGCCGAGGGCTGCGGCAACTGCAGCAACTGCCTTACGCAGTTCGAGGTCGAGGACGTCACCGATATGGCCCGCGCCACCGTGCGCTATGTGGCCACGCGCCCCATGCGCTTTGGCAAGTCGCTCATCGCCGACGTGCTCCACGGCGGCAACACCGAGCGCATTCGCCAGATGCATCTGGACGAGGATCGCGGCTATGGCGAGCTTTCGAGCGAATCGGTTGGGCGCATCAAGGATATCATCGGCCAGCTGTGCGGCCGCGGTTATTTGGCCACCTCGCAGGGGCAGTACCCGGTTGTGGGCCTGGGTCCGCGTGCCGGCGAGGTCGAGGACGAGGCGTTTGCCTTTACCGTTAAGCGCCGCGCGTCCAAGCGCAAGGCCTCGGCCCGCGCTCGCCGCGCGGTGGATCTGCTGCGCGAGGAGGCCGAGCTGGATCAGCGCCCGCGCGTGGGCGACGATGCCGAGCTGTTCGAGCGCCTGCGTGCCTTGCGCAAGGAGATCTCGACCGAGCTGGAGATGGCGCCGTATATGGTCTTTTCCGACAAGGCTCTGCGCGGCCTGTGCCGCCTGCGCCCTCAAACGCGCGAGGAGCTGATCCGGGTCAACGGCATTGGCGAGAAAAAGGCCGACGCCTTTGGCGAGCAGTTTATGGCGGCGATTGAAGAGTTTGAGTCCGAGCATGCACGGGATGGAGCGTAATGATGGCAGCCGATAGCAAGACCGAACGTTCCGAGCGCGCCGAGGTGTCCGCCGTGCCGCTGTACCAGCAGGTTATGGACGACCTAAAGGGCGAGATCGCGCGCGGCGTGTACGCGGCCGGCTCGCGTATTCCTTCCGAGATGGAGCTCGCGAAGTCCTACGGCGTGGGACGCATCACCGTGCGCCGCGCCATCGAGGAGCTGTCGCGTGCGGGGTATCTCAGCCGCCAGCAGGGGAGGGGTACCTTTGTGTGCGCTCCCAAGCTCAAGCGCAAGATTCGCCAGAAGGGTGACGTCCAGAGCTTTACCGAGGGTTGTGCTGCCAACGACATGGTGCCGGGTGCGCGTCTGGTGTCGCGCACGGTGGTCGCAGCGACGCACGAGGATGCGGCGTTTTTTGGGGTGGAACCCGGCTGTGAGCTTATCGTGGTCGAGCGCGTGCGCACGGCCGACGGCGTGCCCGTCATGCTCGAGAACAACGCCTTTGTGCTCGCCGACCATCCCTACCTGCAGACGCTTGCCGATAAAGACCTCGCCGATAACTCGATCTTTGCGCTCGTTGCAGAGCATTCGGGCCGCGCGCCGCTCAAGTCCGATCCCTGCACCGTGGAGATTGCGCTTGCCGATGCTCAGGCGGCCCCGCTGCTGGAGGTGCCGGTCGGCGAGCCGCTCTTTTATATGGAGGCGTACTTTACCGATGCGGACGAGCGGCCCCTACTGCTCGGTCGTCAAAAGATCGTTGGCTCGCGCTACGTGTTTGACATCTAACGTCCACAGATAGAACAACATAGAACAAGTTTGGCGAAATGACTTCACCCACGACAGCTTGCGTGCTATAAATAGGACAACATAGAACGACCGCAGGTACGAGCAGCCGTCACCAAAAGCCACCACACAAGGAGGAGCATCAGCATGAACGCACATGATCTGATTCAGGAAATTATCGAGCGCAAGGGCAAGGTCGAGAATGTCTTTTGGATCGCCTGCGGCGGTTCGATGATCGACCTGATGCCGGCCAACGAGCTGCTCAAGCGCGAGGCGACCACGTTTACCTCGACGGTTTACACGGCGCGCGAGTTTTGCCTGATGGCCCCCAAGAGTCTTGGCGAGAAGTCACTCGTCATCGCCTGCAGCCACAGCGGCAATACGCAGGAGGTCGTCGACGGTTGCGAGATGGCGCTGGCAGCCGGCGCCGAGGTCGTTGCCCTCACCGACTGCGAGGGCTCAAAGATCGACAACGGCAAGTGGACCACCTGGGTCTACCCTTGGGGCGAGGGCGTGTCGCAGGCCGAGGTGCCGCAGGGCATCGGCGCTCTGATCGCCGCCGAACTGCTCCACCAGCAGGAGGGTTACGAGGCGCTTGCCGACATGTACGCCGGCCTTAAGCAGATGGATGCGCTGCTGCCCGCTGCCCGCGAGAAGGTCAACGCCGAGCTGGGCGATCGCTTTGCCGAGCTCTGCCAGCAGCACGAGTTCTTCTACATCCTGGGATCCGGCCCCAACTTTAGCCAGACCTACGCCATGGCCATCTGCTCGCTCATGGAGATGCAGTGGCAGCACTGCTGCTACATCCACTCCGGCGAGTACTTCCACGGCCCGTTCGAGGCTACCGAGCCCGGCGTGTTCTACTTTGTACAGCTCGGATCGGGCGAGTGCCGCCCCATGGAGGAGCGCGCGCTGGCGTTCCTCAACACGCACACCGATACGGTCATGGTGCTCGACGCACTCGAGTACGGCGTGGGCGACGTGCCTGCCAGCGTGCGTTCGTACCTGGAGCCGATCTTCTTCTACAACATGAGCTGCGAGCTGCGCGCCGCCCGCGGCAAGGTGTTCGACCACAGCCCCGAGGTTCGTCGCTACATGGGCATCGAGCAGTACTAGGTAACGGGAAAACCATTCACCTTCGATTCGCAAGGGCGCAGCGCGAGTCAAAAAAGCGGGCCGCGCCGGGGATTTCCGGCGCGGCCCGCTTGGTATCGCGCTTAGATTCGCGAGGTGTCGCGGCAACCGACGCTTACTTTGCGTCGTACGCCTCGGCGTCCCACCAGTCGAGCTGGGAGATGTTGTCGCGGATGTGCCGGCAGCTCTTGTGGAAGCCCTCGAGCTCGTACTCGGACAGGTCGAGCGTGTAGACCTCCTCGACGCCCTCGGCACCGATCACGCACGGCAGGGAGGTAAAGATGCCCTCCTCGCCATACTGGCCGGTCATAAGCGTAGAGGCGGAAAGCACGGCGTGCTCGTTGTGCAGAACGGCAGCGCAGACGCGCGCGGCGGAGTTGGCGACGGCGTACTCGGTGCACTGCTTGCCCTGGTAGGTCACATAGCCGCCCTTACGCGCGAGCTCCTCGACCTCCATGTGGTCAAAGGCGTACTTGTCGGGGTTTTCGGCCTGAAGCTCGGTGAGACTCTTGCCGGCGATGGTTGCGGCCTTAAAGGCGGCAAGCTGGCTAAAGCCGTGCTCGCCGATCATGTAGGCGTCGATGGACTTGGGGCTCACGCCGACCTTCTTGGAGATCTCGGTGCGCAGGCGGGCGGAATCCAGACCGCAGCCCGAGCCGATGATCTTCTTGGGATCGTAGCCGGTCAGGTGCCACAGCTCGGTGCACACGACGTCGCAGGGGTTGGAGATGCTCACGAAGATGCCGTCAAAGCCGGCGTCGACGATGCGCTTGGCAAAGGTGCGGGCGGCGTCGGTGGTAAAGAACAGCTCGCCGTCGCGGTTGCTGGCGGCCAGCGCGACCTTGCCGGCGGCGTTGACGATGACGTCGCAGCAGGCCAGCTCCTCGTAGTGGTCGTAGCAGTTGACGATCTTGGTGTTGTACGGGACAAACGAAAGGGAGTCGCGCAGGTCCTGGACCTCGGACGTCACCTTGGCCTCGTTGATATCGCATAGGTACAGCTCATCGGCAATGCCCTGCATGAGCAGGCTGTTGGCGACATGTGCTCCTACGTGGCCCTGGCCGACCACCCCGATCTTACGCGTCTGGTACATATATGTATCCTTTCGGCCGAGTTTTTCGCGTCGAACCATTGTAGCCTCCTGCCGTCACTTTGCTAGGCTAAAGCGAAGTAGATTTTTGGGACATGCTTTAATCTCTACTTTTGGAGTGATTTGGGCCGCTGACGGCATCGCTGGGCGATGTGCTCGCGCGGATGGGGCCGGTCGTTGTACCATAGCTGCAACTGACTCGTAAGGAGCATCCATGCCCATTCGCATCCCCGACGCCCTCCCTGCCGCCGCGCAGCTCGAGAGCGAGAACATCTTTGTCATGACCGAGTACCGCGCACTGCACCAGGACATCCGTCCGCTGCGCGTGCTCATCCTCAACCTCATGCCCACCAAAATCGCCACCGAGACGCAGATCATGCGCAAGCTCTCCAACACGCCGCTGCAGGTGGAGGTGGACCTGCTGCGTACCAAGACGCACGAGGCCACGCACGTGAGCGCCGGTCACCTGGAGACGTTCTACCGCACGTTCGACGACATCCGCGACATCCACTACGACGGCCTGATTATCACGGGCGCGCCCGTGGAGCAGATGCCGTTCGAGGAGGTCGACTACTGGCCCGAGCTCTGCCAGATCATGGATTGGTCCACCACGCACGTGCACTCCACGCTGCACATTTGTTGGGGCGCGCAGGCCGGTCTGTACCATCATTACGGTATCCAGAAGTACGATCTGCCGGCAAAGGCGAGCGGCGTGTTCGAGCATTATCTGGTGAAGCCGCAAAGCCCGCTGGTCCGCGGCTTTGACGACCGTTTCTATGCCGTGCATTCGCGCAACACCGATGTGCGCCGCGAGGACGTGGAGGCCGAGCCGCAGCTTGAGGTCGTGGCCGTGTCCGACGAGGTAGGCCTGTACATCGTCAAGTCGACCGACAGCCGCCGCTTTTTTGTCTTTGGTCATCCCGAGTACGATACCGACACGCTGCGCCTGGAGTACGAGCGCGACGTGAAGCGCGGGCTCAACCCTCAGGTGCCGGCGCATTACTTCCCGGGTGACGACCCCACTGCCGAGCCGCGCAACGTCTGGCGCAGCCAGGCTCAGCTGCTCTACACCAACTGGCTCAACTATTACGTCTACCAGACCACGCCCTACGACCTGGCCCGCGCCGGCGAAGAGCACTAGGCTGCGACTGTGGCGCTTGCGGAGCGTTGCTCTGCACGAGCGTGGATTATCGGACACACGAGCGTGGATTTTCGGACGTTTGAAAACGAGCGTGGATAATCTCCCATTTTTGGCCGAGGAACGGGCTCAAAACGGGAGATTTTCCACGCTCAATTTTCTTCAGCCGTCGTACCGGCGGCCCCATCACGCGTCGAGTACATACGGACCATGTCACAAACTAGGTAGTTTTGAGCCACGGCATATTTTCTTTCAATGAAATCGACGGCTTTTGAGGCTCAAAATGTGGAGACAGGGACCTCTCGACAACCGTTCTACCTGCAGATATAAGCCATTATCCTAAAACGTCCAAAACCGTCAAGCATTTGGTCAGCTGCTGGACAGCATTTGGTCAGACTTCGCATGAAACCGTCTGGTACGTTGGCGCCGTTCCAAGAGTTGGGAGGCGACATGGCAAACGCGACGGCGAATCAAAGACTCACAGGCCACATTAAAGCGTGCGAGCAGCAGATGAGCTGCGTGTACGCGCGCACGACGGCGGAGGCAAAGCAGATTGAGCGGCGGGTGGCGGCGGGAAGTCTCAAGGTGGTCATGCCGGGGCTGTATGCGCGTCCGGAATACTGGTCCGAGCTCAAGTTTCGGCAGCGTTATCTGCATCGGGTGCGGGCGCTTGCGCAAAAGCACCCCGACTGGACGTTTTGCTCCTATACGGCGGCCGTTGTCTATGGCCTTTCGGTTTCGCATGCCAATTTGACGCACATCCATATTGCCGTGGCGCCGGCGCAATCGACGACGCCAGGCTCTCAGGTCGTTCGCCATCGGTATGCTTATCGGACACGGGCCAGCCAGATGGATATTGCCGTGACCGATATCGATCAGACGATTACGGATTGCCTGGTCGATGCGTCGTTTGTCGAGGGGCTGATCATTGCGGACTCGGCGCTCCATGAGCAGCTGTTGTCGAAGGAGCATCTCGTTGAGGCAGTCGACAAGCTTGGCTTAAATCGCCGCGGTGTTGTGACGGCGCGCAGGGTTGCACGGTGTGCCGACGGCCTGTCGGAAAGCGGCGGCGAGTCCAAGGCGCGGGCGCTGATGATCGAGCGCGGCTGGCAGGTTCCGGAGCTGCAAGTTGAGCTGTTCGATCCGGTTGAGCCGGGAAAGCCGTATCGCGTTGACTATTTGTGGCGCGTGGGTGACCGGTTGATTATTGGGGAGTTCGATGGATTCGTTAAAAGCGAGAAGGCGGCGGAGGAGGGCAAGCTCGCAAAGGCGCAATTTGACGAGCGCCAGCGCGAGTCGAGGCTTTCGATGCTCGATAACTGCAAGATTGTGCGCTTGTGCTGGGATGACCTGAGGGATCCGACAAAGCTCGATCGCAAGCTCAAGGTTGCTGGCGTGCCGCGTGCCTGCTGAGACGGCTACAGGGCGTTAGGCTGCACGAGCGTGGAAATCCGGACGGACGATCGTGGAAATTTAGACGCGCATTGGTTGAGCGCGGATTTTCGGACACACGAGCGTGGATCATCGGACGTTTGAATAATGGGCGTGGAAATCTGGACAGACGAGCGTGGAAAAACGGACGTTTGCAACATGAGCGTGGATAATCTCCCGTTTTTTGCCCCCGAACAGTCCCAAAGTGGGAGATTTCCCACGCTCATCGTGCAGGTGCGATGCAACGGCGGTTAGGCGCTGATGATGTTGGGCAGCGGCAGGTCGTGGGCGTCGGTGGGAACGTCGTCGACGCGCTGCTCGTCAAAGGCAATGCCGATGACGTGGCATGCGGGCGAAACAGTGGGCAGGTAGCGGTCGTAGCAACCGCCGCCGTAGCCCAGACGCGCGCCGGCGCGGTCGAAGGCAACGAGCGGCACGACGATCATGTTGAGAGCTTCGGCGGGCACGATAGGGAAGCGGCTACTGTCGATGTCCGTGGCCGCGAAGGCCCGCGTGGGGTGGGCGATAAACGGTGCCGCGGATGCATCATCGGCGGCAACTGCCCTCATGCACATGCGCTGGCCACAAGCTGCGGCATCAATTGCCGAGAGCATGCACGGATAGGCCACGCGCCAGCCGCGTTTGGCGGCCGCTGCGGCAAACGCGGCGGGATCTGCCTCGGAGCCCATTACGGCATAGACGGCAACGGTGCGCGGCGCCGCGGCATCCAAGCGGCCCAGCAGCTCAACCAGCCGCGTGCAAATGACAGCAGACTTTGCCTTCCGAACATCCAAATCAATCGCATCGCGCCGAGCAATTACCGCCCGCCGCAACTCAGCCTTATCCATCCTAGCCCCCTCCCCCAAACCTACCAAAAAGGGACAGGTTTATTTTGGCAGGTTTTATCTGAGCAAATGTCGAAACCACCACAAAGGTGCCTGTCCCCTTTGTGGTGGTTTTGCTTGCTGTGGCTAGCCCAGCAGGTCGACTACGTTGAAGTTGGCGTTGCTCTTGGCGATGACGTCGCGGCCGCCAAAGACGCAGGTGGGCGACTCGGCTGCGATGCGCGTCACGTCGGTGCCGAGCGAGCGCAGCTCACCGGGCGTGGCGGCGAGCATCTGGGCGCGACGCTCCTCGCGCGCATGCGGATCGAGCCCGGCCAGGTAGGTCGTGTTGCGGCGCTTGGTGAGCGCGTACGGCTTCACCGGCGCGTCCATGCCGCTCACGCAGCTCACGATAAAGCCCTCAAAGGCGGCTTCGTCGGGCTCAAAGCTGCCAAGCCATGCACCCGCGCGCTCCACGCGCTCAATCGAAGGATCGATCGCCGGGTCGCGGTAGGTGTAGAACGCCGCCTGACGCTCGCCGGCAGCGCGGAATCCGCAGCCGTACGCGCCGCCCTTCACGCGGATCTCGTTCCACAGGTAATCGTAGGAGAGCGCGTTGGCGGCAACCGCCCAGGCGCCCGTCACGTCGATACCCAGGCGACGCGGGTCGCACGCGCTTGCCGCAAAGCAGATGTCGCTGGGAATGACAAAGGCCTCGTGGCGGTCACGCGGCGTCGGCACCACGAGCGCGTCGCGGCCGGCATCGACGTCGTCGCCAGCGTCCAGCCCCAGGTTACCCGCGGCATCCCAGTACGCGTCAAAGTCCTCGTCGCTGCCGGTAAAGCTCGCCAGGCAGCCATCGGCCACAAAGATGCGGCCCGCCAGCTCGGCAAGCTTGGCGCGCAGGTCGTCCAGGCGCTCGTCAAAGTGCTCGAGCAGATCGCGCAGGAACAGGTAGAAGTCCACGCCCGAAAGTTGCTCGCGCACCACGGCCGAAGGCGAGCTGTAACTCATCGCGCGACCCAGCGCCGCCGAGTGGCCGTTGTTGATAAAGCCCTGCTCAAGCCCAATGCGAATCTGCGTGAGCACGTCGCGCACGCGGTCGGCGTCGGCATCGAGCAACAGCGTGCTCGACCACACCTCGCGCGGCAGACTCGCCAGTGCATTAATCTTCTCGGACAGGGCGCCGGCGCTCACCAGCAGGTAGGGGCGCACGCCGTCCACGTCGGGCTGGGTCATGACTTCGGTCGTAAAGCTCAAAAAGCCCAGCTTGCCAGCGAGCAAGTTGTCGAGTTCCTCGGCCGAGTGCTCGCGCGTGGACAGCTGCTTAAGCAGGCGGCAGAGCAGCGTCACATAGGGCAGGTCCTCAAACGCGACGCAGCTCAGGTCGAAATACTGCATGGCGTAGGCCAGGCGGTTGGTAGGGATGTCGTGGCGCAGACAGGGGATGGGCGCGGTCGTGTCCACGACCAGTGACGGTTCGGGGCGCGCCTCGCCAATGTCGGACACGCGCAGGCGCGGCAGCGTGGCCTTGTCCTCGGGCGTGTCCTCGGCTTCCTGCGCGGCACGCAGCGCGGCCGTGCGCTCGACCACGTCGGCCAGCTCGGAATCGGTCATGGCGTCGCGCTTGGCTGCCAGCTCGATGGCCTCGGCACCCTCCGAACCCTCGGCGGCGTCCACCGGCACCAGCTCGACGAGCGCCATGTGATCGTTCTGCAGCACCAGCTCGCGCAGCAGGTCCTCAAAATAGCTGCCGTCCAGCTCGCCTCGCAGCTCCTCGTACACCGGGCCGTACTTGAGTGCCAGCGTCGCGGCGTCGTCATCGTAGAGCCAGGTGCTCAGCGCGTCGCACGCAATGGCCACGCCGTCGGCGATGCCGTAGTCGCGCTGGCGCAGATCGTATTCGTTGCTGCTGATGATGGCTTCCAGGCGCTCGCGCGGAACGCCGTGCTCGCACAGGTCGCGGCAGGCGTCCTGGAACACACGACGTAGCTCGCGCGCCACGCCGGGCTGCGCGTTTTGCAGCATGATGAGCTCGTAGGGCTGTAGGCTCTCGGCCGCGGTGTAGCTCACCACGTTGCCGCCCAGACCGGCGGCCAGAATGGCCTTCTTAACCGGCGCTTCGTTGGAGCCCAGCAGCGCCTCAAACAGGATGTCCGCTGCGATCGTGCGCTTGCGGTCGAGCGCGCTGCCCAGCACCAGGCCCAGGCCCACCAGGGCGTTCTCGGGCGTGGTGGCCATCTCGACGCGCTTATACTCGCAGGCCACGGGCACCTGCACGCCCAGCGGATTGGGCGCCAGCGCAGACGGGTCCTCGCCGGCGGCGACGGCTGCGTCCATGCGGCGGCTCGCGGCGCTCGACTGCGACAGATAGCGCTCGTCCAAAAAGGCCAGCGCGCGGTCCACGTCCAGGTCGCCGTAGAGCGTGATGTAGGAGTTGGAGGGGTTGTAATGGCGCGCGTGCGTGTCCAGGAACTGCTCGTAGGTGAGCGCGGGAATCGCGCGCGGGTCGCCGCCGCTCTCGTGCGCATAGGCGGTGTCGGGATAGAGCGCGGCGTTGACGGCGTCGTCCAGCACGCTCATGGGGTCGGACAGCGCGCCCTTCATCTCGTTGAACACCACGCCGTTATAGCGCAGCGTGCCCTCGCGCAGGCTCGCGGAGCTGTCGCCGCCCTCGCCCTCGGCGCCCTCCGGCAGGTCCAGCTCGTAGTGCCAGCCCTCTTGCTCAAAAATGGTCGGCTTGGTATAGATGGCCGGGTTGAACACCGCGTCCAGGTACACGTCCATCAGGTTGTACAGATCCTGCTCGTTGGTGGTGGCGACGGGGTAGATGGTCTTGTCGGGGTAGGTCATGGCGTTGAGGAACGTCTGCATGGAGCTCTTGATCAGATCGACAAATGGCTCCTTGACGGGGAACTTAGCCGATCCGCACAACACCGAGTGCTCAAGAATATGGAACACGCCGGTGGAATCGGCCGGCGGCGTCTTAAAGCCAATGGCAAAGGCCTTGTTTTCGTCGTCACACGCCAGGTACAGCAGGCGAGCGCCCGAGGCGGTGTGGCGCAGCACGTAGGCGTCCGAGTCAAGCTCGGGCACGGTCTCGCAGCGCTCGACGGCAAAGCCGTGGCAGGTGGCGCCGGGCACCAGCAGCGCGGCAGCAGCGGCGCGCGGGTCGGTTGAGGTGGTGGACATATGCAGTCTCCTTTGACGCCCCAGCGGGGGCGAATCGAGTCGAATCCTCGAGAGTATACCCATATGGGGCCTTCGACCAATCTGCCGCACGAGCGTGGATTTTCGGACACACGAGCGTGGATTTCCGGACGCATGCCGAATGAGCGTGGATTTTCGGACGAAATCGGCCGCCAAAAGCCCAAAAACCGTCCAAATATCCACTCTCGATATCCGACCGTTCATAATCCACGCTCATCCGCCGCCCGCACAACTCTCATATCTCATTCGTCTCTAATACGAGAGATAACAGATAGATGAGAGATAAATATGAGAGATAACAATGCTGCAAAGAGACGGGCAACCATGGTATTGTCTCAATATAGATTGTTTTACCAGCAACAACATGTTTAAATGAAACAGATGACAGACATCTTATCTTTCATCTCTCACTCATCTCTAATATGAGAGATAACAGAAAGATGAGAGATAATTACGAGAGATAACTGAGAGACGAGGGAAATCTATCCGCGGCATTCTTCGCAGAACCGAGCGAAAGGACGTGCAGATGAACGAAAACGAACTGACCGGTCTGCTCGAGTCTTTAAGGCGCATGGGCTCGGACGATCTTAACGTCGAGGTCAAGGAGAGCGCCACGACACTTTCCCGCGACGTATGGGAAACGGTCAGCGCTTTCGCAAACACCGCCGGCGGCATCATCGTACTCGGAGTGAGCGAGCACGCGGGTTTTGTCCCAGTTACAAACTTTGAGACCGAGAAAGTGCTCAACCAATTCGTGGCGGGCATGGGCGATGCCGGCGGTCGTGGAAAGCTGGCCAATCCGCCCAAATACACCATTGAGCGCGTGGAGCTCCAGGGCACCGTGGTTCTGGTCATCACGATTGAGGAGCTCGACCCGTCGAGCAAGCCTTGCTATGTCATAGAGCGGGGCGCTCAAGGTGGCAGCTACAAACGCATCGATGACAAAGATGTCCCGCTTTCGTCGACCGAGGTTTTGGCACTGTCGTCATATGAACGGACGAGTCCTAGCGATCGCGATGCGGTGCCCGGTACGAGTGTGGGCGATCTCGACGAGTCGATGGTCGACCGCACGATAGAGCGTGCCTATTCGCTGACGCCTCGAGCGATGCGCGGTGCGGCGGACAAGAAGACAAAGATGGAGCGTCTGAATTTCCTCGACTTCCAGGGCAATGTTACCAAGGCCGGCCTCCTTGCCGCGGGCGTTTACCCTCAGCAGTTCTATCCCAAGCTCTTCATTGATGTGGCTGTCCACGTGGGAACTCAAAAGGGAGCTGCGGGGCCACTAAGGTTTATGGACCGCACAGTCTGCGAGGGCACCCTAGGCGAGATGATTTCGGATGCCGTCGCAGCTGTCGCCAAAAACCTGCGCCGCATCTCGACCGTCCAAGGCGTCTCGCGTATCGACTCGCTGGAGATCCCCGAGGAGGTCCTGCGCGAGGCAGTCGCCAACGCGGTTATCCACAGGGAATACGGGGATCGGTTCTGTGGGCAATCGATCGCCGTCGACGTCTTTGACGATCGTGTCGAGGTGACGAATCCTGGCGGCCTTTACGGGGGAAAGACTCGAGGGAACTTGTTTGACGGCAGCTCCCGATGCCGTAACGCGACGCTCGTGAAACTCATGTCGATTGTCCCGCTTCCGGATGGCGCAGGTTCGCCGGCTGAGGGCAATGGCTCGGGCATCCCGATGATGATCGATGCCATGCGCGCGCATGGTCTGGCCGAGCCCCTGTTCTGCCCGGGGTTCGATCGGTTCAAGGTCGTACTTTACCGTTCAAAGATCGAGCCGGTCGATCATGGCGGAGGCTTAATTGTGACGGCACTCAAACACTACGGCGAGCTGGGAACGCGTGAGCTGGCAAAACGCACGGGGCTTACAATTTCCCAGGTTAGGTCGCGCGTCAACGCGCTCATTGCTCAAGGCGAGCTTGAGCCCACGGCGCCGTCGACAAGCCGCAACCGCAAATATCGACTGTCAGAGCGCGTGGAATAAATGCGTTAGTGGACGAGGCGACCCAATAATCGACCCTCGATTGGCGCCCACTAAGGTAAAGCGGTTGTTGCCCAGTCGACGGTGATGCTAAAGACTCGGCTTACGCCGGCATGGCCCCGAACCCGTCCATCAGGAACAGCCTGAGAACCAGCTTGATGACATTTCCCGGTTTGACTTCAGCCGTGCCAAAGACGTGGCGCTCGGCGAGCTCGCTGCAGTATGCGTAGATATCGCGGATAAGGTCCGCGCCCGAAAGCGTAAACATGTAGCCTGCGTCCGAAAGCGCATTGGGTGCGGCGGGCAACTTGGTCATGCGACAAAAGGTCAACAGGTCGGGCGCCATAGCGTCTTGGTAGCCAAGATGGCTGCCGTCTTCTTGTGCGGCGAGTTCCAGCTGGCGTACTCGATCCAGCGCCGCTGCCAGCACAAAGCTCGGTGTGGGCGCATTGACGTCTTCCGTGTTCGCCACGAGTTTGCCCGCCGCCTGTGTGACAAGCCAGGCGACCTCGCGCTGGCAACGCACGGCCTTGCGCGTAACCGGCTTGATGGACGAAGAAGAAACGCTCCCCTTAGGCGGATTCGAAGCAGCCATAAGACCCTCCCATGAACAATCCGGCCCAACAAGCCCGGATGAAACACGTGCTACATCAGTATACAGGGGAGTGGGGTAGCGGGGTACAAGCGCGCCAGCGGCAAACCGAGAGCATCAACAATGTGCCTCCGCTCTATTTGGACGATGGTACGTGGGTCATTAAGTACTCGGTTCAAGCGCCGGGTACCGTTGGTTTTCGAGACCAGAATTACAACCGTAAAATGCTCAACTGCATGGAATGTGACGTCCCAGTCGGAGTCATATTTGCAACCGAGGTGGGCTATAAGGTGCTCGGCCTTGCGTTTGTTGAGCGGTTCGAGCCCGAAAACGGATGGTTTGTTCTGCACGGTCCTGTTCATAAAGGCGGACCGGACCCTCGTTTTGCGCCCGACATGAGTTATCTGAAGCACATACCCGTCGATATTGAGTTTGCCGGACAGGGTGCGACCGACGATGAAATTTGGCTTTGGCGGTCTTTTACGATCGTGCTGTTTGATCGGATCGCGTGGCGATGCAATCTCGCACACGCCTGCCGGTGCATGCTCTTCCTGATTTGTATAGCGAGAGGGGAGCGAACGTGAGCTGGCGAGGCGATATTGCGATGGGGAAGTACGGAAAACTGCCGTGCGCCCTTATAGACAACAAAATGTTTCCGAGCGTAGAAGTTGATTGCGGGTCGTTTGTCGTCGCCTGTCCTTGCTGCGGCTCGCAAATACCGTGCCTCGACATTCGGTTCATCGATGCGTGCGACAGACTTAGCGACGAAGTGAGAAAACGGACAGGCGTTCATATGCCGGTGTATCAGGAGAAATGCCCTGTTTGTGGCCTCGATATCGTGTACGACGCCGGCGACGAGGGATAGGTGATGCGGAGGAGCTGGCTGTGAAGGCATCTCTGTCCCTATAAATAAATCCCCTCACCGAGCTGCTAGTGGAACTTGGCGTGATGGTCGCGTGCCCAGGTAAAGAGCGCCTGGTCAAAGTCGGTGCGCGTGGCCGGGACGCCAAAGACGCCGGCAACTTCGACACGCACAAACTCCAGTGCCGGCAGCTTGTTGATGGCGGTGAGGGCAAACGGGGACGTGGGTTCTTCGAACAGATAGTGGCTGCCTTGCAGCGCGTCGCAACTGGTGCACGTGTTGCCGAGCGACGGGGCTTTGGAGGCTCGTGCGCCTACGGGTTTGTAGCCACAGCGCTTAGAAAGATAGTCGCGGATCTCGCCCGGGACGCAGCCAAGAGCGGGAACAATGGCGAGCGCGTTGGCATTGGCCGTGTCGATGGTAATGTGCCCGGCTTCGTTGGGCGCGTGCGCAATGGCGATGCCCTTGCCGTCATCGGTTCGATAGGGAATACCGAAGGCCGCGACCGAGGTCTCTTCGTGGCATTTCCAGCACTCGCGCTTGCCCAGTACTAGATATATATACGGCGCTGAGGGGTCAGATCGGTCAACACCGGGCAGCCACTCGGCAAAGGGCTCGGGGTTGACGCCGCTGGGTACATACCAGATCTTCTTGGTCCGGTCCCATTTGGCGCCCAGCGCCTTGGCTTCTTCTTTGTGCGAAAAGGGGACATCGAGCTCGGTGCGCATGGCGGCTCCTTGGTGCTGCAGGTGCAAGTGGCTCAAGGATACCGTAGGGCGCAGACATCGCGGCGTTTTGCTTAGAAGTTGCGGTGCGGACTGATTGGTTATGCCGATGGATAGATCGGCAAGTAGATGGTCGGCTTTTGGCCAGTTGGGCGGTTGGAGCAGCTTGCGGCGCAGTTTTGTGCCTGGCTATTGTTGATGTTGGGGTATTGAATTTGTTTGGCAGCCATTCGTCAGGTGAATTGATGCTACGTTGCGATGACGGTTGGAACTGCCAGCGGATTTGGCGACATAAAACAAAACAGCCCAGAGGACATAGTCTCTGAGCTGCGAACATTTGGTGGGCGTTAGAAGATTTGAACTTCTGACCTCTTCCGTGTCAGGGAAGCGCTCTCCCCCTGAGCTAAACGCCCGATCAAGGGTGCGCAAGCGCGCAAGGGATAATATAACGGAGCCTGAACTCGGTGGCAAGAACATTTTTAAAAATCGCTTACATTGTGGAATTCGGGGGTCTTGTCATATCCATTTCAAAAGAGCCTGCTGCCGCGATTTGGCTGTCGCATAATGCAAGGCCATTGCGGTGTCGAGCTATGGAAAGACGCCTGCGGAATTGTCCTACCGATAAGCGGACAAGCCTTCGGCTGGTGCCTTCGCCGTGGTAAGGTAAGCCGAATTGCTTCCAGACTGTTTCGGGGGAGTGGAATGAGCAAAGAGTGTGTCGAGCAGGTCGAAGGCGCAGGGGCTTCGGTGCCGATGACCGATATATCGAACATTGATGTGCCCGAGGGCACCGACGAGCTCAGCCGCAACACCCGTCGCGCATGGCGCGACCGCCTGAACAGCGCTTCGACACGCAAGATGATCACGGGCGTCTTGGCTACGCTGGTGGGCGGTTCGTTTTGGGGCTTCTCGGGCACCAGCGCGAGCTTTCTGTTCGAAACCTACCACGTCGACACCTTGTGGCTTATGAGCGTGCGTCAGATTCTCGCCGGTCTACTCTTTATGGCCGTGGTTGTTACGCGCGACCGCGAGCGCCTGGTTAAGCTCTGGACCACACCCGCCGATCGCAAGCAGCTGCTGCTCTTTACCGCCTTTGGCCTGCTGTTCAACCAGTTTTGCTATCTATCGGCCGTGCGCCTGACGAACGCCGGAACCGCGACGGTGCTCCAGTGCCTGCAGCTCGTTATCATCATGGGCTACACCTGCGTGACCGATCGCCGCATGCCGCGTACTCGCGAAGTCATCGGCATTGGCTTGGCTCTGGGTGGAACCTTTTTAATCGCCACCGGTGGCGACCCCACCAGCCTGAATATCTCGCCGCTCGGTCTGATCGCGGGTCTCATGTGTGCGGTCAGCGCTACATGCATGGCGGTGATTCCCGCCAAGATCCTGCCCGAATACGGCAGCCCCATCGTCACGGGCTCGGCAATGCTCACGGCGGGCGTGGTCTCGTGTGTCTTCGTGCAGCCCTGGGCGCATATGCCGGCGCTCGACGCTGCCGGCGTCGAGGCGCTCGCGGTGTTCGTGGTTATCGGCTCGTTTTTTGCTTACATGCTCTATATGCAGGGCGTTAAGGACATCGGCTCGGTGCGTGCGAGCCTCATCGGAACTGTGGAGCCGGTTTCGGCGACCATCACCAGCGCCGTTATGCTGGGCACGGTGTTTTTGCCGACCGACCTTATCGGCTTTGCCATGATCATCGTGATGATGTTCCTCACGGTGTAGCTGGCGCCGCCGCCAAGACAGAAAAGGTGTTGTGCCGCATTTTCGCCAATTGACGTCCGTGTCTGGAGTTTAGCTGTCGATGCTCAAAATGCCATAAACTAGTAACGTTATGGATTTTTTCATTGCGACTCAATTGCGAGGATTTCTTTATGGCTGGTAATCACTTTAAGGGCAGCGATAGCGGCCGTCCTGCAGTTCCGCCGCGTCCGAACGGGGCTGGTAAGGCCGGCACGCCGGGCGGCGCTGGACAGGGCGGTTCCAGTAAGCGCGTGTCCCCGGGCGAGACGGCGATGTTTACCGCTCTGTACGAGCAGTCTCAAAAGGCAAAAAAGACCGGCCGTGCAAGAGGGAATGTCTTTGCGGGCGGTGCAACCTCCGCGTCGCAGCCGAGCGGGGCTCCTTCGGTACCTGCGAACAACGCAGGTGCTGCCAACGCCGCAAATGCCGCCGGCAACGTTAATGCCGGCAAGGCCGCCAACAATACTCCCTCTGCCGGTGGCGCGGGGCTTACGGGTAACCTTGGCACGATTTACACCGGTGCCTCCGAGACTGGCACGTTCGCCCGCCTGGATGATAGCGGTGCCGAGTTTGCGGGCTCGGGTTCCAAGGAAGATTATTACGATTTTGGCTTGAACTACGGTAGCGACGCTTCGTCGAGTTCGACCTCTGACGGTCTGGTCCGTCATCGCCATCGCAAGGGCGAACGCAAAAAGCGTCACACCGGCGCCATTATTGCCGCTGTAGTCGCGGTGCTTCTCGTTGCGCTTGGCGCAAGCGGCTTTATGCTGCTTAACTCGGCAAAGACCGTAAAGAGTGAAGCGAAGGAGGCCGTCGAGATTGTCGGTGGCCTTAAGGACAAGGTCACGTCGGGCGATTTTTCGACGCTGCCTGACGACGCGAAGAAGATTGATGAGCTTTGCGACAGCATGAAGGCGGAGACCTCGAGCCCGCTGTGGACGGCGGCTTCGTTTATCCCGGTGTATGGCAGCGACATCAATGCGGCCCGCACCATGATCGACGCCCTGTCCGATGTCTCGAGCAATGCGCTGGTTCCCATGGCCGATAACCTTTCGCAGGCCACGCCCGGCAAGCTGTTTCAGGACGGCATGATTAACGTGTCCGCGCTGCAGGCGGTCGCCGATTCGCTTTCCAGCAGCTCGAAGGTGTTCAAGAGCGCCAACGAGAAGATCCAGGGCATTGGCGATACTCATATTTCCCAGGTGACCGAGCTGGTCGATAAGGCCAAGGACGGCTTTGCCACCCTCAACGGCGCGGTTGACGCGGCGGAGAAGGTCGCCCCCGTCCTTCCGCAGATGCTCGGCGCCAACGGCCAGACGCGCAACTACCTTGTGTACGCCATGAACAACGTCGAGATTCGTGCCTGCGGCGGCTTTGGCGGTTCGCAGGGCCTGATTTCGGTCACCGACGGCCAGATGTCGATTGGCGAGTTTGTTCCATGTATTGCGCTTGGCAAAGACGAGGCGGTTGAGAGCGTCGACGAAGAGGACGAGGCACTGTTTGGTGACCACAGTAACCTGTACAACTCTGGTAACGCATATTCGCCCGATTGGCCCCGCAACTCGCAGCGTGTCGCCGCGCTGTGGAAGTCCCAGTATGGGCAGGACGTTGACGGCGTCGTGGGTATCGACCCGGTGTTCCTGCAGTATCTGCTGGGCCTCGTCGGTAATGTCTCGCTGCCCGACGGAACGGTTGTCGACGGCACCAACGCCGCAAAGGTCCTCATGCACGATGTGTACTGGAACTATCCGGTCGAGGAGTCGGACGGCATCTTTGCATCCGTCGCCAGCGCTGCCTTCGACAAGATTCTCGGTGGCATCGGTGACGTCGACGTTACAAAGCTTGTCGGTGCATTCGAGTGCGGTGCCGAAGAGGGCCGTCTGATTGCTTGGATGAGAAACGATGATGAGCAGAATGCCATCAAAGAGACGGGCATTGACGCTTCGCTACCCGATCCGGATGATCCGAGTGCCGATCCCGTTGCCGGCGTTTACTTTAACAACCTGAGCTTCTCCAAGCTCGACTGGTACCTGAACGCTGATACGCAGATTGGCCAGGGCGTCAAGAACGGAGACGGCACGTGCTCGTATCGCATCACCGTTACCCTGACGAACATCATGACGCAGGAGGAGGCAGGCAAGCTGCCCGATTACGTCGCGGCGAGCGCGCCCGATGCCGCGCGCGACGACGAGCGTCTGAATGTCTCGCTGTTTGCCCCGACGGGCGGCAACATCAGTGACCTTACGGTTGAGGGCACCCAGTTTGGTCTTGGCGCCGCTACGTGGCATGGAATTCCCTTCTATTCGGGCACCGTTGACCTGCATGCTGGCGAGACGACGACGATCACGTATACGCTGACCACGTCGGCCGAGGCGGGGGACAAGCCGCTTACGCTGCGTCAGACTCCTACATGCCAGGCGGCTCGCGACAGCGCGTCGGCGTAGGGTTTTTCTGGTAGCGCAGATAATCGAGTAACATTTTGGGGCGGACAGGCAATCTGTTCGCCCCTATTTTGTAAGGAGAGCGCATGAAGTACTTTGGCACCGACGGCTTTCGCGGTGAGGCTAACGTTGGGCTGACGGTAGAGCACGCTTATAAGATTGGCCGTTTTGTGGGCTGGTATTACGGCGCCAACCGCGAGCGCAAAGCGCGCGTCATCGTGGGTAAGGACACGCGTCGCTCGAGTTATATGTTCGAGGCGGCGCTGGTGAGTGGCCTGGTCGCGAGCGGTGCGGACGCCTATATGCTGCACGTGATCCCCACGCCGGGCGTAGCGCATCAGACCGTGGAAGGCTGCTTCGATTGCGGCATCATGATCAGCGCGAGCCACAACCCGTTTTGCGATAACGGCATTAAGCTCGTCAATAGCGACGGTTTTAAGATGGACGAGGACGTGCTGGAACTCATCGAGGATTACATCGATGGCAAGAACGAAGTTCCGCTGGCAACGGGCAACCACATCGGCGCCACGGTGGACTACATGCAGGGCCGCAACCGCTACATTGCCTCGCTCATCGCCAGCGCGAACTTTTCGCTGCAGGGCGTCAAGATCGGCATCGACTGCGCCAACGGCTCGGCGTCCTCGGTGGCCAAGCCGGTGTTCGACGCGCTGGGCGCCGACGTGCGCGTGATCAATGCCGCGCCTGATGGTTTTAACATCAACGTCGACTGCGGCTCCACGCATATGGAGCGTCTGCAGCGCCACGTGGTGGAGCAGGGCTTGGACGTGGGCTTTGCCTATGACGGCGATGCCGACCGCTGCCTGGCCGTGGACGAGCGCGGCCGCGTGGTCGATGGCGACCAGATCCTGTACGTGTGCGGCGTGTACCTGAACAAGCACGGTCGCCTTTCGGGCGGTACCGTGGTTCCGACGATTGCCAGCAACTTTGGCCTGATCAAGTCGTTGGAGCTTGCCGGCCTAAGTGCCGTGACCAGCGGTGTGGGCGACCGCCACGTGTATGCCAAGATGCGCGAGGGCGGTTACAGCCTGGGCGGCGAGCAGACGGGCCATACGATCTTTGGCGATATCGAGCGCACGGGCGACGGCATTATGACCTCGCTGCGCGTGATGGAAGTGATCCGCGCCGAGCGCGAGACGCTCTCGCAGCTCACGGCTCCGTGCAAGCTGCTACCGCAGGCGCAGGTGGCCGTGCGCGTGGCGGACAAGGACGCCGCGCTCGAGAACATGGGCGTGCAGAACGCCATCGCCGAGGCCGAGGCTGCGCTGGCAGGCGAGGGCCGCGTGCTCGTACGCAAGAGCGGAACCGAGTCGGTTATCCGCGTGCTGGCCGAGGCGCCCGACCAAGCATCCGCCGATGCCGCCATGAAGCGCATCGCCAACGCACTCGAGGCTCTGTAGTTACGCGGTTTTACCAAACCGCGTAACTGCTCGACGCTGCAAACGCCCCTAAGCGGCAATCTGACGTTCAATTTCAAGGGCGCGACCAGAAGGTCAGCGCCCTTTCATTTCACGTCACCTTGCTCGCTTAGGGTCGTTTTCGCTGACGTTGCCAAGACATTGGCGTCAACATGGTTGGCGTTGGCGATGGCGTGCTGGTCAATCCTTACAGCTGGTAGAGCGTGGTGAACTTGTCCTGCAGGTAGCTGCAGTAGTAGCGGGCGTCAAAGGCCATGCCGCAGGCGCCCTTGATGAGTTCCGGCGCGTCTTTGGCGCGGCCCCACTGCCAAATGTGCTCGCCCAGCCAGGCGCGGACGGGCGCCAGATCGCCGCTCGCGCAGGCACCGGTAAGGTCGACGCCGTCGCGGCACATGGCCGGCACAAACATGGCATCGTAGGCGCTACCCAGCGCATACGTGGGGAAGTAGCCAAACGAACCGCCGCTCCAATGCGTATCCTGCAGGCAGCCGTGCGTGTCGTCGGGAACGGGAATGCCCAGGTACTCGTCCATAAAGCGGTTCCAAAGCGCGGGGATGTCCTTGGCCGCAGCCTCGCCGGCAAACAGCATACGCTCAATCTGGTAGCGCACCATAATATGCAGCGGATAGGTGAGCTCGTCGGCCTCGGTGCGGATCAACGACGGCTGCGCGATGTTCACGGCGCGGTAGAGCGTGTCTTCGTCGACGTCGCCGTAGACCTCGGGCGCGTGACGACGCAGCACCTCGAGCAGCGGGCCCATAAAGGCGCGGCTGCGACCCACGGTGTTCTCGAAAAAGCGGCTCTGGCTCTCGTGGATGCCCATGGAGGTGCCGCCCTCCAGGCAGGTGCGCGCGTAGGCGGGATTGACGCCCAGCTCGTACATGGTGTGCCCCGCCTCGTGGATGATGCTGTAGACGTTGGAGATGCAGTCGTCCTCGTAGATGTGCGTCGCGATGCGCGCATCACCCACGGCAAAGCCCTCGCTAAACGGATGCTCGGTAAAGGCAAGCGTGGTGTCGTCCAGGTCCAGGCCGACAAGCTTCATAAGGTCGAAGCTCATGGCGCGCTGGGCAGCCTCGGGCACGTGGGCGTGCAAAAAGTCGGCAGCCGGCTGCTGGCCGCGCTCGCCGATGGCGTGCACGAGCGGCATGACCGTGGCCTTGACCTCGTCGCAAAACGCGTCGAAGCTCTTGGCGGAAAGGCCGCGCTCGTACTGGTCGAGCCAAACGTCGTATGGATCGCGCTTGGGGTCCATGAGCTCGGCCTGATGCTTAAGTTGGGCGACGATTCTATCCACATAGGTCTCAAAGCTCGCCCAGTCGTTGGCTGCCTTGGCCTTGTGCCACACGGCGTCCGCCTCGCAGGTGAGCCTGGTCCAGGCCTCGGCTTCTTCGGTGGGGATGGCACTGGCCTCACGTTGATCGCGGCCGAGCACACGGATCTCGTCGAGCAGCTGAGGGTCGTCGATTTTGCCGCCGGCGACGGTCTCGCGCGCTAACGAGCGTACGAGCTCAACGGACTTCTCGCTGGTCAGCAGCTTGTGATGCTCGCCGGCAAGCGTGCCCATGGCGTCGGCACGCGCTGCTGCGCCGTTGGCAGGAGCAATCGTCGCTCCATCGAACTCGGCAATCTTGAGCAGGTACTCGCGAGTCCACAGCTTGCCTTCGAGCTTGCGGAATTTTTTGACGGCCTTATCGACCTTCATGCCTTTGGATGTCTTGCCCGCTGCAGGCTCGGCCTTCTTATCGAGTTTCTTTCCCATACCATATCCTTGATCTCGTGAGCCGAGCGCTTCGGGTGGGCGCGCGGCCAGTTTGCACAGCTACCTGCCTTGTACCCAGTGCGAACAAAACGGAACGCGGCGATGCGCACGCAGAATGTGTTATCCTATAGCCCAATGCGTTGACGGAGAGGGTTTTGCCCGCCGCGTCGCCGGCAAGAGAGGGAAGGTCATGGGCTGCGAGCCTTCCTGCGGTGACAAGGGCCAAGCGTTCACTCCCGAGCAGCGACCTCAACGGGCACGCGGCCAGCGGCGGCGAAACCCCAGTAGGGAAGCCGTGAGCCTCGCGACAAGGGGCACAGAGTGGGCGCGGCGGGCCAGACATCCGCCGGGTCAAACAAGGTGGTACCGCGGAATTCAACCGTCCTTGGGCAATGCACATGCCCGAGGGCGGTTTTTTGTTACCGAACCGGGCCGCACATCCGCAACGCCGGGTGGCTCCAGCCGCCGCGGCAAGTGGATGCGCGAGAGACGAAAGGGAAGACATGAGTCTGATTGATGATCTGGTCAAACTCGAGGAAGAGGCCAAGGAGCTCGTCGCAGGCGCCGACGACGCAGCCAAGCTCGAGGCTGCGCGCGTTGAGCTGCTCGGCCGCAAGGGCCGCATCACCGGCCTGATGCGCATGATGGGCAAGCTCGCCCCCGAGGATCGTCCCGTGATGGGCAAGCGAGCCAACGAGATGCGCCAGCTGATTGAGGGCATGCTCGACGAGCGCAACACCGAGATGAAGGCCGCCGCCCTCAAGCGCGCACTGGAGCACGACGCCGTCGACATCACGCTGCCGGGCATCCGTCCGCAGATCGGCCACCAGCACCTGATCAAGCAAATCATCGAGGAGGCCGAGGACATCTTCTGCGGCATCGGCTACACCGTCGAGTCCGGCCCCATGGTCGACACCTCCTACTACAACTTCACCGCGCTCAACGCTCCCATGGATCACCCGAGCCGCTCGGCCCGCGATACCTTCTACGTGGTCGACAACAACCCCGGCAGCGTCGCGCACCCCGAGGCTCACGCCCACGGCGAGTCCGACGTGCTGCTGCGCACCCAGACTTCGGGCGTGCAGATCCACACTATGGAGTCGCAGAAGCCGCCCATCTACATGATCTGCCCGGGCACCGTCTACCGTCCCGACACGGCCGATGCCTGCCACCTGCCGCAGTTCAACCAGATCGAGGGCCTGGTCGTCGACGAGGGCATCACCTTTGGCGACCTGAAGGGCACGCTCGACTACTTTGTTAAGTGCATGTTTGGCGAGGATCGCAAGACGCGTTACCGCCCGCACTTCTTCCCCTTCACCGAGCCCAGCTGCGAGGTGGACGTGAGCTGCCACGTGTGCGGCGGCAAGGGCTGCAACTTCTGCAAGCACAGCGGCTGGATCGAGATCTTGGGCTGCGGCATGGTCGACCCCAACGTCCTGATCAGCTGCGGCATCGACCCCGAGAAGTACACCGGCTTCGCCTTTGGTATTGGCGCCGAGCGCGTCGCGGCCCTGCGCTACGACCTGCCGGACCTCAGAACGCTCATGACGGGCGATATGCGCTTCTTGAACCAATTTTAAGTTGACCTGTCCCGGCGGCTTCCCGAGCCACCGCACCTTGCCTTTCAATCGTCGGTTGCGTACCTAAGTACGCGGCCCTCCTCTTTCAAGGCAATCTGCGGCACCTCGGAAACCCGTCTCCGTAGCTGGAGTTTTCCGTCTGTTTAATGCAGGCGTTACAGATGAAAGGAGAGCTAGATGCGTGTTTCTTACGACTGGCTCAAGACCATGATCGATATTCCGGAGGATCCCAAGACCCTTTCGGACGAATATATCCGTACCGGCACCGAGGTCGAGGCGATTGACACCGTGGGAGAATCCTTCGACCACGTGGTGACCGCCAAGGTGCTCACCAAGACCCCGCACCCCGATAGCGACCACATGTATGTGTGCTCGGTCGACGTGGGCGACAAGAACCTCGACGCCGATGGCAACCCCGCTCCGCTGCAGATCGTCTGCGGCGCGCAGAACTTCGAGGCCGGCGACCACATCGTCACGGCCATGATCGGCGCTGTCCTGCCCGGCGACGTCAAGATCAAGAAGAGCAAGCTTCGCGGCGTCGTGTCCATGGGCATGAACTGCTCTGCGCGCGAGCTCGGCCTGGGTGGCGACCACTCCGGCATCATGATTCTGCCCGAGGACACGCCCTGCGGTATGCCGTTTGCCGAGTACGTGGGCTCGAGTGATACTGTGCTTGACTGCGAGATCACGCCCAACCGTCCCGATTGCCTGTCCATGATCGGCATGGCCCGCGAGACCGGCGCCATCTTCGATCGCGATTTCCACGTTGATCTGCCCGCCATCAAGGCCGAGACCGGCCGCGCGACCGACGACGAGCTTTCGGTCGAGATTGCCGACGAGGGCCTGTGCGACCGCTATGTCGCCCGCATCGTGCGCAACGTGAAGGTCGGCCCGTCGCCCGACTGGATGGTCAAGCGCCTTAACGCCCTGGGCGTGCGCCCGCACAACAATATCGTCGACATCACCAACTATGTGATGATGCTCACCGGTCAGCCGCTGCACGCCTTTGACCTGGACACCTTTGCCGAGCGCGATGGCCATCGCCGCGTGGTGGTTCGCGCCGCCCAGCAGGACGAGAAGTTCACGACGCTCGATGGCGAGGAGCGTGTGCTCGACGCCGGCATGGGCCTCATCACCGACGGCGAGCGTCCCGTGGCGCTGGCCGGTGTCATGGGCGGCATGGATTCCGAGATCGAGGACGATACCGTCGACGTGATGGTCGAGAGCGCTTGCTTCAACGCCGGTCGCACCTCGCACACCAGCCGTGACCTGTCGCTGATCTCCGACGCCTCCATCCGCTTTGAGCGCCAGGTCGACGAGACCGGCTGCGTGGACGTCGCCAATGTGACGTGCGCGCTTATCGAGGAGATCGCCGGCGGCGAGGTCGCCCCCGGCTATGTGGACGTGTTCCCCGCGCCCAAGACCATCGACAGCATTAGGCTGCGCCTGGCCCGCGTGCATGCCATCTGCGGTGCCGATATCGAGCCCGACTTTATCGAGCGTTCGCTCACCCGTCTGGGCTGCACCGTCGAGCGCGACGGCGAGGACTTCATGGTCACGCCGCCGAGCTTCCGTCCCGACCTGCCGCGTGAGATCGACCTGATCGAGGAGGTCCTGCGCCTGTGGGGCATGGGCCGCGTGACGGCGACCATCCCGGCTGCCAAGAACCACATCGGCGGCCTGACCCGCGAGCAGAAGCTCACCCGCAAGGTCGGCGAGATCCTGCGCGCCTGCGGCCTCAACGAGACCACGACCTTTGGCTTTGCCGCCCCGGGCGACCTGGAGAAGATTGGCATGTCCACCGAAGGCCGCGGCTGCCCCGTGGTGCTCATGAACCCGCTGGTGGCCGAGCAGACCGAGATGCGTCGTTCGCTGCTGCCGGGCCTGCTGCAGTCCGTTGCCTACAACGAGGCCCACGGCACGCCTAACGTGCACCTGTACGAGGTCGGCAGCCTGTTCCACGGCCGCGAGAACGCCAGCCTGCCCAAGGAGACCAAGTCCGTGGCGGGTGTGCTTTCGGGCCAGTGGAGCGAGCAGTCCTGGAATATGAAGTACCGCAAGCTGCGCTTCTTCTTTGGCAAGGGCATTGTCGAGGAGCTGCTCGCCCAGCTGCGCATCGAGAAGGTTCGCTTCCGTCCCGTCGAGGGCGAGGGCTATGCCTTCTTGCAGCCGGGCCGTGCCGCCGAGGTCCTCTCGGGCGGTACCGTGCTGGGCTGGGTCGGCGAGATCCACCCCGAGGCGCGCGAGGCGATGGGCATCGATGAGGTCGTCGTTGCCTTTGAGCTCGACCTGGACAAGCTGATCAAGGGCGCCCGCAACCAGGAGAACTACCGCGAGTTCTCGCAGTACCCGGCTGTTGAGCACGACCTGGCTATCGTGGTTGACAACTCCGTGACCTGCGAGGATCTTGAGCGCCGCATTACGAGCGCCGGCGGCAAGCTGCTCGAGGGCGTGCGCCTGTTCGATGTCTACCGCGATCCGGTTCGCATCGGCAAGGGCAAAAAGTCCATGGCCTTTGCGCTCACGTATCGCGCTGACGACCACACACTCACCAGCGAAGAGGTCGAGAAGGCGCACCAGAAGATCGTCACCAAGGTGTGCAAGGGCGTAAACGGCGAGGTTCGCTCGTAATCTTTGCCGTTCGGAACCCGCCCCCTGCGGGGTTTTCACGGCAACGTCCTCGCCGCTTCGCGGCTGCGGGATGTTGCCTTAGAAAACCCCTCTCGGGGGCGGGTTCCTGCGTTAACCTTGTTGCGAGCGGACCGCACCTTCTTCCGGGTGACCGGAAAGTTGGGAGTGCATGGGCCTTTATTGGACGGTGCGTGGACCTGGGTTAATAACGTACGTATTGCAAGGGCGTGCTGCGTTGTGGGCGGTGCGCCTTTTTGTTAGTATGCAGAGTCGGTGTTACGGATTGTTGGAAACGTAACACGCAACGTTCTGATTGAGAGGGCTCATGCATATTCCCGATAATTATCTGTCCCCGCAGACCGATGCCGTTATGGCGGTGGCGATGGTGCCCGTATGGGTCCATTGCATCAAGAAGGTGCGTGCTACGCTCGATCGCGAGCATATGGCGTTCCTGGGCATCTGCGCCGCATTCTCCTTCTTGCTCATGATGTTCAACGTGCCGCTGCCCGGCGGTACCACGGGACACGCCGTTGGCGGCGCGCTCATCGCGCTGCTGCTTGGCCCGGAGGCCGCGGCCATCGCGGTTTCGGTCGCGCTGGCGCTGCAGGCGCTGCTGTTTGGCGACGGCGGTATCCTGTCCTTTGGAGCCAACTGCTTTAACATGGCCTTTGTGTTGCCGTTTACCGCTGCTATCGTGTTCCGTGCGCTCAACAGCCGTCTGCACGACAAAAGGTGGGGCACCTCGGCTTCTGCCATCGTGAGCGGTTGGGTCGGGTTGTGCCTAGCGGCCCTGTGCGCGGCAATCGAGTTTGGTATTCAGCCGATGCTCTTTACCAACGCTTCGGGCGCTCCGCTGTACTGCCCCTTCCCGCTGTCCGTGGCTATTCCGGCCATGTTGGTCCCGCATATGCTGGTTGCCGGCGTGATCGAGGGCGTGGCGACGGCCGCCATCTATGGTTTCATTAAGAAGACGGCGCCGAGCATTATCGTCGGGCCCGAGGCCGTCGATGGCCAGCTTGCCGCCGATGGTACCGCCAAGAAGACTTCCCTAATCCCTACGCTCATTCTGGTCGCCGTGCTTGTCTTGGCCACGCCGCTGGGCCTTTTGGCCACGGGTGACGCCTGGGGCGAGTGGGACGCTGAGGGCGCCGCGACCGCCGTTCAGGAGGCTGGTGACGACAGTCTGCAGGCTTCGGTCGGCCTCGATGCTCCGACCTTTGCCGATGCGCTGCCCACGGGCGACTACCTGCAGGTTTATTCCGAGGAGCAGGGCCTTGGCTTTGCCGGCCAGGCCGCGATGTATATTCTTTCGGGCGTGATTGGCGTGGCGGTGCTTACCATCGCATTCCGCCTGGTCTCGCTGACGGTCAAGGAAAGCGGTGCTCATGGCAATAGCCGAGCTGCCTAGCTGGCTTGCGGCCGAGGAGCGATATGAGCCCGTGGGGGCTCGGCATCGTGTGATGCAAAAGAATGTCCTGCACCTGGCGAGCCTGCTTGAGCGGGTTCGCCTGGGTGGAGGCGCGCACGAGGGCGGGTCGATGGTCGACCGCGCCCTTTCTTGCGTTTCGGCTCCGGTGCGCCTGGTGGGGATGTTCGTTTGCGTTCTGTGCGTGTGCCTGACGCAAAGCCCGCTGTACCTGATGTTGATGGCGGCGATCGCGTTGGTGCTGGTCGCGGTGCGCCCAGCACGCGGGTTGCGCGCGACTTTTGTGCCGGCGCTCGGCGCCGCGGGACTCGCAGTGGTTCTGGCGCTGCCTGCCCTGCTGCTGGGCGCTTCCGCTACGGGCGCCATGCTCAAGATTGCGCTCAAGACGTTCATTAATGTGTCGGTGGTGCTGGGCGTTTCGTGGACCCTCACGTGGAGCCGCATGTCGGCAGCGCTCAAGATGCTGCATCTGCCCGACGAGGTCATCTTTACCTTTGATATGGCACTCAAGCATATCGAGGTGCTGGGACGCACAGCGCACGATCTGTGCGAATCGGTCATGCTGCGCAGCGTTGGCCGTACGCCTGAGGGATTTTCGCGTACCGATTCGATCGCGGGTATCATGGGCATGACCTTTATCAAGGCGATGGAATGCAGCCACGCGATGGACGAGGCTATGCTTTGCCGCGGCTTTGCCGGTGCGTATCCGGCGCCCGCACGGAGCGGACTGAGCTGGCGCGATGCGGTTTATGCGGTCGCCGTGGCGCTGTTTGCGGTGCTGTGCGCTGTGCTGTAGTGCGGACGGCGGGCTGTTGATGTGAATAGGGAAGGGCGACGTTTTGACGATCGATATGAATAATGCGGCGGGCACGAACGGTGCGGGCGCCGAGGTCGCGCCGCTCATCGAGCTACGCGACGTGGTGTTTTCCTATGCGGGCCATACGGTGGTCGACGGCGTTTCGCTGCAGGTCGATCGTGGCGAGCTCGTTGCCCTGCTTGGCCCGAATGGCTGCGGCAAGACGACGATCATGCGCCTTATTAACGGTCTTGAGCTCGCAGACGCGGGTGCGTACCTGTTCGACGGGCATGCGGTCGACGCGGCGTTTCTAAAGGATTCCGTGGCTTCCCAGCGCTTTCACCAGCGCGTAGGCTTCGTGTTTCAAAATGCCGATGCCCAGCTGTTTTGCGCCACGGTAGGCGAGGAGGTCGCCTTTGGCCCGGCTCAAATGGGGCTGTCGACAGACGAGCTTAAGTGCCGCGTTCGCGATGCCATGGAGCTGTTCCAGGTTTCCGATCTGGTCGATGCCTCGCCCTATCAGCTTTCGGGCGGGCAAAAAAAGCGTGTGGCGCTGGCGGCCGTCGTGTCGATGAACCCCGATATCCTGGTGCTCGACGAGCCTACCAACGGACTCGATGAGGATTCGTGCGACATCGTGGTCAGCTTTTTGCTGGCCTACGTTGCTGCCGGTAAGACGGTTTTGATGAGTACGCACCATCAAGATTTGGTGCGCCGCCTGGAGGCCCGTGTCATCTATATCGATCGATATCACCATGTGGTCGAGGCGCCCGTGCCGTCGTATGGAACCGAAAGCGGTGCTGCGGAATAGTTGCTGCGTAGGGTATGTATGGCCGCCTGTGCGACTCTGCCGTGATGGTATAGTTAACCAGGTTTTATGGGGGTGGCTATGCCAAGTTGGAACATTCATATCGCTCAAACGGAGCGCTTGCTGGCACGTGCTAGCGTGCTTGCCAATAGCGTGCGCGACCGCAATGCCTTTTTGTTTGGCTGCGTGATTCCGGATATCTTCGTGGGCTATATGGTCCCTGGCATCGCCGATCCCATTCCGTATCGCATTACGCACTTTGCAAAGCCCGAGCCTATCCCTAAGCCGCGCGAGCACGAGTTCTGGGATACCTATGTGGCGCCGCTGCTTAAAGGCGCACCCGCGGGCGAACCTGCTGAGGCTACCTCGATTGTCGAGGAGCGCGAGCGACTGAACCGCGTGCACTATCCTCAGCGCTACAGGGATGCCGAGCCGGTTGTCGGTCCCGGCGCCTGTGAGTTCTCGCTTGCGTCCGAAGATGTGGCGCAGTCGCTGCTCGATTTAACGCTGGGCGTCTGGTCGCATCTGGTGGCCGACACGGTATGGAACACGCGTGTGAACCAGTATCTGGAAGCACACGGCGGCAAGCCGTGCGAGGAATTCCGCATTAAAAAGCAGGGCGATTTTGACTGGTTTGGCAAGACGCTGGGCATCGTTTCCATTCCGCGTGCGACCGATCGCCTCTATACCGCTGCGACGCGTTTTGGGCAGTATCCCATCCATAAAGAATATGTGCTCAAGACTATCGGCGTCATGCACGAGATTGTACGCGAAAACCCCGGCGAGCCCGATCATCCGCCGTATCGCCTGCTAACCGAGGAGTTTTTCGATGCAACGTTTACCGAGGTCATCGAGCTGACCGAGGCGGGATTTGCGGCTCGCGTTGCTGCTTCTGACGTTCCCGCAGTCCCCCTGATCGCTAGCTGCTAGCCGGCCGGCTTAACGGTGAACAGTTCATTCCAATTGACCAACGGCTCCCGTCGCAGGGCGTCTTCGGTGGTGCGCTCGGCATCGGAGAGGCTTGCGACTGAACACAAATCGATGATGCGGCATACGAAGAAGGTCTAAAAAGGGCCCGGAAGGCAAAGCCTTCCGGGCCCTTTTGCAATGCAAGCGTGCTTGCAAGTGCGATTTAGCGCACCTGAGCGACGTAAGCGACGTTGGTCGAGGAGACCTTGTCCTCGAGCTGAACACTCATGCGGGGATCGCCGGCGGTGGCGACGGTCAGATCGCCGGCCTCGACGTAGCCGAGCTCCTTAGCGGTCTCGATCGCCTTGACGATCGTGCCGTTGACGGTGCCCTGGGTAATCTCGGCCTGGTGCGGGATAACGCCCCAGTACATGATCATCTGCTGGACGGCCCACTCGTGGCGGGAGAACGCGCAGATCGGCATGTTGGGACGGAAGTGCGAGATCAGGCGTGCGGTACGACCGGTGGTCGTCGGCACGGTGATGCACTTGGCGCCAACGGTGGTGGCCATGTTCACAGCGGACATACCCACAACGTTGTTGACGACGCGGGTGCCGTGAGCGTCGGCCGGAACCTCGAGCGGAGCGTGGGCCGGGAGGTACTTCTCGGTCTCGAGAGCAATGCTGGCCTGCATCTTAACGGCCTCGACCGGGTACTTACCGGCAGCGGACTCGCCAGAGAGCATAACGGCGTCGGTGCCGTCGTAGATGGCGTTAGCAACGTCGGCAACCTCGGCGCGCGTCGGGCGCGGGTTCTGCTGCATGGAGTCGAGCATCTGCGTAGCGGTGATAACGGGCTTGTAGGCCGCGTTGCACTTGGCGATGATCTCCTTCTGGATGTGCGGAACGAGCTCGGGCTTGATCTCGATACCCAGGTCGCCACGGGCGACCATGATGCCGTCGGAAGCCTCGAGGATCTCGTCGAAGTTCTCGACGCCCAGGGCGCACTCGATCTTCGGGAAGATCGTCACGTGCTCGCCACCGTTCTCGCGGCAAAGCTTGCGGATGCCGCGGACGGACTCGCCGTCACGGATGAAGGAAGCGGCGATGTAGTCGATGTTCTCGGTCAGGCCAAAGAGGATGTCCTGACGATCGCGCTCGGTGATGGCGGGCAGCGAGATGTTGACGTTGGGCATGTTGACGCCCTTGCGCTCGCCGATCAGGCCGTCGTTCTTAACGACGCAGGTCATGTCCTGGCCGCTGACGGACTCGACCTCGAGGGCAACCAGGCCGTCATCGATCAGGATGAGGGAGCCCTTCTCGACCTCGGAAGGCAGAGCCAGGTAGTCGAGGGAGATGTGCTCAGCGGTGCCGTGGAAATCCTCGGACGTGGGCTGAGCGGTGACGACGATCTTATCGCCGGTCTTGACGGCAACCTTCTTGCCGTCGACCAGAAGGCCGGTGCGGACCTCGGGGCCCTTGGTGTCGAGCAGGATGCCGACAGGCAGACCGAGCTCCTTGGAAATACGGCGGACGCGCTCGATGCGACCGTGGTGCTCGTCGTAGGAGCCGTGCGAGAAGTTAAAACGGGCGACGTTCATGCCCGCCTTGATCATCTCGCGGATGGTCTCGTCGCTATCGCAGGCGGGACCCATGGTGCATACAATCTTAGTGCGCTTGTACATTCAGACCTCCATCTGACATCGTCTTGCGCTGATAGATAAACCATAAGAAATAAAACCGAGATGATTATAACGAAATGCCGACCGAATACCCCAAAAAATCGACCGTATGCCGAAATGGAAGTTCATTTTTTGCGGGAAAAACGGTATATGAAAAATCTTTACCAACCACTCCAACCGCTGCTATCTGGGCGATATGTCAGTTTGGCGATGTGCCGAAGAAAAAACGTTTTACCAATGTTGAGCATCACACGGTCTGCACCGTTGCGTGCGGACCATATTTCCAAACCGATTGTTTTGGCTAGACGCGTCTCTTTGGGGTACCATAGCTCCACTATCAACTGCCGCTCAGCACGGCAGCCTTGATGAGCCCTTGCCCTTCTCCTGGGAATTATGATCGGGCATCAATCTGCTGAGTGGCCCGAATCCCAGGAGGGGACTCTATATGCAAAAGGAATACCTGTCCGCCGCGGCGGAGGTGCTCAGCGACCAAGGTGTCGATGAGAACCTCGGCCTGAGCAACGACGAGGCGTCTTCGCGCCTCGCCAAGACAGGCCCTAACAAGCTCGAGGAAGCCGAGAAGACGCCGCTGTGGAAGCGTTTCTTTGAGCAGATGGCCGACCCCATGGTCATCATGCTGATCGTTGCCGCCGTCATCAGTGCGCTCACGGGCATGGTCAAGGGCGAGCCCGACTTTGCCGATGTTGCCATCATCATGTTCGTCGTTATCGTCAACTCGGTGCTGGGCGTGGTCCAGGAAGCCAAGAGCGAGGAGGCCCTCGAGGCCCTGCAGGAGATGAGTGCGGCGCAGTCCAAGGTGCTGCGCGACGGCAAGCTCGTGCACCTGCCGAGCGCCGAGCTCGTGCCCGGCGACGTGATCATGCTCGAGGCGGGCGACTCCGTCCCGGCCGACTGCCGCGTGCTCGAGAGCGCCACGATGAAGATCGAAGAGGCCGCGCTCACCGGCGAGTCCGTGCCCGTAGAGAAGCACGCCAACGTGATCGAGCTCGCCGCGAGCACCGATGACGTGCCGCTCGGCGACCGTAAGAACATGTGCTATATGGGCTCCACCGTCGTGTACGGCCGTGGTCGCGCCGTCGTGGTCGGCACCGGCATGAACACCGAGATGGGCAAGATCGCCGGCGCCCTGGCCGAGGCCAAGGAAGAGCTCACGCCGCTGCAGGTGAAGCTCGCCGAGCTCAGCCGCATCCTCACCATCATGGTGATCGTCATCTGCGTCGTGATCTTTGGCGTTGACATCCTCCGCCACGGCGTGGGCAACGTCCTTACCGATCCGACTGCCCTGCTCGACACCTTTATGGTTGCCGTCTCGCTCGCCGTCGCCGCCATTCCCGAGGGCCTGGTCGCCGTCGTGACCATCGTCCTTTCGCTCGGCGTGACCAAGATGGCCAAGCGCCAGGCGATTATCCGCAAGCTCTCTGCCGTCGAGACCCTTGGCTGCACGCAGACCATCTGCTCCGACAAGACCGGTACCCTTACCCAGAACAAGATGACCGTCGTCAAGCACGAGCTCGCTGCGCCCAAGGAGAAGTTCCTGGCCGGCATGGCGCTGTGCTCCGATGCTCAGTGGGACGAGGAGCTGGGCGAGGCCGTGGGCGAGCCGACTGAGTGCGCGCTCGTCAACGACGCCGGCAAGGCGGGCCTCACTGGCCTGACTGCCGAGCATCCGCGCGTGGGCGAGGCCCCGTTTGACTCGGGCCGCAAGATGATGTCCGTGGTCGTCGAGACCCTGGATGGCGAGTACGAGCAGTACACCAAGGGTGCGCCCGACGTGGTGATCGGCCTGTGCACCCATATCTACGAGGGCGATAAGGTCGTCCCCCTGACCGAGGAGCGTCGTGCCGAGCTCGTGGCCGCCAACAAGGCCATGGCCGACGAGGCCCTGCGCGTACTGGCGCTGGCAAGCCGCACCTACACCGAGGTCCCGGCCGACTGTAGTCCCGCCGCGCTCGAGCACGACCTGGTCTTCTGCGGCCTGTCCGGCATGATTGACCCTGTCCGCCCCGAGGTCGCCGACGCCATCCGCGAGGCGCACGATGCCGGTATCCGCACCGTCATGATCACGGGCGACCACATCGACACCGCCGTGGCCATCGCCAAGCAGCTGGGCATCGTCACCGATCGCAGCCATGCCATCACCGGTGCCGACCTCGATCGCATGAGCGACGAGGAGCTCGACGCGCACATCGAGGACTACGGCGTGTACGCCCGCGTCCAACCCGAGCACAAGACACGCATCGTCGAGGCTTGGAAGTCGCGCGACCAGATCGTGGCCATGACGGGCGACGGCGTCAACGACGCCCCGTCCATCAAGCGCGCCGACATCGGCGTGGGCATGGGCATTACTGGTACCGACGTCACCAAGAACGTCGCCGACATGGTGCTCGCCGACGATAACTTTGCCACCATCATCGGTGCCTGCGAAGAGGGCCGTCGCATCTACGACAACATCCGCAAGGTCATCCAGTTCCTGCTTTCGGCCAACCTTGCCGAGGTGTTCTCGGTGTTTATCGCCACGCTCATCGGCTTTACCATCTTCCAGCCGGTGCAGCTGCTGTGGGTGAACCTGGTCACCGACTGCTTCCCCGCGCTCGCGCTGGGCATGGAGGATGCCGAGGGCGACATCATGAAGCGCAAGCCGCGCAACGCCAAGGACGGTGTCTTTGCCGGACATATGGGTCTGGACTGTGTGGTCCAGGGCCTAATCATCACCGTGCTGGTGCTGGCGAGCTTCTTTGTGGGCGTGTACTTTGACATGGGCTACATCCATATCGCCGATATGATCGCCGGCAATGCCGACGAGGAAGGCGTGATGATGGCGTTCATCACGCTCAACATGGTTGAGATTTTCCACTGCTTCAATATGCGCAGCCGTCGTGCGTCGCTGTTCACCATGAAGAAGCAGAACAAGTGGCTGTGGGCTTCCGCCGCGCTGGCGCTGGTACTGACGGTGATCGTAACCGTGCAGCCGACGCTTGCCGAGATGTTCTTTGGCCCCGTGACGCTTGAGCTCAAGGGCGTTGTTGCTGCCCTGGGCCTGGCCTTCCTGATCATCCCGCTGATGGAGATCTACAAGGCGATCATGCGCGCCGTGGAGAAAGAGTAACGTACTCGTCCGGGCCCACCCCACGCCCTTTCTCCCTCACTGGTCCTCGCGCTTCGCGCTGCGGGATCGTTCGGGAGAAAGGGCTTCCGGGGCGGGCCCTGCGGTATCCTTGCTGGCTTTTCTCCCGCGCGGATGATAAAGGGCTGAGGGAAAGTTTGTGAGCTGGTCGGGCTTTGCCCGGCCAGCTCTTTTTGATTTAAAATACCTGCTCAGTTGTGTGGTTTTGTGCTGGGAGGCATCTGTGGGCAAGGCGAAGGCTAAGGCGAAGAAAAAGACGACGGGGGCGCGGGCTAAGCGCGATCGTCGTCGGAAGCTCGCGACCGAGGCTCCCGCGTCTGCCGAGGAGCTGCTGGCGAGCGTGCCGGGACTCGACGCGCTGCAGGACGTTCCGGCGTTTGATGACCTGCCGGTCGATGAAGCCCAGCAGACTGCCTTTGATGATTTCTGCGCACATGCCGAGGAGTCCGAGCAGATGCGGCTGGGTGCCGTGGTGCGCTTGGATCGCGGGTTTCCGCTGGTGGCGACTGCCGACGATACCTTTCGCGCCGAGCATGCCGTGGGGTTTGCCAAGTCGCGCGGCGAGGATGAGGTCCTGCTGCCTGCCGTGGGCGACCGTGTGGCGGTGCGCCGCGCTCCCGGGCACGATATGGGCGTGATTGAGTGCGTGCTGCCGCGCCGTACGAGCTTTGAGCGTTGGCGCGGCCGTGCCCGCGGAGAGCGTCAGGTGCTCTGCTCCAACGTGGATAGCGTGCTAATCGTGCAGGCGCTCGGTGCCGGTGAGGTGCTGCTCGACCGCGTGGCGCGCTCGCTGGTGTTGGCGCTCGACTGCGATGCCGAGCCGGTGGTGGTACTCACCAAAGCTGATCGCTGCGATGCCGAGGAGCTCGAGCGCGATCTGGACCGCGCGCGCCACCTGGTGGGTCCGGACGTGCGCGTGATCGTGACGTCCTCTGCCGAGGGCCGCGGCCTGGACGAGGTCCGTTCCTGCGTGCCTGCCGGGAGCTGCGCCATGATTCTGGGCGAGTCGGGTGCCGGCAAGTCGACGCTGCTCAATGCACTGCTGGGCCACGATACGTTGGCGACCGGCGGCGTGCGCGAACGCGACGACCAGGGCCGTCACACTACCGTCGCGCGCGTGATGGTGGCACTGCCGGGCGACGCCGGCGTGATCGCCGATGCCCCGGGTCTGCGCAGTTTGCCGCTCGTGGGTCACGAGCGGGGTCTGGCGCGCGCCTTCCCCGAGATTGTCGAGGCATCGCGCGCGTGCCGGTTTGGCGATTGCACGCATACCCATGAGCCGGGTTGTGCCGTTCGCGAGGCCGAGGACGCCGGGCAGATCGACAGCCTGCGTCTGGAAACGTTCCAAAACCTGGCGTCATCCATGCGCGTGAGTGCTCAAATGCTCGATCCCGATGTCCATCTGTAATTGATTTTTCCTATGACAGCCGTCTTCCAACTGTACGAGAGGCGGCTTTTTTGCTGCGGAAAAGCCTCGAAACATGCAGTTTGCTGACGTGCTGACCAAAACCTTGCCACGAGCTTGACGGGCTGGTCAGTTTTTGGTCAGCGATTGGTTTGACATCGAAAACCAAGATCGCGATTGCGCCGCTTTGCACTCTGATCGCCCAGACAATGGTGGTGCGGGCATTCGCCCGGCACTGCCATGAGAGGAGCGGCTGTGAACAAGAGCAAGCGCATCGCCATCAGTCTGGTCGCGGGCGTGCTCGCCGCTCTGCTCTGCATGGTTTACGGCTCGTCGATTCGCTCGCAAGCCGAACAGGTCCAGGCTGAGACTTTGGCCAAGTACGGGGGCGATCGCGTCGAGGTATGCGTTGCGGCGCGTGATATCGATGTGGGCGAGACCCTCGATGAGACCAATGTCATAACCCAGGAATGGCTGACGAGTCTGCTGCCGCGTGACGCGGCGACCGAACTGCGCCAGGTGCGCGGCGACGTGACGACTTCGCGTATTCCCAAAAACGCCGTGATCTGCAATGTCTACACCAAGGCCGAGAGCCACAAGCTCGAGGTGCCTAAGGGCAAGGTCGCCGTTTCGGTGGCGGTCGATGCCGAGCACTCGGTCGGCGGCGCCACGGGCGTGGGCAGCTACGTGGATGTGTATGTGCAAAAAGACGGCGTAACCGATCGGCTGTGCGGCGCGTACGTGATCGATACCAGTGAGGATTCCGGTGCCACGCGCGAGGGCAAGATCGAATGGGTGACGCTGGCGGCTGACCCCGAAGACGTCAAGGAACTGCTGGGCGCCTCGGGCAAGGGAACGGTCAGCTTGACGATTCCCGCCACGGCGCGCGGCAAAAAGAGCGGAGGCGACGAGCGATGAAGGCGATCTGGCTTGCGTGCTGCGCGTGCGGCGATTACGGGCTGTTGCAGCGGGAAGTCGAGGGCCGTGATGCGGGTGCACAGGTGCTTCGCGTGGGTGACCTGGACGGGCTGGTTTCCATGGCGCGGGCGTTTCCGTCGCGCCGCGGGGCTGCCATCATCGCGGCGTCTCTGTTTGATACCGAAGATGTGCGCAAGACTGTTGCGCGCCTGACGGCCGAAGGCCGCGTGAGTCGCGTGGTCGTGTTGATAGAAGCGCTCGATCCGTCGGATATCGAGGGGCTGTTTCGCGCGGGGGCGACCGAGGTCATCGCTGCGCACAGTATATGCGGCAACGGGCGCGCGGGCGAGGGAGCGGTTGATTCCGATCGGCGCATGACGATTGAGCCCGATGCTTTTGTTGACAGGGAACCCGGGGCGCCTCGCGCTACAAGAGGCCCGCGTGTTGATGATTATGGAAAAGCGGAAGCCGAGCATGGTCGGCGCCCCCGGAACCCCCTTGTATACGATGACGCTGGAGGGCCGGCGCAGCATGCTGGCGACTCCCCGGCTGTAGATATGGGATACGTGCACGGCGTGAATCTGGCAGATGAACTGGACGAAGTTGAGGGCTTTGCCGGGTGCGGCGAGTTGTCGCCGATGCAGCATGAGCAGATTGCACAGAACGAGCCTGCCTCGCAGACCGAACAAGCTGCCATGCCGGCTTGGACGCAGCGTGTGGTTGCGGCGGGGGAGACGGGGACGCTGTCACCGACGCCCGCCCCGCCGCTTCAGATGCCGCCGGCAGACGCCGCTGCTCCGCCGCATCGAGCTCCGGTCATCTGCGCCATTTCGGGTTCGGGCGGTTGCGGCAAGTCGACGATTGTTGCCACCATGGCACACGCATCGTCGCTGTTGGGCTTGCGTGCCGCCGTGCTCGACCTGGACCTGATGTTTGGAAACCTTTACGACTTGTTAGGCGTCGATGCTCCGCGCGATATGGCGGCACTTATCGAGCCGTCGGCGGCGGGCGTGCTCGCCGAGCCGGATATCGTAGCCGCTTCGATGCGCGTGGCGCCGGGCGTTACGCTCTGGGGTCCCGTCGCGGCGCCCGAGCAAGCCGAGCTCATGGCACGTCCGGTGGAGCTACTGCTTGATGTCCTGCGTCGCGAATCCGACGTGGTCTTTATCGATACCTCGGTCTTTTGGGGCGACGCCGTGGCGGCTGCGGTGGCAGCGAGCGACCGTTGCCTGGTCGTTGGCGATGCGGCGGTGTCGTCCGCGACATCGGCGTCGCGCGTCATTGAACTGGCAAGTCGAGTAGGTGTGCCGCGCACGCGCATGAGCGCCGTGTTCAACCGGTTCGGTGCGCGCGGGGCAGACGAGGACGTCGCCATGCGCTTTGAGATTGCCTGTGCGTTGAGCTCCAAGATTCGTATCGCCGATGGCGGGCAGGATCTCGCCGCGCTCATGGCGTTTGGGCGCGCTGACGAGGCAGTGGGGCAGACCAGCGCTTTTGCGACCAGCGTGCGCGAGGCCACGCGCGAGATGCTCGTGGAACTGGGGTGCGCCGTCGGCCCTTGGAGCGATATGGTCGCCGACCGTGCAACACGCACCGAACGCCCGCGTATTCGCCTTCCCTGGTCGCGCGAGGGTGATCAGCGATGAGCCTGCAAACGAGGATTAAGGCTGCCGGCGCTGCAGCGACGGCAGCGCCTGTAGATGCGGGGCGTCGCCGCGCGGTGAAACGACGCACCAAGCGCGCCGTAATGGACCGCGTGGGCTATGACGAGGTGGCGCGCATCAGCGCCTACATCGATCCGGCGCTTGCTCGTTCGGAATTGCGTCCCGCGGTGGAGGCGGCGCTCAATGTTGAGGAGCCGACCGATCTCGCGACGCCCGAGCGCGAGACCATCATCGACGAGATTTTGGATGATGTGGTGGGCTTGGGGCCGTTGCAGCCGCTCATCGAGGACGACACCGTTACCGAGATCATGATCAACGGCTGCCGCTCGGCTTTCTTTGAACGCGGCGGCGTTTTGTACCCCATCGAGCACGCGTTTGAGGACGACGAGCAGATCCGTGTGCTCATCGACCGCATCATCTCGCCGCTCGGCCGCCGTATCGACGAGCGTAGCCCCATCGTCAACGCCCGCCTCAAGACGGGTTATCGCGTCAACGCGGTGATTCCGCCTGTGGCGATTGACGGACCGATTCTCACCATCCGAAAGTTCTCGGACCGTATCTGCTCGCTGGACGAGCTCGTGGGGTTGGGGTCGCTGCCGCTTTGGTATGCGCAGCTGCTGTCGTGCGCGGTGTCGCTGCGACAGGACCTGGCGGTTGCGGGAGGCACGGGATCTGGTAAGACCACCCTGCTCAACGCGTTGTCATGTGAGATTTCCACCGGCGAGCGCATCGTGACGATCGAGGACTCTGCCGAGCTCAAGTTTGCGCATCATCCGCACGTGGTGCGCCTAGAGGCGCGCGAGGCTTCAATTGAGGGTGAGGGCGCGGTGACGATCCGCGACCTGGTAACTAATGCCCTGCGCATGCGCCCCGACCGCATCGTGGTGGGCGAGGTGCGCGGTGCCGAGTGCTGCGACATGTTGCAGGCCATGAACACGGGCCACGACGGATCGCTCACCACACTTCATGCGGGTTCAGAACAGGAGACCGTGGTGCGTTTGACGTTGCTTGCACGTTATGGGATCGATCTGCCGAGTGAGCTTATCGAGGAGCAGATTGCCATGGCACTCGACGGTATCGTGATGTCCGAGCGCCACGCCGATGGCAGACGCTTCGTCTCCTCGTATTCGGGGGTGCGACGCGCCGCATCGGGCGGCGTAGAGCTCGAGCGCTATGTGACGTTCGATGCCGCCGAGCGCACCTGGACGCTTGACCGCGAGCCGCCGTTTATCGCAGAAGGCCTGCGGTCGGGGACGCTCACACAAGAGGAGGTGGACGAATGGAGATCACTGTGCCCCTCGTCGTAGGGGGCTTGGCAGGGCTTTCTGTCGCGACGGCGTGCGGGGCGGAACCTCGTGTGCCGCAGGTACCGCCGGCGGAGCTGGCACGTCAGGCGCTCGAGACGGTGGCAGAGAAGCTGCCGCGTGAGCTGGTGGAAAACGATCTGCTGAAAAAGATCGCCCGTTCGTGGGCATCGCTGGCTCCGGCGCATCGCCTTGGCCTCGTGATCGAAGATGCTTCGGGGCGTTTGGCGTTTCTGCTGCTATCGAGCGGTGTCTGCTGCGTTTTACTAACGATGGTGTCGTTATCGCCCCTCGGATTTGTCTTGGGACTTGTTGCTCCGTTTGCCGTTGGCGCCGCCCGGGATGGCTTTGAGAGCCGGCGCGAGCAACACGATGCAGAAGAGGCAATGCCCGAGGCGTTTACCGCACTTTCCATGTCGCTTGCCTCGGGACATTCGCTGGCCCAGGGCATGCGCTTTGTGGGCGCTCATGCGCAAGAGCCGGTGCATACCGAGTTTTTGCGGGTGGCGGCGGCGATCGATTGCGGCATCTCGGCGACCGACGCGCTCGATGACTTGCTCGTGCGTATTGACGCCCCCGGTCTTTCGCTTGTGACCTTGGCGCTTAAGGTGTCTCAGCGCACCGGCGCTCCGCTTGCCGACTTACTGTCCGAGGCGTCGAGCATGGTGGGGGAGCGCATTGAGCTCAAGCGCCGCCTGGATGTTAAGACGTCGCAGGCTCGCATGTCTGCGCATATGGTCGCGGCGATGCCGGCGGGCATGTGCGCGGTGTTGGCGCTGCTTTCGGCAGATTTTCGTCGCGGTCTTGCGACGCCTGCCGGCGCGGGCGCTGTGGTGCTGGGTCTTGCCCTCAACGCCGTTGCCCTGGTGGTTATCCGGCGCATTATGCGGGTGGAGCTATGAGCGCCCCGGTTGCAGTTGCGGCTTGCCTGTGCGCCCTGAGTGTATTTGTCGCGACGGGTTTGGATCGGGCGGATGCACGCAAGATCGCAGGGGCCTGCAAGCGCGAGGCGGTGCTGGTCGCTGCCGCGGGTCGCTCGGTGGTCGATGCTCTGACCGCGCGAGTGAAGGGCGCGGTTGGAGCGGGCGGCCCGGCGCGAGTGTCGCTCGGCGAAGTGTCCGAGATGATCGATGTTGTGCGCTTGGGTCTTTCGGCCGGTCTTTCGTTTGATGCGGCGCTTGAGATTTTCTGCGCCAACCGCCGGTCAGTGCTGGCTCTTCGCCTTGAGCGCGCCTGCATGGCGTGGCAGGTGGGCGTGGGCACGCGTGAGGACGAGTTGTTGGCCGCCGCGCGCGACCTGGACGTGCGAGCGCTCGAGACCTTTGCCATCACGGTGGGGCAGGCGCTCGCCCTGGGTGCCCCACTTGCCGAGACGCTGGCCGCTCAAAGTCGCGAGATCCGTGCGGCTCATCGCGCCGCGGTCGAGCGCGAGATCGAGCGTGCACCCGTCAAGCTGCTGATTCCCACCGGCACGCTCATCTTGCCGGCGTTGCTTCTGTCCATATTGGGCCCGCTGCTGGGAGCAGGCGGGATGATGTAGGGAGGAATACATGAACACGATGACTGACGCTGCTGGCAAGGTCCAGGGCTGGGCGTTTTGCCGGGCGGCACATGTTCGTCAGCGCGCCGAGGAACTATTGCAGGAGGAGAGTGCACAGGGTACCACCGAGTATGCCATCTTGGTCGGCGTGCTCGTGGTGATCGCGATTATCGCCATCGTCGCATTTAAGGGCAAGGTCCAAGATCTATGGAACGCTATCAGCGAGGGCATCAACAGCCTGTAGAGGGCGAGCGCCCCATCGGGGTGCTGCTGGTGTTTGCTTGCCTGACCGTGGCGATAGCGGCGGTGCTTTGGGGGCTTAACGCCGCGCGGCAGCAGCGTCCTGGGACCGCCTCCGATTTGGGCTCAGATTCGGCGGTGGCGTCTCAAAAAGATGAGATGCGAGATGCGGACGATTCGGATGTCGCTGTCACGGCGCAAACCTTTCTGCGGACGCTCGACAAGCGGTCTGGCACTGCGACGGATTCGCCTGAGGGCAACGCGATTGCGGTCCGGCTTGCATGGTCCGAGGACCGACCGATGACCGAAGCGGCGGCGGATATGCTGCGTGCCTATCGCGAGGTACCCACGGCGCAACTTGCTCTGAGCGGCTATCTCGACATCAAGGGAAACGTGTGGGGCGCCATCGTGCGCGACGAACGCGGCTGGGTCGATATGGTGACAATTGCCGCGGATGCTGGCGATGCTTCGTGTCGTCTGCGCGCCGTGCGCCTGAGCCCGCAGGCAACGGACTCAAAGGAGGGATCGTGAAATGCATGATGTCCTGCGTGAGGAATCTGCCCAGGCGACGGTCGAATACGCCATCGTCACGGTGGCGCTGTTATCGATCGTGCTGGCGATCGCGGGACTTTGGCGTGCCGGCACCGATGGGCGCTTGGCGGCGCTGGTTGAGCGGGCGGCATCCCATGGCGTTGCCTCGACGTCGGTTATCGACGCCGCTGCGGCCGCTAAGGACATCGCGTTGTATTGATGCCGCGCGCGAGGACCGGGCGCAGTCTACGGTCGAGGCCGCTTTTTTGCTGCCGACGTTTCTGACACTCATCCTTCTCGCGCTGCAACCGGTGTGCCTGCTCTATACGCGCGCGGTCATGGAGTCTGCCGCCGCCGAGACCGCGCGGCTCATGACCACGACGACGGCGGAGGACGACGATCTTAAGGAGTTCACCCGCCGCCGACTTGCCGCAGTGCCCAACGTTTCGATCTTTCATGCCGGCGGGCCGTTGTCGTGGGATATCGAGCTTGGCCGGGCCGGTGCGGGTGGCGTCTCGTCCGTGTCCGTTTCCGGCGAGGTCAAGCCGTTGCCTGTGATCGGTGCGTTTGCGCAGGCTATGGGTGGTACCGCCGAGGGCGGCTACGTTGAGCTCAAGGTCGATGTCTCGTATCAATCGCGTCCCGAATGGCTGGAGGGAGATTATGATTCGTGGATTGCTGCATGGGATTAGGCGCTGCCTGTTGCGGGTGACGCAAGGGTTTGCGGCCCGCCGTCGACCAGGCGCTCTCCGCAAACGAGGCGGCTTTATGGGTCGAGCCGGTATCGACCTGTTTATCGAAGACGGTGCCTACACCACGCTCTCCTCTGCGGTGGTCATCTTGGTGGTGCTCACGCTGCTGTTTTCGTCGACCGCGGCGATATGGAGCATGTCGCGTGCCGGGGATACCCAGGTGGCGGCTGATAGCGGCGCGCTGGCGGGTGCCAACGTAGTGTCGTCCTATCACACGGCTGCCACGGTGGTTGATGCGAGCATCTTGAGTCTGGGGCTGGCGGGGTTTGCCACGATCGGGACGGGCCTGGTCGCCATCCTCATCCCGGGTGCCGAGCCGGTTGCCGGCAATATGGTCGACACCGGGATTGAGATCATTAAAACGCGCAACAAGTTTGCCAAAAGCGCATCGGAAGGCTTACAGAAAATCGAGACGGCTCTGCCGTATCTGATCGCCGCGCGTGCCACGCAGGCGGTGTCGGCGCAGGATACCGATAGTGTGGCCTATACCGGTACGGCGCTTGCCGTGCCCAGGACATCCGAGTCTGACTTCGCTGCGCTCGAGGGGTCCGAGATCTCGACCGATGCCATTAAAGACACATCAGATGATTTAGAGTGTGCGGCCGAGGAGCTGCGGAAGGCTTCTGAGGACACGGCGAAGGCTAAAGAGCGTGCTTGGCTGGCGGATTGTGGTGGGTCTGACAAGGGCTCGGCCGGCAGCTGTTCTTGCATGTGGGAGCGTGCGAAAAGCCTAACGGATCTCTCCGGTGTTCAAAATCCGCATTACTCATCGAGCGTTACGTGGGAGCCCCAAGTTGCCCTTGATCGCGCGAAGGACTACTACCATTGGCGTCTGACAAATGAGAAGCCCCACGGCTCGAGTGTCGAGATGAAGGCAGAGTCTGCGGCGCGTAAGGCGTTTTATACCTATGCGAGCGCGGAGGTCGATCGGGCACATATAACCGAGAACAGAGACAGGGTCTCCTCCTATATTCCGCTGCTGCCGCGCAACTCTGATGAGGTTCGGGCGACGGAACTCTATACCGATGCGGTGTGGCCGACGAGCGTGAACGATGACAAGGCGTATCTGCATTACGGGACGACCTGCCCTAACTATAAGAAAGGGACGCCGAGCGGATTTGCTTCGGTTGCCGATTACGATGGACAGGATAAATGCAGCAAATGCCATTTTGGCGTTTTGTCGCTTGGTGCCGTTGCGGCGCCTTCAACCTCTATCGAAAACGGCTTCGAGTATCACTTTGACAAGTTTAAAGACGCCCTGGAGGACTACGTCGACTGTCGCAACAAGGAGCTCGAGCTCGAGCGTCAGACCGAGGACGAAGCCGACCGTGCGGGCAATGCGTTTGACCAGGCCATTAAAGCGCTTTCGGGCGAGCGTCCGCGTATCGCTCCGCCCGGTCGCAACGGCGTGGTTGCCTTTGCGGTTTCGGGTGCCATCTCGAGCCCCGATGAACTCAACTCTTCGTTTAACACGGCAGTCAGGCTTGGCGATCGCGGTGCCATCTCTGCCGCGGTGCTGGCGCCCGATGAGGCGACGGCGCAAAACAACGTGCTTTCGCGATTTTTCTCGACATTGAAGGAACGCTCGGGTGGCGTTGCCGGCGTACTCGATGGCGTCATGGATGTCTGGGGACGGCTGCTTGTGGGATACGGAGACATCCAAGGTTCGGCCGACGAACTTATGGACGAGATGATTAAAGGCCTAGGAGGGGGCAGCGGCGCGTTGGGCTCCATTGCATCGTGGCTCGGCGATACCGTTTCGGCGTCCGTGGCGGCGCTGGGTTTGGAACCGTGCGACTTGCGCCTGCGAAAGCCGGTGCTGACTGATTCCGCCAACGTCATTAAGGGCCCGGGGTCTGACATTGCCGGTCCCTCTCAAGCGCAAGACAAACTGCGAAGTATTCCGTTGGGCGTGACCGATCCCAAGGCGCTTTGCGAGGCGTTGGAATATCAAGTCGAACGCACCATCAGCGGTACGGTGTTCACGCTTGCGGAGATTCCTCTGCCCGGCGGCGGCTCCATCCCACTCACCGTCGATGTCGCCACGCTGGTTGGCGCTCTGGGCGGTGGGTCGTAATGAGTATCCGCATGCGTCTGCGCGAGGAGCGCGCCCAAGCGACGGTGGAGATGGCGGTGGTTACGCCCGTTTTGCTGGTGCTGGCACTCATCGTGTACAACGTCATGATCTTTGCCAGCGCTGTCGCGCGCTTCGACCGCGTGGTACCCGACATCGTGTTGGCGCACGCCGTGGCGTCGGAGGGGGAGGGCGACGAAAGCTCTGCCGATGCCTCGGCGACGGTTCAGACTCAAATTCTGAATGCCATGGAAGGCTATGACTTGCGGATCGAAGTGTCGAGCGAGCAAGGCGCGAAGGCATCGGATGGTGGCCTGCTCTCCCTATCCGGTACGTTTAGGACCTACACCTGCACCATGCACTATGAGCCGTGGCCGACTTCTCTCAGCATCGCTGGCGTTTCGCTGGGGGCGCCGACAACGTTGTCGCACGAGCGCGCGGTGACGGTCGATCCATGGCGTCCGGGGGTGGTCATGTGACCGCGGTCTCGTCCTACATCGCCTACGCGCGGGCACTCAACAGGCTGGGTTGGACGCCGGCCGAGTTTGCGGTGGCGGAGTCGTTTGTCGTGCGCCTGCGCGGCATGCTGGGACGGCGTCCGGTTGCCGCCAACGGCCTGCCGCTCGTCATGGCGTTTCCACGCTGCTCTTCGGTCCATACGTGTTTTATGGCCTATCCCATCGACATCGCCTTCATCGATGCGCGCGGCTATGTCCTCGTATGCTACGAAAACGTACGTCCCTGGCGTATGTGCTCCTGCCCCGGCGCCTGGGGCGTACTAGAGCGTCCTTCAATCATTGTTTCGACCCCTGCTCTCCAACGCGTGCCGGCTTAAGAATTGGCGACAGCTGACTTCCGTCATACGAAATTGGGTAAGTTTGGCAGGAGATTGAACAGGTTCGGCAAAGGGGGTCGATGATGGGCAAGACGTATACGGCCGCTAATGGTCAGGTTGTAACGGATGAAATGATTGACGCGTGGCGCGAGTCGTACGAGCGCGGAGAGTTTCCGGATGGCGAACACACCGTTGGTGGGATCGTGCATGGACGGCCCCCACTCTCAGGTGAGGGGACGGCAACGCTGTCGGTCAAGATTCCTCTGGGAATGAAGGAGGCCATTCGTCGACGGGCGGCTGCCGAGGGGATGACGCCAAGTGAGTTTGCCCGTGCGGCTCTGAGCGAAAAACTTCTTGCTGCCGGCTGATGCCTCTGACGTGCCGATTTAAAGAACCGAGGCTGTGCTCAAAAACTTTTTTGAAATTCTCGGTTGACCGGAACGCGTCCTTGGTTATACTAATCAAGCCTTGAAACAAGGCACACCTCAAATGGCTGGGTAGCTCAGTTGGTAGAGCAGAGGACTGAAAATCCTCGTGTCAGGGGTTCGATTCCCTTCCCCGCCACCTTGAATTGACTAGGACCTCTGCAAAGGGGTCCTTTTCTTTTATGTAGGGTTTTGCGGAAACTGCGTCCCAGAATAAGGGCTCAGAACGGGACACACTTTCCGGTGCCTGCCTCCGGCGCGCGTACACACCTCGTCGCACCATTCCGAGCCCGCCCGCCCCAGACATTCCTCCCACTTTCGCGTCACTTTACAGACCGTTCGGTCGCCTGTCCGCACACGCGGGTATACTCAAAACGATACTTATCCTATGCAATACGATGCGGGTTCGACCTGCATGATCCGAAGGGGGCAGTGATGGAGAGGATACTCGGCGTTAATCTCTCTGGCTGGTTTATTCCCGAGCCTTGGGTGACCCCGTCGCTGTACGCGGCGACCGGTGCATCCAACGCGGCCGAGCTACAGGAGGCCATGGGTACCGCCGCCTATAACGAGCGCATGCGCCGCCATTACGAGACGTTTGTGAGCGAGGACGATTTTCGTCGCATGGCGCAGATCGGTCTCAATGCCGTGCGTCTGCCGGTGCCCTGGTATGCCTTTGGCTCACAGGAGTCCGATGCCTCCTACATATCGGTTGTCGATTACATCGACCGCGCGATTGAGTGGGCTGCCAAGTACGACATCCGCGTGCTGCTCGATCTGGCAACCGTGCCCGGTGGCCAGGGCGATTCCAACGATTCGCCCACCACGCCGGAGGCTGTTGCCGAGTGGCATTCGTCCACCAACGGCCGTCATGTCGCACTCGACGTGCTCGAGCGCTTGGCCGATCGCTATGGCGAGGCCGAGAGCCTGCTGGGCATTGAGCTGCTGGACACGCCGCAGATGAGCGTTCGCAAGAGCCTCTTCACCATGACGGATGGCATTCCTGCTCACTACCTGCGCAATTTCTATCGCGATGCCTACGAGCTCGTCCGTTCGTATATGCCCGAGGATAAGATCGTCGTCTTCTCGTCGTCGGGGCATCCCAGCGAGTGGAAGCATTTTATGCGCGGCGCCAAGTACAAGAACGTCTACATGGACCTTCACCTGTACCATTACCGCGACGAGTATGCGCTCGACATCACGAGCCCTCGCGGGCTGACGACGGCGATTTCGCGTAACAAGCGCGAGCTTAAAGAAGCGATTTCGACTGGGTTCCCCGTGCTGGTGGGCGAATGGTCGGGCGCGGCGATCTTTGCCAACTCGTCGGTTACGCCCGAGGGCCGCAATGCCTACGAGCGCGTGTTTATCGCCAACCAGCTGGCTTCGTTTGCGCCGGCTGCCGGTTGGTTCTTCCAAACGTGGAAGACCGAGAAGCGCATTGCAGCATGGGACGCCCGCGCGGCGCTCGGTACGCTCGAGCGCGGCATGATTGAATAGGTTGATATGACGCAAAACAGCGCCCATACGGGCAAACTCTATGTGGTCGGCACGCCCATCGGCAACCTGGGTGACCTGTCCCCGCGCGTTGGCGAGGCCTTTGCCGCTGCCGATGTCATCTGCTGCGAAGACACGCGTGTGACGTCAAAGCTGCTGATGCACCTGGGCATTTCCAAGCCGCTTGTCCGTTGCGACGAGAATGTGATCGCTAGCCGCGCTGCCGGCCTGGTCGACCGTCTGCTGGCGGGGGAGACCCTCGCCTTTGCCTCGGACGCCGGCATGCCGAGCGTGTCCGATCCCGGCCAGGCGCTGATCGAGGCGGCGCGTGAGGCCGATGTGCCCGTCGAAGTTATTCCTGGGCCCTCTGCTTGCGTCACGGCGCTTGTTTCGTCCGGCATTCCCTGCGAGCATTTTTTCTTCGAGGGCTTTTTGGGCCGAAAGCACGGCGACCGTGTGCGCCGTTTGCGGCGCCTTGCCGTGGTGCCCGGCGCACTCATCTTCTACGAGTCTCCACATCGCATCGTGGCGACGCTCGAGGCCGTGGCGGAGGTCTTTCCCCAGCGTGAGGTTGCCGTCTGCCGCGAGCTCACCAAGCTGCACGAGGAGGTCTTGCGCGGGCCCGCCGCCCAGCTCGCCGAAGAGCTGCGTGCTCGCGGCGAGGTAAAGGGCGAGATTGCGCTGGTCATCGCGCCGCCGAGCGAGGACGAGGATGTCGGCATCGTGCCGGTTGGCGCCGCGGCAGCGGATCCCGATGAGGCCCTGCGCGAGGATATCCGCGCCGCACTCGAGGAGGGGGAGCCCGCCTCTGCGGTGGCCAAGCGCCTGTCTCAGAAGTATTCGCGCCGCAAGCGCGATGTCTATGCCATGGTGCTCGATATGCAATAGATGGAGGATATCCAGCCCTTGCGCTAGAATCATCCCCTGTATGCAACGTTTTTCTGGAGGACAAACCCCATGGATCAAAGCAAGCCTTCGTTCTTTATCACGACGCCCATCTACTACGTCAACGCCGATCCGCACCTGGGCACGGCTTATTCCACCATCATCGCCGACGTTCAGGCTCGCTATCGCCGCTCCGCCGGCTATAACGTCAAGTTCCTGACCGGCATGGACGAGCACGGCGAGAAGGTCGCCGAGGCCGCAGCCAAGCATGGTATGACGCCGCAGGAGTGGACCGACAGCCAGGCCCCGCACTTCAAGGAGCTTTGGAGCAAGCTCGAGATTTCCAACGACGACTTCATCCGCACCACCGAGCCGCGCCAGCATCATGCCGTGCAGTACCTGTGGGAGCGCATGAAGGAGTCCGGTTACCTGTATAAGGGCAGCTACGACGGCTGGTATTGCGTGCCTGACGAGACCTACTTCACCGATACGCAGGTCCAGAAGGGCGACGAGGAGTACGGCAGCGTCGGCCAGCACCTGTGCCCCGACTGCCACCGTCCGCTTGAGCGCGTGCAGGAGGAGTCCTACTTCTTTAAGCTTTCCGCCTTCCAGGACAAGCTGCTCAAGCTCTATGACGAGCATCCTGACTTTGTCGAGCCTGCGTTCCGCATGAACGAGGTGCGCAGCTTTGTCGAGGGCGGCCTTAACGACCTTTCCGTGAGCCGCACGAGCTTTGACTGGGGCATTCAGGTCCCGTTTGACGAGGGCCACGTGACCTACGTGTGGTTCGATGCGCTGCTCAACTATATGACGGCCGTCGGCTACGGTGTCGATACCGACGAGGCGCGTGCCGAGCTGGCCTATCGCTGGCCCGCGCAGTTCCACATCGTGGGTAAGGACATCATCCGCTTCCACTGCGTCATTTGGCCCGCCATGCTCATGGCCATCGGCGAGGCCCTGCCCGAGCACGTTTTTGCCCACGGCTTCCTGACCGTGCGCAATGCCGAGACCGGCAAGGCCGAGAAGATGTCCAAGAGCCGCGGCAACGCTATCGCTCCGCAGGACGTTATCGACATGCTGGGCGTCGAGGGCTATCGCTACTACTTTATGACCGACGTCGTCCCCGGCACCGACGGCGCCATCAGCTTCGATCGCATGGAGCAGGTCTACAACGCCGACCTGGCCAACAGCTGGGGCAACCTCATCTCGCGTTCGCTCAACATGAGCGGCAAGTACTTTGACGGCTGCGCGCCCGCCAAGCCCGCATCGTTCGATGCGTTCGACAACCCGCTGGCAAAGATCGCCGACGGCCTGGTCGAGCGCTACATGGCCAAGATGGACGTGCTCGATTACGGCGGAGCCAAGGACGAGGTTATGGAGCTCATCCACGCCGCCAACCACTACATCGAGGACTCCGAGCCTTGGGCGCTTGCCAAGGATGAGGCTAAGGCTGACGAGCTGGCATTTGTGATCTACAACCTGCTCGAGGCCATCCGCATTGCCGCTCACCTGCTGATGCCGCTCATGCCTCAGACCTCTGCCGAAGCCCTGCGCCGCCTGTCCTGCGAGGACGAGGCCGCGAGCGACGACCTCAAGGGCATTTGCGCTTGGGGCCTGCTTGCCGGTGGTCAGCCCGTCGAGAAGGGTGAGCCGCTGTTCCCGCGTCTGGGCTAAGACGCCGCGCGCCATATCGGCAATTTGCTGTTTAGATGTAAGGGCATGGCCGCAACGGTCCATGCCCTTTTGTTTCAAGACGCCGCCATCATGCTAAGGAGGCAACTATGACAACTTCGCCTTTGGCAAACCCCACGGCAACAAGGGAGCTGCTGGAGGAGTTTGGCCTTGCGACCAAGCATCGCCTGGGCCAGAACTTCCTGATCGACAACCATGTAATTGAGCGCATTTGCGAGCTTTCCGAGCTCACGGGCGATGAGCGCGTGCTCGAGGTTGGCCCGGGCGTTGGTACGCTCACGCTCGCGCTGCTGCAGGAGGCGGCGTGCGTCACGTCGATCGAGGCCGATCCCGAACTCGAACCGGTGCTCGATGCCCATGCCGCCGACTATGCCAACTTCCGCTTTATCATGGGCGACGCGCTCAAGGTGACGACGGGGCAGATTGAGCAGACTGCAGGCGGTGAGCCGACGGTATTTGTCGCGAACCTGCCCTATAACGTGGCGGCGACGATCATCCTGCAGTTCTTCCAGACGATGCCCGCGCTCAAGCGTGCCGTGGTCATGGTTCAAAAGGAGGTTGCCGATCGCATTGCCGCGGTGCCGGGTAACAAGACCTATGGCGGCTACACGGCAAAGCTCGGCCTGTATGCGCAGGTTACGGGTCGCTTTGAGGTGCCGCCACGTTGCTTTATGCCGGCACCGCACGTGGACTCGGCCGTCGTGCGTATCGACCGTGTTGACGGCGTGGCGCCCGAAGGACTCGATCGCGAGTTTGTGGCCCGCGTGATTGATGCTGCATTTGCTCAGCGCCGCAAGACCATCCGCAATTCCATGAGCGCCAACGGCTTTGCCAAGGACGTGCTCGACGCCGCCTTTGAGGCTTGCGGTATCGCACCCACCACGCGCGCAGAAACGCTTGATGTTGCCGACTTTATCCGCCTGGCTCAGGAGCTCATCCATGATGCCTAATGCCGAACGCGTGACGTTTACCAAGAAAAAGAAGACGGTTGCTTGTCCCGTGCCCTTGGCACCGCTTGCTGACACGCATGCGCATCTGCTTTCGTTTTGGGGGAAAGAAGTGCCCGAGACGCTCGTGCGCGCCAAAGCCGCGGGCGTCGACCTGTTGGTGACGATGCTCGACCCCATCGCCGACAAGCGCAGCGTGACGGACTATAGCGACTGGCTCGTGCGCGAAATTCTGCCGATGCGGGATATTCCGCAGATCAAGTATCTCGCTGGCGTTCACCCCTATGGCGCGCCGGATTATACCGATGACATTCACGCGCAGGTTGTTGCTGCGCTCGATGACCCTTTGTGCGCCGGTATCGGCGAGATCGGTCTGGACTACCACATGGATTACGACGACGACATCGCGCCGGCGCCCCACAGTGTGCAGATTGATTGCATGGCGCGTCAGCTCGAAGTTGCCGTGCGCCGCAATGTGCCGGTGGAGCTGCACCTGCGGCACGAGGACTCGGATGGGGAGCGCACCTCGCATATGGATGCGTACAACGTGCTGCGCGAGGTGGGTGTGCCTCAGGCCGGTTGCGTGCTGCACTGCTTTGGCGAGGACCGCGCCACGATGGAGCGCTTTGTGGAACTGGGCTGCTATATCGCCTATGGTGGTGCGGCCACCTTTAAGCGCAACGACGACGTGCGCGAGGCATTTGCGGCGACCCCGCTCGACCGCATTTTGTTCGAGACGGATTGCCCGTATATGGCGCCGGAGCCCATTCGCGGTCTTGAATGCGAGCCAGCAATGATCTCCATTACGGCAAACGCGCTGGTTAACGACCGTGTCGATCGCATTGGTGAGGACGCCGAAACAATCGCGCATGCCGCTTGGGAAAATGCCTGCAAACTTTTTCAAAAATAGTTCTTGCGTTCGCGGTGGCGCTCCGTTATTCTAATTCCTGCACGCGGGCGTGGCGGAATTGGCAGACGCGTACGGTTCAGGTCCGTATGGGGGCAACCCCATGAAGGTTCAAGTCCTTTCGCCCGCACCATTGATTGAAAGAGCTCCCAGCAATGGGAGCTTTTTTGTTATGGGCCCGTCGCAGGGACTTGAACCTGTGAAGGAGCGAGCGTAAAGAAAACGCGGAGCGTTTTTAGCGAGCTGGCGAGGACGCCGGCAGGCGGCCGATGCCGGTGCGGATCCGCGAAGCGGATACGCGGACGTCCTTTCGCCCGCGCCATGGATTGAAAGAGCTCCCAGCAATGGGAGCTTTTTTGTTATGCACGATCTCCTTGGACGGGTATCCTAATGCCAACGTGTGCCTATCAGAGGAGAGACCATGCTGTTTTCCGGTATCATCGCCGCCCTTACCAGCCTTTTGATTCCCATCATCATCCTGTTGTTGCTGCTCCCCAACGCCTGCTACGTCGTTGAGCAGCAGCACGCTGTGATCATCGAGCGCTTGGGTAAGTTCAATCGTATCGTCAACGCGGGCTTCCACGTGAAGGTGCCCGTGATTGACCGCAAGGCCGCCACGGTGAGTCTGCGCACCATGAAAAATGGTTTTGGCATCGACGTTAAGACCCAGGACAACGTGACCATCGGCCTTGAGGTCTCCGCTCAGTACCACGTGAGCTACGACATGGGCGCCGGCCCGGCAGATTCGGGCATCTACAAGAGCTACTACATGCTGCAGGAGCCCGTCGACCAGATGCGTGACTTCATCACCGACGCCCTGCGCTCTTCGATTCCTGTCTACACACTCGATGAGGTCTTTGCCAAGAAGGATGACATCGCCAAGGATGTCAACGCTACCGTTTCCGAGCAGATGGCCGCCTACGGCTTCACCCTCGTGTCGACGCTCATCACCAAAATCGCACTGCCGACCGAGGTTGAGAACTCCATGAACGACATCAACGCCGCCCAGCGCAAGCGCGCTGCGGCACAGGAGCTCGCCGAGGCAGACCGCATCAAGCGCGTCACCGAGGCGACCGCCGAGGCTGAGGCGATGGAAAAGGCAGGCGAAGGCATCGCCAACCAGCGCAAAGCTATCGCGTTGGGCATCAAGGATTCGCTCGAGATTATCCAGGAGACAGGCGTTGGCAACGATGAGGCCAACCAGCTGTTCATGTTTACGCAGTGGACCGAGATGATGACGGAGTTCGCACGTACGGGCAAAAACTCGACGGTCGTGTTGCCGAGCGACTTCTCGCAGTCGGCCTCTATGTTCGAGCAGATGCTGGCTGCCGGCAAAGTTCAAAACGATTCGAAGGAGTAGGCGCGCGTGAAATACACCGTCGTTTGTGTTGGTAAGCTCAAGGAGCGCTTTTGGAAGGACGCGTGCGCTGAGTACACCAAGCGTCTGGGTGCCTATGCCAAGGTGGATATCCGCGAGGTGGCCGATATCGACCCGGCTAAGGCGGGCGGTGTGGATGCTGCGCGTGACAAGGAGGGGGCGGCGATTCTTGCTGCCTTGCCGTCTCGAGCGCATGTGATCTTGCTGGCCATTGAGGGCAAGGAGCGTTCGAGTGAGGAGCTCTCGGCGAGGCTCGACGATCTTATGCTGCGAGGTAGTAGCGACATTGCCTTTGTAATCGGCGGTTCGGACGGCGTGAGTGATGAGGTGCGCGCCCGCGCCGACGAGATGCTCAGCTTTGGGCGCATTACCTTGCCGCACAACCTGGCGCGCGTGGTGCTGCTGGAGCAGATCTACCGCGCCTGCAAGATTAGCCGTGGCGAGCCGTATCACAAGTAGGTCGGCAATACGAAACAATAGCGTGGGACAATGACTTTCGTTTTTGAGGAACGCATCTGAGAGGACTGTGTGATATGAAGATCGGATTTGTCGGTTTTGGCAATATGGCGAGTGCTATGGCCGATGGCTGGATTGCCGCCGGCGTGGCCGCGGGCGACATGTGCGCCTGCGCAGGCCGCTACGATGCTTTGGTCGAGCGTTGCGAGGTGCGCGGCATGGTCGCCTGCCACGATGCCGCCGAGGTTGTCGCCGCATCCGATATCGTGGTCGCTGCGGTCAAACCGTACATGATCGAGAAGGTATTCGCCCCGCTCAAGGATGCTCTTGCCAAAAAGGTCGTTCTGTCGGTTGCCTGGACCTGGGACAGTGCCAAGTGGGAGCAGGTCCTGCCGGGCGTCGCGCATATCTCGACGGTGCCCAACACGCCGGTTTCGGTGGGCGAGGGCGTCATCGCCTGCGAGAAGGCTTCGACGCTTAGTGATGAGCAGAGCGCAGTGGTGCTTGATCTGCTTGGCAAGCTCGGTGCGGTGGTCGAGCTCGATACGAGCCTGCTGTTCGTGGGCGGCACGGTGGGTGGTTGCGCTCCGGCGTTTGTCGCCATGGCAATCGAGGCCCTGGGCGATGCGGCGGTCAAGCACGGTATCCCGCGTGCGGATGCTTATCGCATTGTGAGCCAGATGGTGCTGGGTACGGCAAAGCTGCAGCTTGCAACTGGCCAGCATCCTGCGGCGATGAAGGATGCCGTATGCTCGCCCGGCGGTGCCACCATCAAGGGCGTCGTTGCACTCGAGGACGCCGGCATGCGCAGCGCCCTGGTCAAGGCAATCGACGCAACCCTCCAGTAAAACCGACCAAAAAAGGGACAGGTTTATGTTGGCAGGTTTTTCCTGCGGTTTTGTCCTTTTAGCGAAAAGCGCCCCGCAACTGGCTCAATTCCAGTTGCGGGGCGCTTGCGTTTGCCCGGATAAAACCGACCAAAATAAACCTGTCCCTTTTTGGCGGGTTAGTCCCAGAAGCTGTCTTCTTCGTCCTCGGATTTGGGGCCGCGGTCGACATACATCTTATGGGTGCGCTTCTCCATTACAAAGGCAAGAATCGCAAACAGCAGGATGCCGCCGGCGAAAAGGATGGCAAAACCGGTGCGGGTGCCAAACAAAAAGGAAAAAACTGCGTCCATTGGGTGCCTTCTTGCGTAGTTGAGTTGGGTCGTAAACGTTCATAAGTATATACTTGCCCATACATGTACAAGGTTGCAACCTAAATGGAATGTATATCGCCGGAGGATCTAATGCTTGATATCAAGTTTGTTCGCGAGAACCCTGATGCCATCGATGTCGCCATGGCTAACCGCCAGACGTCTTGGGATCGCGAGAAGTTCTTTGAGCTCGACGACGAGCGTCGTGCCGTCATCACCGAGGTTGAGGAACTTCAAGCCACGCGCAATGCCGAGTCCAAGAAGATCGGCGCCCTGATGAAGGAGGGCAAGAAGGACGAGGCCGAGGCCGCCAAGGAGGCCGTGCGCGCCGTCAACGAGAAGATTGACGGTCTGGCCGAGCGCCGCACCGCCCTCGAGCAGGAGCAGTACGACTTCATGGCTCACCTGCCCAACATTCCTTGCGAGGCCACGCCGTACGGCAAGGACGAGGACGAGAACATCGAGCGCCGTCGTTGGGGCACCCCGCGCGAGTTCGACTTCGACTTTAAGCCGCACTGGGATCTGGGCACCGACCTCGACATCCTTGACTTCGAGCGCGGCAACAAGCTCTCCGGCAGCCGCTTCACCGTTCTCGGTGGCGCCGGCGCCCGTCTTGAGCGCGCCCTCATCAACTTCTTCCTCGATACGCACACCAGCCGTGGTTTTAAGGAGTGGTGGCCGCCCATCGTCGTCAAGCGTCAGACCATGTTCGGCACGGGCCAGCTGCCCAAGTTCGAGGACGACGCCTATCACGTCTCGGGCGACAACTTCCTGATCCCCACCGCCGAGGTCGTGCTCACCAACCTGCACGCCGGTGAGGTCCTCGACGCCGACACCCTGCCGCGCCGCTACACCGCCTTCACCCCCTGCTTCCGCGAGGAGGCCGGTTCCGCCGGTCGCGATACCCGTGGCATCATCCGTCAGCACGAGTTCGACAAGGTCGAGATGGTCAAGTTCGCTAAGCCGGAGGAGTCCGACGAGGAGCTCGAGAGCATGACCGCCGAGGCCGAGTTCCTGCTGCAGCAGCTGGGTCTTCCGTATCGCGTGATTAGCCTGTGCACCGGCGACCTGGGCTTCTCCGCCCGTCAGACCTACGACGTCGAGGTCTGGCTGCCGAGCTACAACGCCTACAAGGAGATCAGCTCCTGCTCCAACTGCGGTGACTTCCAGGCCCGTCGCGCCAACATCAAGTATCGCGACCCCGAGAACTTCAAGGGTTCGCGCTATCTGCACACCCTCAACGGTTCCGGTCTGCCGGCTGGCCGTACCATGGCAGCCATTCTGGAGAACTACCAGAACGCTGACGGCACCATCACGATCCCCGAGGTTCTACGTCCCTACATGGGCGGCCTCGAGAAGATCGAGCCGGTCGCGTAGATTGGCTGCATAAGCGATTTGCTAGGGCACTCCTTTTTGGGGTGCCCTTTTTGTGTGCGGCCATACCATGCTGTGCGGACAGCTCAATAGAAAACACACGAACAACTGTTCTGTATACAGCCATCTACCTGCTATGCTTTTGCTAAATAAGAGCGAGAGAAAGGGGACGCGATGGAGCTGTTTGATGATCGGGTGGTTTTGTTTGAGAGCGACGAGGGCGGGGAGTACCTGCTTGTGACGTGTGAGCCGTCTGGCATGGGTGGCCTGGTGGTTCGACAGACGAGCGAGGGGCCGTTGACGCAATGGTGCTACGAGGAGTCGCCTCATGTGGTTGAGACGTTTGTGGCGCACGAGGGGCTTGTGGCCCTAGAGCATTTCTATGGGGTCCAGACATCTAATCAGGTTGCTCGCATGTTGAGCATCTCGTTTGCCGATTATGATTGTGCCCAGCGGGTGAGATCGCTCCTGAGGGAACTTGATGCTAAGTTTGACGTGATCGAAAAGCCAATCGATCGTACGGGGAATGGCGGTATATGCGGAGCAGCATGACAAAACTGCGTTCCACAAAAAAGTTTGAGATTGTGCTTGACTCCAATAAGCTAAAGTGGTTTTATATGTTTTGCGCTGCGGCGTTACCTCAGCTGGATAGAGGGTCTGACTACGAATCAGAACGTCATAGGTTCGAATCCTATACGCCGCACCAATTGAAATTGAAAGCCTCCGGCAACGGGGGCTTTTCTTTTATGGCAAAACCACATGGATTCGAACCTCGGTCGAGGCGCGGGCGTCAAGAAAACGCGGAGCGTTTTTAGCCCGCGGGCGAGCGCGCCGGCAGGCGGGCGAAGCCGATGCGGATCCGCGAAGCGGATGCGCGGAATCCTATACGCCGCACCAATCGAACTTGAAGCCTCCGTGCAACGGGGGCTTTTCTTTTTTGGAAACCATGCATGGATTCGAACCTCGGTCGAGGCGCGAGCGTCTTAATCATCACTTCGTAAAATTTTTCCAAATTGTCGCTTGACCCATCGAGGGGTCACGTGCATAATAATACGTGCGTTGCGGCGTTACCTCAGCTGGATAGAGGGTCTGACTACGAATCAGAACGTCATAGGTTCGAATCCTATACGCCGCACCAATTGACTTTAAAGCTCCCGGCGACGGGGGCTTTTCTTATATCGCGATGCGTCGAAGATCGCGCCAAGCCCTCCAAATGATTAAAAATCAAATTCGATAACTTTTTTTGAAAAAATGCTTGACCATTATTCAGTCCCTGTGCATAATAATCAACAAGTCGCGGCGTTACCTCAGCTGGATAGAGGGTCTGACTACGAATCAGAACGTCATAGGTTCGAATCCTATACGCCGCACCATTTGAGATTAAAGCTCCCGGCAACGGGGGCTTTTCTTTTACGTAAACACCGCATGGATTCGAACCTCGGTCGAGGCGCGGGCGTAAAGAAAACGCGGAGCGTTTTTAGCCCGCGGGCGAGCACGCCGGCAGGCGGGCGAAGCCGGTGCGGATCCGCGCAGCGGATGCGCGGAATCCTATACGCCGCACCATTTGAGATTAAAGCTCCCGGCAACGGGGGCTTTTCTTTTACGTAAACACCGCATGGATTCGAACCTCGGTCGAGGCGCGGGCGTAAAGCGGACGATTTCCTGTCGACTCGTGTAAGATTCCGAGTAGATGTCGCGACTAATTCGCGACCACTCCTTCTTCAAGCGACCGATCAGGGTGATACTTCGTGGCAGAGCGTCCGACATACAAGCTCAGGTTTCTCGATCCCAAAAAGCGCTTTCCGGCGATGCCCGAGCAGCCTGCGGGACGTTCATATGGCGTGGTCTGGAAACTCTTTGGCGAGGATCAGCATGAATCTTGCTATGTCGTCGAATTCGTTGGCAAAAGCCATGTGTCGCTTTTGGGCTACGTAAGCGTTTCGGGCGAGGTGTACAAGGTGGACCGCCCCGTTAGCGAGACTCCGCTGCCCAACGATCCCGACATGGAACTGGTCCTTGACGAGTCAGACTCCGGTATTGGTGAGATTGTGGTTCGGGGAGCCAACGGCACAATGCGCGCGTGCGCGCGAACCGTCGGCTCTCCCGAAGGCCCCATGCGCGAGCAGTCCGACCACGAGACATGGAATTCGACCCGCTCCCTTCCTTACGGCGAGTTCATGGCATCGATGTTCCTGCGCTACGTGATATTCGCTGACTCCGAAAATGCCATTGCGAGCACGGCGGACGCCGGCGGACTCGACGAGGGTATGCAAAATGTTATCGACAAGATCAAGCTCGTAAAGTTGCCCGAGCCGGTCGAGGTGTTTTTGGGCTTTAACACGGCACCGCTCCCTGATGCTATCGAGACGCTGCTTTACCGCGTTGACCATGCCGAGAATCCGAGCGGTATCGAGCGCTATGCCGCCGCCCTTATGAGTGAAATTGACTTGCCCCGCTTGCGCACCATCGCCGCTAAGTCCGAGATGAGCCTGGCTCGCATCGATCGCTCAAAGCTTTTCTATCTCAATTTTGATCGTAGTCTGCTGGACCAGGACGAGATTGATACGCTGCTCGCCATCGAGTGCCGTCTCAACCGCCTTTCCGGCATCCTTGAGCGCATCGGGGCTGGATTGGTCCCCGCGGCCTCGTCGCCGAGCCTTGAGGGCTGCGCGCTCTTTGATGCGTGGCATATCGCCAAGACGACCAACGATGTTCCCCGACTGCTCGATACGGCCTCGAGCGATAACCCGTGGGGCAAACCGGGTACGGTGGCTTGCCAGCCGGGCGGTGAGTGGGATGTGCGTACCCGCTTCGCGCGTATTGTCGAGGCACTTAACGTGGTCACGCGGCTCGACTATACCTATCGGGCAAACGTTGCCGAGGGGATCATGCTCGTTCGGTTTGGGCAGTCTGTCGTTGATGCTATGCCACAACGTGAATACGACGCTCAAGATGACGCCTGGCGCGAGTTGGACGAGGACACGCGCGCGATCTGGGCCGCGGAGCACGATGCGCGCGTGGCACTCACGCTTGCGGCAGCGTGTTTTGCCGCGGGCACCTGCATCACGCGCTGCTATGTGCAGATTGCTGCTCCCGACAGTGAGCAGGGCGAGCGCGTTGTCGCAACGTATTTCTTTGGGCGCGCGGCCTATCTGGCCGATTGCGTGCCTGTCGCCAAGGATCTTGAGAGCATGGACATGGACGATATGCCGTGCAAGCGTGTGCTTGAGGCGTATGAGTCAACCGCTCCGGAGACGATTGAACCGGCGGAGGTTCATGCTCGTCCGCGTGATGACCATCGCATGCTGCCGCCGGCGCTGCGCGATCTGCTGCTTGCCGATACGGCTGACGAGCTGGAGGTCATGGAAGAGGACGACGACCCATACGTGGCCCGTGTTGTTGAATTGCGCGAGCAGGCAAAAGTCGACCGTACAGGTGCTTTTGAAGGCTTTTCCCGTCTTGCTGAGGAGTTGGAGGCTAAGTGCGCCGTCGCCGAGCTTTTGGCGACAGGTCCGGTTCAAACGCAGTTTTGCGATAACCAGCTGGTGCGCATGGTGCTACCGGTGTTGGAAGAAGACCGCTCTGTGCGAATCCTTCGTGCGCCCGATGCGCTGTACTTTGCCCAGCATGAGATCTGCAGCTTTTACGCCGAGCAAGAGGACTTTGAACGAGCACTGCCCGAGGTGCGCCATCTTTACGATCTGGCGCGCTCGTCCATGCAGTCGCACTTTGCGCTCATCAACGTGCTTGCGCGTCTGGAGCGCTTTGACGAGATTATCGAGGTGGCGCGCCACGGCCTACGTATTGCCAGCGATCGTTCTGCAATCGGCTACCTGTTCTATCGCTTGGCGTTTGCCTATTGGAATTGCGATCAGCTCGACCTGGCGCTGGCTTGTTACCGTCTGGTGCCGCGCGGCGAGGAGTCGGGCAGCAGCGCGCTGGAAGAAATGCAGGGCCTTATGAACGAGATGGGCGTCAGCGAGCCTCCGACGTTCGAGGAAGCGGTCGAGACCATCCACAAGGCTGGACTAGAGCTGCCGCCAGTGTCCGCCGTGACGAATCAGCTGGCAGATGCCGCTGTGCAACTGGTCGACAACGGTTTCTTTTTCCTGGCGCGCGGTTGTATCTTCCAAATGTGGCGCACCATGGGCAACGACGAGCTCGGCTCCCTCAACCGCTCGCTGGGGTAGGCGAAGCTTTCAAGAAGGAAAGGCTGCTAGGCAATTAGAAAATTTCCTCTTGCTCATCCTTGGCTGTTTGGTTACTATAGAACGGCTGTTACGGAGAGCTGACCGAGAGGCCGAAGGTGCTCGCCTGCTAAGCGAGTATGCCCCAAAAGGGCATCTGGGGTTCGAATCCCCAGCTCTCCGCCAGTATGACTTGAAAGAAGGGTCCCATTTGGGGCCCTTTTTTGTGCGGAGAAAGGAGGCTGGGGATTCGAACCCGAGAGGGCACGGGCGTTAAGCAAACGCGAAAGCGTTTGTAGCCCGTGGGCGAAAAGCCGCCAGGCTTTGAAGCCGGAGGGCATGCGCAGCATGCCCGGACATCCCCAGCTCTCCGCCAGTAAGACTTTAAAGAAGGATTCCGAAAGGGACCCTTTTTTAGTTGAACCACGTTAGCTGGGGATTCGAATCTCAAAAAAGGAGGCATCCTTTCGGACGCCTCCTTTCAGCGGACTTATTATTCTTGCGCCCTACACCTCGGGCGCCTTGGCGACGGTCTCGCTTTCTGCCGTGAGTGGGCGGTTGTCGATGCGACGGCCCAAGCGATCGAGCTTCACGAGTAGCCATTCAATGGGATTCGGCCCTGCGCCTTCCTCGTCGGCAACTAGGTCCATGACGGCGATCTTGGTGCCGTCCTGCTTGAGCGTGACGCTGCCCACCTTGTCGCCCACATGCACCGTGCCCGAAAGATCGTCGTAGCTAACCTTTTCGGTCACCTCGCCGGCAAGGGAAAACACGGTCGCTTGCGCCGTAGGATCGGCGAGTGTGGCGTCGATCGTCTTATCCGTCCAGTCGGTTTGACCAATGCGCGCCATAAGCGGGTTGCCGTTGGCGGTCTTTTCCTGTGTGTTGGCGATTGCGACCGTCACCTTGTGACCGTAGTACCAATTGGCAAGGGTTGCGGTATCGGTAAAGCGCTGGTCGGTGGTGGTGGAGTTCAAAACGACGGTGTAGATCTCGTCGCCGTCGCGGTTGTAGGCGCTCGTAAAGCAATAGCCCGCGTCGTCGGTGGTGCCGGTCTTGCCACCGATGTTGCCATCTTGGCCCAGCAAATAGTTATGCGTGTCCATGGAATGCGAATGGTCGGTGCCGTCGGCGCCCGTGACCTCGATCCAGGAATCCTCGCTCGCTACGACCTCGCGGATCGTGTCGTTTTTCATGGCCTCCTGCATCATCAGCGCTACGTCGTGTGCGGTTGAGTGCATATTGCCAGCCCACTCATCAAAGTCCAGACCATGCGGGTTTTCAAAAGCGTACCGGTGCAGCCGAGCTTCTTAGCGCGCTCGTTCATGGCCTTCACAAATGTGGCCTCGGCGTCTTTGGTCTTAGGGTCGATCTTCTTGCCCACATATTCGGCGAGCACGACGGCGGCGTCGTTGCCCGAGGGAATCATCAGGCCGCGCAGTGCCTGCTCCACGGTAAGCTCGTCACCTTCGAGCAAGCCGGCGGTCGAATTACCCACGGTGGCTGCGGCGTTGCTCACCGTGACCTTCTCGTCCATCTTGCAATTCTCGACGGTTAGGATTGCGGTCATGACCTTGGTGATCGAGGCGATTTTGACCTGCTCATCGGCGCCGCGCCCGTAGTAGACGGTGCCGTCTTTGCCCATGACGAGGGCATTGGTCGCATCGATATCGGGCAGGTTTTCTGCCGTGATGCCGCGCGCATCGGCGGTTTTGCCGCAGACATTGTCGGTCGTGAGCACTTGGGCGCCGGCGACGGTGGGCACGCCAGCGGCAAGGGCGATGGCGCAGACAAAGCCGGCGGCAAGCTGGGCTGAGCGCTTTGCTAAAGAGGTGAGGGACTTCACAGATTTCGCTTTCGACGGGACGGTCTCTTCTGGAACTAGAGTATATCGTTTACCGGTGTCGGCGATCATCGCGTGCGTGCGTGGCCCACATCCGCGCCCGAACGGGCACAAGGGTGCTTAAGGCCGACTTAATCACCCACGCTTGTTGTGTGTGGCGTGCGCCCCCTCGGGCATAATGGAGCGCGAGAGGAGCACGCATGAACGAGCGCATTTTGGTAGTTGATGACGAAAAGGCCATCGCCGACTTGGTTGGTATCTACCTTACAAAAGAAGGCTTTGACGTACAGGTCGCCTATAGCGGGGCCGATGCTGCCAAGGCAATCTTGGAGCAGGAGTTCGATCTTGCGCTGCTGGATGTCATGCTGCCCGATATCGATGGGCTTGAGTTGTTGCGTACGATCCGTTCCAGCCATACCTATCCCGTGATCATGCTGACGGCGCGCGATGCCCAGCAAGACAAGATCGAGGGCCTTTCGCTTGGCGCGGACGATTACGTGGTTAAGCCGTTCCGCCCGCTGGAGCTCATCGCGCGCGTGCACGCTCAGCTTCGCCGCTACACCAGCTACGGTAGCCGTGCGCAGGCGGCCGAGTCGCCGACCATTCAGCTCGACGGCTTGGAGATCAACCGCGATGCTCGTTCCGTGACAGTGGACGGTTCACCGGTTCGCCTCACGCCCATCGAGTATTCCATCTTGCTGTATCTGGTCGAGCATCGCGGCAGCGTGGTGGCCGTGGAGGATCTGTTCCGCGCGGTGTGGAACGAGGATTTTATGCCCGGCTCCAACAATACGGTGATGGTGCATATTCGCCACCTGCGCGAAAAGATCGGCGATGATGCTCAAAAGCCGCGCTTTATCAAAAACGTCTGGGGCGTCGGCTACATAATCGAATAACGCCTTTGATGGTGGGGAAGTGGATATGACAAAAGAGGATAGGCAGGCATTCGAGGTGCCCGATCGACTCTTTGAATACGTGAGGTCGGTCGTCGACAACCGCGCGCTTGCAACGGTGCTGCTCTTTTTGCTGAGCCTGCTGCTGATTGGCATCGATAACATCGCTGGAATCTTGGCGGTGCTGCTTGTCGGCTTTTTGCTGATCGATCGATTTGAAATCGTACGCCGCTGCGTGGTGATTGGCGGTGCCGCGTGGGCCATGACGTTGGCGATTGGCGCCATGGCACTCGGCGGCATCGAAGGGCCGGTGCTGTTCGATGCCGGCTTTGTATTCAACATGCTTGGCTTTGTGCTGGCGCTTGCCGTGTGCGTGCTGTTCTTTTGCGGCCGCGCCCTGTACTACCAGGGCTACGAGCAGGGCGAGCAGCATGCCGATTGTGTGCTGGCCGCTCGTATTCAAGATCGCCTGATCGATCACCCCGACACCTGGGACAACATCGACGGCGACTTCCTGGAGGTCGAGGGCGCACTCAACCGTGTGCGTGATCGCGAGCGCAAGGTGCAGCAGGCCTTGCGTGACGAGTCTCATCGCAAGGACGATCTGGTCACGTACTTGGCACATGACCTACGCACCCCGCTTGCCAGTGTGGTGGGCTATCTTTCGCTGCTGCAAGAGGCTCCTGAGCTGCCGGTTGAGCAACGTGCGCACTTTACGGGCGTGGCGCTCGACAAGGCGCACCGGCTCGATGCGCTCATCGAAGAGTTCTTCGATATCACGCGCTTTGACTTCCACGATATCGTGCTCACTCGCAGCTACGTCGATTTGGGGCTCTTACTGGCTCAGGTGGCTGACGAGTTCTATCCCATCCTCAACGAGCAACATAAGGAAGCCCAGGTTGATATTCGCGAGGACCTGACGGTGCTCGTGGATGGCGATAAGATGGCCCGCGTGTTTAACAACATCATGAAAAACGCCGTCGCCTATAGCTATGAGGGCTCGACTATCACGATTGAGGCCAGGCGCCAAGACGATGGCGGCGTGCGCGTGCGCTTTATCAATCAGGGCGATCCTATCCCTGCGGCTAAGCTCAAGGTGATCTTTGAGAAGTTCTATCGCCTGGATGCGGCGCGTGCGACCAATCGCGGTGGTGCCGGTTTGGGCCTTGCTATTGCCAAGGAGATCATCGCGGCACACGGCGGTACCGTTGCATGTGAATCGACGCCCGAACACACGATATTCACCATCGAGCTGCCCGCCGCATAGCTAGCGTGCCCTTACAAACACTTGACAATGTGCTCACGTGCGTATGAGCCGCGATTCCTACTATCGATACTGCTGAATTGATATCGATATGGAGGTGTGCGGTATGACGGCTGCTGCGGCTGTGGAGCCCACGGAGCTTGAAGAACTCATGGAAGCGCAGGCCGAGGCCGCGCATGAGCGCGAGGTTGGGGATGCGACTCGCCCCACGGCAGAGGATCTTGCCGCCTCGCCGACGCGCATCGACGTCGAGGGCCTCGACCTGTTCTATGGCGACCACCATGCGCTCAAGGACGTGAATATCAAGATCCGCGACAAGCAGATCACCTCGTTCATCGGGCCTTCGGGCTGCGGAAAGTCCACGTTGCTGCGCTGCTTTAACCGCATGAACGACGGCATCAAGGATTGCCGCATCGAGGGCAAGATTGCGCTCGATGGTCAAGATATCCTGGGCGATTGCGACATCTGCCGTTTGCGCCAGCGCGTGGGCATGGTGTTCCAACGCCCCAACCCATTTCCCATGAGCATCTACGACAACGTCGCCTACGGTCCTCGCGGTATGGGTGTGCGCGACCGCGCCGTGCTCGATGAGCTGGTCGAGGACTCCCTGCGTCGCGCTGCCCTGTGGGACGAGGTCAAGGACAAGCTCAAAGAGTCGGGCCTGGGTCTTTCGGGTGGACAGCAGCAGCGCCTGTGCATCGCCCGCGCACTTGCCGTGCAGCCCGACATTCTGCTGATGGACGAGCCGACTTCGGCACTCGACCCTGTGTCGACGTTGGTGGTGGAGCAGTTGGCCTGCGAGCTCAAGGAGACCTGCACGCTGGTGGTCGTGACGCACAACATGCAGCAGGCCGCGCGTATTTCCGATTCGGTTGCGTTCTTTTTGCTGGGTGAGCTGGTGGAGCACGCGCCCACCGCGCAACTCTTCAAAAATCCGTTCGATCCGCGCACGGCGGATTATTTGACGGGGCGTTTTGGCTGACGCTGTCTTTTACAGGTGCCTTTAGGGTTAAGATGCGGTCATATCGGCCGCAAAGGGGTTCAACATGATCTATTACGTCGAGGACGATGACAACATCAGGGATTTGACAGTCTACGCGCTGCGCAAGCAGGGAATCGAGGCCGAGGGCTTTTCGTGTGATGGCGAGTTTAAAGCTGCCGTGGCGCGACGGGTGCCCGATGCTGTGCTGCTCGATATCATGCTGCCCGACACTGATGGCTTGGCGATTATGCGTCGCCTGCGTGCCGATCGCCTGACGGCGACGGTGCCCATCATGATGCTTACCGCCAAGGACACCGAACTCGACAAGGTGATGGCGCTCGATGGCGGTGCCGACGATTACCTGACTAAGCCGTTTTCGCTCATGGAGCTTGCGAGCCGCTGCCGCGCACTGCTGCGTCGCGGCGGCATGGTCAAGCAGGCGAGCGATGTGCTCAGCGTGGGCGACATCGTGCTTTCGCCTAGCCATCGCGAGGTGACCGTTGCCGGCGAGCCGCTTAAGCTCACCCTGCGCGAGTTCGACCTGCTCGAGTACCTCATGCGCAAGCCCGGCGTGGTCTTTACCCGCGAGTCGTTGCTGCAGAGCGTGTGGGGCTGGGACTTCGACGGCGGTTCGCGCACCGTTGACGTGCACGTGCAGACGCTTCGCCAAAAACTGGGCGAGCATGCCAGCGCCATCGAGACCGTGCGCGGCGTGGGTTATCGTCTGGCCGAGCCTTCTGCCGGTGATGGTGCCGAAGGCGACGACACCGCGGCCACCGCATCGGAGGAGTAACCCGTGGTCTTCGCCCCCCAGGGAAAACATACGCTGTCGCACCGCGTTTTTGTGACGATCTTTGTCTGCGCCATGGCGGTTATCGTGGCGTTTACGGTGCTGGGTGCGTTCTTTGTGCAAAACACTTTGGCGGATGCCACGAGTGCCAATCTGGCGCAGGAAACCGAGCTCATTGCTGCCGCCCTCGACGAGCAGCAGGAGCCCATTCCGTTCTTGCGAAGCCTCGATCGCGAGGATCTTCGTATCACGCTGATCAATAAGGACGGATCTGTTGCCTACGACAACGAGGCGTCGCCTTCCACACTGCCCAACCATGGCGATCGCCCCGAGGTCATCGAGGCCTTTGAGAGTGGTTCGGGTTCCGCGGAGCGCGCAAGCTCTACACTCGACGAGATTATGCTGTATCGCGCCGTCACCCTTGATAACGGCCAGGTCGTCCGCTTGGCGCAGGCCCAGCCTGGCGTTGCGGCGATTTTGCTGTCGATGCTGGCGCCGATGCTGCTTATCGCAGCAGCGGGTGCAGTACTCTCGTTTTTTATGGCGCGCCGCGAGTCCCGTGCCATCATCGCGCCGTTGCAAGAGGTGGATTTGGATCACCCACGCCGTAGCTATGAGCACGCCTATGCCGAGATGGTCCCCATGCTTGAGCGCATCGAGTCGCAGCGCCAGGAACTCAAGCGCCAAATGGCGGTGCTAGCGGACAACGACCGTATGCGCCGCGAGTTCACGGCGAATATCACCCATGAGCTCAAGACGCCGCTTACGGCGATTTCGGGCTATGCCGAGCTCATCACAAATGGCATGGTCGAGGGCGAGGACGACCTGCGCAACTTTGGCGGTCGCATCTATCGTGAGGCGGGCCGCTTGGCAGCGCTTGTCAACGACATCCTTACGCTGTCTAACTTGGACGAGGCCGAACGTGCAACTGAAGGCGAGGCAGTGCCCATTGGGTCCACGGAGCCTATTGAGCTCTCGCGTGCGATCTACGCGGTTGAGCAGCGTCTTGAACAGGTTGCCCGTCAGGCGAATGTGACGATAAGTCATGAGACCAAGCCTGTGGTCATCGAAGGCGTGTCGCGCTTGGTCGACGAGCTCATCTATAATCTGGCAAGCAACGCCATCCGCTACAATCGGCCCGGCGGTACGGTTACGCTGCAGTGCGGCACCAACGACGAAGGCCATCCGTTCCTCGCTGTCGCCGACACGGGAATCGGTATCGCGCCTGAAGAACAGGGCAAGGTATTTGAGCGGTTCTATCGCGTGGACAAGAGTAGGTCCAAGGCACGCGGCGGAACCGGCCTGGGGCTTGCCATTGTCAAGCATGCGGCCCTGTATCATCACGCCACGCTTGATCTGTCGAGCGAGTTGGGCGTGGGAACCACCATTACGGTGACGTTTCCCATACAGCAGGACGAGCCATTCGCATAGCGATACAACACAGATATTGATGTAGACGCCGCATTTGACTTTCGGGTGCGGCGTTGTTGTGCAATTTTACGATTGCTTCCGACATTTTTACAGGAGAGCCTGTTTCTTATGTATAGAGTTTGGTCTCGGTAAAAAGATGCGATAACATACGGACAGTTTTGTCAATCCGAACTGGGGAAATGAAAGGCAAGCTGCATGACCCTTCTCGAACTGTTCCAGCTGCTCAAAAAGCACCTCAAGCTGGTCATCACCCTTCCGGTGGTCTGCGCGATCGCTATGGGCATCGTGTCCTTCGTTGCGATGGACAACACCTATACCGCGACGACGAGCATGTACATTCTCGCCAAGACCGACGATAGCGGTCAGATGAGCTACAACGATCTCTCGGCGAGCCAGATGCTTTCCAACGATATTGCCACGCTGCTTGATAGCGATAGCGTTAAGAGCGGCGCCGCCAAAGAACTGGGCCTCACCGATCTGGATGACTACAAGGTGTCTGTTTCCTCCGAGACCACCACGCGTGTCATTACGCTTTCGGTTACCGGTACCGATGCCAAGGAGACGGCTGAGGTCGCAAAGGCCATTGCCAGCTCGGTGAGTACGGTCGCTCAGAACGTCGGCGCTGCCCAGAGCATCAACGTTATCGACGAGGCTAAGACCCCCGAAGCCCCCAGCGGCCCCAAGCGTACGCTGTATATTGCCGTCGCGTTCCTCGCCGGTATCTTTATCGCAGTTGCCTATGTCGTTTTGGCAGACATGCTCAATACCCGCATCCGCGGTGCCGAAGAGGCAGAAGAGCTCCTGGGTATTCCCGTTGTTGGCCGAATTCCGGCTATGAAAGGTGGTAAATAGGCATGGCTAAGGCAAAGAACACCGATAAGCTCGTTGTGCAGAATGCCGCCAAGACCCTTCTGGCCAACATCCGCTTTGCGAGCGTGGATGACCCCATTCGCACCATCACCGTTACCTCCTCGATTCCCAACGAGGGCAAGTCTACGGTTTCCATTAACCTTGCTCAGGCAATCGCCACGAGCGGCAAGAGTGTCCTGCTGGTCGAGGCTGATATGCGTCGCAGGTCCCTTGCCGATATGCTCGGCGTCCGCTCCCGCGGCGGACTCTATGCAGTCCTGTCCGAGCAGGTTTCTATCGACCAGGCGATTGTCGAGACGGGTCAGAAGAACTTCTACTTCCTCGATGCCGAGCCGCACATTCCCAATCCTGCCGACATCATCGTCTCCCATCGCTTTGCCAAGCTGGTAAAGGCACTGTCCGCCAAGTTCCAGTACGTCATCTTCGATGCTCCCCCGGTCGGCACCTTCATCGATGCTGCCGAGATCGCAAGTCTGACCGACGGTGCGCTGTTCGTGGTGCGCGAGGACTTTACCAAGCGCGAAGAGGCGCTCAACGCTATCGCCCAGCTTAAGAAGTCCGAGAAGGTCAAGCTCATCGGTACCGTCATGAATTACTGTGAGACCGAGACCAGCGAGTACTACTATTCTTACTACACCAAGGACGGTAAGAAGGTTAAGAAGGGCTCCGACGATCAGGGCACTTCCAAAAAGGGCATCTTCACCAACCGAGCAAACGTTTAGTTGATTAAGGCTGACCTATGCGTGACATTCATTGCCATATCTTGCCGGGTGTAGACGACGGCGCCGCCGATCTCGAAGAGAGCTTGGCGATGCTCGAGGCTGCCAAGCGGGCCGGTGTAACCAGAATCGTTTGCACTCCTCACTGCCGTGATCCCTATTTTGATTACGACAAGATGTGGGATGCCTTTGAGCTGCTGCGCGATAACGCTGACGGTTTTCCGCTCCAGATGGGCTTCGAGGTCAACCACCGAAAGCTCGTTGAGCTTGGTATCGATGCCGCGGATCACTTGCATTTCGATGGGACCAACGAGTTTCTGCTCGAGCTTTCGACGCATGCCGATGCGTATGCGTTTAGAGAGTACGAGAACACGATTTACGATTTGCAGTGCCGTGGCTACCAGGTGATCATCGCTCATCCTGAGCGCTATCGTGCGGTTCAAAAGGATGTAAGCGTGGCGGAGCGCCTGGTCGATATGGGCTGCAAGCTGCAGGCTTCGGCGGACTTTATTGCCGGCGGTCGCTTTGGTCGCGAGAAAAAGCCGGCACAGCGCCTGTTCGATCAGAACCTGTACAGCTTCATCGCGAGCGATGCCCATAACGTGGGTCATTACGACTGCCTGGCGAAGGCTCGCGCGAAGTTTAGCGTGCGCGGAGCTCATTTTCGCTAAAATCTGTCCCTAACGTTCGCATTGAATGAAAGGGCAGCCATGGATATCCAACTTAAGACGGGATGCTTTGATGACGCGGCGTTGGTGCGCCGCGTCGTTTTTATGGACGAGCAGGGCTACGAGAACGAGTTTGACGCTATCGACGAGGATCCGAACTGCATTCATGTGACGCTCTATGTAGACGGCGACCTTGCCGGTTGCTCGCGCGTGTTTCCCGAAGAGCTTGAGCGCGCGGCTGACGCAGAGGCTCCGGTGTCGCCGGCGTGCGACTTGGACGAAGGCGTCGCGGCGGGGGAGACCTACATTATGGGGCGCGTGGCCGTGCTGCCGAGCATGCGCCGTCGCGGTTTGGCGAGCAAGATTGTCGAGGCCGGTGATACGTGCGCGCGTGATGCCGGCGCCAAGCTCATTAAGCTGCACGCGCAGGAATACGTGCTACCACTCTATGCCAAGGCGGGTTACACGCAGATTGCCCCGGTGGACTACGAAGACGAAGGCCAGCCTCATGCCTGGATGGCCAAACTGCTGGGCGACAGATAGGGACGTTCCTTTTCTGCCGGCAGTTAGGGACGCTTCTTGGCGGTTGGCGCATCAGAGCGCTTTGACATACAGTTTTTCGATTCCGTATGTATATATGCGCGCTAATGGGTTATAAAATCTAAGTCTGAACATAGCAGGTCTGCGATGCGGCTCGGGCGACCGGGCCGTTTTCGCGGACGGGGGTAGCGCGAAAGGACTGCACATGCGTCAATTTAAGACCGAGAGCAAAAAACTGCTCGACCTCATGATCAACTCCATCTACACCAATAAGGAAATCTTCCTGCGCGAGCTTATCTCTAACGCGAGCGATGCCGTCGACAAGCTCAACTTTAAGAGCCTTCAGGATCCGAGTGTCAAGCTCGACCAGAGCGACTTGGCCATCCGTGTTTCCTTTGATAAAGATGCCCGTACCATCACTATTTCGGATAACGGTATCGGCATGACCGCCGAGGAGCTCGAGCGCAACTTGGGGACCATCGCTCATTCCGGCTCCGAGGAGTTTAAGACCGAGAACGCCGAGCAGCAGGGCTCCGATGTGGACATCATCGGTCAGTTTGGCGTGGGTTTCTACTCCGCCTTTATGGTTGCCAGCCACGTAAAGGTTGTCAGCCGCGCCTATGGGGAGGACACCGCTCACGTGTGGGAGTCTGATGGTCTTGAGGGTTATACCATCGAGGACGGCGAGCGCGCCGAGCACGGTACCGATGTTATCCTGACGCTGCGCGAGAACGAGAAGCTCGATGCCGACGGCGAGGCCGAGACCTACGATCGCTTCCTGACCGAGTGGGGCCTCAAGAGCCTGATTCAGCAGTACAGCAACTATGTGCGTTACCCGATCCAGATGATGGTGTCCAAGAGCCGCCAGAAGCCCAAGCCCGAGGATGCTGGCGATGACTACACGCCCGAGTACGAGGACTACCAGGAGCTCGAGACCGTCAACTCAATGACACCGATCTGGAAAAAGCGCAGCTCCGATGTCGAGCAGAAGGACTACGACGAGTTCTACAAGTCCACGTTCCACGACTTTGACGATCCTGCACGCACCATCAGCTTCCATGCTGAGGGCACGCTCGAGTACGACGCCCTGCTGTTTGTGCCGGGCCGCGCGCCGTTCGATCTGTACAGCAAGGACTACGAGAAGGGTCTGGCGCTCTACAGCTCCAACGTTCTGATTATGGAGAAGTGCGACGACCTGCTGCCCGACTACTACAACTTTGTCCGCGGCGTCGTGGATTCTGCCGACGTGTCGCTCAACATCTCGCGTGAGACGCTGCAGCAGAACCGTCAGCTCAAGGCCATCGCCAAGCGTGTGGAAAAGAAGATAACCGCCGATCTTGAGGATATGCGCGACAACGACCGCGAGGCCTACGAGAAGTTCTTTGAGAACTTTGGCCGCGGCCTTAAGTACGGCATCTACTCGAGCTATGGCATGAAGGCCGATGAGCTCGCCGACCTGCTGCTGTTCTGGTCTGCCAAGGAGCAGAAGATGATTACCCTGGCCGAGTATGCCAAGGGTATGCCCGAGGACCAGAAGGCCATCTACTACGCCGCCGGCGATTCGCGTGAGCGCTTGGCCAAGATGCCCGTGGTAAAGGGCGTGCTCGACCGCGGCTATGACGTGCTGTTGCTGACGCAGGATGTGGATGAGTTCACGTTCCAGGCTATGCGTGAGTACGTTGCCGCCGATATGCCTAAGATCTACGAGGACGACGCCGCCCGCGAGGCTGCCGAAAAGGCCGTGGCCGACGGTGCCGAGCCCGAGGTCGAGGATCGTCATCTGGAGCTCAAGAACGTTGCGACTGGCGATCTTGATCTGGCGACCGAGGACGAGAAGAAGGAGGCCGAGGACGCCACCAAGGAAAACGAGGACCTCTTTAGCGCTATGAAGGAGGCGCTCGGTGACAAGGTCGAGAAAGTTGCCGTCTCCGCGCGCCTGACCGATGCCCCCGCTTGCATCACCACCGAGGGCCCGCTTTCGCTTGAGATGGAGAAGGTGCTCCAGAAGGGACCCGAGGGTGCGCCCGACGGCATGCCCAAGAGCCAGCGCGTGCTCGAGCTCAACGCCAAGCACCCGGTCTTTGACAAGCTTGTCGCTGCCCAGAAGGCAGGTGACGCCGACAAGATCAAGCAGTACTCCGGCCTGCTCTACGATCAGGCCCTGCTGGTCGAGGGTATCCTCCCCGAGGACCCCGTTGCCTTCGCGGCGGCTGTTTGCGAACTTATGTAGTTTGGTAGTTACGCGGTTCTACGAACCGCGTAACTACTCGACGCTGCAAACGCCCCTAAGCGGCAATCTGACGTTCAATCGTCGGTCGCGTACCGAAGTACGCTTCCCTCCTCTTTCACGTCACCTTGCTCGCTTAGGGGCGTTTTCGCTGACTTATGCTCAACCTGCGACGCTTTCGTGGTCCAAAGTAGTCATTGGACGTTCTTAAATTAGTCGTTGGGGACGTTCTTGTTTGAGTAGTCGTTTAAGAACGTCCCCAATGACTAGTTCCAATGACTATTTATTCGGACTGCTAATTTGTGCGGGCTGTGGTTTTGTGACCTGCTGATATTAAAGATACTGTACAACTGTACACTAACTCATCTTCGTAGTATATTGCTACCCGCAAAACTCAATACCATTGTGCTTCGAGACGCTAAAGCGCCTACGTACAATGGTTTTTGATAGTACGATTTGATTCAACGACAGGATGGATGGTCCAAGCGTGAGTCTCGGCAGCAAACTATCCGATGCAAAGGTCTCCTTTGCGATATTCAAGCGCGACATTAAGCGACTGCTTGTGAACCCCGTCGCCTTGGTGGTTACCCTGGGCGTGTGCGTTATCCCCTCGCTGTACGCTTGGTACAACATCGTGGCTAACTGGGATCCATATGGAAACACCCAGGGCATTAAAATCGCTATCGCCAACAACGATCAGGGCACCCAGAACGACCTAGTGGGCGAGCTCAATGCGGGCGATAAGGTGGTCGACCAGCTCAAGGAAAACGATCAGCTGGGCTGGACCTTCGTCGACTCGGCTGCCGATGCCAAAGAGGGTGTCGAGAGCGGGGAATACTACGCGGCGATCGTAATCCCCAAGAACTTCTCCGACAATCTTGTCTCGATGCTCGATGGCAATTACCATCAGCCGAAGCTCACCTATTACGTCAATGAGAAGAAGAGCGCCATTGCGCCCAAGGTCACCGATACCGGTGCCAACACCATCGAGGAGCAGATCAACTCGGAGTTTGTCTCCACGGTGGGCGAGACTGTTGCCAGTATCGCCAAGGATGCCGGTGTCGATTTAAAGGACAAGGCAATCCAGACTCAGGACTCGCTGACAAGTTCGGTGTCCGAGGCATCCGACACCTTGGGTGAGGTGCGCGATTCGATTGGCGATATGAATGCCGCCATCGATAAGACGAGTGGCGCTATCGCCTCGGCTGATGCGGCGCTTGCCGGCTTGCAAGGTCAGGCACCGTCGCTGACGCAGGCAATCTCCCAGGGCAACGACCTGCTGGGCGAGGCTCGCGCCACGGCGGGCAACTCTATCACCTCGCTCTCCAAGGCACTCTCGGAAGGTAGCCTTGCACTCACCAAGACGTCAGCCTCCGCGAACGCTGCGATTGGCAAGCTAACGGGTACGGTCACATCTACGACCACCCGCATCGACAACTCGCTCGAGTCTCTCCAGGCGACGATCGATCACAATAAGGTCGTTATCGGGCACTTGGAGATTCTCGTTAATGACACGTCGACAGGTTCCGAGGAAATTGACGCGCGCATTGTATCGACCATCGATTCGCTTCGCGAGCAAAACCAGAAGCTGCAGAGCATCAAGGATGGCCTTTCTGCACAGTCGAGCGCCATGGCAAACGACGCTACGGCAATCTCGAACGCGAGCAACGCACTCAACGCGGCAATTCAGACCGGTACGGCTAACCTCGGTCAGGCTCAGACCGATCTGGGTCAGAACGCACTTCCGAAGGCTTCGAGCGCGCTTGACTCCTTTGCCGCCGTTTCGGGCGATTTGACCGGCATTGTGTCGGGTATGACCCCCACGATAGCGAGCGCGCGCGGCACGCTGGCGCAGCTCGACGCCACGCTCAAGCAGGCAAAGACCACGCTGTCCCAAACCGACGCCTCCCTTGCCAAGGTTCAGGACAAGCTCGCGACCGCCGCCAATGACATTGCGGCGCTGCAGACCTCTGAGTCTATGGGCGAGTTAGCCGACCTCATGGACGTCGACGTCAATGACGTGGCAGATTTCATGGCATCTCCGGTTGAGCTGACGTCCAAGTCAATCTATCCGGTCAAGAGCTTTGGCTCGGGCATCGCGCCCTTCTACACCAATCTGGCGCTGTGGGTAGGCGGCTATGTGCTCATCGCTATCTATAAACTCGAGGTCGACCGCGAGGGCATCGGTAGCTTTACCGCGCGTCAGGGCTACTTTGGCCGCTGGCTGCTTCTGGTGATCCTGGGCGCGTTCCAGGCCATCATCGTTACGGTGGGCGATTTGGTGATTGGCGTGCAATGCGTCAACCCGCTGCTGTTCGTGCTGGGCGGTATCGCCATCTCGTTTACGTACGTCAACATCATCTATGCGCTGTCCACCACGTTTAAGCATATCGGCAAGGCAATTGGCGTCATCCTCGTCATCGTGCAGATTCCGGGTTCGTCGGGCATGTATCCCATCGAGATGATGCCCGGCTTCTTCCAATGGCTGCATCCGCTGCTGCCCTTTACCTACGGCATCAATCTGCTGCGCGAGACCGTCGGCGGCATGTACTCGTTCAACTACCTGTTCAACTTGTGCATCTTGGGCGTGTTCCTTGCCATCGCACTCTTTATTGGCTTGCAGCTGCGTCCGCTGCTGCTCAACCTCAACCTGCTCTTTGACAAGCAGCTTTCCACGACGGGCCTCATGATCTGCGAGTCCAACGACCTGCCGCGCCAGCGCTATTCGCTGCGCACGGCCATGCGCGTCATGCTCGATTCGGATTCGTACCGTCGCGAGCTGCTCGATCATGCCGTGGCGTTTGAGCATCGCTACCCGTACTACATCAAGGGCGGTTTTGCCGCCGTGGTAGGCGTGCAGGTTCTGCTCTTTGTGCTTTCGACGGTGCTCGATATCGACAATAACGGCAAGATCATCCTGCTCGTTATCTGGATCATTTCGGTTATCGCCATCTGCGGCTGGCTCATCAACATCGAATACATCCGTGCGAGCCTCAATACCCAGATGCGTATCTCGGCGCTTTCGGACGAGGACCTTCGCCGCGAGATGCGCGAGCACACGGCTGCCATCCCTGCCGCCCGTCGCATGTTTGGTCTCAACGCCAGCGAGCGTGGCGCCAAGGGAGGCGAACAGCCTACGAGCCGTCTGTCGCATATCGGTGCGCATCGTAAGGCTCAAGATGCCGACGGCGCTGACAACGTAAACGGAAACGACGGGGACACCACCTCGCTTGGCAGGCACTCTAAAGGAGGTGAGGCATAAATGAAAAACATCCTGCACCTGTTTAAGCGCGATGTCCAAAACGTGTCTCGCTCCGTGATCGGCATGGTCGTCGTGATGGGCCTGATCATCGTGCCATGTCTCTATGCATGGTTTAACATCGCCGGAAGCTGGGATCCCTACGGCAATACCGGCAACCTTAAGATTGCAGTGGTCAACACCGATGAGGGTTACGAGAGCGATCTGATTCCCGTCGAGGTCAACGTGGGCGAAAACGTAACCGCCACCCTGCGCGGCAACGAGAACTTCGACTGGGTCGTCCTCAACGACCGTGATAAGGCGATTGAGGGCGTTAAGTCGGGCGCGTACTACGCTGCCGTCGTTATCCCTAAAACGTTTAGCGCCGACATGATGACGCTTTTCTCGACCGAGGTGAAGCACGCCGATATCGAGTTCTATGAGAATCAGAAGGCCAACGCCATCGCACAGATCGTGACTGAAAAGGGTTCGAGCGCCGTCCAGAGTCAGGTCAACGAGACCTTTACCAAGACCATCACGACCATCGGCCTTAAGACCGTGTCCAGCCTGCTCGACTATATGAGTACCGACCAGGTGAGCAGCTTTATCGCCAATCTGTCCTCGACGCTGGGCGATTCGGTCGAGGACCTGCAGGACATTCAGACCAGCGCAACGTCGCTGGCGGGCGTTTTGAGCTCCACGTCCGATTCGCTGACGTCGGCGGGCGGTATGCTCAAGCAGACGGGCACCGTCGATGAGTCGACGAGGCAGCTGATGGAGCATGCCAAGAGCGGCATCAATGATTCCAAGGAAGCGCTCAAGGCCGCCAACGATACCGTTAACGCGGCGATTGACGGAAGCGCGGGCTCGTTCGACAACGTCTCCGCCGAGCTTGCGAAGGCATTCGATGCCGCGAATCGGCATGTTGGCCTTACGGTGTCTCAGCTCAACGAAGCCGCAGCGGCGCTCAATACGCGTGCTGACGATATCGATGCGATGACCGATCAGCTCCGTAACCTTGCCGACCAGGTGAGTGATGACAAGCTCAAAGACGGTCTCGAGTCCGCTGCGGCGTCGCTGGGCAGAATTGCCGTGGAGTACCGCAATAACGCCAAGGACCTGACGGCAACCGCGAAGTCTCTCTCCGACAGCATGGCCGAGGTCAACAACTCGCGTGCCGAGGTCGATCAGGCAATCGCGGATGCCAAGGCTGGTATCTCGGGCGCCAAGTCCGACTACGATTCCACGTTTTCGGTTAAGGCCAAGGAGCTCAAGAAGACCATTTCGGGCGTTTTGGATTCGCTGAACAGCATCTCGGGCGACCTGGATAGCGCCGTAGACGGCTTGACCGACGCATCTGGTTCGCTGGCAAAGGGCCTCTCTAAGGCCGCAAAGCTGGTCAACAAGGCTTCCGATCAGCTAGGTGAGGCATCGGACAAGATTAGCGCCTTTAAGGACGAGCTCGACGGTGCCCTGATGTCGGACGATCTGGCCACGATCAAGACGATGATCGGTAATGATCCCGAGGGTTTGGCCGTGTCGCTTTCCGGCCCCGTCGCGCTCGACCGCAAGCCGGTCTATCCGATCCGCAACTACGGTTCGGCCATGGCGCCGTTCTACACGATTCTGTCGCTGTGGGTCGGCTCGATCGTACTGGCGGCCATGATGAAGGTCTCGGTTGACGATGAGCTCATCAACGAGCTCATCCCCGTGCGCCTGCACGAGATCTACCTGGGTCGCTACCTGTTCTTTGGCGGTTTGGCCCTGCTGCAGGCGACGCTCGTGTGCGCGGGCGATATCCTGTTCTTTGGCATTCAGTGCGACAACCCACTGCAGTTTGTGCTGGCGGGCTGGGTTGCGAGTCTCGTGTTCTCCAATATCGTCTACACGCTTACGGTGTCGTTTGGCGATATCGGCAAGGCGCTCGCTGTCGTGCTGTTGGTCATGCAGGTCGGCGGTTCGGGCGGCACGTTCCCCATCGAGATGACCGGCCCCGTGTTCCAGGCGATCTACCCGTTCCTGCCGTTTACCCACGGCATCAACGCCATGCACGCTGCCATGGCCGGTGCCTACCATATGGAGTACTGGATTGAGCTGGGCATTCTGGCGAGCTATCTGATTCCGTCGCTGGCCCTGGGCGTGGTCTTCCGCCGCCCGGTCATCAAAGCCAACGACTGGATCATCGAAAAGCTGGAGTCGACCAAATTGATTTAATACAGCTACGTAAACGCCGTCGGAACATCGAGGTCTTCCAACCCGATGCTTTAGCGTAGTGAATTGCATGGGCTGCTTGATTGTTGCTACAGTAGCGGGGCGTGCCGGGGGTCCGGCGCGTCCCGTTTTTATTTGACCATGAGGCGGCACGCAGCCATACGCGTGCGGACACCACGCCCAGATTGAGTGTGAGGATGTTCCATGGCCCAATACGCTGCCAACGAAATCGAAAACTTGCCCGATAGCCCAGTAGCCCGTGAGGATTTGGGCGCGGGCGGTATTCCCCGGGGCGCTGGCGCACGCTCTCCGCTGTTCTGGAAAGTTTTGCTACTTTCGGTGGCGGTCATCTGGGGCTACTCCTTTACCACTATGAAGGACGCACTCGGCACCATTCCGGTGTTCGAGCTGCTCTATGTACGCTTTCTGCCCGCAGCATTGGTCATGTTTGCCGTCTTCCACAAGCGCATCATCGCACACCTCAACGCTCGCAACCTGATCGTTGGCCTGAGTATGGGCGTGCTCATGTGGGCGGCCTATGCGTTGCAGACGGTCGGTCTGGCACATACTACGGCGGGCAAGAATGCTTTTTTGACGGGCACGTATTGCATCCTTGTGCCGTTCGCGAGCTATTTCCTGAGCGGCGAAAAGCTCACGCGCTACAACTTGGGTGCCGCGCTGCTGTGCCTAGCGGGCATTGGCCTCGTCGCACTCGATAGCGTTGAATTCAACATTGGTGACGTCATTACGCTGGCGGGTGCGGCCTTTTTCGCCATCCAGATGGCGGTGACTGCCAAGTACGGTCGCAAAATGGACATCAACGTCATCACGTTTTGGATGTTTGTGGGCAACGGCGTGCTGAGCCTGGCAACGTCGCTGCTATTCGAGACCCAAGCGCCTCTGTCCGTGTGGACGCCGAGCTTTATCAGTGCGATGGCGTTTCTCTCGGTGGGCTGCACATGTGCGGCTCTGCTCATCCAAAACGTCGGCCTGGCGCATGTCCCGGCCTCGACGGGCTCGCTGCTCCTTTCGATGGAGTCGCCTTCGGGTGTGCTGTTCTCGGTGCTGCTGATGGGGGAGGCGCTCACCTCGCGCCTGCTCGCCGGCTTCGCGCTCATCTTCCTGTCGATTATCTTGAGCGAGACTCACTTCGATTTTTTGCGTCGAAAGCCGCGCCCGCAATTGTAAACAACTTGTTGCGCCGCCCTCCCGGGGCGGCATTTTTTATGCCTCGCCCTTAAAGTAGTACCTTGCACTTTACGCTATCAAAGTGCTTGCTGCAAAAACGATACTGGAGGGCATCTATGGCACCAGCTTTGTCCGATCTTCAACCGCAATCAGCGCCCAAGGCCACCGCAGCGGCGCAGACCGCTATCGGTGACGGTCTTGTTGCAGAAGCTCAGGCTTTTGCAGACGAGCTCGCTGCGTGGCGACACGATCTCCACCAGATGCCCGAGCTGGGTAATAGCCTCCCACAGACCTCTGCGTATATCCAAGCGCGCCTGACTGAGATGGACATCCCATTTGCCACGCTCGTCGACGGCTCCTGTGTTGTGGGCCTCATCGGTGCCGGTGCGGCCGCGGCTGCTCAGGGCAATGGTACGTGCGCGGACGAGCAAGCCGGTACGGTTATCATGCTTCGCGGCGACATGGATGCCCTGCCCGTTGTCGAGGAATCGGGCGAGCCTTTCGCTTCCACCAACGGCTGCATGCACGCTTGTGGCCACGATATGCATGCGACGGCGCTGCTCGGCGCGGCCCGTTTGCTCAAGGCCCGCGAGGCCGAGCTTGTCGACGCCAATGCCACCGTCAAACTGCTGTTCCAGCCGGGTGAGGAGACCTTTGAGGGAGCCCGCGCTGCCATCGCCGATGGCCTGCTGCAGAACCCGCGCCCCCAGGCTGCCTTTGCCATGCACGTCAACAGCCAATCGCCGCTCGGCCTGGTGCTCTATGGGAGCCCGGCGCTTTCGGGCGTGTACGGTTTCCGCATCACGCTGCAGGGCAAGGGCGGCCATGGCTCGAGCCCCGAGATCTGCATCGACCCCATCACGGCCGGCGTCCATGTGCACCTGGCGCTCCAGGAGCTTATCTCCCGCGAGGTGCCAGCGGCCAAGGAAGTCGCACTTACCGTGGGTAAGTTCGCTGGCGGCTTGGCGGCCAACGTCATCCCCGACACCTGTGTGCTCGAGGGAACGCTGCGCGGCTTCGATGTCGAGCTCATGACTCATCTCAAGGAGCGTATCGCGGAGGTCGTCAACGGCGTTGCCGCAACATATCGTACGCCGGCAACCATCGAGACGCTTTCGGACGTTCCGCCGCTCGTGCTCGACAACGATATGACCCAGGCCTCGCTTGGTTACGTGGGCGCGGTGCTGCCCAAGGCTGCCTTCCTGCCGCTATTCCACGCCATGGCGAGCGAGGACTTCGCGCTTATCTCGAGCGAGATCCCAAGTGCGTACTTTACGGTGGGCGCGGCCGTGACCGATACGGACGAGCATTTTGCCCAGCATCATCCCAAGGCGCGCTTTAACGATGCCGAGCTTCCCCTCGGCATCGCGGCTTATGCCGCCGTCGCTCTCGGATACATTGCGGACCACAAGGAGTAATCCATGTCCCAGCAACGTAAATTTTTCCCCGGCTGGCTCGTGGTGGCCTCCGGCTTTGTGATCATGGCCACGTGCTACACGATTTTCGTTAACTGCATGAGCCTGTTTCAGCCGCTCATCGTAAGCGACCTGGGCATCACGCTTGCGCAGTACAACATCTCCAACGCCATCTCCACCGTGGTGAGCGTTATCGGCTCGCTTGTCATTGGCCATGTCGCCGATAAAGTAAGCGGCCGCGTTTTGGGCTCCCTCACTGTAATCGCCACCTCTGCCGTTCTTGCCGGTATGAGCTTTGTCGGTGAGCTGTGGCAGGTCTACGTGCTCTTTGCCGTCTCGGGCTGCTTTGCCGTCGCCTCGACCCGCCTGCTCATCAGCCTGGTGACCGCCAACTGGTTTACGGCCAAGCGAGGCCTTGCCATCTCCATCGCACTTTCGGGCTCGGGCTTTGGCGGCGCTATTCTGTCTCCCATCGTGAGCTCGCTCATCGTGAGCGTTGGCTGGCGTTCCGCCTTCCTGGTGCTCGCGGCTATCTGCATGGTGGCGGCGCTGCCCATCACGGCCTATTCCTTCCGCACCAAGCCTTCCGAGATCGGTCTTAAGCCGCTCGGCGAGAATCCAGGCGACCCGTCTGCTTCTGCCACGGGTGATAAGAACGAGAAGGCAGCCCCCGAGGTTAGCGTCGGCTGGTCTCGTATCAAGATGAGCCCGGCATTTTGGCTGCTCGTCGTCGCCTTCCTCTTTATGGGCTTGGTCAATGGCGCCATCCTGCCCAACCAGGTTACCAACATGACGAGTGTTACCGTCAACGGTGCCAAGATCGTCACGGGCGGCCACGACCCCATGTGGGCAGGCACCGTGCTTTCGGCCTACATGGTTACCGTCGTTATCGCCAAGATTTCGCTCGGTGCGATCTATGACCGCTTTGGCCTGCGCTTTGGCAATATCCTTGGCTCCGTTGCGTGCATTATCGCCTGCGTGGCGCTGTGTTTCCCGACGACGGACCTCGGTCCTATTGTCGCTGCTGTGAGCTTTGGTGTTGGAACGTGCATGGGCACCATCACGCCTACCATCGCCGCGTCCAAGCAGTTTGGCATGGCCGACCTCGGTAAGGTCACGGGCACCATTACCTCGCTCGAGATGGTCGGCGGCACCGTGGGCGCTATCGTCTCGGGCGTGCTGTTCGATGCCACGGGCTCCTTTGCGAGCACCTGGATCGTGTGCCTGGCGTGCTCCGTGGTCATGCTCGTGTTCCTGCTGGCATCCGAGCCCATCGCCGCCAAGCTGCGCGCAAGCGTGGCGGGGGAGTAGCGGGTCGCCGCCTATTCCTGTTTGTCTGTTCTGCCCGTGGCTGCCCTGGAAGCCGAATGGATGCTCGTACCGTCATTCGGTTTCCAGGGCAGCCACGGGTCTACGAAATGATCCCTTTTCCTCCGTCCCCAAGGGATCACGTAATCCGAAGGGGACGGAGGAAAAGGGATCACAAACTGCGGCGGCGCATCTGGCCGAACGAGCCCCCATACCCTCGTTCGGTCAGACGCGCCGCCGCTGTATGTGTTTGTGCCGTATAATGACTATTACCTATGACGCGATACAAAAGAAAGGTGTTTGCCCATGCAGGCACAGAAGGCGGAGGGAACCCGCGACCTTATCGGCGCCGAGATGCGCGCCTGGCAAAAGATGCAGCAGATTGCGGCCGGCGTGTTCGAGCCGTTTGGTTTTAAGCCCATCGAGACGCCCGCGATCGAGCAGGTGGACGTGTTTGTCCACGGTATCGGCCAGTCGACCGACGTCGTGCGCAAGGAGATGTTCCGCGTGTTTAGCGGCGCCAACCTGGAGCGCGTCTTTACCGAGGGCACCGACACCAAGCTTAAGCCCAAGCAGCGCCTGGCCCTTCGTCCCGAGGGCACGGCCGGTGTGGTGCGTTCCGTCGTGGAAAACAACCTGGTGCCTCAGGGCTCCACGCCGTTTAAGGCCTATTACGCCGAGGCCATGTTCCGTGGCGAGCGTCCCCAGAAGGGTCGCCTGCGCCAGTTCCACCAGGTGGGCATCGAGTGGCTCGGCGCTCCCGATCCGGCTGCCGACGCCGAGTGCATCATCATGCTCATGGAGTTCTACAAGCGCCTGGGCTTCGACCTTTCCAAGCTCCGTCTGCTTATTAACTCGATGGGCGATGCGCAGTGCCGTCCGGCATACCGCGAGCAGGTCAAGCAGTTTATCCTCGATCACGCCGACGAGATGTGTGATGAGTGCCGCGAGCGCGCCGAGCTCAATCCGCTGCGCGCCTTCGACTGCAAGAACGACCATTGCCGCGAGATCATGGCCGACGCCCCGCTGATGGGCGACAACCTGTGCGACGAGTGCCGCGAGCACTACGAGCAGGTCAAGCGCTATCTGGATGCCGCCGGTATCGAGTATGTCGAGGATCCCACCCTGGTACGCGGCCTGGACTACTACACCCGTACTGTCTTTGAGGTCGAGGCTCCCGGTGCCGGTGTCGGCTCCATCGGTGGCGGCGGTCGCTATGACGGCTTGGTCGAGCTCGAGGGTGGCAAGCCCACGGCCGGCGTCGGCTTCGCCGTCGGTTTTGAGCGCGCCCTGCTGGCCCTTCAGGCATTTGGTAACGACTTGGGTGCCGAGGAGGCCCCGTGCGTCTACGTCGCCAATGCCGGCAAGGATCTGCGTCAGAACGTCTTTGCCATCACGCAGGAGCTTCGCGCCGCAGGCATCGTGACCGAGGCCGACTACCAGGGTCGTTCGCTCAAGGCCCAGTTTAAGCAGGCCGACAAGGTGGGCGCCAAGCTCATCCTGGTCCTGGGTGGCGACGAGCTTGTCGCCGGCAAGGTCAAGGTGCGCGACATGCAGAGTCACGACGAGGTTCTCGTCGATCTGGCCAACGTGGTCGAGGCGGTTCGCGAGCGCCTGTAGCGCATCTTTTTGAGCTGCGGGCCTGCTAACGTGCCCTGCTCATGGAGAGCGATTGTTACGGGGGTGTTTCGCATTTATGCGGAATGCCCCCGTTTGCATATGCCGTCCACCGAGAAATACGACCATTTGGGGCAAAAACCCTTGCAATGCAGAAAATACTTTTGTGTGGTAAAGCGCAATCAGCTCCGAAAGTTTTTGCCGAGTGCCTATAATGGATACCGCATGTTACGTGCATAGAAGGAGGAATGGGAGGAAACGTGGCTGAGAACCTAAGCAACCAGTCTGTACCCGAAGCCGCGGCGCGCGTCGCTGCCGTGGTCAACCGCCTCGTTAACCGAATCGGCTCGAATGCCGAGTCCAAGGAGCGTCTCGCCGAGATCGAGATCCCCGAGGAGCTGCGCGACAATCTGGCGCTGTTCTTGCGCCTGGAGCGCCGTGTGCTTAGCGAGTATGATCCCGAGATCGCGGACCTGTTCGACAAGATCTTGACAGCCGAGATTGTGGCCAATGCCGGCAACCCCGGTAGCCGTGCTGCCGATGAGTCCGTCGACGAGCAGGGCGTGCCCACTGCCGACGAGCCCACCGCCGTGGCGTTTCGCGAAGTCGTCGATCTGATCGACAGCCTGCCGCTCGATAAACAGCAGGTTATCGTCCGCGCCTTTACGAGCTTCTTCCATCTGGCAAACCTGTCGGAGGAGAATTACCGTGTGGCGCAGCTGCGCGAGCGCGAGGCCGGTGCGTCGACCGATACCGAGGTCGATCCCGCCAACGAACTCACCGTCGCCTATCACCAGTTGGTAAACGAGATGGGTGTCGAGGGTGCCAACGAGCTGCTCGGCAAGCTTGAGTTCCACCCTGTCTTTACAGCACATCCCACCGAAGCCCGTCGCAAGGCCGTCGAGGGCAAGATTCGCCGTATCTCCAACCTGCTGGAGGAGCGTCCGCGTCTGGGCGGCTCCGACCTGGTGGAGAACGAGCGCCATATGCTGCAGGAGATCGACGCCCTGGTGCGTACGAGCCCCATCGCGCTCAAGAAGCCCACGCCGGTCGAGGAAGCCGATACCATCATCGACATCTTCGATAACACACTGTTCGACGTTATCCCCGTCATCTATCGTCGTTTTGACGACTGGGTGCTGGGCGACAAGGCCGGTACCGTGCCGCCGCTGTGCCCGGCGTTCTTCCATCCCGGCAGCTGGATCGGTTCCGACCGCGACGGTAACCCCAACGTCACCGCCAAGGTGAGCCGTGAGGTCGCCGCCAAGTATTTCACCCATATGGTGCTCAAGCTCGAGGACAAGTGCCGCCGCATCGGCCGCAACCTCACGCTCGAGGCCACCTACAGCAAGCCGTCTGCCGAGCTCATCAACCTGTGGAACCATCAGGTCGAGATGAGCACCCAGTACACGGCACGCGCCGAGTTGATCTCCGAGCACGAGCCGCATCGCGCCGTCATGCTCGTCATGGCAGACCGACTCAACGCCACCGTCCGTCGCATCACCGACACCATGTACCACAGCGCCGATGAGTTCCTGGAGGACCTGCGCGTCGTCCAGCGCTCGCTGGCCGCCTGCGGTGCCGTCCGTGCTGCCTACGGCCCGGTCCAGACCATCATCTGGCAGGTCGAGTCCTTCGGCTTCCATATGGTCGAGATGGAGTTCCGTCAGCACTCCGTGGTGCACGCCCGCGCCCTCAAGGATATCCACGAGAACGGTATCCATGGCGACCTGCAGCCCATGACGCGCGAGGTCATCGATACCTTCCGCGCTATCGGCTCCATCCAGAAGCGCTACGGCAAGAAGATGGCGCATCGCTACATCATCTCGTTTACCAAGAGCGCCCAGCATGTGGCCGACGTCTTTGAGCTTGCCCACCTGTCCTTTGCACACGAGGAGGATGTCCCCGAGCTCGACGTGATCCCGCTGTTCGAGCAGCTCGAGGACCTCGAGGGCTGCGTCGACGTGCTCGACCAGATGCTTGCGCTGCCCGTGGTGCAAAAGCGCCTTGCCCAGACCAATCGCCGCATGGAGGTCATGCTGGGCTATTCCGATTCCTCCAAGGATGCCGGTCCTACCACGGCCATGCTCGCGCTGCACTCCGCGCAGGAGCGCATTGCCAAGTGGGCCGAGAAAAACGATATCGACTTGGTGCTCATGCACGGTCGCGGCGGTGCCGTGGGCCGTGGTGGCGGCCCGGCCAACAAGGCCGTGCTGGCGCAGCCCAAGGGTTCGGTCAACTGCTTCTTTAAGCTCACCGAGCAGGGCGAGGTTATTTTTGCCCGTTACGGTAACCGCACGCTGGCTCAGCGCCATGTTGAGTCCGTTGCAGCCGCAACGCTTTTGCAGTCGGCCCCGAGTGTCGAGAAGACTAACACCGAGACCACGCAGAAGTTCTGGGATATGGCCGAGAAGCTTAACGCCGCAAGCCATGAGCGCTATCTGGACCTGCTGAACACCGAGGACTTTACACCGTGGTTCTCGACCGTGACGCCGCTGACCGAGGTCGGTCTGCTGCCGATCGGGTCGCGCCCGGCCAAGCGCGGTCTGGGTGCCAAGTCGCTCGACGACCTGCGTACCATTCCGTGGATCTTTAGCTGGAGCCAGGCACGCATCAATCTGGCCGCTTGGTACGGCCTGGGCACCGCCTGCGAGCAGTTTGGCGACCTTGACCAGCTCAAGGCTGCCTACCAGGAGTGGCCGTTCTTCCGCACCTTTATCGACAACATCGAGATGTCGATCGCCAAGACCGACCAGCGCATCGCCAAGATGTACCTGCACCTGGGCGATCGCCAGGATTTGTCCGAGAAGGTCTTCACCGAGATGCAGCTCACGCGTAAGTGGGTCCTTGCCATCGTCGGTGACGAGTGGCCGTTGCAGCGTCGCCGCGTGCTCGGCTGCGCCGTCCGTGTGCGTAATCCCTACGTCGACGCCCTGTCCATCGCTCAGGTCCGCGCCCTTCGCGAGGTGCGTATGAACCAGGACGAGATGGCAGAGGAGAAGAAGGCCGAGTACATGAGCCTGATTCTTTCGACTGTGACCGGCGTCTCGGCTGGATTGCAAAACACGGGGTAATCGATAGCCCTGTAGTCGTCCGGGCCCGCCATCAGCTTACTTTTAGGCACGTCCTCGGACATGCAAGAAGCCCTCGCTGCGCACTTCGTGCGGCGAGGGCTTCTTGCGTCCTGCGGAGTGTGCCTAAAAGTAAGCTGATGGCGGGCCCTACGATGTCCGGTCTTCGGTGGATTACTGGCTGGGGGAATAATGGCGCGCTTCTCGCCTTACGACTGTAGCGGCCGCGGTCCCCTTTGGGGTCGCGGCCGCTCTGTTTTGGGTCAAATATGAACGTTGTGTTAATGAGTCGGTGGACGGTGGTGTTTTTCGGTGAGCGGCGTATCCTTCCAACGGTTTATCTAGTGTGTCAGTTGAAAGGAAGAGGGCGCTCATCATTGTTTGAATGTGAACTGCCGTTTGACCACAAGACGTTGCATCTGGAGCTCGAGGATAAGAACTTCGCGGGTGTGATGGAAGGTCATCAAAACGAGTTTAAGACTACAAAATCTCAGGAAGAGCTGGTAGAGGAGTCGCTTGCCAACCCTTATGGCTCGCCTTCGCTCGAGGAGCTTTGTGCTGGCAAGAAGGATATTGTCATCATTAGCTCCGACCATACGCGTCCCGTTCCCTCGCGTGTGACGATGCCTATTCTGCTGCATCACATCCACGCTGCCGCTCCCGAGGCGCGTGTGCGCATCCTGGTCGCGACCGGCATGCATCGCCCCTCGACGCACGAGGAACTCGTTAACAAGTACGGCGAGGAGATCGTCGCTAACGAGGAAATCGTTATGCACGTTGCGACTGACGACAGCATGATGAAAAAGATCGGCACCCTGCCTTCTGGTGGCGAGTGCATCATCAACAAGATTGCCGCCGATTGCGATCTGCTGCTTGCCGAGGGCTTCATTGAGCCGCACTTCTTTGCCGGTTTCTCTGGTAGCCGCAAGTCCGTCCTGCCTGGCATCGCCAGCTACAAGACCATCATGTACAACCACAACGGTCAGTTTGTAAACGATTCCCACTCGCGTGCCGGCAACCTGTGCCACAACCACGTGAGTGAGGACATGTTCGCCGCCGCCGAGATGGCTCACCTTGCCTTTGTGCTCAATGTGGTGCTCAATGGCAAGCACGAGGTCATCGGCTCCTTTGCCGGCGACATCCACAAGGCGCACGAGGCCGGCTGCGAGTTCGTGAAGAGCCTTGCCGGCGTTGAGCCCGTCGAGTGCGAGATCGCCATTACCACTAACGGCGGCTACCCGCTCGACCAGAACATCTACCAGGCTGTGAAGGGTATGTGCGCTGCCGAGGCCACGCTTCCCGAGGGCGGCGTGATCATCGATGTCGCCGGTTGTGCCGACGGTCACGGCGGCGAGGGCTTCTATCACAACATCGCTGACAACGATCCGGCGGAGTTTGAGCGCGCTTGCATCGATCGTCCTAAGGACGAGACCCTGCCCGATCAGTGGACGAGCCAGATCTTTGCCCGCATCCTGGCGCATCACCCTGTGATCATGGTCACCGACCTGTGCGATCACCAGATGCTCAAGGATATGCACATGACGCCGGTCAACACTATCGAGGAAGCGCTCAAGCTCGCCTTTGAGATGAAGGGTGCCGATGCCAAGGTCGCCGTCATCCCCGATGGCCTGGGTGTTGTTGTCGCACAGCACTAGTGCGCGGCTTAAACGAATCGTTTATAACCGACAAGAAAGATAAGGTTTTATGCTTACCAAACTCCTCTGCGAATTCGGCGCAACGGCCCTCATGATCGTCTTTGGCGTGGGCGTTCACTGCGATACCGTGCTCAAGGGCACCAAGTATCAGGGCTCCGGCCATATGTTTGCCATCACCACCTGGTCCTTTGGCATCTCGGTCTGCCTGTTTGTCTTTGGTGGCGCTGTGTGCATGAACCCCGCCATGGTGCTTGCCCAGTGCATCGTCGGCCTGGTGCCGTGGGGCAACTGCATCCCCTTCATGCTTGCCGATATGCTCGGCGGCTTTGTGGGTGCCGTGATCGCTTGGTTTATGTATGCCGATGAGTTCAAGGCTTCCGAGGACGTCGTCGACCCCATTGCCCAGCGCAACATCTTCTCGACCAACCCCACCACCGAGGGCACGAACTATGCTCGTAACTTCTTCTGCGAGGCTATCTGCACCTTCGTGTTCATCAGCGCCATCCTTGCTGCCGCTAGCCGCGCCGGCGAGAACGTTCTGATGCTCGCAATCTGCGTCGGCCTGATCGTTTGGGCTGTCGGCATGGGCATGGGCGGCATCACCGGCTTCGCCATGAACCAGGCTCGTGACCTTGGTCCTCGCATGGCCTATCAGGTGCTGCCGATTAAGAACAAGGCCGACAACAACTGGAAGTACGGCCTGCTCGTTCCTGGCATCGCTCCGTTTGTCGGTGCCATCGTGGCTGCGCTGTTTGTGCATGGTTTCTTGGGCATGTTCTAGTCCGAGGCTACATATTTGTCCGCTGTCCGCATGGGGTAACTTCCCAGCGCGTCCTCGGACATGAAAGAACCCCCGCTGCGCACTTGAACTGCACCCCAAAACTTGGACGGCTTAAATAAGAACTACGCCGCAAGG
>JAQDHS010000059.1:0-1249 GCA_027663555.1 Coriobacteriaceae bacterium AM04S-08 | reverse complement strand
CCCCCTACGCCTCCTCGGCCATGAGGCCGACCGCCCACACCCAGCAGGCGAGCTCGCGCGCCGTGGCGACGTTCGCCTTGCTGCCGTGGACCCCGCGCGCGAGCAGCGCCTCCCGCCTCTCGACCAGCCTCCGCACGCCCTTGGCGGCATGCCTCCGGGCGCCCCGGTCCGGGGCCTGGCCCTTGGCGAGGTCCTTCGGCCGCCCCGTCCCCGAGCACGTCAGGTAGTGCCACGCGGCCTCGACCAGCGTCTTCCTCAGGTGCTTGTTGCCGGCCTTGGTGATCGCGCCCCTGCGGTCGCTCTCCCCGCTGGAGTGCTCGGAGGGCGTCAGGCCGACCCACGCCGCGAACGAGCGGGCGTTCCTGAACCTCGAGAACTCGCCGGCCTCGAACACGAGGTCGGCGGCGGACGCGGTGTCGACGCCCTTGAGGCAGCGCAGGGAGTCGACCCTCCTCCGCCACCTGGGCTTGCGGGCCTCGGCCTCGACGAGCCCCTCGAGCCTCGCCTTCTCCTCCGCCGCCCGCCTGACCGCGTCGACGTAGTAGGCGAGCACGTCGTTGTCGGCCCCCTCCGCGAACCTAATCGACTCGATCCAGGACCAGTGCGCCCGGGTCCAGTTGCCCTTCCTGCGGCCGGTGGGCGTCCTCTCGTCGAAGACGAGCCCGTGCCTTAGCAGGAACTTGGAGAGCCGCTGCTTCGAGCGCGAGAGGTCGTCCCTCGCGTCCTCGAGCGCCCTGGTCAGGTCGCGGGCGGCCTCGCACTCGTCGTCGGGGACCCACACCTCGACCACGTTGCCGACCGACAGCATGCGGGCGAGGAACTCGGCGTCGTTGCGGTCGTTCTTCCTGCGCCTGTCCGCGCTGGGCTTGATCATCTTCGAGACGGCGCCGACCACGCAGTCGACCCCCAGGCCGGAAAGCCTCTTCTGCAGGTCGAAGCCCGTGACCCCGGACTCGTACACGCACCTGGCCCCGGGGTCCACGGAGCGGACCCACTCCGCGACGGCGCCGGCGTCGTAGCCGAAGGTCGCGGCGCGCACCTCCCCGGTCATGACGTCGAGGGAGACGGCCTTTATCGAGCGGGCGTGGACGTCGAGGCCGACGAAGGTGGTAGTATCGAGCATGGGAGCCCCTTCCATGAATGCGGCGTGGCCGCCGCGGCTGAATTAGACACTCACCATTGTCGGCCTAATCCGCGGTCCTTCATGCAGCAGGGGCTCTCAATGTTTTATGTCCTGCTCATATCGTCT
>JAQDHS010000058.1:0-1267 GCA_027663555.1 Coriobacteriaceae bacterium AM04S-08 | reverse complement strand
GGCCCGAAAGAAAGGTAGGAGGCCATGACGAAAGGTCTGCACGTGCCTTCCGAGATCGGCAAGCTCAGGAAGGTCTGCCTGCACCGTCCCGGCGACGAGCTCCTCAACCTGCCGCCCGACGAGCTCGAGCGACTCCTGTTCGACGACGTCCCGTTCCTGGAGGTCGCGCAGCAGGAGCACGACACCTTCGCCCAGATCCTGAGGGACCAGGGCGTCGAGGTGCTCTACCTCGAGAACCTCGTCGCCGAGGTGTTCGACCAGGTCCCCGGCGCCCGCGCCGAGTTCACCGACCAGTACATCGCCGAGGCCGGCATCCGCGGCCAGCACATGCCGCAGATCGTCCGCGAGAAGCTGGACTCCATCGAGGACAACCTCGAGTTCGTCAAGAAGACCATGGCCGGCATGACCAAGGCCGAGATCGACATGCCCCTCACGGCGTCCACGACCCTCGACTCCCTGGTCAACTCCGAGTCCGAGTCCGACCTGATCATCGACCCGATGCCCAACCTCTACTTCACCCGCGACCCGTTCGCGGTCGTCGGCGAGGGCGTCAACCTCAACCGCATGTACTCGGTCACCCGCAACCGCGAGACCCTGTACGGCAAGTACATCTTCAAGTACCACCCCGACTACAAGGACGTCTCCCTGTACTTCCGCCGCGACTGCCAGTTCCACACCGAGGGCGGCGACGTGCTGAACATCAACGAGAAGACCCTCGCCGTCGGCATCTCCCAGCGCACCCAGGCCGCCGCTATCGACATCATGGCCCAGAACATCTTCTGGAACTCCGACTCCAAGGTCGAGCGCATCCTGGCCTTCGACATCCCGGTCTCGCGCGCCTTCATGCACCTCGACACGGTCTTCACCCAGATCGACGTCGATAAGTTCACGATCCACCCCGCCATCATGGGCACCCTGCGCGTCTACGAGCTGACCGCCGGCAAGAACCCGGGCGACGTGAACATCCGCCTGATCGAGGACACCCTCGAGCACGTCCTGGAGGACGCCACCGGCGTCGACCAGGTCAAGCTGATCCCCTGCGGCGGCGGCGACCCGATCGCGGCCTCCCGCGAGCAGTGGAACGACGGCTCCAACACCCTGTGCGTCGAGCCCGGCAAGATCTGCGTCTACGCCCGCAACACCGTCACCAACGACGTGCTGTACAAGGAGGGCCTGGACCTTCTCGTCGTGCCCTCCGCCGAGCTCTCCCGCGGCCGTGGCGGCCCGCGCTGCATGAGCATGCCCTTCTGGCGCGAGGACCTCTAAG
>JAQDHS010000057.1:0-1267 GCA_027663555.1 Coriobacteriaceae bacterium AM04S-08 | reverse complement strand
TCGTGGGCGCCAGGCAAAGCGCCCACAAACTAGCCTCTCTTCATGAGCCCCGCAGTCCGCTCCGACTGCGGGGCTTTTGCTATTCACCTAGTCATTGGGGACAGACTTAAATGAGTAGTCCAAAACGGGTGCAGTTTCCCCGGGGCCCTCAACCGGAAAATGCATCCCGGAAATATGCCGAAAAGTGGCTCTCAGTTTCCCAAGCAGGCCGCTAACGGAAAGCGCATCCCGCTATCGAACTTCAAAGCGGGATGCGCCTTCCGTGCCGGCAGCTCCGGGCAGTCTGGGGCCACTCATTTAGATCTGTCCCCAATGAGTGCCCAATGACTAGTAGTAGGCCCACATGGCTTCGACTTCGTTGAGGACCTCTACGACGCCCCAGCGGCGGGCGCTGCGGCTGGCCGAGTTGGGGTCGTAGACGCCAATCTGGTTGGCATCGTCGATGCCGTGGAGCACGATATAGTGGCCTACGTTGGTAAACGTGCCGGGGCGCACTGCGGCGATGACGGGCGCACCCGAGCGAAGTGCTTGGGTAATCGATTCGCGATCGTTATAGAGCTGTGTTCCGTTGAGCCCCAGCTGCCACGCACCGCTTGTCATAAACGACCACTCGGTGGCACCAGTGGGGGCGTAGTTGCCGGCTTCGGCCAGTGCGCATATATCGACCGGCGTCTTATCGGTATGGCCGGTCTTAAAGATATAGACCATGGTGAGGCAAGTGGGACCGCAAGCGTTTTCGCGAATAGTGCCACCGGCATAGGGCAGCTCCGACCATGCGGGGTCAATTTGGTAGATGTGGGGCATGGTGCCGGCCTGCCATTGCGAGCGCGGGGTCGAAAAGGCAAATGAGTAGCCGGGCGCGACGGGAGCTTTAAGCAGCTTGTCCTCGGCAGTGGGCTCAAGACCGGCTGATCCGTGGGAGATACAGGATCCCAAAAACACAAAGACGAGGCAGGCGGCGATGGAGCAAAACACAAGGCGTAGGCGGCGGGCCGGAAGCGCGTGGCTTGTGATGTGCGACGCGGGGTGAGGGGCGGAATTGCCGCGATCGCGTTGAGGTCGCGAAAAGGAGCGCTTAACGTAGTAGTCGGTCTTACGGCGATCGTAGCGGCGTGGCTGCGATGTGTCGGTCTGGCGTTGGCGTGTGCTCGTACTCATGCGGTCTGACTGCTGCACGGTACGGCTTTGTTGCCGCGAAGAAGCCCCGAGCTGCTCTTGAACTGCACCCCAAAACTTGGACGGCTTAAATAAGAACTACGCCGCAAGG
>JAQDHS010000056.1:0-1354 GCA_027663555.1 Coriobacteriaceae bacterium AM04S-08 | reverse complement strand
GGCTTATAGGACAAAATGTGTGTCCCGATAGAACATCCGTTTCCATCCATTAATCCAGCCAGAACGGGTACGGGTCCCTGTGGTGGAGATCCTCCCACACGGCCCTGTCGCCCCACTCCGGCCCTCCGTCCTCGCGCGACGGCGAGGCGGAGTAGACGCTGAACAGGAAGTCGATGTCCGCGTCGGTCGGCATCGCGGCGAGCTTCTCGCGCGCCGTCCTCGCGTCCCCCGAATGAGCGTGGCACCACCAGAACACCGCCTTAACGCGCTTGACGGACGTCAGCCCCCGGTGGTTGCGCAGGACGGCCCTCAGCTGCGAGTTCACCCCTCCCTCGATCATGTTGTTGGTCGACGGCAGCGGGCCGGCCTTGGCAAGGGCGGGGTCGAGGTAGGTGAACAGCGTCCCCGCCGACACCAGCGACGACAGCGACGAGCGCGCCCGCCTCAGCCTCTCGTGGGTGTAGACCCTCCTGCCGTCCACCACGGTCCTGTCCTCCAGGAAGTCGGCCCAGAACCCGCACCAGTCGAGGTAGCGCTCGACCCAGAGCTCCGCCCGGTGCAGCGTCTCGATGCCCATGAGGTCGCGCGCGATGAGGTAGAGCTCGCGCCCCGCCTGGAGCTTCGGCCGCGTCGTCGTGTAGCGCTTGACCTGCGAGAAGGCGTGGAAGGTGCACCTCTGGACCCTGGTGCGCGGCCAGGTCTCGCGCACGGCCTTGGCGAACCCGCTCCCGCCGTCGGTGACGACCACCTCGGGCGCCGGGATCGGCGCCATGAGGGCCGACCACGCCCTCGAGTTCTCCGACCTCGCCATGTACCAGGAGACCACCCTCTCGCCGCTGCAGCATATGAGCACGACGAGGTCGCGCGCGACCCAGATCCCGTCGACGTAGAGCACGCGGTGGAGCTCGCCGTCGGGGACGGGCATGGGCCAGACCTCCCAGAACTCGGCCGTCCTGCGCCTGAAGGACCGCCCGCCGCCCGGCATCGCGGCCTGCGAGTCCTTCGAGAGGAGCCACCCGAGGAACTCCTCGAGCCTCGCCGCCGTGTCGTCGTACCTCAGCGTCGTCGACGCGCCGCAGGCCGTGCACCTCCACCGCTGGGACCCCGATGAGGTCCTGCCGTTGCGCTTGGTCCGACCGCCGCAGTAGGGGCAATAAACGGCCTTCATGGACACCTCTTCCGAAAGGGTGTTTAACGGTTCCGGAAAAGGGTATCTACCGGCGGGAACGATAGGCAACCGGACACACATTCTGTCCGAGCGGTTAAAAGCGGGCACGGAATTTAAACGGCTGAAAAAGGGGCATCGACCTGCGCCGATGCCCCTAAAGTGGACACACATTTTGTCCTATAAGCC
>JAQDHS010000055.1:0-1362 GCA_027663555.1 Coriobacteriaceae bacterium AM04S-08 | reverse complement strand
GGTGACGCATAATTTCTTTCGCAAATTGACAACCGCATAGCGGAACACGGCCCGCGCCCCGTCATATGATTTCTAGCGGCTAAACAACAAATCAACGACGAAAGGGGCACGGGCCGTGTCTGCGAACATCGTAACAGTCGACGAGGAGTCGCTGCGCAAGGACATAAAGAATCTGGTGAGGAAGACCGTCGAGGAGACGCTCAACGCGCTGCTCGACGAGGAGGCGTCCGAGCTCGTAGGGGCCGGGCGCTACGAGAGGACGGCAGGCCGGGAGGCATACCGCAGCGGCCACTACGCGAGAAAGCTCGTCACCGGGGCAGGAGAGGTCGAGCTCAACGTGCCGAAGCTGCGCGGCGCGACCTTCCAGACGGCCGTTATCGAGCGCTACCGCAGGCGCGAGACTTCGGTCGAGGAGGCCATCGTCGAGATGTACCTCGCGGGCGTCTCGACCAGGAGAATCGAGGACGTCTCCGAACTCCTCTGGGGAGCGCCCGTGTCCTCCGGCACCGTCTCCAACCTCAACGAGAAGGCGTTCGCGTCCATCGAGGCCTGGCGCCAGAGGCCGCTCGAGGGCGATTACCCTTACGTTTTCGTCGACGGCATCTACCTCAAGCGCAGCTGGGGAGGGTCCTACGAGAACGTGGCCGTTCTGGTGGCCATCGGCGTCAACTCCACCGGCGACCGGGAGGTCATCGGCTGCGCGGAGGGCTACACCGAGTCGGCGGACTCGTGGCGCGAGTTCTTCTCGTGGCTCAGGGGGCGCGGGCTCTCCGGCGTGCGGCTCGTCACCGGCGACAAGTGCGCGGGGATGCTCGGTGCGCTCGAGGAGGTGTTCCCCGGGGCACGCTACCAGCGCTGCACGGTCCACTTCTACCGAAACGTGTTGGGAAGGGTGCCCGTGACCAGGAGGAAGGCCGTGGCGCGCTTGCTGAAGGCGATTCACGCGCAGGAATCGCGCGAGGCGTGCTCGAGGAAGGCGGCGGAGGTGGCGGACGAGCTGGACGGGATGAGGCTCGGCGCGGCCGCGAGGACGGTGCGCGACGGCTTCTCCGAGACTCTCGCCTACACGGACTTCCCGCCGGAGCACTGGCGCAGAATCCGGACCAATAACGGTATCGAGCGCATCAACCGCGAGATCAGGCGGAGGACGAGAGTCGTAGGGACCTTCCCGGACGGCAACTCGGCCCTGATGCTGGTGACGGCGAGGCTGAAGTACATCGTGGAGCACGAATGGGGCAAGAGGAGGTACCTGGACATGTCGAAGCTGGAGGAGATGGACGAGCTGAGCAAGAAGGCGGAGGGCTAGAGCAAGGCGGGGCCGAGGCCGCCTCGATCAATTTGCGAAAGAATCTTGACGGTACC
>JAQDHS010000054.1:0-1447 GCA_027663555.1 Coriobacteriaceae bacterium AM04S-08 | reverse complement strand
TGAACTGCCTCCCATTTCTTGGACACGAGAAATGGGAGGCTTTTTATGCGTGTCGACTTGAGGGTGAAGCACGACATCGAGGCCAGGAAGGCGGCGATCGAGCTCTTCGAGCGAGGCCACGGCTCCGAGTCGGCGGCGAAGGCGCTGTCGGTCCCGCGCGACACCGTGAGACAATGGCTCTACGTATACCGGTCGTTCGGAAGCGAGGTGCTGCTATCCATGGACGGCAAGCAGGCCAGGTACACATACGAGCAGAAGGTCGCCGCCGCCTCGGCCGTGGTCGACGGCGGCATGAGCAAGCGGGACGCCATGGAGGCGTTCGGCGTCATGTCCCTGGCGCCGCTCAAGAGATGGTGCGCGCTCTACCGCGAGGGCGGCGCCGAGGCGCTCAGGCCCAAGCCCAAGGGCCGGCCGAGCGGTTCCAAGGCAAGGCCGCGCACGCGCGAGCAGGAGCTCGAGGAGCGCTGCCGAAGGCTCGAGACCGAGGTGGCCTACCTAAAAAAATTGCGTGCCCTGGTCGAGAGGGACGGACTCTGACCAGGGCGAAGGTCGAGGCCGTGAGCGCCCTGCGCGAAGAGGGGTACGGGCTGGGGCGCCTGCTGGAGTGCGCCGGCCTGGCGAGGTCGAGCTACTACTACGCGCTGTCGCACCCGAAGGCTCCCACCAGGCCCGAGCTCTGGGAGGCCGCCGCCGAGATATTCTCGCGCACCGCCAACGGGTGCGGCCACAGGCAGATCGCCATGTGCCTGCGCGCCGAGCGGGGCGTGCGCATAGCCTGCAAGACCGTGCTGAAGATGATGCGCGAGATGGGCATCAGCTGCGGGATCCGCCGCGAGACCGACTACCACAGGTACAACTCGTACAGGGGCAAGGTCGGAAAGACCTTCGAGAACGTCATCGGGCGCGACTTCGCCGCCGACGGGCCGTGGGAAAAGATGGGCACCGACGTCACCGAGTTCAAGCAGCCCTGGGGCAAGGCCTACTTCGCGCCGGTCTACGACTTCGGCAGCAAGGAGATCGTCGCCTGGTCCACGTCGCTGCACCCCAACATGGCCCAGCAGCACGAGCTGCTCGACCAGCTCGTGTCCAAGAAGCCCAAGGGCTCCAGGCCGATCCTGCACTCGGACATGGGCTGGCAGTACCAGCAGGCCGGTTGGTGCAGGCGGCTGGAGGAGGCCGGCGTGGTGCAGAGCATGTCCCGGAAGGGCAACTGCATCGACAACGGCGCGACGGAGCAGGTGTTCGGCCACATCAAGGACGAGTTCTTCCGCGGAAGGACGTGGCCGGACTTCGAGTCCTTCAAGGCGGACCTCGACGACTTCGTGGTCCATTGGAACACGAGGAGGCGCCAGGTTAAACTGAAGGGACTGACCCCGGAGGAGTTCCGGAGCCAGTCCCTTGCGGCGTAGTTCTTATTTAAGCCGTCCAAGTTTTGGGGTGCAGTTCA
>JAQDHS010000053.1:0-1577 GCA_027663555.1 Coriobacteriaceae bacterium AM04S-08 | reverse complement strand
CGCTCCTATTTGGCAAGGTGTTTTTTAGAATCCATTTTGCGCTCGGCCTCGAAGGCCCGCCTGTCCCAATCGAGCGGAAGTCCGGCCTCGACCCATGCCTCGTAGGCCCTCCTTATGGGCTTGAGCTCCCTTTGGCCCCTCTCCAGCATCGAGATGTACTTCTCGCTGGTTCCCAATATGGACGCCGCCCTCACCTGGCTGACCTTCGCCGCGCGCCTGGCCGCCACGAGCTCCGAGGCGTCCTCGGGCCTCCTGATCTCGTGCGGGTGCATCAGCGCCCGGTACGCCTCCCTGGCCACGTAGCGCTTGAGGCACCTCATGACCTCCCTGTCGCTCTTTCCCCGCCCCCTGGCCCTCTCGGCGTACTCGGCGGTCTCGGGGTCGCGCATGACCCTCTGCCTCGCGATCTCGTGCAGCGCGCTGTTCGCCTGCCGGTCGCCGCCCCTGTTGAGCCTGTGCCTCACGGTCTTGCCGCTCGAGGCGGGGATGGGGCAGGCCCCGCATATCGCCGCGAACGACGCCTCGGAGCGCAGCCTGCCCGGGTTGTCCCCGGCCGCGACCGCGAGCTTGGCCGCGCTCACGGGCCCGCACCCGTACATCGCCAGCAGCGCGGGGCAGTTCTCCTCCAGGGACGCCTCGATCGCGCGCTCCATGTCGAGCGCCGCGTCGCGCGCCGCCTCCCACAGGTCCGCCAGCGCGCCGAGCGCGGCGCCCAGCGCGCCCTCGGCGCGCACGGAGGGGAGCTCCTCCATCAGCCTCGGCCCTCCCATGCCGCGGAACCTCGACCTGAGCCCCTCCGGCGCGGTGGTGAGCAGCGACCTCGCGGTGTTTATCGCCGAGGTCCGCGCCTTCACCGCCCCGGAGCGCGCCGCGAGCATGCAGCGCACCCCGTCGACCCACCCGTCCTGGCTCTTGGGGGTCCCGAGCTTCGAGCCGGACATCGCCGCGCGGGCGGCCCTCTCCGCGTCCGCCTCGTCGCACTTTCCCTGCCCCGGGCGCCTCCTCTGCATCCTCGCCGGGGAGAGCGCCTCGCGCACGGGCATCCCCAGCGACGCGAGGTGCCTGGTGAGGCCCGCCCCGTAGGACGACGTCCCCTCCATCGCGACGCAGGCCGGCTCCCCGGCCGCCGCGATCGCCCCGGCGAGCGCCTCGTAGCCCGCCGCGTCGGCGGGGAACTGGCGGGACAGGACCTTGCGGCCCCTCCAGTCGAGGACGCACAGCCAGTGCGAGTCGGCGTGGGTGTCGACCCCGCAGAAGACCGGCCCGCGGGCGCCGGGTGTCGATTCGGTTCTCATGTCTCGCTCCGTTCTTTCCGTGCTCGCCTGGACCGGGCAGACGGCACACTGACGGGGCGCGATAGAATGCGGTTGTTCGGGTCCGCGGTATCGCTCCATGCTCCTATTAGGTCATGCGGCGGTCTCGGCTCGCCGCGGCCCGCGCGGGACATGTCAGGAAACGAGGGCAGCCCTGTGGGCGCCAGCGGAATGTGGGGTCACCGCGCGGTCCGCATCTGATGGTGTCGACGTCAATGGTATACGGGTGCATCATCGACGTCTTCAATACAGACAATATCAGTG
>JAQDHS010000052.1:0-1863 GCA_027663555.1 Coriobacteriaceae bacterium AM04S-08 | reverse complement strand
ATGGTGCTGATCGTGGCCACCATGGTCGTGGGCATCATCGGCGCGTTCTTCGGCGTGCTGGCGTAGGCTCCTGCGTTCTATTCTGCCCCCAAGGGAAACGGCGACCCATTGCGGTCGCCGTTTTTTATTACCGAAAGCTAGCTGGAGGTGCTTCGTGATTCGATCTGACAATCCACCCGATAATGGCGTGAGCGGGGCGATGTATCTATTTGGCACGGCGCTCTTGTGGAGTTTTATCGGCATCCTCGTTCGCGCCAATTCGCAGTCAGCTCTTTTGATCGGTGCCGTCACGGCAATATTTATGGCGCTCTTTATCCTGCTCGTCGGCAGGCCCGTCCTCCGCGTCAGTCGTCTTATTGTCCTTGTGGCCGTCTGTAACTTCGTAACGGGCACCACGTTTAACTTTGCCAACCAGCTCACGACGGTCGGCAACGCGATCGTTCTGCAGTACACTTCGATGATTTTCGTTATCGTGTATCAATCGCTCGCAACTCGCACGTTGCCCTCGCCTGCGAAGATTGCCTCCGTGGTGGTTGCTTTTACGGGTATGGGACTTTTCTTTTTAGGCGATTTGAGTGCCGAGGGCATGCTCGGCAACCTGCTTGCCGTCATTTCGGGCGCCACCTTTGGGCTGTGTTTCTTTTTGAACTCTCGCCCCGATGCGTCGCCCATGGTGTCCTCGCTCATCTCCTGCGGTATCTCGATGCTGCCGATTGTCTATTTTGCCGGCGCCCTAGACTCCGTGAGGCCATTTGAGTGGGGGCTCATGCTGGTGCATGGCCTTTTTTGCAGTGGCCTTGCGAGCGTGCTGTATGCCAAGGGGATTGCGCGCACCAACGCGTTTGCGGCCAACTTGGTTTGCATGAGTGAGGTCGTGCTCGCTCCCTGCTGGTCTGCGCTCCTCTTTGGCGAGGTCTTTCGCTGGAACGAGTTTTTGGGCGCGGCGATTATCGTTTTGGTGATTGTGGCCAACTTGGCATCCGATGCCTTTGGCGATGGCTTTCTGGTGACGCTTGTCCGCCATCGAAACAAAGAGCGCGCCTGACGGGATACGTCTGCCGTTTACGGTAAAAAACACCCCGCTGAGCGAGTGGTATTAAATAGTAAGAACCTGCATACCTATAATTGGTATCAAATCATTTGTGCCTGGCATGGGTGTTAGCAGCACACCAGGTACGCTTCGAGCCGTGTAATCGAACTCCCGGAATTGATATCAACAACGCGCGCGACGGGAGTGACGACGGTTCGAGATTCCTTATTGGGAGGAATTATGCTTGTCCAAGCAATCCTCGTCGGCTTAGTCGGAGCGTTTGGATGCCTCGACTACCAGCTCGGCACCCTCTACGCGTTCCGCCCCATCGTCCTGTGCCCGCTCGTGGGCCTGGTGCTGGGGGACCTGCAGACTGGCCTTGCCGTAGGTGCAAGCCTTGAGCTGCTGTTCATGGGCTCGATCTCCATCGGCGCCTACGTGCCGCCTAACGAAACCGTCGGCGGCGTGCTCGCCTGCGCGTTTGCCATTCAGCTCGGTCAGGGTACCGAGACGGCCATCGCACTCGCCATGCCCATCGCCGTCCTTTCGCTGACGATCGGCAACATTACCAACGCCCTGTTCGCCGTGTTTGTCGACATGGCAGACAAGTTCGCCCTCAAGGGAAACCTCAAAGGCATCTACGCCGTTCATTGGGGAATTGGAATCTGGGGCTGCGTCGAGTACTTCCTGCTGTGCGGCGGCGCCTTCTATTTGGGTTCCGACGCCATCCAGGGCTTGCTCGACTTCATCCCGCCCTTCATCATCGACGGTTGCGGCGTTGCCGCCAACATCCTGCCGGCCATGGGCTTCGCCATGCTCGGCCGCCTGGTGCT
>JAQDHS010000051.1:0-2045 GCA_027663555.1 Coriobacteriaceae bacterium AM04S-08 | reverse complement strand
TCGGAAGGCACGTGCAGACCTTTCGTCATGGCCTCCTACCTTTCTTTCGGGCCCCTGTCAGGGCCGATTCGTTAGCGCCCCTCCGTGTGAGGCGTTATTGCTGACGACATATTTATATCCAAAATCAGTCCATACTTCCACCTTGCCCCCGAACGGTTTTATATGAGGGGTGAACGGCATACACATATACTTCACGCATGGCACACTTTGATTTAATAAAGTTTATTTACGTGCTTAAACGCTTTTTTAACCGATAAATCAATTGAAACTAATCTTTGTTAAACCACCCTCAAATTGCATATTTCAAGCAACGATATGAATAGAATTCGCAATTCTCGCTGTGTCTCAACCATTTTGATTTTTATTCAGAAAAAAGTGCGTCCTATTCATTTTTGACAAACAGATTACCGTTTACCAGACGTTGGATACCGTTCACCGGAAGCTCAGTATAAGGCCCATCGAATACCCGATCGATCTTGCGTCTCCATTTGTAACAACTTGACTTTTTCGGCAGCAAAGACAAACAGACCCGTTCCCCAAAAGGGAGCGGGTCTGCATTCGGTACACCTAGGGTCCAGCAAGGTTTAGGCCTTCGAGAACCTCAAGGGACTAGCGATCGAACTCGGCCAGTGCCTCGCCCAGAAGCCTCAGGCCCTCGCGAAGAACATCTTCGCTCGCGCAGTAGCCCAGGCGCGCGCCGCAGGGAAGCTCAAAACGGCTGCCGGGGACCAACAGCACTCCCCTCTCGGCCAGCAGACGCTTACAGAACTCCTCGTCATCCTCGGGAATATCCAGCTGGATAAACGAGGTGGACACGCCCTGCGGGACCGTCCAGGAGACACGATGCTGCGTATCGATCCAAGCCTGTGCGATATCGCGGTTGCCAAACAAGATCTTGCGGTTGCGCTCGAGAATCTTGTCCTTGTGCTCGAGCACGTAGGTCGCCAAAGCATCGTTAAACACGCCACCGCAGATCATGGTGTAGTCGCGGTAGGTGCGGATGCGGTTGGACACCTCTTCATCCGCAACGACCCAGCCCACGCGGGCTGCAGGCGTCGAATAGGTCTTGGAAACCGAGTTGGTGACAATGGCCCTATCGTACACGTCGGCCATCGACATAAAGGACTCGGTGTTCTCGAGCGGCAGATACACCTCGTCGCACAGCACGTAGGCGCCCACCGAATGGGCAATCTCGGCAATCTGCCCGAGCGTATCGGCATCGAGCACCGTACCGATGGGGTTCGATGCGTTATTGATGCAGATGAGCTTCGTGTTAGGGCGAACGAGGCGCTTGAGTTGTTCGATATCGGGTTTCCATCCGAGCTCCACGCCAAGCTCCCAATACTCGACCTCGGCACCAAGCGTACGCGGAATCTCATAGAGCGGCGCATAGGTAGGCCACTCGGCAATCACATGATCGCCGGGCTCGACAACAGCCATGATGGCGTTGAGGTTGGCGCCCGTGCAACCATTGGTTTGCAGAATGTGATCGGGATTGACCTCGCGACGATACAGCTTGGCGACCTCGGCCTTAAACTCCGGCGAACCCTCGATCCAGCCGTAGTTCATCTTCTCGCGATCCAGGCGCTCGTAGAACGTGGCGCCGTCCTGCTCGTCAAGCGCGCGAAGCTCGCCCATGGTCAGCGACGAGATCGTCGACTGGGCAATGTCCCACGTAGCGCTCTTCTCCCAAACGTTGAGCCACTCCTCAACGCCAATCGTCTTGATATCCATGACTAAGCTCCAATCGCTAGAACACGGGGATGATGCCGGCAAAGGTCATGGGAATCGAGGTGATGCCCAAAAGGCAAAGAAGCCGACATCGTTGGGGTATCAACGTGACCGCCTCTAGACATAATGGACACCTTATCTGATGCTAATTTAGCCTATTAGACAAGAATGGGACGGTGCGAAAAACCCGCACCGCCCCATTTGGAGACATCTAATGGCAGCTAGAAGTTTGTATTAAGACCCGTACGGATCTTTTAAAACCTTAGAGGTCCTCGCGCCAGAAGGGCATGCTCATGCAGCGCGGGCCGCCACGG
>JAQDHS010000050.1:0-2100 GCA_027663555.1 Coriobacteriaceae bacterium AM04S-08 | reverse complement strand
GAGCCGTCGCAAGACTTGAAGAAGGGGGAGGCCTCGCGGCCTCCCCCTTTTTTGCGTTTACGGGCAACATTCCTTATGCAATTAAATCAATTTAATCATCCACCGCTGAATATAGACGTTCACCGTTCTTTGGTCGGTTCTCTGTTCTCAATGGACTAATATTTGCTTTAGCGCACTGCTGCGCTTGTCCTGTTTTACACGGGTCGTTTTATTGATTGTGAAGGAAGGACTCACATGGCAGATGTTCATGAGCTGCTTGATACTTGGATTGCCAATGTCAAGGACGAGGAGCTCCTCGCTGAGCTTAACACGATGAAGGAGCAGGGTGATGAGGACGCCATCACCGATGCTTTCTTCCAAGATCTCGCCTTCGGTACTGCCGGCCTTCGCGGCACTATCGGTGCGGGCACTAACCGTATGAATATCTATACGGTCGGTCGTGCGACCCAGGGATTCGCTGACTACCTCAATGCGACCTTCGAGCATCCAACGGTTGCCATCGCTCGCGATAGCCGCAATAAAGGTGAGCTGTTCGTTAAGACGACGGCTGCCATTCTTGCAGCAAACGGCGTGACTGCCCTCGTTTATCCCAAGATTTCTCCTGTGCCGACGCTCTCCTGGGCCGTCCGTGATCTTAAGTGCTCCGGTGGCATTTGCATGACCGCTAGTCATAACCCGGCACCGTATAACGGCTATAAGGCCTATGGCCCCGACGGCTGCCAGATCACCAGCGAGGCCGCCGATGCAATTTCTAAGGCTATCGCCGAGACCGATACGTTCACCGGTGTGAAGTCCATGGACTTCGATGAGGCTCTTGAGCAGGGCCTGGTCAAATGGATCGATGACTTGTGCCTCGAGCGTTATTACGACGCCGTTCTCGCTCGCGGCGTTACGAATCTTTCTGCCGAGGAGATTGCCGGCGCACCGCTCAAGCTTGTCTATACGCCGCTGAATGGTACCGGCCTCATTCCCGTCACCACGGTGCTCGAGCGCGCTGGCATCACTGATGTCACGGTTGTTCCCGAGCAGAAGGAACCTAACGGCGATTTCCCGACCTGCCCGTATCCTAATCCCGAGATCCGTCAGGCCATGCAGAAAGGCATCGATCTCTGTGAGCAGGTTCACCCTGATTTGCTGCTTGCAACCGATCCTGACGCCGACCGTGTTGGCGTTGCCGTTAAGAATGGCGACGACTATCTGCTGCTGACCGGCAATGAGATGGGCGTTCTGCTGCTCGACTATATCTGCAAGACCCGTGCTGCCCGCGGTGAGGACCTCACTAAGAAGGTTGCTGTTACTACTATCGTTTCTTCCGCCATGGTCGATGCACTGGCCGAGGAGTATGGCTTTGAGCTCCGTCGCTGCCTGACGGGCTTCAAGTACATCGGCGACATCATTACCTCGCTTTCCGATGCTGGCGAAGTCGATCGCTTTATCTTCGGTTTTGAGGAGAGCTACGGCTATCTGGCCGGCGACCATGTGCGCGACAAGGACGCCGTGAGCACTTCGTTGCTGATTTGCCAGATGGCTCAGTATTACAAGCTGCAGGGTAAGAACCTCGCCGACGCGATGCACGAGCTGTACGAGAAGTATGGCTACTATCACAATAAGACGATTTCTCTGAGCTATCCGGGTGCTGAGGGTGCGGCAAAGATGGCCGGCATCATGGCCGGTCTGCGCGAGAACCCGCCTGCGGAGCTCGCCGGTTCCAAGATTGAGGCCGTCGTGGACTACAACACCTGCGTGAACGGCCTGCCGAAGGCTAACGTCATTGAGTTCGATCTTGAGGGTGGCAACAAGGGTATTGTTCGTCCTTCCGGCACCGAGCCCAAGATCAAGCTGTACATCTTCGCCAAGGGCGCGGATGCCGCCGAGGCTGATGCAGCACTTGACGCGATCGAGGAGTCCGGTCGCAAGCTGTTGGCCTAAGGTTTTGAAAGCCTATTTCTATAGATAGACGAAAGAGGGGATCTCGGAAACGAGGTCCCCTCTTATATTTAGCTAGCAAGCCGAGAGTCCTTATATGTGTAGGAAATGTGTGCGCCCAGATTCCCGCCCCCGGCGCCCCTCCGGTCTGGCAATATATCTCCTTGCCGCGCG
>JAQDHS010000005.1:83975-101739 GCA_027663555.1 Coriobacteriaceae bacterium AM04S-08 | reverse complement strand
ATGGTATACGGGTGCATCATCGACGTCTTCAATACAGACAATATCAGTGCGGATTGTTTTCAGGGGAAGCCCCAAGGGGACCTTCGCAGCCTCGACAGGATAATCGCATTCGCTGATTTAATTATCGCCCGATTCGCGGCGCAATCTATTTATCTCCGCTGCTCAGAACCGCCTCAAGTCTTTGCACGAGAACTCCGACGGTAATTCCAAGTGCCTCTGCATAGGCGAACTGCTCATAAACCCTAAGACTGCGTTCCCCGGTTTCGACTTTCGAGATGAACGACTGAGGTACCCTCAGTTTCTTTGCGAGTTCAACCTGAGTGATACCTTGTTCCCGACGAATCTGGGAGAGGCACTTTCCGCATGTCCTATTAGCATCAACGTTCATACCGTTTACGCTATATTCCATTTTGATATATCCCAAACTAGGATATATTCATGTGAGTATCTGTTTCACTTATCGCAATTGTTCGCATCGCACATTTGAAACGAGAGAGGGGACTCGATAAGCATGGATGACGAGATGAAAGAGCCCAATAGTGAGCAAACGCCCAGTGCATCTGATGAACAGAAGCCGAATATCGAAGGGAAGCAGGTTTCTGATGGTGCTGACGACACCACCTCCCCTGACGATCGATCATCAAATGAAGACGGTGCCACATGCAATAAGGAAGAGGACGATTTACTTCTAACGAGTGCCATTAACAAACTTGGTGGTAATAAACGAGCGGCTATCGCAACTGCTGCGATAGTTGCCGTCATCTTCTGCTTACCCATGCTGTTTCCTCAAATGTTTTGCACCCACAAACTTTGGACCAATGCAAACTGTACAAGCCCTCGCACCTGTAAAAGTTGCGGCAAAACCGAGGGGAAACCGCTCGGACATGAATGGGAAGAAGCAACATGCACGGTTCCGAAGACCTGTCAACGCTGCGGCAAAACCGAAGGGAAACCCCTTGGGCATCAACCAGGTTCTTGGACTACCGAAGTCGATTACGTTGACGCCACCTCGAAGGAAATTCGAGAATGCGGGAGATGCGGAGAGGTCGTTGACACCCGCAACGAAAAGGAAATTACTTCCTTTCTTGGCGACGGATCGTTTTCAATTTCACCTGAAGGCTTTATTGAACGACTTAACGAGGAATTCTCCGATATTCCCAATTGCAGCAGTATGAAGGCGAGTTACGAGTTAGACGATAGCGGCACGGGACTCGAGCTTCAGATAAAAAATGGCTCTACGCTTGCCGGTATTGGAGGTTTTTTCTCGGACTCGAGCAGTCAACTACTATTCAGCTATCTTGGATCAGAAAACTGCTTCAAAAACATAGTCATGTACTTCGAAAATTCAGATTATGCCGCGGCGACAGCATTAGCAACCATACAAGCAATTGATCCAACACTCTCATTTTCCGACGCTAAGGAGATTGGCGCTGCCTGCGTAGGTACGCCAACTGTCAAAAATGGAATTACGTACGCAATCTTAGCTTCAAATGGAGAATACTGGCTGAGCACCCGAATTGAATAATTTACTTTAATTGCTAAATGCAGACGCCTCTTACTCGCGGCATATTAAAGTTCAACCCCTGTTAGCATCGTCAATCGAAATATGCCCCGCCGAGCACTTTAGCTTGGCGGGGCATTTCGATACGTAGGCGGATTTTGATACCTAGAAGGCCCACATGCCCCCACTAGGCAGCCGGCTTCGCTGCTCAAATTGCTCGAACTGCAACTTGAGCAATCAGCGGCCAGCATCTCTTTTAGGCTGCGCTAGTTTCTTTGTATTCAAAGACTGGCTCTAAGATGTCTTCGATGCTGCAGTGCAGGACTTTCGCCATATCCCTTACGGTTGTTACCGATGCTTCGTTGATGTTTCTCTGGCGCTGTTCGTACATTTGGATTGAGCGGAGTGATACGCCCGATTCGTATGCCAGGTCTTGTTGGGTTTTCTTGAGCCTCTTTCTTGCTTGCGCCAGTTTAGTTTGACGAGGTGTTTTCTTCGCCATATCGCAAATAAGACGCGCCACACGTTCCTCTGAGGCTTCATGCCAGGGATAGTACAGACCGCGCAGCGCATCAAATGGAACGACATGCAGCAGATCTTCGAAAGACTCCCCTAAACGCCACTGCAGGTATGCCAGCATCCAGCCCGCCCAATATTCCGGCGTCTTCTCAAATCGATAGGTGCAGTCCGGTATAGGCCTGTTTTGATAGCCCGATCTTTCAGCGATAAGCGCGAACAGCTCAACGCCCGATTTTCCCGATACGACCCATGCGTTGCCGCGTTCGAACTCGCGAGCTACGCCGCTGAGGCAAAAGAGTTCAGCAACTTCCGATCCCTCTGCTCCATAATCATTAACGGCATAGTCAAAGCAGTCGCCTAGGTTGTTCATTGCGTCCTCGAGGTAATAGACGGGATATGTCCTACTCGGCCCACAATCCGTTAACTCTTGGATCATTTAAATCGACCCTCCCTGCCATCAAATCCCTAATGTCGACACCCTCGGTGTCAAATCCGTTTATCGTATCCAGATACTTACGTCGAGCATTCTGTTCTCGCTCAAATCGTTTGGGATAAAACTCAGCTCCCGAGGCCTGCTTCCAATCGCGGAACCTGATCGCCGAGAACGCGCGCTCACTCATAAGAGCGTATTGGATGCCCAAATCGCCCAAACGCATAATGAGTTGCAGTTGCCTGAGCGAGATCATGCCGTTAACGAACTGTCTTGCAAACGAAAAGTAGGAATCGTCGGCGCGATAGCCTCGAATAACGTCATAGGGAGAAATATCAATCAGGCAGTTATCCAGCAGATAACGAAGCCCCTCGCGTGCTACTGGCGTCGAGACATTAAACTCCCGGTTGTCGGCCAAAATCGCAAGCCAATTAAGAATTGAAAACTCCCCGGACTCCAAATCCAAGACCGCGAGACCATCCATATCGAGCTCATATCGATTCGCGATACCATCGGACTCGGTCCGGCATGCCCATTCCATCGCCATTTCCTCATGTGGCGTGCAATAAAACCCACGTCCATAGTCGTTGAACTGCTTACATCTATCCAGCGACGGATGCTCGACAACAACCTCCGACCCGTGCCAAAGCTCCATATCGACCTCCTAAAAAATATCACCCCAGTGATAGTTTACCAATAACTATCACTGGGGTGATATAGATGAGAGCTTTTGAGGGGATGCTGCCCGATTAGAGGCAGGCCTCGGCGATGCGCTTTTTGAGTTCGTCGATGCCGGTGCCGGTCTGGGAGCTCGTGATGATTACATTCTCGGCCGGGACGTTGAGCTGCTTTTTGATGGCTGCTGCCTGGCGGGCCTGCTGGGTGCGGCTGAGCTTGTCGGCTTTGGTGAGGCAGACGATAAAGTTGAACTCGTTGCCCTGTAGGTAGTCAATCATGTCGTGGTCGAGCTTGCTGGGGTCGTGACGAATGTCCACCAGCGAGACGACCAAGTTAAAGCTGCGCTCGGAGTCGAAGAAGTCGCCGATGAGCTCGGCCCAACGGTCGCGCTCGGCCTTGGAGCGACGGGCGAAACCGTAACCCGGCAGGTCCACGAAATGCACGTCGTCGGCCTCAAAGAAGTTGATGTTGCTCGTCTTGCCCGGCGTGCTGGAAACCTTGACCAGGTTCTTGCGGCCAAAGAGCTTGTTCATAATCGACGACTTGCCCACGTTGGAGCGGCCGACAAAGCTCACCTCGGGGCAGGTGGACTCGGGAATCTGCGAAACCTTGCCGTAGCTGGCGACGAACTTGGCAAGCTGGTAGTTAATGGAATCGGCCATGGACACTCCTTGGTCGTAGGTTCTTACAAATAGACGCGCTATTGCGCAGCGGCAATGCGGCGGACGATATCGAGCGTAATGCCACTCGCGGTACGGGCATACTCGAACAGGTCGAACTCACGGTCGCAAATCGCATCGTACGCCTCGTCACAATTATCGCTGATAGCGCGCAACACCAGGCAATCGACACCATTTTTAGTTGCGACATGGGCAATCGCCGCGCCCTCCATGCCAACACAATCGGCATGCGTCGCCTCGATAGCGTCGTTGCGCATGGCGGCACCCGTCACAAAACGGTTGCCCGTGGCAATCGTGCCGACCAGGAACTGCTTGGTGCCCTCGTTCGAAGCGGCTGCATTTGTCGAAGCATTGACAAAGCCACGCTCAGCAAGCACATCGGCAGCAATATCGACCAGCGCAGGCGTCGAGCCAAACTCCTCGAGCCCCGGTGCAGACTCGGCGATAAGCGCGGTATCGGTATCCAGATAGCGCAGGCGTTTGCCAATGACTACGTCGTCGATATGGAGCTTGGGGTTCAAACCGCCTGCAATGCCCGAAAACACAACAGCCTGCGGAGCATACTTGCTAATGAGGTGCTGTGTTGCGGCGGCAGCGTTCACGGTACCCATGCCCGCCGTTGTGGCGACAACTGTCAGTCCGTCGAGCCCGCCGGCCACAACGTTCAAGCCCGCCTCCTGTACCATGCAAACGTTACTCAACTCTTCCTTAATCTGCATGATCTCTTTTTCGAGCGCACCGATAATCGCGATGGTAGCCATGCCATTCCCCAAACCTATACGAAATACTCAACCACGGTATGGTACCAGCATTTTGTTTGACCTCGCCAAACGAACACGCTAAGCCAGCGTAGCGCGGGTATCATAGAGCGCCTTGGCGATGGCAGTCACAACCTCACTCGAATGGTCGCTCCATGGCATCGATGTCATGATGCTCATAATGTAGGTGTCGCCGTCAACATCAATGAGGCCAGCATCGCACGTCGCATTGCAACCTGCCTCGCTGATCCAGCCGGCCTTGTTGCGCACCAAAGCTTGGTCGTCCGCAATGCCATCGCGCACTCATTTATGTCTGTCCCCAATGAGTGCCCTTGGGGAGCGAAAATGGCTCGCTAGCCGATGGCGTTTTTGAGTTCCGCACGGCGCTTTTTCATGCCGGCCATGACGGCGTTGCGCAGCTCGGGCATGCGCGCGGTATCCATCTGGGGCACGCCCTCGAGCTTATAGGGAATACCCAGCTGCTCGTACTTGACGACACCCATCGTGTGATACGGCAGCATTTCCAGGCCCACCACGTTGTGCCATGGAGCGATCAGGCGACCGAGCTTCTCGCATTCCTCCGCCGTATCGGTGATACCCGGCACCACCACGTGGCGAATAACAACCTTAATCTTGCGACGGGCAAGCTCATCGCCAAACGCCAGGATGCGCGCAGGATCGCAACCGGTCAGCTTTTTATGCTCAACCGGATCGGCATGCTTGATGTCGAGCAGCACCATATCGGTCTCGTTGAGAACAGCATCGAACTTCTCCGGATGCTTGGGATCAAATGCATAGCCACAGCTGTCTAGGCAGGTGTGTACGCGGCCATCGGGGTTGTTGTGCATTGCACGGAACAGGTCGGCCAAAAACTCGGGCTGCAGGAGCGGTTCGCCGCCCGAAACGGTAATGCCGCCGCTACGGTAGAACTCATGGTTGCTCTGGAACTCGTCCATGAGATGCTCGACGGTCACCATCGTGCCGCCGTTAACAGACCAGGTATCGGGATTGTGACAATACGCACAACGCATGGGGCAACCCTGAACAAACACTACAAAGCGGATGCCGGGACCGTCGACCGTTCCCATCGTCTCGATCGAATGCACGCGACCCAGGGCATACGCAGAGTCCTCGGGATGAGCATCCACACCCTCAAGCGTCATCTCAGCCATTCCCGCAACCTTGCCTCTCTTTGGTTTTTGTCAATTAAAATGCCAGAGCCATTCTAGCCCATACGCCTGATGGCGAAACGGTTTAGCGGTCAATTTGATCGTCCTATTTGACTCCACGCAAAAGCGGCGGGAAGGTTGTCACAACCCGCTCGCCGCCGAAGCAATAGAAATCGATAGACGCCAGGCCCTACGCCTTAAGCGTAAGCACCGCGCCAAAGGCGGTCGGGCCGCAGTGGCTCGAGATGACGCCGCCGACCTGAGTCCAGGTAACGTCCTTAAAGCCCAGGTCGTGCGCATAGACTTCCATATCGTCGCGCAGCTCCTCGGAAAGGCCCACTGAATACGCCAAACCAATGTGCGAGTAATCAATATCGCCCTTCGCAACCATGTGGTCAATAAAGGCACGGGCACATTTGAGCATAGAGCCGCGGAGCTTCTTGGTCGCCACGAATTTGCCACCCGTTACCTCAATGCAGGGCTTAATCTTGAGCAGATGGGCGCCAAGAAACGCGACGTTGGACAAGCGACCACCCGCCTTAAGGAAGGCAAGGTCCGTAGGAACAAAGCCCAGCAGCACGCGGTCCATCACCGAATTGGTAAAGGCGAAAATCTCGTCGACGGTGGCGTCCGGATGGGCTTCGATATACTTGGCGGTCTCAACGGCGACAAGCGACTGGCCCACCGACACAAAGCGCGTATCCATGGAGAAGACGTAATCGCGGCCCTTTGCCGCAATCTTCGACGACTGATGCGAGCAGGTCGTAACCTCGGAATACGCAAGATGCAAAATGGTCGCATCGGGCCGCTCGGCGTGGATGCGGTCGTACACATGCGCAAAAATCGCCGGCGAGCAACCGCTGGTCTTGGGCATCACACCAAACTCGTTGCAGCGCGAGTAAATCTCAAGCGGGTCGATCGATCCGTCTTCGACGGTCTCGTCACCAATCGTGACATGCATGGGCACGCGCACGATGCCATAGCGCTCGCAGAGCTCCGGCGTCACATCCGAACCAGACTCAACCACGATTACGTACTTGCCCATTATCATCACAACCCATCTCGACGTTGGCTTTTGAATATGTGACGCACGTCCGCCGCCCTGCTGCAGAACGGCCTCCAAGCGCCAAAGAGACGCCGCCCCTTGCACACAACAAAGGACAGCGTCTCCCTGGAAAACTCCGTGCTTATCTGAGATTCTACACGGTTTATTAAGGAGTGTTACTTATTCCGCAAACGGTAGCTATACGCGATAAACGGTAGCAAGCAAGAATCCAGAACGCTCAACCCATTAGGAGAGTTCCGCCTAAAGGGTAACTACACAGGACCCCGCCGGGGCTGTTTGGGCTACCTCCCAAAATATTCCGCAGGACGCAAGAAGCCCTCGCCGCACGAAGTGCGCAGCGAGGGCTTCTTGCATGTCCGAGGACGTTTTGGGAGGTAGCCCAAACAGCCCCGGCGATCCTGCGGGAGTTAAATCCCTTTAGAACTTGTTGTGGAAGGTACGCGAAATGACCTCGTCCTGCTGCTCCTTGGTGAGCGTGTGGAAGTTCACGGCGTAGCCGGAAACGCGAATGGTCAGCTGCGGGTACTTCTCGGGGTGAGCCTGAGCGTCGAGCAGCGTCTCACGGTTGAAGACGTTGATGTTCAGGTGGTGGCCACCCTTCTCGGCGTAAGCGTCGAGCATGTGGACCAGGTTATCGGCCTGAGTCTCGGAAACTTCAGAAACCTTCATAATGTGTCTCCTTCGATCGATAGGCGCCGGCCGAAACCGGCGCACTAATCAGTAATCGTTATTGTTAGTATAGCACTAACAATAGTTACTCGCCCAGCTGATCAAGGTCGATATCGCCAAAGAACACCTGGTCCTCCTTGCCGAGCGCACCCGGGATGATGGAGAAGGTGTTGGAGATGCCGTCCTGAGCATCGCGGAACGGGAGCTTGGAAACCGAAGACAGCGAAGCGATGGCGCCGTGGCTATCGCGCTTGTGCATGGGGTTAGCACCCGGGGCGAAGGGCTGGCCAGCCTTGCGGCCATCAGGCGTAGAACCGGTCTTCTTGCCGTACACGACGTTGGAGGTGATGGTCAGAACCGAGGTCGTGGGCACGGAGTTGCGGTAGGTGTCGTTCATGCGGATGTACTCCATGAACTGGTGCACAACGTCGTGAGCGATCTGGTCGACGCGGTCGTCGTCGTTACCGTACTTGGGGAACTCGCCCTCGGTCTCGAAGTCGACAATGATGCCGTTCTCGTCGCGGACGGGGTGGACCTTGGCGTACTTGATGGCGGACAGGGAGTCAGCCACGACGGAAAGGCCAGCAATGCCCGTAGCGAACCAGCGGTGCACGTGCTTGTCGTGCAGAGCCATCTGGATGCGCTCGTAGCAATACTTGTCGTGCATGTAGTGGATGATGTTCAGCGAGTTGACGTACACGCCAGCGAGCCACTTCATCATGTCGTTGTACTTGGCCACAACGTCGTCGTAATCGAGCGTATCGCCCTCGACGGCGCGATACTTGGGGCCGACCTGCTTCTTGGAGACCTCGTCAACACCGCCGTTGAGTGCGTACAGCAGGCACTTGGCCAGGTTGGCGCGGGCGCCGAAGAACTGCATCTCCTTGCCGATGCGCATGGAGGACACGCAGCAGGCAATGCCGTAGTCGTCGCCGTGGTAGACGCGCATGAGGTCGTCGTTCTCGTACTGAATCGAGGAGCTGGCGACAGAAGTCTTGGCGCAGAACTTCTTGAAGTTCTCGGGCAGACGGGTCGACCACAGAACGGTCATGTTGGGCTCGGGGCTGGTGCCCATGTTCTCGAGCGTGTGCAGGTAGCGGTAGCTCATCTTGGTAACGAGCGTACGGCCGTCAACACCCATGCCGCCGATGGACTCGGTGACCCACTGCGGATCGCCGGTAAACAGGGCCTGGTACTCGGGGGTACGGGCAAACTTGACCATGCGGAGCTTCATGATGAAGTGATCCACGAACTCCTGGATCTGCTCCTCGGTGAAGGTACCGTTGGCAAGGTCGCGCTCAGCGTAGATGTCGATGAACGTGGAGGTACGGCCGATGGACATAGCGGCGCCGTTCTGCTCCTTGACGGAAGCGAGGTAGGCGAAGTACATCCACTGGATGGCCTCCTGCGTGTTGGTAGCAGGGTTGGAAATGTCGAAACCATAGGTCTCGGCCATCATCTTGAGCTCGCCGAGGGCGCGGATCTGCTCCTGCAGCTCCTCACGATCGCGGATGTTGTCGGCGGTCATGACCGTCGGGGTGGAAGCCTTCTGGGCCTCCTTGTCCTTGATCAGGTAGTCGACGCCGTACAGGGCAACACGACGGTAGTCGCCGATGATGCGGCCGCGGCCATAGCCATCGGGCAGACCGGTGATGATGTGGGCCGAGCGGCAGGCGCGCATCTCGGGGGTGTAGACATCGAAGACGCCGGCGTTGTGAGTCTTGCGCTCGAAGGTGTAGCGCTCGACAACGTTCTCGTCGATCTTGTAGCCGTGCTGGCTGGCAGCCTGGCAAGCGATGCGGATACCGCCGTTGACGTGCAGCGCGCGCTTGAGCGGCTTGTCGGTCTGGAGGCCGACGATGGTCTCCTTGTCGCGATGGGCGTTATCGATGTAGCCAGCGGGGTGGCTCACGATACCCGTGACGGTCTTGGTGTCCATATCGAGGACGCCGCCCTGCTCGCGCTCCTTGAGCAGCAGGTCGAGAACCTCGCCCCACAGCTCCTTGGTACGCTCGGTCGGGCCGGCGAGGAACGACTCGTCGCCCTCGTAGGGGGTGTAGTTCTTCTGGATGAAGTCTCGGACGTCAACCTCTCCCGTCCAGATGCCTTCCTTGAAGCCTTCCCATGCCTCCTGCATTGTGTAACCACGCTCCTAGTTACGTGTAATGCGGCGCTCTCTCACACCGCTGCTTATTGAATTCTTGAATTATCGGCTTGCACTACCGGCTTCTTCCGTTCTTCACCACACGTTGGTACAGGGAAAAACGTTTGTCCACCTTGGAACTGCAACCCAAAACCCAAGATTTCACCCGTTTGAGAAGGATAACATAGCCACCCCCTTCATCAGGGCTGTTATATGTTTCTTTTTTTATACCATTAGTGCGTTTTTAACAAATCCGCAGGAAATGCGAGCGCGAACAACTACCGTTCACCGATTTGTTTGGTATTTTTCCTTGCCTTTGTACGACGTTCACTCTAGCTGTTATGCCAGTTTTAGCAGGGTAAAGTGCCCCAGAGACCCCGCAGAAACTGCAGGGCGGCCACGGGATTTCCCCCGGGGCCGCCCTGTGGCATGGTTAGTTATTTAGCTTTGATTGCCGCTTGGCATTAGGCGGCTGCGACGGCCTTGTCGGTCGTTGCCTTGCTGTGGCCCTGACCCTCAAAATGCTTGTAGCACCAGCTGGTGACCAGCGGGGTCAAAATGGCCGTCACGATAGCACATGCTGCGACCTGCGCCGTAGCCGTCGCGAGCACCGCGCCGCCGTACATGACCTCGTTGACGCTTGCCATGGCAGCAGGCGTGGCCACATTGGCTCCGGCGCAGCTCGAAATGGCCGCACCTGCGACACCCGTACCGCCCGTGAGCTTATCGACCGCGATGACGGGAATTGCAAAGACCACCGAGCAGATCACGCCGAGCAGGATGCCGGGAAGACCACCGTTGATAAGCTGGCCAAAGGTCATGGTCGAGCCCATGGCAAAGAAGACGAGCACGATGATGGCGGAAAGTGCCGGTGCCATCATCTTCTTAAAGCTGGGGAAGAGGTTACCCAGGATAATGCCGACGACGATCGGCAGGATGGCGCCCACGAGCGACCAGCCGATCGGAGCCTGACCGGCAGCACCGAGCACGATCATCGTGACCGGAGGGCCGACAACCAGCGTGGTGATGGCGACGGCGCCACGCTCGGCCTCGTTGCCCATGGTGCCCATCAGCCCGGCGTACATAGCGTTGTTGGCACCCGTGCAAGCGGCCAGCATTACCATGGCCGAGATACCAAACAGGTTGTCGTTGAACACATAAAGGATAAGCAGCGACACGGCAACGACTACGATTTGCTTAACGGCGATGATGATGGCACCGCGGGCAGCGGCGGCAGGAGCGCTCTTAAACGAAATCGTCGTACCGACGATGAGCAAAAAGGCGCCAACAAGCGGGCCTGCGCCCTGCTGGGTCATGCCGAGCGTAAAGCTGCCGAGCGTTTTGAACAGGTCGGGGAACAGCGTGTTGAGCAGGCAGCCCAGCAAAAGCGGCACCAAAATATTGGCACCCGGGATGGAGGACATCTTAAAGAACGGCTCCTTTGTTGCCGGCGCCTCCACCGCAGTCGATTCACTCATTTATATCTCCTTTTGATGCGTGTGACACACGGTCGCACGCTCCTGTGCCAGAAAGAAGGCGACGGTCCCGAGTCGCAGGAGCCGTCGCCGAATAATCGTCGCGGGGTATTACCCGTCCAGGACGATGCCACCGTCGCAGTCACCGATCTCGCCGTTCACGAAGCTGGCAAGGTCGGAAGCGAAGAACAGCACCATCTGCGCGGGCTCGCTGGCCTGTGCGGCGCGGCCCAGGGGGATACCGTTGATGATGCGCTGAGAGTTCTCGTCAGAGAGAATCGAGGTCATATCGGTAAGGGTGAGCGACGGGCACACGGCGTTGCAGCGTACGCCAAACTTGCCGCCTTCCTTGGCGACTGCCTTGGTTAGACCGTTAACACCAGCTTTGGAGCTCGCGTAGGCCGCGGTGCCGAGCAGGCCGCCGCCGATCTTGCCAGCAACAGAGCTCACGTTGACGATAGAGCCGGCATGTGCCGCCTTAAAGTGCGGGTACACGGCATTCATCATGGTGAAGGTGCCATTGAGGTTGATGTCGATGGTGCGACGCCACTCGGTGTCATCGATCTCGTCGAACTTCTTGGTGCTGATGACGCCAGCGCAGTTGATCAGGATGTTGGTTTGCGGCAGGTCCGTAAAAATCTGCTCGACGGTCTCACGCGCCTTGGGCGCATCGGCAACATCGAGCTGATAGAACTTGTTGCCCTCGCCAAGCTCGGCCACAGCGGCCTCGCCCTTAGCAGCGTTCCTTGCGATGAGCGCGACGTGTCCGCCGCCCGCGACGATGCCCTTGGCGATCTCGAGGCCAATGCCCTGAGTGCCACCCGTGACAATCGCGGTCTTGCCCGTGAAGTCAAATGCCATGACTCCATCCCCCTTTATATAAGGTGCCTCCTTGCGGGAAGTTGGAGCATCGCACGTGGCGATAAATGAGTCCCAGTCGTCATGGTGGTGACAACCCCTCGCCTAACCGCGGGCATAATAGTTCTTTGAAACGCTTCAGCAATTGAATTTTTTAACTCTTTATGCGCTCTTTATATTGCCCACTGCATGAGGCCCGAATATGCGGGTATCATCTTTCACCGAAAATAGTTTCTAGTGTTAGGGGTTTTCGGTGGAAGATACCGATTTCTATGAGCTTGGGCGTCAGCTCTTAACTGAGTTTGGCAGCATGCATCATCGCATTTCACGCTCTGCGGACAAAGCTCTCGGCGGCGAGATGGCTGTCATGCGCGCCCTCATGCTCGCTGGCGGTTCGCTCACGCCGAGCGAACTCGCAAATCGCGCCTGGGTCTCGAGTGCCCGCATCGCCAATATCTTACGCACTCTCGAAGCCAAGGGCTGGGTCGAGCGCGAGCACTCAAAGACCGACCGTCGTCGTGTACACGTCACGATGACCGATAAGGGATTCCAGAATCTCGAAATCAAACGTCGGGAATTCGAGGAGCGCACCGCGGCCTTCCTCGAGCAGCTCGGCGAAACAGATACCCAAGAGATGGTGCGCCTTCTAAGGCGTTTCAACGAAATTATCGACCGCAATCAAGAAAGGAGAGATGCCGAGTGAGGATTCTCAAGCTCTTTAAAAAGCATGTCCTGGCACTGTTCACAGCTATCGTACTTATCGTAATCAGCTGCAACGCCGATCTGGCACTGCCTACCTACATGAGCGACATCGTCGACGTGGGCGTACAGCAAGGCGGCATCGCCTCGCCCGTGCCCGACACCATTCGTGCCGAATCACTCGATGACCTTGAGCTCTTTATGAGCACCAAGGACGCCAAAGCTGTGGAGGCCGTGTTTAGCAAGGCTGACAAAAAAGGCATTCGAACGTACAAGGGCACCGAGGAAGAGCGTGCCGATGGCGGCAAGATTGCCGACATTATGAGCCTGCCCGAGACCGTCGTCCTTTCTCTCAACCAGGGCATCGACGCCAGCTCCATGGGCGACATGACCGGCGCATCCACCGAGGCAAGCAATGGCGGCGGCGCCCAGGCCATGCCCACCCCCGAGCAGATGGCGGCAATGACGCCCGAGCAGCTCGCCGAGATGCAGCAGAAGGCCACAGCGGCGCAAAACATGCAAAAGCAGATTGATGCCGACGGCGGCAAGATCACCATGAAGAGTCTGCGCCTAGGTGTCGAGGGCGGTCTGGTAGACCAAAGCAAGCTCGTCGAGGGCGCCAATGAAATGGCGGACAAAATGGGCTCCATGTCGGGCTCCATCGTGACCCAACGCGCCGTGAGCTATGTGCAAGACGAGTACAAGGCGCAGGGTATCGACCCCGCCGACGTGCAGAACGCCTACCTGGGCCGCATGGCGACCACGATGTTTGGTCTGTGCCTGATCTCACTGGTCGCCACCATCCTAACCGGCGCCGTGGCCTCGCGCACCGCCTGTTCCATCGCACGCGACCTGCGCCGCGAGACCTTCAACAAGGTCATGCACTTCTCGCCAGCCGAGGTGGGCAAGTTTAGCCAGGCCTCGCTCATCACTCGCTGCACCAACGACATTCAGCAGATTCAGATGGCCGCAACCCTGTTTATCCGCATGTGCCTCATGGCGCCCGTCATGGGCATCGTCGCCGTCATGCGCGTCCTGGCCAACCACACCGGCCTGGAGTGGACCATCGCCGTGGCCATCATCGCGGTCTCGGCCGTCGTCGGCGTGCTTATGGGCCTCACCATGCCCAAGTTCAAAAAGATGCAGAGCTTTGTGGACCGCGTGAACCTTACCGCCCGCGAGCTGCTCGACGGCCTTATGCCTATCCGTTCGTTCAACCGCGAGGAGCATGAGCTTGAGCGCTTTGACCAGGCGTCCCTCGACCTGATGACCACGCAGCTCTACACCAACCGCGCCATGAGCTTTATGATGCCGCTCATGATGCTCGTCATGAACTGCATCACCGTGCTTATCGTCTGGTTTGGCGCGCAGGGCGTGTCCGACGGCGTGATGCAGGTCGGCAACATGATGGCGTTCATCTCCTACACCATGCAGATCGTCATGGCGTTTATGATCCTCACCATGGTTTCGGTCATCCTGCCCCGCGCCGAGGTCGCAGCCGAGCGCGTGGAAGAGGTCATCACCTGTCCCACGAGCATCAACGACCCCGTCTCGCCCAAACTGCCCGCGGCCAACGCGCCGCGCGGTGAGCTCGCCTTCCACGACGTGAGCTTCCAGTATCCCGATGCCCGCGCCGATGTCATCAGCGGTGTGAACTTCACCACGCACGCCGGCCAGATGCTCGGCATCATCGGCTCCACGGGTTCGGGCAAGTCCACGCTTGTGCAGCTCATCCCGCGCCTGTACGACGTCACCGGCGGCAGCATTTCGCTCGACGGCATCGACGTGCGCGATATGACCCTTTCCGAGCTTCGCCGCCGCATTGGCTATATCCCGCAGCAGGGGCGTCTGTTCTCGGGCACTGTCGAGAGCAACCTCAAATTTGCCGGCGACATGGTGAGCGATGATGACATGCGCCAGGCGGCACGCATAGCACAGGCCGAGGACTTTATCGCCGAGCGCGAGGGCGGCTACGACTCCCCCATCAGCCAGGGCGGCTCCAATGTCTCGGGCGGTCAGCGCCAGCGCCTGGCCATCGCCCGCGCGTTGGCCAAAAAGCCCGAGGTCGTGGTGTTCGATGACTCGTTTAGCGCCCTCGACTACAAGACCGACGCGCGCCTGCGCGAGGAGCTTGCCAAAAACGTTACCGACGCCGCGCTCGTGGTCGTGGCCCAGCGCATCGCGACCATCATGCACGCCGACCAGATTATCGTGCTCGACGACGGCCACGTGGTGGGCACCGGCACGCACGAGGAGCTGCTGCACGGCTGCCCGGCGTACCTGGAAATTGCACAGTCGCAGCTTTCCGCCGAGGAGCTGGGGCTTACCCAAGAAGAAATTGCAGCCGTCATGGAAGGAGGCGAGCGCTAATGGCAGACGAGACCAAGACTCAGATTCCCAAGCCCACCCGCCAGCGTGGTCCCATGGGCCGCATGGGTGGCATGCGCCGTGGCGAAAAGGCCAAGGACTTTAAGGGCACCATGAGGCAGCTGCTCGGCTATATCGGCCAGCACAAGATTGCCGTGTTTGCCGCCGTCGCCTTTGCCGTGTGCTCGGTCATCTTTAACATTGTGGGGCCCAAGGTGCTCGGCCAGGTTACGACTAAGCTGTTCGAGGGCTTGGTTGCCAAGGTCAACGGCACCGGCGATGTCGACTTTGGCTGGATTGCCAAGACGCTCGGCCTTTTGCTCTGCCTGTACCTGGCGAGCTCTGCCTGCAGCCTGATCCAAGGCTGGCTCATGACCGGCGTCACACAAAAGATCTGCTATCGCATGCGCAAGGAGATTGCCGCCAAGATTGCCGTCGTACCGATGAGCTACTTTAACGGACACAGCAAGGGCGACGTGCTCAGCCGCATCACCAACGACGTCGATACGCTCGGCCAGTCACTCAACCAGAGCGTGACGCAGCTCATCACGTCGGTGACGCAGATTATCGGCGTGCTCGTCATGATGCTTTCGATCAGCCTGCCGCTTACCGGCGTCACCGTGCTCACGCTGCCGGCCGCCGCGATTATCCTGACCGTGATGATTCACTTCTCGCAACCGTACTTCCGCGAGCAGCAGCAGGTTCTGGGCGCCGTCAACGGCATTATCGAGGAGGACTTTGCCGGCCAGAACGTTATTCAGGTGTTCGACCGCGCCGAGGCCTCAATCGAGGAGTTCGACCGTCAAAACGACCGCCTCTTTATTAGTGGCTGGCGTTCGCAGTTCCTGTCGGGCCTGATGATGCCGCTTATGAGCTTGGTGGGTAACATGGGTTACGTGGGCGTCGTCGTGGTGGGTGCGCAGCTCGCGCTGACCGGCAATGCCACGCCCGGCGACATCCAGAGCTTTATCCAGTACGTTCGCAACTTTACGCAACCCGTACAGCAACTGGGCAACGTGAGCAATACGATGCAGTCGATGGCCGCTGCCACCGAGCGCGTCTTTGAGTTCCTGGCCGCGCCCGAGGAGGAGCAAAAGGCCGACGCGCAGATTCCCGAAAAGCGCCCCGGCCACGTGGAGTTCGACCATGTCAAGTTTGGCTACACGCCCGACAAGACCATCATCCACGACTTTAGCTGCGAGGCGCAGCCCGGCCAAACCATTGCCATCGTCGGCCCCACCGGCGCCGGCAAGACCACGCTCATTAAGCTGCTGCAGCGCTTTTACGACGTGGACGGCGGTTCGCTGCGCGTCGAAGGCGTCGACGTGCGCGACTGGGACCGCGCGGCGCTGCGCGGCGAGTTTGCCATGGTGCTGCAGGACACCTGGCTGTTTAACGGCACCATCCGCGAGAACATCCGCTACGGACGCCCCGATGCGACCGACGCCGAGGTCGAGGCCGCCGCACGCGCCGCACGCTGCGACCACTTTATCCATACGCTCGCCGGTGGCTACGACTTTATGATCAACGAGGAGGGCACTAACCTGTCGCAGGGTCAGCGCCAGCTCGTGACCATCGCCCGTGCCATTTTGGCCGACCGCCCGGCGCTGATTCTAGACGAGGCGACTTCCAACGTGGACACCCGCACCGAGGAGCTCATTCAGCGCGCCATGGATGCGCTGATGCAAGGCCGTACAAGCTTTGTCATCGCGCACCGCCTGTCCACGATCCGTAACGCCGACGTGATCTTGGTGATCCGCGACGGCGACATCGTCGAGAAGGGCACACACGACGAACTGCTCGCCCAGGGCGGCTTCTACGCCGACCTGTACAACTCGCAGTTCGACGAAGCGGCGTAAATTCTGCCGCAGGGAACGAATAACGCCCTAGAACGGGGACGCAGGACAATCTGCGTCCCCGTTTTTGTTTTGCAGCCCTCGAACCGCCTCCCCTGGGACCTGATTGACGCCCTCCCTCAAGGCCCCGTGGACAAAAAATGGCAAATATGAGTACTGTTACTTTTTTAGTAACATCCAAAACGACCCAAAACACCGCTCTTGTAGCTTGTATGCACCTCCACATTGCTCAATCAGCTCTGTATCAGGCTTATATGTACTAGCGTTAATGAACATATTTACTTTATGTCCATTATTTTGTGGGAGCAATATGGCACTACAGCAGCAACAGTACTCATATTTGGCATTTTTTGCCCACAGGGCTTGGAGAACGCCCAACAATCTGGCAATACCAGCAAGCAAACCGCGTCCGCTGGCGCAAGGAGTTTCCCCAAGTGCCAGCACATAAGGAACGTCCCCAACTGCCAGGTTTGAAAGGTAGTCATTGGGTGTTCCTATAGTTTTGTCAACCTTCGACGCTACTCCCGGTAGGGCACCCGGTCGCGCATCACGGCGTATATCGCCCTGAGCCGCTTCCTCGCGACGGCCTTGAGCGCCCGCCCGTGCCCCATGCCCCGCGCCCTGCAGGCCCGGTAGTACTCGCCGTAGCGCCCCGACGACCTCACCAGGCTGTTGCACGAGAAGATCAGAAGAGACTTGAGCCTCGCGTCGCCCCGCCTGGACGCCCTGACCGACCTCACCGACGTGCCGGAGCTCCTCACCCTCGGGGCTATGCCGCAGTACGAGGCCAGGTGGTCGTGGTCCGGGAACCTCGCGATGTCGACCGATACCGCGAGCTGCGCCGCCGTCCTCGGCCCGATGCCGGGCACGGTGAGCAGGCACGCGTAGGTCTCGTC
>JAQDHS010000005.1:0-83965 GCA_027663555.1 Coriobacteriaceae bacterium AM04S-08 | reverse complement strand
AGGCGAGGCTCGAGGGGCTCGTCGAGGCCGAGGCCCGCAAGCCCAGGTGGCGGAAGAGGGTCGACTCCCTGCGCTGCCTCAAGGGCGTCGACACCGCTTCCGCCGCCGACCTCGTGTTCGAGGCCGGCGAGTTCTCCAGGTTCAGGAACGCCCGCTCGTTCGCCGCGTGGGTCGGCCTGACGCCCTCCGAGCACTCCAGCGGGGAGAGCGACCGCAGGGGCGCGATCACCAAGGCCGGCAACAAGCACCTGAGGAAGACGCTGGTCGAGGCCGCGTGGCACTACCTGACGTGCTCGGGGTGTTAGCGCTACTGTAAAAACAACCATTTTGACCAACGCTCAACAACCAATCATGCCAACGCAATCCCGCCATTTGCGCCAACGCATTTTCACCATTTCCACCAACGCCGGGGCTTACGCTTCGATCGACGAGCGAACGATGCTTTCGGGAGGAGCGGGCCGTGGCGGAGAAGAACCTGATCGGAGAGTTGGACATGTACAGGGAAGCGGGCATAAAGCCCAACTTCAGCGACATAGCGAAGCGCTACGGCAAGGACAGGCACACCGTGGCGTCGTACTGGAGGGCCGAGGGCGGGCGGCCCCACGACGGGCGCGGCGACAGGGCGGGCTCGTTCGACGCGCACATCGAGGAGGTGGCCGCCAAGGCGCAGCTGCCGGGAGTCACCAAGAAGGGCATCCACGAGTGGCTGCTGCACAGGTATCCCGGCGAGGACCTGGCCGGCTACAACGCCTTCACCCAGTTCATGCGCAAGAACGGCATCGCCGTCGGGGCCTCCGGCGGCCCGGAGCCGCACCCGCGCTTCGAGACGCCGCCCGGACTGCAGCTGCAGTTCGACTGGAAGGAGTCCGTCAAGATGGCGAACCGCGACGGCGAGCTGTTCGAGTTCAACGTGTTCGCGGCGACGCTGGGCCATTCCCGCAGGCACATATTCATCCGGTCGAGGACCAGGACGACCGACGACCTGGTCAGGTGCATGTACGCCACGATCGCGAGGCTCGGCGGCGTGCCGCGCGAGTGGGTCACGGACAACATGTCCGCCCTGGTGACGGTCAAGGGCGGCCGGCGCCTCAAGGTCCAGCGCGCGTACGAGTTCGCCAAGGCCGCCGGCTTCGAGCTGAAGCTGTGCCGCCCGCGCAGCCCCCAGACGAAGGGCAAGGTCGAGTCGTCGAACCGCTTCCTGTCGCGGCTCATGGCCTACCAGGGCGACTTCGACGGCTGGGACGACATCGACGAGATCGTCGCGCGGATCGAGGACGCCAGCAACTCCGAGCCCAACGAGACCACGGGGCTGCCTCCCTCCGCGCTGTTCATGGAGGAGAAGGACGCGCTGCTGCCCGTCGGCAACCTGCGCGCCCTCGAGGAGGCGATGGGCGACGTGGTGCGCGTGGCCAGGGTGCCGGCCACGATGCTGGTGAGCGCGCACGGCGAGCCCATGTCGGTGCCCAGGCGCTGCATCGGCAGGCCCGCCCGCATCGTCTGCATGCCCGGCGGCGCGATGGACTGCTACGTCGGCGGCGAGCTGGTGGCCACGCACGTGGCGGGCGGGCCGGCCTACGACCCGGCGCACTACGCCGAGGCCATGGCCGGCAAGCGGTGGTTCGGCGACGCCGCCGGCGACATCGAGGCGGCCGCCGCGGCCAACCTCGGCCTGCTCGACTCGATAGGGGGCTCGCTGTGAGCGCCGCCGTGCAGGCCAGCCCCCTCAACCGCCTGGCGGCCAACCTCGAGGAGCTGGGGCTCGAGGGCATGGCGTCGTCGGTGCCCGAGTACGTCAGGCTCGTCGCCGACGGGAGGAAGGGCCTGGTCGACGCCATGCTCGAGCTCACCGACGCCCAGATAGCCCTCAAGCGGCGCGCCGACGACGAGCGCCGCACGAGGATGGCCAACTTCCCCTGCATAAAGACGCTGGCCGACTTCGACTGGGGCTTCCAGCCGAGCGTGCCGCGCGGGCTGGTCGAGCAGCTGGCCACGCTCGAGTTCATCGACCGCGGCGACAACGTCGTGCTCGTCGGCAGCCCGGGCGTCGGCAAGACCCACCTGTCGATAGCCATAGGCCACGAGGCGGTGATGGCCCGCAAGCAGGTGTACTTCGCCGACTGCTCGAGGCTGGTCGAGGACCTCAAGCACGCCTCGGCGAAGGAGGCGCTGGCGCGCAGGATGCGGTTCTACGAGCACTGCAGCCTGCTGATAATAGACGAGCTCGGCTACCTCGACATCGGCAAGGAGGGCGCCGACCTGCTGTTCCAGCTGGTCAACAGGCGCTACGCGCTAAAGCGGTCGACCGTCGTCACGACCAACGTGCCGGTGGGCAGGTGGGGCGACGTGTTCGGCAGCAACGTCACGGCCTCGGCGGTGGCCGACAGGCTTTGCCACCATTGCGCGATGATCAAGATAACGGGACGGTCGTACCGCCTGAAGGACGTATCCATCGGCGGCGAGGACGGGAAGGAGGAGGGAGCCTAGACGCCGAAAGCGGCGCATCCGCGTTGGCGAATCCGGCGCATCCGCGTTGGCGCGATTGGCGAAAATACGTTGGTGAAAATGGTGAAAAATATATTGACGCTAACATCGTCGCCCTCGAGCAGCCCCGCCGTCTCGGCCTCGAGGGCCCCGGCCTCGTCGAGGGCCTCCGATATCCGGGCGGCAAGGAACCTGACCTGCCTGTTCTCGGCCTCGACGAGCGCCGGCGGCGGCGCGGTCGAGGTGGCCGCGGCCTCCCCGGCGGCCTCGGCCTGCGGCCCCTCGGCCCCCGAGCGGGCGATCCCCCACGCCCCGCCGAACCCGGCGAGCAGCTCCAGCCACCGGCGGTCCGACAGGTCGACCGCGGCCTCGAGGGCCGGGCAGGACTCGAGCAGCACCGCGCGCAGGCGGTTCTTGTCCCTGGTCGCGCAGGCCACGACGTGGTCGCGCTGGGAGGAGAGGGCGCGGGCGGCCTCGAGGGCCTCGCCGCGGCCCGGGACCCCCGACAGGGAGTCCGGCACGCCCAGGGCGGTCCGCGCGATCACCTCGGCGTCGCGCTCGTCGGTCTTGGCCTCGCCGGCGAACAGCCCGGCGGCGCGGCTGGCGGCGAGGCCGGGCAGGTAGGCGACCGCCAGCCCCGCGGCGCGGGCGCGCCGCACGGCGAGGGACCCTATGTTGCGGAACTGGTCGACGACGACGAGCGTGCCGGCGGGCGCGGAGGAGAACAGCGCGTCGAGAGCGCCCTCCCGGTTGCGGACGGGGGCGCTGGCCAGCACCTCCCCGCCGCGGTCGATCAGGCAGGCCCAGTGGGAGGACTTGCCGACGTCCAGGCCGAGCACGGCCGCGGGTCTGGTCGATGGCGCTTTCACGGTGGTATCCTTCCGGTAGTCGTTCGACCGGATGGCCTCCCCCTCGGCACTCACATTACCAGCCGCGGCGCCTGCCCGGCACTTTCCTATCAGCCGTCGGGGGCGGCGCGTCCCGCGCCGGCAGCACCCAACGGGCCCTCTCGGGGGCAGGGACGTTCGGCCGTGCGCGGGCGCCCGGTCGGCGGCCCGTTCTGGGCGCGCCTCAATCGTAGCCCGAGACGGGCCCGGGCTGACAATTTCGACTGTAATGGACGTTCTTAAACGACTAGTCAAACAACAAGAACGTCCCCAACAACTACTTATAAACGGCAGACTATCCACTCTCATTCTGCGAGCACTCATTTAAGTCTGTCCCCAATGAGTGCCCTGGAGCAGGACAACTCCGCAGGTAGAGGACGGACAGCGAGCGCCGTCCAGAGCGTACAAGTTGGCATGAAAAAGGCAGGGCATTGACCTTCTGGTCATGCCTTGCCTTTTGAATGACAAATTGTCGCTCTGGGCGGCGCGCAGCGTCGAGCCGTTACGCGGGTTGGTAAACCCGCGTAACTAAACACGCTCCGCGATCTCGTGGATCAGATAGTCGGTCTTTTCCCAGCCCAGGCACGGGTCGGTGATCGACTTGCCAAAGACGCCGCCGTCGACCGGCTGGTTGCCATCCTCCAGGTAGGACTCGATCATAAAGCCCTTGACCAGTTTGGAGATGGATTCGTTGCGGCGACAGCTGTCGAGCACTTCCTTGCAGATGCGATACTGCTCCAGCGGGCGCTTGCCCGAGTTGTCATGGTTGCAGTCGATAACCGCCGCCGGGTTGGCGTAGCCGGCGTGCTCGGTATAGCGCTCGGCAAGGCGCTCCAGGTGCTCGTAGTGGTAATTGGGGTAAGTGCGACCGTCGAGACCGATGTAGCCGCGCATGACGGCGTGCGCGAGCGGGTTGCCGTCGCACTCGACCTCCCAGTTGCGGAAGATAAAGCTCTGGTGCGCCTGGGCGGCGTAGATGGAGTTGAGCATGACGGTAGTGGAACCGGCTGTAGGATTTTTCATGCCCACCGGCACCGAAATGCCGCTCGACACCAGACGGTGCTCCTGGTTCTCGACCGAACGCGCACCCACGGCGACGTAGCTCAACAGGTCGACGAGGTACTGGTAGTTGGACGGGTAGAGCATCTCGTCGGCAGTGAAGAAGCCAGTCTCCTCGATGACGCGCAAGTGCATGTGGCGAATGGCCTTAACGCCTTCGAGCAGATCGTCGGGCGCCTCGGGATCGGGGTTGTGCAGCAGGCCCTTGTAACCGGTGCCCTTGGTGCGCGGCTTGTTGGTGTAGACGCGCGGGATGATGATGAGCTTGTCCTTGACCTCCTCGGCGGTTTTGGCCAGGCGGTTCATGTACTCGAGGACCGAGTCCTCGCGGTCGGCAGAGCACGGTCCGATGATGAGCACCTTGCGCGCGTCCTCGCCGGTAAAGACCTTGGCGACCTCGGCGTCGAATGCCTGCTTCTTAGCAGTAAGCTCAGCGGACAGCGGCATTTCCTCGCGGATCTCCATGGGGATCGGCAGCCTGCGTTTAAATTCCATGGCCATGCGGGGCCTCCTCAATCAAAGAAGTCTAAGCTTGAATCGTCGAATGCTCGGCATTATCCGCTGTCGCACGCTAAAGTGCAAGCACGACCAACCAAAAAGGGAATGGATAACGCGCGGGTCGCTTACCACGAGAGTGGATAATCTCCCGTTTTTGGCCTAGGATCGCGCTGAAAGTGGGAGATTATCCACTCTCGTCGAGCAAGCGTCCGAAAATCCTCGCTCGTGGCCCCTTTTCCTCCGTCCCCGAGGGAACGGGACTCGTCTGCCGAATGATTGATGCGGCGACGGCGCGCCCATGTCACACTCAGAGGTGGCCTGACCCACCTTGGAAGGAGCCTCCATGAGCCTTGACAACGTAACCCTGCGCGCCGCCACGCTCGACGACCTGGCTGGCATCGCCGCCATCTACAACCAGCTGTGGTGCAACACGCTGCGCAACCGCGGTGACGTCGAAGCTGCCGATTTCTGCGCGCGCTTTAACATCACCATGCAGCTACAGCGCTCACCTATCGCGCTTGTCGCCGAGGCCGAGGGCCGCATTATCGCCGCCTGCTGCATCGGCATCTTCGAGGACGGCAAGCCGCGTACCAATCCCACGTGGGTGCCCTGCTACGACGAGATGTTCGCCCAGGCAACCGAGATGGCAAAGACCGCCGACGCCAAGCTCGAGGGCTCGCTCTTTGGCGACAGCCGCGAGAAGGCCACGGCCGACCGCTTTGCCGCCACGGGCAATGAGTATGCCCAGGGCTCATCATCATCGTGCCCGAGTGGCAGGGCAAAGGGCTCGGCCGCGCGCTCATCGACCTTGCCCGCGCCGAGCTCGCCCGGGCAGGCTGCACCAAGTTCTTCCTGATGAGCGACTGCAACTCTGACTGGCAGTTCTACGAGCACCTCAACATGAAGCGCATCCTAGAAGATCACAGCCAAGACACCGGCGACGGCTTTATCGTCTACATGTACGGAGGCGACACGCAGGATTAGCCTGTGTGCCGCCTCATGGGCTTTCTCCAAGACAGCCCAAACCGGTCAGCCATACCAAATAGAGACCTGCCAAAAAGGGACAGGTTTATTTTGGCAGGTTTTATCTGGGAAAACACCAAGGCCGCCGCGAGGGAACTACTTTCCCTCGCGGCGGCCTTCTAACAGCAAAAACCAAGTGAGTAGATTTTTTGCAGGAATCCGAGCACACGCCAAATCGCCACAGCGCTGACCTGCAGTTTTACCGAGCATTTGTCGCGATGTGCTCGGTAAATCCAAAAAAGTCTACTCACTTGCATCTGAGGCGCACCGGATCGGCAAAAAACCGCCGCGAAAGGGATCCGGACCCTTCGCGGCAGTTGTTAATACGCCGAACTTGTTATCGCAAAAGCCAATCACGCGCCGAGACCACGCTACAGTCTTTCGACTCATACGTTGAATCCACGCGGGCCACAACATAGCGCGCATCTTTTGCAATGTCGATCTCATCGCATACAGCCTGTAAATGGCGGGCGTACTTATCGTGATACGTTCTGGATGATTTTATTTCGATAGCCTTGGGACTCCCTGAGTTTGTGCAGTCGAGCAAATCGATTTCTCGCTTGCCGTCGTCCCTATAGAAATACAACTCGGGATTCTCGCCCACGTTGAGATGGCTCTTCGCCGTTTCGGAAACGATGAGGTTTTCGAAAACTGCCCCCAGATAAGGGCTCTCCAAAAGTTGCTCCAGTGATCCAATTTTGAGCAAGTAGCAGAGCAGCCCCGTGTCGTAAAAATAAAGCTTGGGCGTTTTAGTCAAACGTTTCCTGGCATTTGCATAATAAGGCTGCAGTGAAAACGTCAGGTAGCTCTGCTCCAGGATAGACAACCAGCTTTTAATGGTCGATACGTTCACACCCGTATCTCGAGAAAGCGAAGATATATTAATGAGAGCACCGGCGCTCTGGGCAATTATGGACAGTAACTTATGAAACTCCGCTTTATTGCGCACGTCAAGCAAGCCCACAACATCGCGCTCAACATAGGTATCAATATAGCTGGGGAAATAAACCGAGGACGGCATTCCGGCGGAACGCAGGCGAGGGTATCCCCCTTCGAGCGCAAACAAATCCACTTCCAACTGCCCCTGCTGGCCCCTCTCCGCTTCTCGAAACGAAAATGGCAGCAATTTTAAGATCCCGACTCGCCCGGCAAGAGACTGGCCGATGCTTTTCATCATCAAAAAGTTTTGCGATCCCGTAAGGATGTATTGACCGGCATCTCCCCGCTCATCCGAAACAACCTGGATCATCGAGAACAAATCCGGGGCGTATTGCGCCTCATCGATGATGAGTCCGCCCTTTCGGTTGCGGATAAAACTCACCGGATCCTCCAAGGCCGCGCGCCTCGTTTGGGGGTCCTCAAGCGTGACATAGGAATAGTCGGGAAAGGCATGCCTAACCAGCGTAGACTTTCCGCTCTGCCTAGGCCCCGTCAACGACACAACAGGAAACCAACCCGCCATGCGAATGAGCAACTCATGCAAATCCCTGTTAATGTACTCGGCCATATCAACGCCCCTTATAACGCTGTTACCATAATCGTATAGTATCATTTGCCATAATCTCGCAGTAGCGTTTTCCATAATCTTGTAGTAGTGTTTTCCACAATCTTATAGTAGCCCAGTTCAAAAACGTTATTTATAGAGCCGAAATCTCAGACCCTAAATAACAATAGCCACCACAATGGGAACTGTCCCCATTGCGGTGGCTTGCAGGCGAGTTGACTTATTCGACTATCGCGGGCCGGCCGTGTCCGAGTCTAGAGCGTGGCAAGTCGCTTGGATTCGCGGACGGCGAGGGCGATGGAGATAAGACCAGTGATGGCGTCAGCCGCCACCAAGGCAAACCAGACACCCTGAACGCCCATCATGTTGCCAAGCAGGTACATAAGCGGCACGGAGCAGATCACGTAGCGGAGCAGACCGGTGAACGTGGCGATACCCACCTTCTCAACCGCCTGGAAGTACATCGACATGGTCATGGCAAGATAGCCCAGGGCCACGGCCAGGATAACGATGCGCGTGGCGTTGGCGGCAACCTCGACGAGCGCCGGGTCGCTACCAGCAAAAAAGGCGCAGACCGGCGTTGCGGCCACCCATAGCACAGCAGACACCGCAGCAAGCGTCACGACCTGGTACTTAAGCGTGCAGGAGAGCGTTTCCTTGAGGCGCGCCCACGCCTTGGCGCCGGCGTTGAAGGCGGCAATGGGCTGCAGGCCGTACGAGAAGCACTGGGCGACCATCATGGTAATGTAGAGGATGTAGCCGTTGATCACACCAAAGGCCGCGATGTAGAGCGAACCCATGTCGCCGCCGAGCTGGCCAAGCAACGAGTTGGCAACGGTGTTGAAGATGAACGTGGCAGCTTGCACCAAAAAGAACGGGAAACCAATCTTAATGATCTGGCCGCAGATGGCCATGTCGAGTTTGAGGTCGGCGGCGTTGATCTGGAGCTGCGACTTCTTACCGCCGATGAACCAGAAGATACCGATGGCCCAGATACCGATGGAAAGACCGTAGTACACGCCAGCTCCCATAACGCCAAGCTTGAGCACAAACGTGGAAAGCGCAAGCCAGCAGATAGCGACGATGGCAGACACGGTCATGAGGTTGGCCTGGATCTGAACCTTCTCGTCCACACGCATGACGGCGGTGACCATCTGACCAATGACCGTGAGCGGCAGCAGCACGGAGAAGGTGCGCACGCCGGCAACGGTATCGGTCATGATGTCGGGCGTGGCGCCGAAGAATGCGCAGATGGGCTCGGTAAACACAGCCATCACCACAGCAAGCAGCACACTCACAATCGTGGTAAGCCAAAAACCCTGGCTAAACGCCTTGCTGGCGCCCTTAATGTCGCCGGCACCCAAAAGGTTGCCCACCACGGCGGGCACGCCGGTGCCAAACAGGTTGCCAAAGGCCAGGTTAATGTACTCGACCGACATGATGATCGAAACACAGGCCAGGCCGTGTGCACCCAGGCCCCAACCCATCACGAGGCCCTCAAGGACCACCATGATAATCTGGGCGAGCATACCCTGGCCGGTGATGATGGTGTACTTGCGCACCAGGCCGGGAATCGGCTGCGAGGCAAGCTCACGCTCCTCCTCAACAGCGGCGGTTGTCTCTTCTGCCATTGTTCTCCCCTTTCCATGAGAGATTGATGAATGGATGGATGAATGGATGGGCGGCACGCACAGGCTGTGGCACCGCCCAGCGATGCAGCAGCCCCGCTAGGCCTCGTAGACCACCTTGCCGGCAATCATCGTGAGAGACGCCGTGGCCTCGAGGACCTCAGCCGGTTCGCAGTCAAAGAGGTTGCGGTCGAGCACACAGATATCAGCCTGTTTGCCGCATGCGAGCGTACCGATGCGATCCTCGGCATGCATGGCGTAGGCGCTGCCGTAGGTGTAGGCGCGCAGGGCCTCGGCCATGGTAATGCGCTCCTGGGGGAACCAGCCCTCGGGGTTGGAGCCGTCCTCGAGCATGCGGAAGACCGCGCCGTACACCTCCTCCATGGGCTCCAAGCCCACAACGGGGAAGTCGCTGCCCAAGTGCACCACGGCACCGCTGGCAAGCAGGCTGTGCAGGGGCCACGAAAGCGCTGCACGCTCGGGGCCCACGGCATCGTCCTTGGCAAGGTCAGCCATATCGAGCAGCATGTGCCACGGTTGCATGCCGGGGCATATACCAAGCTCCGCGTAGCGCGGCAGATCCTCGGGCTGAACCGTCTCGTTGTGCTCCATGGAGTGGCGGCAACCCCGCTTACCATGCAAGCGCTCGCCCTCCTCAAAGCAATCAAGCACAAAACGCACCGAGCGATCGCCGATCGTATGGACGCGCGTGTCAACGCCCCATTCCTGCGCCCTGACAATGGCGGCACGGATGCGCTCTGGATCCTCCGCGGGCTCACCGCAGGTATCGGGCGCATTGCTATAGGGTTCAAGCATCCAAGCGGTGTGGTCGGAGCACACGCCATCAAGAAACTGCTTAAAGCCGTGCCACTCGACCTGCGTACCCGAGAAGGCGTATTTCTCCTTGATCTGCTCGAGCGTTAAGGACTCGTTTTCGAACAGATCGGTGTACAGGAACACGCGCAGTGGCAAGTCGCCCTTGGCATTAAGACCTGCCAACACCGCATACGGGTTTTCCATGCTCACAAACGTAGGATTGACCATGCCGACCGTAGTGATTCCCAGGGCATTGGCGCGCCGGGCGGTTTTTGCAAACGACGCGTCAACAACCTCGGGCGCTGGGTCGTAGACCTCGTCCATAAAGAAGACGCCGGCGTTGTTGGAAAACACGCCCGTCAGATTGCCCTCGGCATCCTTAAGGATCTTGCCGCCTGCGGGATCGGGCGTCTGCGAAGTTACTCCCACCTTGTTGATGGCGCAGGTATTGGCACTAAAGGTATGCAGGTCAACCTGCTGCAGAAAGACCGGGCGGTCCGAGATGTACTCATCGATCATCGCGGCTGTGGGCATCTCGGGGACATCCCACTGGAACTGGATAATCTGGCAGCCCAGAATCCACTCGTTATCGGGATGGTCGGCCGCAAACGCCACGACACGTTCCATCGCCATCTCAAAACTGGTGCAGTCGATGAGGTTGACGGCAAAATCGGGGTCGGTCATAAACGCGCCCTGGGCAAAATGCGTGTGTGAGTCGATCAGGCCGGGCATGACGAGCTGGTCGCCAAAGTCGCGCACCTCGGTATCGGGACCGATAAACGGTGCCAGGTGAGCATCGTCACCGCAGGCAACAATCTTATCACCGCGCACGGCAACGCCGCCCTTAAACGGCTCGAGCCCATCGCCGGTAAAGACGGCGTTGCTCTTGATAACTACATCAGCCTTGTCCATGTGAGCCTCCTCAGGCATCTTTGGTTGCAACGCGGACGCACCGCCCGCGTGGGCACTCGGTTGGGAGCGTAGCGCTCCCGCATCGGCGCGTGCCTACAAGCCGTGCTCGGACGTCTGTCCCACGTCCGCGGCTTCGCGCTACACCCATTGATACACAGGGGCAAATCCGTGCCAAGGCCAGGGATCGCAAACGGTCAGTTTAAGCAGGTTTACACGCTTTACCTGCAGGTTTATTGTCTGAGATTATTACCGCGTCATTACGCCCAACGGCGTGCCCGCCCACACGGCAAGACCCGCATGCAAGGAAGAATAGGACTAGGAACGCCAAAAGGCATCTATGAGGTCATCTCGGTTGGAGACACCGCTTTTAACGTAGATGCGATGCAAGTGCGCCTTGACAGTGCCAGGGCTGATGACCAACTCGCTGGCGATGTTTTGGGCGTCGTTGCCCTTCAGCACCAGCGTGAGCACCTCCTGCTCGCGCCGCGACAGCTTACGGGCATCGGCATAGATCACAACGCGTGATGCTAGATCGTCCCCAGAGCGTGCGCTCTCGGCCGCCACGTCCTCATCGGCACGCGGATGACGGGCATACACGCGCAGGATATGGCTAAACTGGCAAAAGAGTTGGACCGCGCATGCCACGAGCAGCACGTTTTCGGAGATATTGCGCTCGGACAGATACCACAAAAAGAGGCTGATGACGGGGTTTTGAGAGTCGGGGCGGCAGAGCAAAATCATGTAGGTGTCCTCGGCGATTACGCAAAACGCAAGAACGAGTGCCACCTTCCAAAAGAGCTTTGAGCGGTCGAGGTCGAGTTTCTCAACACGCGTGGCCCTGTGCCGGTAATGCCAGGCGGCATAGGCAAGACATCCTACATTGCCCAGGTCACGCGTGAGCCAAAAGAGATACTGCTGCATCTCTCCGGCAGCACCGCTGCGAGGCACCAGCACCAATTGCAAGATTGAAAACGGCACGATAACAAGTCCGAGCATGCGCGACGTCGGCCTTTTGCGCAAGCGCGCAAACATCCACAGCACAATGCAAGCATAGATGGCAATACCGAGCACGCAGCGCAGCAAGGGGTGCTGCAGCGGCTCGCTAAAGGTAACGGCGTAGTCATATTTGAGCCGAGTGTACTCGTCAAAAAAGATGACCGACATATCGAGCATGTAGAGCAAAAAGCCCGCCGCGGCCACTAGGCTGTCGCGACGGTGCGTCATGAGCCAAACCACCAATGCCACGGCACTGGTCACCAGAGCCACACCCATGATAATCGTGGTGTAGATATAGAACGCGAAACTCATGCCCGCCTCCCCTGTCTAGATGCTGTGAGGATGTTGACAGATTCTTTGCCGCAAGATTAGACTCACCGATTAAACGTACTGTATCGTTTAGATAAACAAGCTGTGTCTCACCGATGAAAGGAGATGCCATGGCACCGATCGCTCCGCTCAAGATGCTCGTCGCGCCCGCCGCCAAGGCCATCACCCGACTCGGTTCTTCCATGACCTACGACGATGTCCCCTGCGCCGTTGAGGCGCGTTCGGACAGCTGCCCCTACCTGGGCCACGTCCCCTACTTTGCACCCAAGCTCGCATCTGATCCCGAGCAGCGTGAGCAGTAATCCAAGATGCATCTAGCACCGCACAACTCGCGGCGCTACTGTTTTGGTGCAAAGCGACCTGTCCCCCTTGCGCCAACGCCGGGATTGTCGATGCTGCGGCCGCGGCGCGATATGAGGCGCGAAACCTCGCCCAGCAACACGCCGATCACCACACCCATGAGGATCGGCAACTTTGACATCTCGGCGGGCGAGCTGTTAAGCGGCACGGTTGTCGCAACAATCGAAAGCACGAGCTCTACCACCGGCACCGCAAGCGCTACCGCAAGCACCTTGCCCTCGAAGAGCGCGCGAAACACACGCGGGCGGTCGTCGTATTTACGCAGGCGCCAAAACGCCGGGAACATCGGGATATAGCTCATGAGCAGAAAGACGACGTTCATCGAGAAGAAGACCCAAAAGACGTCGGAACCTTCACCCAGCGGAATCTGAAGTAGCAGCACCAAGCTGGCAAAACAACCGTTAATGAGTGCCGAGCCGTTGGGCATGCCGGTCTTCTTGGACACCAGCGCAAAGGGACGCGGCATGTTGCCATGGCGCGCGGCATAGCTCGCCACGTTGTTGACGCCAAAGCTCCAACAGATCATGTTGGCAAACAGCGTTACCAGAAAGGCCACGCCCACGACCATCGTCAGCGGGTGAGCGCGCCCCACCATGGCGGCAACCGCGTCCACAATGCCCGAATCGAGTGAAAGCTGCTCGGTGGGAACCGCGGCTCCAATACCGATGCCACAGATAATGTAGATCGCCGCGATGGCAACGCCACCGGCGATAACCGCCTTGGGGATATCGCGCGATGGGTTCTTCATCGTGCTGGCAAAGGTCGCGACCACCTCAAAGCCCATAAAGTTGAATAGGATGATTGAAAGATACGTCAGTGAGTTAGTGTCTCCCAGATCGGGGACAAAGGTCTTAAACGACATATCGTTGGCAAAGCCGTTGTTGCAGGCAAACCAGATGCCGATGATTCCCACCACGGCGGTAATGAGCACCTTGATGACGGCGCCGCCATCCATGACCCAATCGGCCTCGGCCACCGGCTGCATTGCCATGACCGTGACGCCCCACACAAAGGTAAGCTCGATGGCAATTCGGACCCCAAGCGAAAATTCGATGCCCCATACCGCATTGATGACACTGGGGAACATGCAGGCGATACTTGCCACCCACAGTGGAAAGTTGACCCAATAGCACCAGGAGCAGCGTGCACCCCAACGGTCTCCCAAGCCCAGGCGAACCCAGTCGTACAGGCCGCCCTCGGAATCGAACGCCGTACCGAGCTCGGCCACCACCAGGCCATAGGGAAGCAAAAACGTAATGATAAGGAAGATCCACCAGAAGAACTGCACGTTACCCATGGCAGATGCCGGAGCAGCCGCCTCGATGGTAAAGACAACGCAGATAACCGAGAGGATGACCTCGAACAGGGAGAACTTTTTACCTGCCATGGCACGCTTCCCCTACAGCAAAAAGGATGGCATCTGTACCGAAGGCGCAGCCCAAGGTAGGGTTGCAGGCCGCGTCACCGGTGCAGGTGCCATCCCAAAGAGAAGAGAGGATGCAATTGTTGGACCAACGCTCGCGGAACAGGCGCGTGTAGATAACGATACGCTGGTACATAGATACTCCGATCAAAACGGCCGCGATTGCGACCGGAATCTTTTGGCAATTGAAGACGCGTCTGACCTGGGATATTCAAGCGAACAATTGGCCTAACCCGCAATAAATCCCAGATCAGACGCGTACTCAATCAAAGAGGCGGGCACTCCGAAGTGGAGGCAACGGAGTGCCCAAAGAAAAACCCAGCCGACCAAGACATCGAATAAACCGACCATCAATGCCCCGAGATGGTCACGGTGCGATTCACCGACTGTCCGATTGATCGGCTGGGTTTCTGAGGTGCGGCAGATTCCCGTGAAAGAGGAGCGCCGCGTACTTTGGTACGCAAGCGACGAATGAACGGGAAGGTGCCGTGCCTCGGGAAGACAGACAATTACGCGGACGGCTCCTGCTGAGTAATGCAGTGGATGTTGCCGCCACCGAAGACGACCTGCTCGGACTGAACGCCGACGCACTTGTAGACACCCTCGCCCCAGACCTCGTCGTAGATCTTCTGGAGCGTGTCGACGGCCAGCTGGTCGTTCTCGTCGCCGTACTGCGGGACGATAACGCCGTGGTTGGTCACGAGGTAGTTCATGTAGGAGGCGATCAGCGGCTCGTCGGGGACGCGCGGCTCGGCGTTCTCGTCGGCGTCGATGGTGTCGCAGGAAGCCTGGTCCATGAACAGCGGGTTCACGGGCATGCAGAGCTTGTAGACCTTCATCTTGCGGCCCTTGGCGTCGACGGCGTTGGAGAGGGTCTCGTAGGCAGCGTGGCACTGCTCGTAGAACGGATACTCGGGATCGTCGGTCCAAATGCAGGCCATGACGCCCGGCGCGATGAACGTGGCGACGTCGTCGATGTGGCCGTTGGTCTCCTCGGGGTCGATGCCCTCCTTGACCCAGATGACCTTCTCGACACCCAGGTAATCCTTGAGGTGCTCGTCCATGTAGGCGCGAAGCTCCTCGCTCCAGGGCTCAAACTTCTTGCGGTACTTGGGCCAGATGGACTCGGGATCCTCTTCCTCCTCCAGAACCGCAGAGCAGGTGCGGCCCGGGGAAAGCAGGCACTGGTCGGTCACGACAAGGGTGCCCTCGCCGTCGACGGTGATGGAGCCGCCCTCGAGGATCATGTCGTCGGGACGATAGCGGCGGCAGCCGGAGAGCTCAGCCATCTTGAGGGCGATCTGCTCGTCCTTGTCCCACGGGAAGTACAGGCCGTCGACGAGGCCGCCGTAGGCGTTGAAGTGCCAGTGGTTGGCGCGCTTCTCGCCCTTGCCGTTGATGACGTAGGTGGCGGCAGTGTCGCGGAACCAGGCGTCGTCGGTGGTCATCTCGATGACGGTGACGTTCTCGTCGTTCTCGAAGACGGCCTTGCAGTTGGCGTAGTCGACCTGGTTGGCGCACATATAGACCGGGGTGAACTCGGAGATGGCGCGGGCGATGGCGGCATACTGCTTCTGGGCCGGCTTGGCGCCGTGGGCCCAGGTGTCGGTGCGGTGGGGCCAGCCCATCCACACGCGATCCTGCGGGGCGAACTCGGCGGGCATGAAGAAGCCGTCGGCCTTGGGGGTGGACTCGGACTCGGTGATCGTACGCATAAGATTTCCTCCAAATCGAACGATCGCTTGCTGCGGGCGGGTTACCCGCAGCCTAAAACCAAGAGATGGTAGGCGCCCGTTCCCCGGCAAAGGTCGGGGCGCCCGGTGCCGGTTTTCACGGAATCGCACCGGCAAGCGACGACGTAACCAAGTGCGCGGAGACAAAACGCACGAAGGATACGGAAGAGAGATTGGGGTGGGCGGTGGTTACCGGAGCTATCGCTCACACCCACCCCGGGGGAATGGTTAGCAAACCTGTCGCTTGGACACGCCTCCGAAGAGGCTAGAGTGCCCGGAGTCGGGAGCGACAAGCCCGACGAAGCGCGCGTTGGTACACGAGGAGGGTTGGAGCCCCAGAACCGGGTGCTCTAGTTCTCCTCGGCCTCGGCGGCCTCCTTAGCGAGACGCTGGGCTGCGAGCTCAGGGGTCAGACCCTTGTACTCGGTCTCGCGGCCCTTAGCGCTGACGACGCGGACGACCTCGCCGATGAGCACGAGCACGATGAAGATAACGATCATCGGGACCTTGTCGCCAATTTCAGCAGCGGAGAACGGGATCAGCGTGGCAACGATGGCAAGAACCAGCTCGATGCAGGGGATGGCCAGCATGACCTTCATCATGGCGCCCTTAAACGGGAACGTGAAGATGCGCTCACGGTTGGGGTCGTTCTTACGAAGGTTGAGGAACGCCGGGAACATCGGGATGTAGGTCAACAGCAGGAAGACGACAGAGGTGCCAAAGAGCATCCAGAAGACACCGTTGGAGATGGCGTCGATGGGAACGAGCTGCAGGCACAGCACCAGGGAGGCAACGACAGCGTTGACCAGGTTGGCGCCGTTGGGCATGTCGTCATCCGAGATCATCGAGGCGAAGACCTTGGGCATGTTGCCGTGCTCGGCAGCGTAGCGAGCAACGGAGTTAACGCCGAAGGACCAAGCGGCCATGTTGGCGAACAGGGTGATCAGGAAGGCGATGCAGATGACCTTAAAGATCATGGAGTCGCCCACCATGGTCTGGACTGCGACGATCATGCCGTAGTCGGGGTCGATGGAATCGGCCGGCACAGCAGCGCCGATGCCAAAGCCAGCGAACAGATAGATCACGGCGATGGACAGGCCACCGACGATAATAGCCTTGGGGATATCGCGAGCGGGATCGGCCATGTCGTCGGTCATGGTGCAGATGACCTCGAAGCCCATGAAGTTAAAGATGATGATCGACAGGTAGCCGAGAGCGTTGGTGTTGGTGAGCTCGGGCAGGAAGGTGGCAGCGGACATGTCGTTCGCAAAACCGTTCTCCATGGCATACCAAATGCCCAAAGCGCCAACGATAACGGCGACGGCGACCTTGATGACGGCGCCACCGTTAAGGACCCACTCGGAGTCGGCCGCCTTGGAGCGGCCCATGAGGTAGACGATCCACACAAAGGCAAGATCGATACCCATCTTGGCGATCAAGTTGAACTCGATGCCAAAGACCATGCCCAAAATGTCGGGGAACATGGTAGCCAGCGAGGCGATCCACAGCGGGTAGTTGACCCAGTAGTAGTACGAGATGCGGGCGCCCCATTTGTCGCCCAGGCCATCGCGTACCCAGTCGTAAATGCCGCCCTCGCCGTCATAGGTGGTACCGAGCTCGGCGACAACCATGCCGTAGGGAAGCAGGAAGGTCAGGATCAGGAAGATCCACCAGAAGAACTGCTGGTTGCCAATGGCGGCAGCAGGAGCGGCGGCCTCGCAAACGAAGACGACGCAGATGATGGTCGAAATGACCGTCAAGAAGGAAAGCTTTTTCTTTCCGTCGCTCATGATGAGCTCCTTCGCTCAGTCTTGGACAGATCCGAGGCCCTAAGGTATTAAGGCAATTGCTTGGGCCTCGGTGAGCGGGCGACAGGAGACGAGCATCCGCCGCCCGCAAACGTGCTTTTAGAAGCCTTGAGGCTTAGAGCTGCTCGAGAGCCTCGAGAGCGGCGTGGAGCTCAGCCTTGGCGGAGTACTCGACACCCTCGTCGTTGAGCGGGGTGCGCTTGCCCAGGGCGGCAAGGAGAGCACGGATGGAGTGCTTGCGGTTCTCGGCCTCGACCCAGCACAGGGAGCGCTCGGGATCGTCCATGACCTCGTCGACGACCTCCTCGTTGCGGGTGGCCGGCAGGCAGTGCATGAACTTGGAGTTGGGGCCGGCGAAGTTCATCATGTCCATGGTGACCTGATACTTGGGATAGAACACGTCCATGTAGTTCTCGCCCGAGACCTCCTCGTCGTACAGGCCATACCACACGTCGGTGTAGATGAAGTCGGCGCCCTTGATGCACTCGATGTCGTCGGAGATGACGACAGAGCCGCCGGAGACCTTGCAGTTCTCCTCGGCGATGGCCATCATCTGCTTGCCGAACTCGGCGCGCTCCTCGACGGTGCCAACGTGCAGGCCGCCGTCGGGGATCTGGTGGCCCTTAGGTCCAAACTGGACGAACTTCATGCCGACCTTGGAGGCGATGAACATGAGGGAGACGCAGACCTGGGTGGCGTCGCCGATGAAGGCCAGGGTGCAGTCCTCGATCTTCTTGCCCTCGGGGAGGTTCTCGAGCATGGTCATGAGGTCGCCCATCTCCTGCGTGGGATGGTTGAACTCGGACATGCCGTTGATGACGGGCACAGCGGAGCCCTCGGCGAGGCCGACGACGTCCTTGTGACGGTCAACGCGAGCCATCATGATGTCGAGCAGCGAGCCCATAACGCGAGCGGTGTCGCCCAGGGACTCGTGGCCGCCGAGCTGGATGGTGCCAGGGCCATAGAACTGAGCATGGCCGCCGAGGTCGGTCATAGCGGTCTCGAAGGAAAGACGAGTGCGGGTGGAGACCTGCTGGAAGATCATGCCAAGGCTCTTGTTGCGGAGCAGGTGCGGATAATAACCGTCAACCTTGATGGCCTTCTTCATTGCCAGGCCAAGATCCTCGATAGCCAGAATCTGCTCTTTGGTGAAGTCGTTGGTGTCGATGAAATCCTTAGGCAGTGCCATGTCGATTTCCTTTCCGCCGGTCGTGCCGACTATTACTATGAGGCGCTCGAACATCACGCCTCGTGTTGACAAGACCATCATTCACCCGTATGCAATTTTTACCTAGTTTATTCGGGATTAAAGACCGTTCACGGAGTTACACCCCCTCTAAACCAATATAAACCCGCAGGTAGCCAGCTTGCAGGGGGTTTACTATCTAGAACCGCGAACGGTATACGGCTATGCTGTATCTCGGCGCCTAATCCGCAATGGAACGAAGGGTTGAGACGTCTATATCCCACAAGGTATACAGGGCTCGGCCATAGATGAAATGAGATGGGACGGTGGCAGATGAACACCCTGATGTTCTTCTATACCCTAGCGATACTCGTGATCTGTATTGTGACGGCAGTGCTTTCGCTTGCCGCCTATGCCTCGTCTCGTCGACGCTTCTTTATCTATGGCAGCGGCGTTTTTATTTGCTATGCCATCGAGATGACCGAGATCTTCTTTTTTGAATACACGTTGCAAAACCAGAGTTTTCCAGCCAGCGACTATTACTCAATTACCATGCCTGTGTTGCGGACCCTTGTGGCGACCGCTTCACAAGCTTTTATCTGGCTCATTGCCATGGACTTGCTCGACAAACATTCAAAAAAGCAGTTTGTTATTCCCGTCGCAACGTTCTTCCTGAGCGAGCTGCTGGTCATTGTCGCTGTCCCCTACGGCCCCATGCATCAATGGCTCTACTACACGATGCGTCAGGTATTCCTTGTATTTGTGGGACTGTATATCTTTTGGACGGCGCATAAAAGCACGCAGGTCGAGCTTAAGGCGCGCGTCAACAATCAACGAAAGCACCTCATTATCGGCGCCATTCTGGTCGGGTGCATCGTTGCCGAGGATTTCTACAACATCCTTGTTGTTCCCATGAGCCTGGCACCCTCTTGGCTGCAGCTGTACCTGTCCGAGCGCAACTTTAGCGAGAACATCTTTGCGTGCTACTTTGCGATTCTGCTGATCATCTATGCCTATCACGTGCTTTCGATTCGCATGCAGGAGGCGCCCGAGGAAAAGAACGTCAGCGATCTTGATCGACACATCGAAGAGCAGATGCCCTTCTATCGCAACGCCTACAAGCTCTCCAACCGCGAAACCGAAGTCATGCGTCTGGTTGTGTTGGGCAAATCGAACCAAGAGATCGCTGACGAGCTCTTCCTTGCCGTGGGCACCGTCAAGACCCATATCCACAACATCCTGGTCAAAACTGAGCAGCAAAACCGCACGACGCTCATCCTCCACTTTTGGAAACGATAACCTACCAAAAAGGGACAGGTTTATTTTGGCAGGTTTTATCTGGGCAAATGCCAAAACCGCCGCGAGGGAGCTACTTTCCCTCGCGGCGGTTTTCTAGCAGTAAAACCAAGTGAGTAGGCTTTTGGCGGGATGCCGAGCACGCCCCAAAACACCACCGCCCTGACCTGCGGTTTTATTGAGCGTTTGGCGCGGTGTGCTCGACAAGTCCAAAAAAGTCTACTCACTTGCATCTGAGAGGCATCCGATAGACAAAAAACCGCCGCGAAAAGGGTCCGGACCCCGTTCGCGGCGGCTGTTCGCGTTGGTTTTGCGACGGTTTTGCCCGCTTGTTACTCGCTGTAGCGGGTGGCGATGGCAGCTTGTACCATGCCGGCGCTCATGAGGTACGTCACCAGGAAGTAGCCACCATAGGCTGCCAGGAAGATCGCACAGGTGAGGCCCACGGTGCCGCCGATGCTCATATTTCCGAATATGCTCACCAGCTCGATGATCACCTTAAGTGCCACAAAGGAGTGCGCTAGGCCCACTGCCAGCGGGAACAGGAAGAATACCGCTTGCTGCGCCATCACCGAATGGCGAATCTGGCGGTCGTCGCAGCCGATCTGTGCCAGCACACGATAGCTGCGGCTGCCATCGGCCACGTTGGAGAGTTGCTGGATCGACAGAATCGCCGCGCATGCAACGACCAATACAAAGCCGATGTAGATGGCTAGGTAGCTAATAAGACCGTTCATTTGCGCTGCTTGCGTGTACATCTCGGAGCGTGTGATGAAGGTTCCCCACGACCCCGGCTTCTTGCCGTCAACGAGCAGATCGTCGAGCAGAGTGTATTTAATGCTCTCGTCTGCCTCGGTCGTATCCATCCCCTGTTTGTAGTTAACGAGCAGGCTACTGGAATACGGCTGCAGATTAAGTTGGGACAACAGCTCGTCGGCAACGACGACGGTACCCGGATTACTGCCCATCGCCGAGTTGGCGATGGCCGCCGTATCTTCGTCCGACTTATCGGTTGCGGGCTTGAGCGTATGCCCGCCCAAGGTAAGGGCATGGCCACCAGCCATATACTTGGTGTACAGGTCGACCAGCTCGCCGCCCATATCACACGTGAGCAGATACTGGTCGTGACCGATGTGCACCGGCTCCTCACCCATCATCTGACGCAGTTTGTTGTACTGGCTCGCCGGCGTCACAAACAGACCCATCGTATCGGCATTGCTACCCCCGAACGCCTTGGGAAGCTTTTCGCCCATGATCTTGCACATCTCACTTGGGGTCACCGAAGGATTCGAGCTGCCAAACGGGTAACTCAGATACGAATCGATCTGCACATGCTCACCGGCAACATCGGCGATATCGACCTTCTTGCCGGTCTCGTCGTTGTTGTCCGCCGAACTGTCCCTGCCGTGCCATGCGGGGTACAAATCGACCGTTGTATCGGCCGGCACCATGCGATCGGCTTCATCAGACGGATTGACGTACTTTTTGTAGTAGTCGAACGTATCGGGCGTGTAATAGACATACGTCTGAGACACGTCTACAGGGTTATAGCGCTCCAGGTTTTCGTTCATCACGTTGGCAATCGACATACCGCACGTCACCGAGGTGATGGCCAAAAACAGGAGCATCGCGATGACGCCCATCGAAAAGCACACCGTGTTGACCTTGGCCGCAAGCTGGCGCACGGTAAACATGTTGAGGCCGCGCCAATACACGCCGCGCAGGCTCTGCAGCAGCTTGATGAGCATGCCCGAGAGTCCCCAGAACAGGGCAAAGGTGCCCACGGTAACCATAGCGGTCGTAATACCAAACTGGTTCATGGCCTCTTGCAGCTTGCTGTCCGTCGCGGTTAGCGGGAACCCATCACGTAGCAGACGGTAATAGGCCACGCCCACAAGCACCACGCCCACGGCAAAGATGGCAATCGCGATCCAGGGGTTGCGTGTCTTGATGCTCTCGTTGCGACGCTCGGCACCCATAAGCTCGATGAGTTTGGTACGACGCACGGCGCGAAGGTTCAGCAGTAGCGTGAGCACAAACATTACGAGCATGCAGGCAAGGGTCAGGTTGAACGCATGCACCGAGAAAAAGAAGTGGAAATTGGCGATCTGTGTCTTAAAAAGCGAGGCCGTAAAGAACGTCATGAGCTGGGAGAGTCCCGCACCCAGCACAATGCCGACGACAAAGGCCACGACCGATACTATCACGGTCTCGAGCGCCATGATCGTGGCGACGCGCCCGCGCCCCATGCCGAGCACCTGGTACAGGCCAAACTCCTTTTTGCGGCGTTTCATGATGAAGTTATTGGCATACACCATCAAAAAGGCCATGACACCGGCCAAAAAGTACGTCAGGTCGCCGAGCATGCTGCCCATTACCTGCGCCAAGCCCTTTTCATCGATTCCGGCGATGTCGACCTGCATCGAGATGGTGTTAAAGGCATAGAAGACCGTGACGCCCAGGGTGAGCGTCAAAAGGTAGACGAGGTAGTCGCGGCCGGCGCGGCGGACGTTGCCCCAAGCGAGTTTACAGAGCATCGGAGCCCTCACCGCCCATCATGGCAACGACCTCCATAATGCGGTCAAAGAACTCTCGGCGGTCGGTGTCGCCGCGGCGCAGCTCGGTGAAGATCTTGCCGTCGCGAATAAACAGCACACGGCTCGTGTAGCTGGCGGCAAAACTGTCGTGCGTAACCATGAGCACGGTGGCGCGCAGGCGGCGGTTAAGGGCCTCCAGGCTCTCGAGCAGCAGGCGAGTGCTCTTGGAATCGAGGGCGCCGGTGGGCTCGTCGGCCATGATCATGGTGGGGTCGGTGACGAGCGCGCGAGCCGCGGCAACGCGCTGCTGCTGGCCGCCGGACATCTGGTAGGGATACTTGTCGAGCACCTGACTGATGGACAGGCGCGCTGCCACATCCTGCACGCGGGTCGAGATCTCCGCCGAGTTTGTACGGGCGATGGTGAGCGGCAGGGCGATGTTCTCGCGTGCCGTGAGCGTATCGAGCAGGTTAGAGTCCTGGAAGATAAAGCCCAGCTCCTCGCGGCGGAACTGCGAGAGCTTGGCCTGCTTCATGCGTGTTACGTCCTGGCCGTTGATGCGGATGGTGCCGCTCGTAGCGCTATCGATGGTCGAGACGCAGTTGAGCAACGTCGACTTGCCCGAGCCCGAGGCGCCCATGATGCCAACGAATTCGCCGCGGTTGACGGTAAAGCTGACGTCGTTGAGCGCGCGGGTCACGTTGCCCAGCGCTCCATATACCTTTTCGAGATGCGCGACCTCCAGTACCGGGGTCGCCATGTGCGTGGTTTGCATACCGAGTCCTTTCTTGCGATTAGTCTACGGCATCTATAGTCGCAAGAAGCCGAGTCGGCTACCATCGATATGGCTTACGCTTGCCTTACCGTTGCGTAAGGTAAGGATAGCTAGCCTGTCACGTGTTGATGTTGAGAGAGGACTCCTGTTGAAGACTGTTCATGTTGCCGCTGGGATCATTCGCAAGGAAGGATCCGACGAGCTGCTGGCCGTGCAGCGCGGCTACGGCGACATGCAGGGACTTTGGGAGTTCCCCGGTGGCAAGCTCATGCGCGGCGAGACGCCAGAAGACGCCGTGCGCCGCGAGCTCATGGAAGAGCTGCAGGTGAAGGTCACCAACCTGCGTGACTTCTACACCGTTGAGTATGACTACCCCGATTTCCATCTCTCCATGGAGTGCTACTACTGCTCGCTAGCCGATGAATCCGATGAACCCCAGAAGCATGACCACCAACTCGATATCCGCTGGATTCCGCGTACCTCGCTTGCCACGGTGGAGTGGATGCCCGCCGACAAAGGGCTTATCGATGCTCTGATTGAGTTGAAGGAAGATCGGCTTGAGACAAGCTCTGCCGATGACGCCGCGCCCAACACAGCCGACAAACCCTCCGCCAAACCCAAGCGCGCACCTAAACGCCGCAGCAAAAAGCGTCCCAAGCCCGGTCTGCTCGACGGCATCGATACCTCGGACCTCTCCGCTGACGAGCGCGAACTGGTCCGCCGTCGCGCCGCCATCAAAAAGTCCATGAAGGGCAACAAGCGCGCCAACACCAAGCCCGAGCTGCTCGTACGTCAGCGCCTACGGGCCGCGGGCCTTACGGGCTATCGTTTGGAATGGAAGGTACCCGGCAAGCCCGACATCGCCTTCCCCGGCCGCAAGATCGCCATCTTCGTCAACGGTTGCTTTTGGCACCGCTGCCCCAAGTGCAACCCAAGCCAGCCCAAGCGCAACGTTGAGTTTTGGGAGGCAAAGTTCCGTCGCAACGTCGAGCGCGACCGTGCTGCTGTGGCAGCGCTCACTCAAATGGGCTGGACGCCCATAACCATCTGGGAATGCGAACTCAAAAAAGACCGCATCGACGCCACGATTGAAAAGGTCATCGAGCAGGTGCGCGCCACAGAGCCGCAGCGCTAACAGCGAGCATTCACACGCTCCGCACGTCCGCGCCACATCCACGTCACAAACCTTAGAAAGCCCTTAAGCTCAAAACCTTTCAAGAGTGTTACTCGATACCTCTGACCTGCAGTTTCATCGTAACACCAAACCAGGTTAAGCCTTTCTTTAGCGCTTCTTTGCGGCAGCCGCGGCATAATACTGCCAGCGCACGGGACCTAGCAGCAAACCCCGAGCGCAACCTTTTGGTGGACATCGAGGAGGCCGCATAAGCATGCATTCTTCCAATGACGCAACACAGCAGCCATCCCTAACACATGCAGACCTTTTCTCCTTCCCCCCGACACAGAGAAACGGTCTCCTCGACTCCCCCACCACAAAAACCAAGCGCTCAGCCGATCAGAGCCTCAACTTACGAGCATCCTTCGAAAAGCTCCAAGCATCCCTAGACAAGGCGTTCCCCGAACAGGCAAGAGCAATCTAAGCCCATCGCGCTTTATACTGATGCCATGCGAAACATGGATCACATAGAATTGCACCGCGGAGGACGCGAGGAAGCGTTTCCCGAGACCGCCGAAGACTGGCCCTATATTGCCGAACGCGCAGAATTCGCTCGCTATCCGGGCAATTCCGTCCCCTGGCACTGGCATTCCGAAGTTGAGCTTTTCTACATGGAGCAGGGAGCGATTGACTATCGAACGCACGCGGCTCATGAGCACGTACGCTTTGAGGAAGGGTCCGCCGGCTTTATCAACGGCGGCGTTTTGCACAGTACGCTGCAATCACCCAATTCGGCGCCAGCCATTCAAATGCTGCATATCTTTCAGCCGTCGATGCTCGGCGATCCCGCGGGACGTCTCCAAAAGCGCTACATCAACCCATTGCTTCAATGTCGAGGCGTCGATGTGCTCAAATGGTCGCCCACCAATCCCGACGATATGCCCTTTATCGATTTGCTGAAGAGCTCCTTTAGCCACGACCTTCAACAGCCGCAGAACGAGATGGCGCTTCGAAATAGTTTGTCAGAGCTCTGGATTCAGATTAACGCCAAGACCGAACCGCTCTTTTCTTCCGACGGCGCCTCTTGGATGACCAGCCGCGACGTACAGTTCAAGGCAATCCTGGACTTTATCCGCGCAAACTATTCAGCCGCTATAGATGTGCCCCAGATGGCATCTGCAGCCGGCGTAAGCGAAAGAGAGTGTTACCGCATTATCGAAACTTGTGCAGGAACGACCCCGGCGGCATATCTACGCGCATACCGCATAAACCGTGCTTGCGAACTTTTGGCACACACCACGCGAACGGTACAGACAGTCGCGCGCCAATGCGGATTTATAACAGCAAGCCATCTTGGCCAGGTATTTAAAGAACAAATGGGGTGCACTCCTTCGAGCTATCGAGCAGCGAGGCAGAATCTCGATAGCACCAGGCAGAAATCCCGCTAGCCCTTCTTCTGTCACTGCATCAAACTTGCAGGCAAACAACAGAGAGGAGCAATCATATGAAGCACTTTGACCATATCGTATTTGACGTTGATGGGACATTGGCAGATACAGAAGAAAGCGTTCTGTCATCGCTTGTCCAGATTGTCCAAGAAGAGACCAGCAAAACGCTTCCCCGACACGAGCTTGACTTTGCCCTCGGCATACCCGGCAAGGATGCCCTTGAGAAACTTGGAATCTACTCGCAGGCAACGTTGGATCGCTGGTGCCAAGTTGCCGCCAGCTTTAAAAGCACCATCAGCGTGTTTCCAGGTTTGCTTGAAGTCATCGCAACACTCGCCGATAGCGGCTGCAAACTTGGCATCGTCTCCTCACGTGCGCGCGACGAATACGCAAAAGAAATTGCACCCCTTGGTTTCGATAAGTATTTTGAGCACATCATCCTTGTCGAAGACACAACCGAACATAAACCCGCACCCGCACCCATGCTCGAATATCTCCGACGTGCGGGCGCGAATCCTGGCAACGTCGTCTACGTTGGCGACACCGTCTACGACGAACAATGCGCAACTTCGGCAGGGGTCAGTTTTGCCCGAGCAGCATGGGGATCACACCAAGATATCCCAAACGCCACCTACAACCTCAAAACCCCCAACGACCTACTAACCCTAACAACCAAATAACCCACGCGTCCCACCCTTTCAGCCCCAACACCACAAGGGCGATTGAGCAGGACGGTTTGGGCGGGTCCCCGTACTTAGTTTCCAAAATCATTCCGCAGCGCGAAGGCTTCTTATTATTTTCAGACCTAACGCCACAAGGGCGACGACCTCGAGTAGGTCAACCTGGGAGGGACGAGGGCTTAGTTCTCCAATCTTTCCGCAGGGGGCAAAAAGCCTCGCCGCACGAAGTGCGCAGCGAGGCTTTTTGCATGCCCGAGGACGATTGGGGAACTAAGCCCTCATCCCTCCCCGGGATCTATTTTGAGTCGGAGTACCCTTGCTGTTACTCTGCTTTGCCCACAGAGTTGAGGTTGGTCATACGGATCTTAACCAGCTCGGTGATCTCACGCATGCCCTCCTTGGCCGGCTTCTTAGGATCGAAGCAGGCGGGGTTCTCAGCCATGTAGGCCATGAAGCCCTTGGTGTAAGCCTGACGCAGCTCGGTGGCGTAGTTAACCTTGCAGATGCCGTTCTTCACAGCCTCGGCAACCTGCTCATCGGGCACACCGGAGGTGCCGTGCAGGACCAGCGGCACGTCGACGGCGTCGCGAATGGCCTTGACCACGGACTGCTCGATGTGAGGATCGCTCGTGTACACGCCGTGGCTGGTGCCAACGCCAATGGCCAGCGAGGTGCAGCCGGTGCGCTCAACAAACTCCTTGGCCTCGGCAGGATCGGTGTAGGGGCTCTCGCCCTCAACCGCGGGACCGTCGTCCTCCTTACCGCCGACCTTGCCGAGCTCGGCCTCGACGGGCACGCCCATGGCGCGGCCAGCGTCGGCGACGGACTTGGTCAGGGCAATGTTGTCCTCGAAGGACTCGTGCGAACCGTCGATCATGACGGAGGTGTAGCCCGTGCGGAAAGCCTGCATGCAGCGGTCATAGCCATCGCCGTGATCGAGGTGCAGGGCGACGGGCACGGAAGCGCGCTCGGCGGCAGCCTTGACCATGCCGTAGAAGTAGTCCAGACCAGCGGTCTTGATGGTGCCCGGGGTGGTCTGCATGATGACGGGGGACTTGGTCTCCTCGGCAGCGGCCAGAACGGCCATAACAAACTCGAGGTTCTCGACGTTGAACGCGCCTACGGCGTAGTGGCCGGCCTGAGCGTCCTTGAGCATCTTTTCGGTGGTAACAAGTGCCATGAGCGTTTGCTCCTCTCCCTCGCCCGCATCTGGACATCGGGCGTACGTGTCCGCAAGGCGTTTTACCTTGCATTTTGCTGCGCCCATTGTATGAAATTCAGCGGCTTTGCACGTGCGAGATATTGAGCCCATGCAGGTCAATACAGTCGTTTTTGAAAAGTAAACGGAAGGAATTGGAGCCGAGCGGGCGTGTTCGATATTGAATTTTGGGCGTTCAGCGTCTTTCTTTTATAGAAAAGATAAGTAATCGAAAGGTGTTTTCTTACTCAAAAAGAAAATGAACGAAAATGGAGTCAACACAATTCCTGCAAATTTAGCCGAGAATGGAGCAACCATGGCCCAAGCTACCAACCGTGCATTTGCCGACGAACGCCGTACCGCCATTATGGAAATGCTCGAGCACAACGCCTCGGTGCAGGTAGCAGAAATCGCCCAGACCTTTAGCGTGTCCTCCGTCACCGCCCGCGCCGACCTGGACGCGCTCGCCGAAGCAGGCAAGCTGCGCCGCACACATGGTGGTGCCGTATCGCTCCACAAGCGCCTGACCGTCTCCACGCAGGATCGCCGCATCAACGTCAACGTCGCCGCCAAGCAGGCCATCGCGCAAAGCGCCATCGAGCTCGTCAATGACGGCGACACACTGCTTGTCGACTCGGGCACCACCGCGCTCGAATTTGTCCGCTTGCTCGACCAGCGCGACGGCATCACCGTCATCACGGCCGACATCACCATCGCCGATTACATCGACGAGAGCATGCCCTCGGTCGATGTCGTCATGCTGGGCGGGGCACTGCGCAAAGGTCATCGCTATCTGTACGGACCGCTCACCATGCAGGCGATCCAAATGGTTCATGCCGACCTTGCCGTCATGTGCCCCGGCGCTTTTGTTCCCGGCTGCGGCTTTACGACCGACTTTCCGCAGATGGTCGAGACCAAAACAGCCATGATCTCCGCCGCCCGTCAAGGCGTTGCCCTCATGGACGCCAGCAAGGTCAACGGACGCGGCATGTACCGCTTTGCCAAACTGACCGATGTCGGCACCATCGTGATGGACCGTGACCCCGACCATGCCGTCGCCACCTCGATCGCCGAGTTAGCCAACGACGCTCGTCCAGCCCTCATCATCGCCGGCGCTTAAACAAAAACCACCACAAAGGTGCCTGTCCCCTTTGTGGTGGTTTGTGCGTTAAAAGTGAACGTATCGCTACTTGGAAAGCTCGTCGGCGAGGGCCTCGATCTGGGCGCGCGAGGCGTCGTTGAGCGAACCCAGGACGGTCACCTTGTTCTGCGCCAGGGTGATGTCCTTCATACCCTCGAGCTCCTTGGTCATAACCTTGGCAGCTGCAGGCGCCCAGGAACCGGCCTCGACAAGCGCCACGGTACGGTTCTGATAGGCATGCTCGGCAAGCGTATGGATAAAGGTGCTCATGAACGGGAAGATCTCGCCCTGATAGGTGATGGAAGCGAGCACCAGACGGTCATAGCGGAACGCATCCTCAACGGCCTCGGCCATGTCGTCGCGAGCCAGGTCAAAGACGGAAACCTTCTGGCCGCGGGCCTCGAGCGCAGATGCAAGCTCCTCAACGGCAGCCTTCAGATGGCCATACACACTCGCGTAAGCAATGGTGATTCCCTCGTCCTCGGGCTGATAGCTCGACCAGGTGTTGTAGGTGTCGAGGTAGTAGCCCAGGTTCTCGGTTAGCACGGGGCCATGGAGCGGACAGATAACCTGGATGTCCAGATCGGCGGCCTTCTTGAGCACGGCCTGCACGAACTTGCCGAACTTTCCCACGATGCCAAAGTAGTAACGGCGTGCCTCGCAGGCCCACCCTTCCGGATCTTCGATGTCATTGGCACCAAACTTGCCAAAGCCATCGGCACTAAAGAGCACCTTGTCGGTGGCCTCGTAAGAGAACAGCACCTCGGGCCAGTGCACGTTGGGGGCACCGACAAACGTTAGGCTGTGACCGCCCAGGTCGAGCACGTCGCCCTCTTTGACGACCATCTTGCGCTCGGGATAATCGGTGCCAAAGTAGTTGATCATCATGCGGAAGGCGCCCATGCTGGCCACAATCTGCGCCTGGGGATAGCGCTCCATAAAGGCGGCGATGCCAGCGGAGTGATCGGGCTCCATGTGATGGACGACCAGGTAATCGGGCGTGCGACCGTCGAGCACGGCTTCGATGTTACCGAGCCACTCGTCGACAAAACCGCCGTCGACTGAATCGGCGACAGCGATCTTTTCGCCCAAGATAACGTAGCTGTTGTATGCCATACCGTTCTCGGACACATCGTACTGGCCCTCGAACAGGTCAATGTCGTGATCGTCGACGCCAACGTAGCGGATATCCTTGGTGATCTCCATCAGGCAAAGCCTCCTAGATAGACAAAAGAGCCCGTCTATCATAGCACTCGGCTGCATCCCAACAGCTATCTGCCGGCATCCTTACCGATTGTTATTGAAATGCGATAAATCGCCGTTTACCAGCACAAACTATGAGCGCGGTATCGCCGTGCTATGTCGAATGATGAGCTGGCCGGGAATACGAATGGCAACGGTTTTGCCCGCCGTACCCGCCTCGGGAACCGCATGCTCAAACACCTCGCGTCCGCGCTGGTGCAGATCGAATCGCACGGTCGTAAGCTCGTTATGTGCTACAAAGTCGTCGAGCGAGTCATCGACACCCACCACGCTCACGTCCTCGGGCACGCGCAATCCGCTATCGCGCAGCGCTGCAATGGCGCCGTTTGCCATCTGGTCGTTTGCCGCGTAAATCGCCGTCATGGTGCGGTCGTGCTCGGCCAGGTACCTGCCGGCCTCGTAGCCGCTGTTGGCAGACCAGTCGCCCTCGAGCGGCTCTACCGGCTCGATGTGTTTACGCTCGAGTGCATCTTGCCAACCGGCGCGACGAAATTGCTCGTCGACTGAGAACGACGGTCCGCCAATATAGCGAATCTGCTCGTGTCCCAGCTCAAACAGGTGATCCATGAGCAACAGCGAGCAGCCGTAATGGTCGGAATCGACCGTGGTCACGCGCGGATGCGCGTACATGGTAACGATGACCGTTCCAATGCCCGGCAACGGATCGAACGTCTCAAAATCGGGCGCCATGCGACTCATGCCGATGATAATACCGTCCACGGGCAGCGCGGCCATACGACGCGTGGCCTCGGCAAGCGAGAATTCCTCGGTCTTGGACATCTCGACCAGCGTGATGGCGCAATTATGCTCGCGAGCAGCGCTGGCGATGCCGTCGATCATTGAGAGGTTGCCAAACTTGGTGACATCGTTGACACACAGACCGACCGAATGGTAACGGCCGTCGCGCAGCGAGCGACCGGCATAACTCGGACGGAAGCCGAGTTCTTGCATAGTGGCCTGCACGCGCTGACGTGTCTGCTCGTTAACGTTGGGCAAGCCGTTGGCGACGCGCGAAACCGTCTGCTGCGAAACGCCAGCAGCGCGGGCGACGTCGGCCATGGAGACCGGACGCGAACTGGTATCGTTGGACGGGCGCCTTGCCACAGGATCACCTTCACCCTTGCGAGATCTGAATAGCGTGCATGCCGGCCCGGGCAGAAATACACCCCGCGCCGAAGCCCGCTATCGTCGGACGCATGTTAACGTACTCTACTTTTTCTATCTGCATCTCTTCTGCTTTATAAGTCCATACGGCAGTACCGTTCACGGCTGCATTTCTACCGATTACCAGATTCTCAAAAAGTGACAAGCGATGTGTTATGAGTACGTTAACATAGCCCGTAACGTGCGGCATCGTGAACACGTGATTCATGCCGCTTCAAGTTGTTAACGTACTCATAACGACGCAAAACTCACCCGTGCGCGCCAAGGAAAGGACTCCCATGACCACCCCCGACGAAAAGATATTCGCCACGCTCACCAAGCTGTTTGAGGAGGAGTTTGGCCCCATCGGCGACCGCCAGGTGCTCTACGTGCACGCGCCCGGCCGCTCCGAGATCAGCGGCAATCACACCGATCACGAGGGCGGTCACGTTATCGCCGGCTCGCTCGATGTCGCCGTTGACGGCATCGCCGTGGCAACCGATTCCAACAAGATTCGCGTCGCCGACGAGGGCTATCCTACGTTTGAGATCACGCTCGACACGGTAGACATTCAGGAGTCCGAGAAGGGCACGTCCGCAAGCCTCGTGCGCGGTATGGCCCATGAGGTCGCAGCGCTTGGTGTTGAGCCCAAGGGCTTCGACTTCGCCTTCACCTGCTCCGTCCCCTCGGGCGGCGGCCTTTCCAGCTCTGCTGCCGTCGAGGCCGCGTACGGCCGTGCCATGGAGACGCTCTGGGGCGCGCCCGCCATTGAACCCGTCGCACTCGCCCAGATGAGCCAGCGCACCGAGAACAACTACTACGGCAAGCCCTGCGGTCTGATGGACCAAGCTGCCGTGTGCCTGGGCGGCCTCGCCTACATGGACTTTGAGGACCAGGCTCAGCCTAAGACCCAGAAGCTCGAGCTCAACTTTGAGGATCACGGCTATGCGCTCGTGCTCGTCAAGGTCGGCGCCGACCATGTGGCAGCCACCGACGACTACGCCGCTGTTCCGCGCGAGATGCAGGACGTCGCCGCCGAGTTTGGCAAGGCACGCCTGTGCGAGGTAAACGTGGCGGACTTTGACGCCAAGCTCCCCGAGCTGCGCGCCAAGCTGGGCGACCGCGCCTGCCTGCGCGCCGTTCATTACTGGTACGAGAACGGCCTGGTCGATAAGCGCTGGGCGGCCCTGAACGCCGGCGACATTGACCAGTTCCTGGTCCTGACGCGTGAGTCCGGCGCCAGCTCCGCCATGTACCTGCAGAATGTTGTTGCCAAACTGGGTGCCGAGCAGCCTTCCATGTACGCGCTTGCTCTTGCCGAGCATGTGCTCGACGGCCGTGGCGCCGTTCGTATCCACGGCGGCGGCTTTGGCGGTACCATCCAGGCCTTCGTGCCGCTCGAGCTGGTCGACACCTTCATTGCCAAGATGAACGGCTGGCTTGGCGAGGGCTCTGCCCGCCACTACGCGATTTCTGACAAGGGGGCTTACGCGGCATGGCTGTAATGACTGATGTGCGCGAGGCCGCGCAGGGCCTCATCGAATATGCCATCCACCGATCGATGATCGGCCAGGACGATCGCATCTGGGCATACAACACCGTTCTCGAGTGCATCGGCGCCACGGGGCCGGCACTCGACATGGCCTGGGCACTCCAGGTTGAGAAACTCTCGCTCTTGCACCCCGATACCCTGCCCGACTTTGACCTTGAAGGCACGCTTGCCGCGCTTGCCGAGACTGCCGTTGCCAACGGCGCCGCCGAGGACACGGCGTCGGGCCGCGATCGCATCGCCATGCGCATCATGGGCGCGCTCATGCCGAGGCCTTCGGTTGTAAACGAGGAATTCAATGGGCGTATGGGCGTCAACGAGCCCCGTGCCGCGACCGACTGGTTCTACGGCCTGTGCTGCGACGCCGGCTACGTGCGCCGTGCCGCCATCGCGCGCAACATCAAATGGAGCACCCCCACCAACTGGGGCGATCTTGAGATCACCATCAACCTGTCCAAGCCCGAGAAGGACCCGCGCGATATCGCCGCGGCAGGTGCAGATAAGAACACGGACGAGAAGTATCCCGCCTGCCAGCTCTGCATCGAAAACGAGGGCTATCCCGGACGCTCCGCCGCAGCCGACGGCGGAGCTCACCCCGCCCGCCAGAATCTGCGCGTTATCCCCATCCAGCTCGACGGCGAGCGCTGGGGCTTCCAGTACAGCCCGTACGCGTACTTTAACGAGCACTGCATTGCCATGAGCTCCGAGCATCGTCCGATGCACGTCGACCGCAAGGGCCTGACCTGCCTGCTCGACTTTGTGGACCTGTTCCCGCATTACTTCATCGGCTCCAACGCCGACCTGCCCATCGTGGGCGGCTCGATCTTGTCGCACGACCACTTCCAGGGCGGCGCACACGAGTTCCCCATGATGCACGCCGCCGAGGTCTCGCAGTTTAGCGTGCCCGGTTTTGACCAGGTCAGCGGTAGCGTGCTGCAGTGGCCGCTCTCGGTGCTGCGCCTGCGCTCGCATGACCGCGCTCAGCTGCTCGATGCCGCCGAGAAGATTATCCTCGCCTGGCGCGAGTGGAGCGATGAGTCTGTTGGCGTCATCGCGCACACAGCCGATGGCGTGGCGCACAACACCGTGACGCCCGTCATTCGCCGCGTAGACTCCCGCGGCAACGCCGGCGGCGAAATCTACGAGGCCTACCTGGCGCTTCGCTGCAACATCACGACCGACGAGCATCCGCTGGGCGTTTTCCACCCGCATGCCGAGTATCACCACATTAAGAAGGAGAACATCGGCCTGATCGAGGTCATGGGCCTGGCGATTTTGCCGCCGCGCTTGGTTCCCGAGCTCGGCGCTGTCCGCGAGCACCTGCTGGCGGCCAAGGCCGATGCCAGCTACGATCTCGCCGGTGCGCTCGAGGGCGATGATCTTTGCCGCAGCCACGCTGCATGGGCCGAGGACGTTTTTGCCCGCCGCGCCGACGAGCTTACGGCCGACAACGCCATCGATATCCTGCACGAGGAGGTCGGCGTGGTGTTTGGCCACGTACTCGACAACGCCGGCGTCTTTAAGTGGGACGAAGCCGGCCGCGCCGCCCAACAGCGCTTTATCGACTCACTGTAATGATCCCTTGGAGACGGAGAAAAACGGACTATTTCGTCTTCAAGACAACGGCGCCCACCAGCAACATCGCCGGCGGGCGCCGTTTTATTGGTTAGTCATTGGGGACGCTCTTAAACGACCAGTCATTAAAGAGCATCCCCAATGACTAATGACTCGAGCGTGGAAAATCTCCCTCTTTAAGCTCGTATGGGCACCAAAAACGGGAGATTATCCACGCTCATTCTATTAGGAGTCACAACCGCTACAACTCTACGACCTCAACGCTGTTGTAGATCTCGTCCCAGCGGTCCATGACCAGGTGGCCGGTCTTGGGATCCATGGCGTTGAGCTTGCCGCAGGTATTGGCGGTCTTGAGCACCGTGACATCGTCGACACCAGCAGCAATGGCATGCGCAAAGCCAGCGATGGTCGAGTCGCCTGAGCCCGTCGCGTTTACGGCGGCAATCGCGGGCGTCTTGGCGCGGAACGCGCGACCCTCATGGAAGCCCACCGAACCGGAAGCGCCCATCGAGACGACAACCCAGGGAATACCAGCAAAGCGTCCGTCGGCAGCAAGCGCCTCGCGTAGGGTGTCGACATCGTCAGTCGTGAAGGACGTGCCCAACAGACCATTGATCTCGGTCAGATTGGGCTTCACGAGCTCGGGCTTGGCGTCGGACTCCAACGCGGCCTCAAGCGAAGCACCCGAGGTGTCGAGCAGCACCTTGGCGCCCGCCTCCTCGGCGATCTTGACGAGCTCGGCATAGTAGCCGGCATCGACGCCACGCGGCAGCGAGCCCGAAAGCGTCACGACGTCAGCCTTCGCTGCAAGCTCGGCGAACTTGGCCGTAAAGGCCTCAAGCTCGGCAGGCGCAATCTGCGGGCCGCTCTCCAAAAGCTCGGTCTGATTGCCCTCGTGCAGGATATTCAGGCAAATGCGCGTCTCACCGGCGATGGGCACAAAGTCGTTCTTGACGCCGTCGGCATCCATAAGCTCGGCCATATAGGCACCCATGTGGCCGCCGAGCAGGCCGGTCGCGAGCACGTCGTCGCCCAACTGCAGCAGCACACGGCTCACGTTGAGGCCCTTGCCGCCAGCGGTCTTTTCGGGCGTCACACGGTTAACATCGTCGATGATCAGCTTGTCGAGCTGATAGCGCGTATCAATCGACGGATTCATGGTAACGGTCAGAATCATGTTGGACTCCTGTTTAGAAAACCGGCCCGCGCCCCCTCACAGAAACGCGAGCCGTCAATTAAAAAGCCGCAGAATGCCGGGTACCGCCAAAACGAAGCACATAAGCTCAGCAAGCAAAAGTGTTATCAGAGCAGTTCGCTTGCCAGACGGCTTCGCAACAACAGGGGCGACCCCACAGGCACCCCCAACATCAGCGAGAAGCCAGCTGGCGAGGCAAGGTGCCGTGAAGCGAGACGGCATTGACCTTCTGGTCATGCCGTCGAAGCTGAGCGGCAGATTGCCCGCCAGATGGCTTCGCAGCGTCGACCCGTTACGCGGTTTGGCAAAACCGCGTAACCTCCTTAGTCGTGATACTCGCCGCGGTCCCACTTCTCGAGGAACTCGTCAAAGAAGTGCGGGTCAGCCTGAGCCTCGGCGTCGGCCTTGTTGCAGGCGTCGATCTTGGCGATCAGGGCATCGTGCTCGGGGGTCTTCTCGTAGGGCTCCTCCAGGAAGGCAAGCATGATGTCGGCCATCAGGAACTCGCCGGTGATCTTGCCGCCAAAGCCCACGATGTTGGCGTTGAGCTCGCGACGGGCATACAGGGCAGAGGTCATGTCGCGAACCAGGGCGCAACGGGCGCCGGGAACCTTGTTGACGGCGTTGGTGATGCCGATGCCGGTGCCGCACAGGGCCACGCCAAAGTCGGCCTTGCCGCTGGCAACAGCCTCGCCCACGGCCTTACCGTAGATGGGATAGTGCGTACGGGTGTGGCTGTAGGTGCCGCAGTCGAGCACCTTGTAGCCAGCCTGCTCCAAGCGGTCGGCCAGATAGATCTTCTCGTCCGTAACGATATGGTCGCAACCGATTGCGATGGTCTTCTTCATCAGAACGTCCTTTCGTCTGAATTCACAAGTTGAGATAGAAGTTCGAGTTCTCGGTGGCTCTCGTTAGGCCATCTTGTTGAGCATGTCGACACGGATCTGGTGACGACCGCCGGCGTACTGGGCGCGCAGGAACTCGCGGGCGATCTTCTTGGCGACCTCGGTGCCCACAACGCCCGGGCCCATGGTGACCATGCGCGAGCCGTTGTGCTCGCGGGTCATGTAGGCGGAACGCTCGTCGGAAATGTTGGCGACGACCATGCCCTTGATCTTGACGGCGGCCATATAGGAGCCGACGCCGTACTTATCGAATGCGAAGCCCTGGGAATCCTTGTGCTCCAGCAGGTCCTTGGCAACGGCGGTCGCGGAATCGACAAAGTCCGCGGCTGGGGTCTCGGAATAGTCGACGACCTCGTGACCGTCGGCGATGAGCATCTCCTTGATGGACTCCTTCATCGACATACCGTCGGCATCGGAAGCGATTACAACCCTCATGACATCCTCCTTGAGAGATACGCAGGCGCGTAGTTTCTGTTTGGAAGTGTTGAATCGCGCTCAGGTCCGGGCATCTGAATGTGCGGTTCTTCACTGTTCATGTTTATTTGAACACATTCGAACATTAACTGCAACAACTATTTGTTTATCTTTGTTCTTTTTTGAACACCTACCGTTCGCAGTTGATTGCTGACCGTCTGGGCTCGAGGAAGGCCCAGCCTGCCACGTATTCAACAAATAGAAAGGGCGGCCGAGAACGCATCTCGGCCGCCCTTTGGCGGTATGCCCCGGCAAATACAGCTGCTATTAGCTACTCGGACTGCCCACTCTTTTTGGCGTGTTTGGACGGAGCGCTCAGAAAGCGGCCCGTCAAATAGTTCGCCGGGCCGGAAATATCGATCCCCAGCAGCGTGTGCCCCAGCCACAGAAACGCCACGAGCACCAACAATGGGATAACGCACGAGGTCACGATCATCACGATGACGCCTTCGATCAGATCGGTCACCTTCTGCACGATCTCGTCGGTCATCTGCTTGGCGCCGCTGGTCACCGACGTAACGAGGCCCGAGGCGCCGTCGGCAAGCTGCTCAAGTACGTTCTTGGACTCCGTGGTCTCAGACTTTTTCTTGCTTGTCTTAGAGCTATCGCTATCTGCCGTGTCCGCAGCGTCGGCCGCCTTTTGCTCGGCCGCCTCGATGCTCACTCGATACGTTTCGTCGACCTTTTGCGACACCCACACGCTTGCAGGCACCAACGCCATGCCAATCATGGCGACCACCAGCACGCGAGTCGCCACGCGGCGCAGGACGGCGCTCGTGCTCCAGCGTCCATGGATGCCAAGCGAAACCGCAAAGAGCACCAGCGCAAACGGGATCAGGATGCCCAGGCCCACCGACCACAAGATGGTCAGCAGATATTTCTCGAGATAGAGCACGGCAAGGACGATCCCTAAGTTGCCCGAAAGCTGTGCGAGCTGCTCGGCGACCGGCGTACCCGTATCGCCCGGCAGCGCCGTGATGCCCGCAGACAGGGCAACACACGAGGTCGTGAGCGCCAAAACATTGCCCTTCTTTTGATCGATGACCTCGATGGTGGAGTCCCAAGTCTTGGTATCGGCAAAATGCGGGCGCGCGACAAAGCCCGACAGCAGCGCCAGCACCACGAGCGCAACGATAAAGCCAATCTGCAGCTTTTTGTTTGCGCACACGACATCGGACAGGCTGGGCTGCAGCTCGGTTACCGTCGTATGCTCGGTTATCTGGACAGGACGCCCATGAGCCATCTCGTGCGCGTCTCTTTTTTGTATTGACCCGTTATCCGGCATTTGGATACCTCCTCATTCCGGCGTTTAATGCGAAAGGAAGTATACCCATCGAGCGAAAAACCGAACGGCAAGACGAACGGAGCGCACCAAGGCTGTCCCCAATGCCTAATCGTTTAAGAACGTCCCCAATGACTATTTCGGGATGAGTTGCGGTGGAATAGGGATTGTTTTGCGCCCGCCGGCCCCTATTCAGTCCCTATTTCACCGCAACTTGGATGAGAACAGAAAAAGCCCTGCCGCGGGTAGCGGCAGAGCTTTTGGAAGGGGACTTGGTTGTGAGAGCTCGTTAGGCGAGCTTGGCCTCGAGCTCAGCGATGCGCTTGTAGGCATCGATGGTAAAGCGGGTCTGCTTCTCCAAGATCATGGTGGTCATGAGGGTGTCCTGAGCGTGGGCCATGATGAAGGTCATCTCCATCTCGCCGCCGCCGGCCTCCTGCGAAAGCAGCTTGGTCTGCGTGTCGTGGGCGCCAATGAGTGCATCGCTCGCATCCTTGTGCAGCTGTTCGGCCTTCTCAAAATCACCCTCGCGAGCAGCATCGAGCGCTGCAAGCAGATCAGTCTGGGCGTCACCCGCGTATGCGACGATCTCGAATCCAACCATCGAGATTTCTTCTTTGGTTGCCATATTGCGTTCCTTTCACATATGAACCAATGGAGAGCATCGCGTCCGGGCATACGCGCTGCGTTGTGTATGACAGAAACATTAACATTCAAACAAAACAGAACAATGCAAAACGCAATTTCGAGCTATGAACGGTCGATTTTCGCCCGTGAACGGTTTTTAAACCAATGCAAACAATATCGAACACAATTAGTGGCAACCCAAACAGGTCCACACCCTAGCGTACATCGCGCACCGTATCACCCTCTACGAGCATGCCGGGGATCAGCATGTGCTCCACGCCAGACGCAACCCCCTCGGCGCCGGCAATCTTGTCGACAGCCCACATGCCGACGCGCTTGTTGTCAAAGCGCACCGTGGTCAGGCGACGGTCGGGCACGATGTCGCCCAGGCTGTCATCAACACCCGCCACGCTCACGTCCTCGGGCACGCGCTTTCCGCGCGATTCGAGCCCGCGAATGCAGCCGTAGGCCATGGCGTCGTTGGAAGCATAAATGGCCGTACAGGTCGGATCGTCCGCCAGAGCCTGACCGGCGGCATATCCGCTCTGTGCCGTCCAATCGCCACGGACGAGTCGCGGCGGCTCAATACCATGCGCACGCAGCGTCTCGCGCCAGCCCACCTCGCGCCGCATGCCCGAAAGCGAGCGCTCGGGACACGAGATAAAGTGCACGGTCTTGTGCCCCTGCCCCAGCAAGTACTCGACAACCTGGCGCGAGCAATCGAACTGGTCGTTATCGACCGTTGAGCACAGCGGGTGTTCCAGCATGGTAACGAGCACTGTCTGCATGCCGGTCAGCGGCTCAAAGGTGCCAAAGTCCGCCGGCATGCGATTCATGATCACAACCATGCCGTCAACCGGAAGCGCGCTCATGCGCGTTGATGCGCTCTCGAGGGTATAGGGATGCCCGTCTACCTTAGTAAGGGTGATGGCATAGCCGTGTTTATCGGCGGCGGAGGCAAAGCCCTCCATACGGTCGAGGTTGCCGGTGCCGGTAATGTTGAACATGGCAACGCCGACCGTCTTGAACTTGCCGCGACGCAGCGATCGGCCGGCAAAGTTTGGACGATAGCCAAGCTCGCGCATGGCGGCACGCACGCGCTCCTTGGTCTCGGGGCGCACGCTGGGCGAATCGTGCACGGTACGCGAGACCGTCTGCTCCGAGACGCCCGCGAGGCGCGCCACGTCTTTGACGGATACCGATTTTTTAACAGCGGCCATGGGTCGATCTTTCTATGTCAACGATGCCATTGGAGGCATCCTGTACAGTCGTTTTCAACGTCTCTAAGTATATCCAACGCCTCCCCCACAATACGCTTACCACCCAAAACCTACCGTTCACCGACAATTCCGCTTCCCCGAACGGCTATTGTCGCCCAAATGTTAACGTTGCCATTGTGCAAACACAGAGCCACCGGGCGGCTCGAACGTTTTCGCGCAAGGAATCGACGGTCCACAGGCACAGGGGCCACCGGTTCGCACCTTTTTTGTGTCGCAAAATGGCAACGTCAACATTTTGGCAACCAATCGTCAAAAGCTACCATCGTTGCCAACCCACCGACTCTTAGGAGCTTTGCATGGAGCAACTCATCGCCACCATCGAAAAAGGCCAGCCCTTTTTCAACGCGATCGCCCGCAACAAGTACCTCAAGGCGATCCGCGACGGCTTTATCTCCGTCATCCCCATCATCATCTTCTCGTCCATCTTCTGCCTGGTAGCCTCGGTCCCCAACATCTGGGGTTTCTACTGGCCCGATGACATCAACAACGCCCTGTGGAAGTGCTACAACTACTCTATGGGCATCCTGGCCATCGCCTGTGCCGCCACCACGGCCAAGCATTTCGCCGACGCCCAGAACCGCGACCTGCCCAAGAACAACCAGATCAACTTTATCTCGTGCATGTGCGCGGCCATCATCGGCTTTTTGCTCCTTTCGAGCGACACCATCTCCACGGACGCCGCCAGCGGCTTCAACACCACTTACCTTGGTTCCAAGGGCCTGCTGACCGCCTTCATCGCTGCGTTTGTGACCGGCATCATCTACAAGTTCTTTATCAAGCGCAACATTACCGTCAAGATGCCCGATCAGGTTCCGCCCAACATCTCGCAGACCTTTAAGGACATCATCCCCTTCTCCGTCTGCATCACCGTCTTTTGGGTCTTTGACATCGTCTTCCGCGCTGCCTTTGGCTTCTGCTTTGCCCAGGGCGTCATCCAGGTGTTCCAGCCCCTGTTCACCGCTGCCGACGGCTACATCGGCCTCGCTGTGATCTACGGTGCCATGAGCCTGTTCTGGTTCGTCGGCGTCCACGGCCCCTCGATCGTCGAGCCCGCCATCGCCGCCGCTCTCGTTGCCAACATGACCGACAACCTGGCTGCGTTCCAGGCCGGCCAGCACGCTTCCGCTGTCCTGACCCAGGGTGCCCAGTACTTCGTCGTCTGCATGGGCGGCACCGGTGCCACGCTCGTCCTGGTCTTTATGTTCTGCTTCCTGGCCAAGTCTCAGGAGATGCGCGCCGTCGGTAAGGCCGCCATCGTCCCGGTCTGCTTTGCTGTCAACGAGCCGCTGCTGTTCGCCGCGCCCATCGTGCTCAACCCCGTCTTCTTTGTCCCGTTTGTCTTTGCCCCGATCGCCAACATCTGGATCCTCAAGATCTTTATCGACTTCTTGGGCATGAACGGCTTTATGTACACCCTGCCCTGGACCGTTCCCGGCCCCATCGGCACCATCATGGGCTTGGGCTTCCAGCCGCTCGCCTTTGTGATGCTCGCCCTCATCCTGGTCGTCGACTTCGTCCTGTACTACCCGTTCTTCCGTGCCTATGACGCCCAGAAGTGCGCCGAGGAGGCCGAGATCTCCCAGGAGGAGCTCACCGCCAAGAACGCCGAGAAGGCCGCCAAGCTCAACGACGCCTTCCAGGGCAAGGCCGATGCCAAGAGCGTTGCCGCCGGCGCCGCAGCCGAGGCCGTGAAGGCCGACGCCCTTGCCGCTTCTGCAGCACCCGCTGCCGAGGCAACGACCGCCAGCGACCTCAACGGCAAGCGCGTGCTCGTGCTCTGCCAGGGTGGCGGAACCTCGGGTCTGCTCGCCAACGCGCTGGCCAAGGCTGCCAAGGAGCGCGGCATCGATCTGGAGACCGCTGCCGAAGCCTATGGCAACCACGTCGACATGCTCCCCGACTTTGACCTGGTCGTCCTGGCCCCGCAGGCAGCCAGCTACCTGGCCGACCTGCAGAAAGACTGCGAGCGTGTGGGCAACAAGTGCGTCGCCTGCCGTGGCAAGCAGTACATCGAGCTCTCCCAGAACGGCGACAAGTCTCTCGCCTTCGTCTCCGAGCAACTATCGAAGTAAGTAACGCCCAGGGCCAGCCGACCATCAACAGCCGGTTGGCCCTTCGATTTAGACGATTGGATCATCATGTCCGTTAATCCTGCTAGCGTCACCAACCCGCCTGCGCAGTTTCCCGAGGACTTTGTCTTTGGCGGCGCCACTGCTGCCTACCAGGTAGAGGGCGAGACCCGCGCTCACGGTAAGGGCAAAGTTGCCTGGGACGACTTCCTGGAGGCCCAGGGGCGCTTTTCCCCCGATCCCGCTTCGGACTTCTATAACCAGTACCCCGTCGACCTGGAGCTGTGCGAGGAATTCGGCATCAACGGCATCCGCCTCTCCATCGCTTGGAGCCGCATCTTCCCCAACGGCACCGGCGAGATCAACCCCGAGGGTGTCCAGTTCTACCACGACCTTTTCGCCGAGTGCCACAAGCACCACGTTGAGCCGTTTGTCACGCTGCATCACTTCGATACGCCGCTTCCCCTCTTTGAGAAGGGCGATTTCCTCAACCGCGAGACCATCGACGCCTTTGTGGACTTTGCCACCTTCTGCTTTAAGGAGTACGCCGACCAGGTGACCTATTGGTTCACCTTTAACGAGATCTGGGCGGACGCCTCCAACACCTACATCGAGGGCACCTTCCCCGGCGGCGTCAAGGCGCATCTGGCCGAGGCCTTCCAGTGCGAGCACAACATGATGCTCGCCCACGCCAAGGCCGTGCTGGCCTTCCACAACGGCGGCTTTAAGGGCAAGATCGGCGTCATCCAGTCGCTGGAGTTCAAGTACCCGCTCAACGAGAACGACCCCGCCGACATCAAAGCCGCCAACAACGAGCACGTGCTGCAAAACCAGTTTTTGCTCGACGCTACCTTCCGCGGCGACTACGCGCCCGACACCCTCGAGTGCGCCAACCGCTTGGCCGCCATCTCGGGCGGCACCATCGAGATCCTGGACGAGGACCTCGAGATTATGCGCGAAGCAGCGCTCTACAACGACTACTTGGGCGTTAACAACTACCAGTGCCGCTTCCTCAAGGCTTACGATGGCGAGAACGACCTGCACCACAACGGTACGGGCGAGAAGGGCACCGGCCGCTGGCGCGTTAAGGGTATTGGCGAGCATGTGAACAAGCCCGGCATCCCCACCACCGACTGGGACTGGATCATCTATCCCGAGGGCCTGTTCGATCTGCTCGTCTACATTAAGCAGCGCTACCCCAACTACAAGCAGATCTTCATCACCGAGAACGGCATGGGCTACAAGGACCCCTACAAGGACGGTTTTGTGGACGACCAGCCGCGCATCGACTACATCGAGCAGCACCTGCGCTGGTTACTCAAGGCCATGGAGGTGGGCGTCAACGTGGGCGGCTACTTCCTGTGGAGCCTGCAGGACCAGTTCTCCTGGACAAATGGTTATAACAAGCGTTACGGCTTCTTCTACGTTGACTTTGAAACCCAGAAGCGCACGCCCAAGGCAAGCGCCTACTGGTACAAGCACGTGGCGCAGACCCGTCGTCTGGACTAGCGGCTGGCGGGGTTGCCCGCTCACACAACCTGTCCCCATTTCTCAGCCGGGGGCGGCACGTCACACGGCGCGCCGCCCCCGGTCTTTTTGTTTTTGGGCTGGTCGGGAGCCGTTTGTCTCGATCTGTAACATCTAGCCGAGTTTTTTGGTCCTAGCTGTTACAGATTGAGACGAACAGGATTGCTCTTTCCGAAGAATCTAAATCTGTAACACGTAGCCCGCTTTTGACCGTCTACCTGTTACAAATCGAGACAAACGGAGTAGGACCTAACCCCGTATGTCCCTAACAGTCGAGCGTTCGACCAGCGTACTCGGCACATGAATCGCCTCGATAGACGAGCTCTCTCCAATCGCCGCCTCAAACGCAAGCTTACCGACACCGCGCAAATCAAATCGCAGCGTCGTCAGTCGATTGTGAGGAACAAGTCCCTCGAGTGCGTCGTCGATACCAACCACGCTCACGTCGTCGGGCACGGACAGGCCCGCGTTCTCGAGCGCGGCGATAACGCCCAGCGCCATCTGGTCATTTGCCGCAAGCACGGCAGTCGGCGCCTGCGACCCGCCGGCAAGCACCTCGGCCGCAATCCGCTCGCCCATGGCGTACCCACTGTCCGCACTCCAATCGCCACGCAGCATCGGAGCGGCATCGACATGAGCACGACCCAGCGTATCGCGCCAACCGGCCTCACGAAAACGCGAGGAAATCGAGTTTTCCGGACCCGCCACAAACCGCATATTCGAGTGACCATGTTCCAGCAGATAATTGGTCAACAGCTCGCACGAACCATACTGGTCGGAGTCGATCGTCGTGCAGCGCGGATGCGCATACATGGACAGGATGACCGTTCGCACTCCCGGCTGGGGAACAAACTCCTCAAAATCGGGAGCCATGCGGTTCATGTTGAGAATCATGCCGTCGACGGGTCGCTCGACCATGCGGCGCGAGGCATCGGCAAGTGCATAGGGCTTGTCGCCGCCCATCTCGATCATAGTGACGGCAAAATCGTGCTCGCGCGCCGCTTGCATGATACCCTCGAGCGTCGCCAGGTTACCGACACGTGTGATGTTGTACATGCACAGGCCAATAGAACGATACGACCCGCCGCGCAACGCCGCTCCAGCAAAATTGGGACGAAAGCCCAGCTCTTCCATGGCGGCCAGCACACGCTTGCGCGTCTTTTCCGTCACGTTGGGCATACCGTTGACCACGCGAGACACAGTCTGGCGGCTCACGCCAGCGAGCGCCGCAACCTCTGCCGCGCTCGCCGAACGACCATTCCTTGTCTGCTGATCCATGCCTTCCACGCTAACCTGCTTCCCAACTATTCCCCGCGCCCATGGCGCATCGTACATACATTGATAACGTGCTCATGATACCCGAGCCATATACCACAACATGAAAACTTCTGTCAATCAAAACCGCTTACCGAACAAATACAACCGTTCGCGGCTGTTTGAAGTTGTTTTGTTTCTATACATCCCAGCCGGATGTTAACGTGCTCATTGTCAAATGTTCACGTGCTCATTTTGGTTCTAATCATTTTAAGATAGTGTTTATCGGGCTTTTTCACCGCTGAACGCTAACCAGGGAGCCTCCTGAGCGCAAACGCACAATATCGAACAGCGAGACGAGAGGGTGTATGCATATGTCTTTGCTAAACCGCGTACAGCAGCTGCCGAAGGGCTTTGTTTGGGGCGCCGCAACCGCCGCGTACCAAACGGAAGGTTCCACGAAGGTGGCAGGCAAGGGTAAGACCATGTGGGACGATTACCTTGTCGCCCAGGGTCGCTTTTTGCCCGACCCGGCCAGTGATTTCTACAACCGCTACGAGGAGGATATCCGCCTTTCTGCCGAGCATGGACTCAACGCCATTCGTGTGTCCATCGCCTGGACCCGCATCTTCCCCAACGGCGACGATGCCGAACCCCTCGCCGAGGGCGTTAAGCACTACCACGAGCTGTTCGCCTGCTGCAAAAAGTATGGCGTCGAGCCCTATGTGTCCCTGCATCACTTTGACTCCCCCGCCGCCCTGTTCAACCAGGGCGACTGGCTCAACCGCAAGACCGTCGACGCCTATGTGCGCTATGCCGAGTTCTGCTTCCGCGAGTTCCGCGAGGTCAAGAATTGGTTCACCATCAACGAGCTCATCAGCCTCTCGCACTCCCAATACATCCAAGGCAACTTCCCGCCCAACCATCACTTTGATGTGACGAGCGGCATCCAGAGCCAGCACAACGAGCTCGTTGCCCACGCCCGCGCCGTCAACCTGTATAAGGATCTTGACGAGACCGAGCACCTGGGCGGACGCATTGGCATGGTCAACGTCCTGACGCCGGCATATCCTGCCACAGACTCGCCCGCCGACCAGCACGCCGCCGACCTGTACAACGCCTTCTACACCGACTTCATCATGGACGGCGCCTTCCTGGGTCACTACTCCGCGCGCACCCTCTCACTCATCAACGAGATTCTGCGTGCCAACAACGCCACACTTACGGTTGAGGACAGCGACATGGAGGAGCTCGCCAAGGCGGCGCCCCGCAACGATATGTTCGGCCTCAACTACTATCAGTCGGCGTTTATCGCCGCCTACGATGGCGAGTCCACCAACAGCTTTAACGGCACCGGAGACAAGGGCACCTCGTGCTTTAAGTTTAAGGGCGTCGGGCAGCAGGTCGATATGCCGGGTATCCCCACCACCGACTGGGATTGGCTCATCTACCCGCAAGGCCTCTACGACACGCTCAAGCACATCAGCGCCACCTATCCCAACCTCCCCGTCATCTATATCACCGAAAACGGCCTGGGCCACAAGGACCCCGAGCCCGACGCAAACGGCATCGTCGCCGATCCCGAGCGCATCGACTTTGTCGACCAGCACATGGAGAAGGTGCTCCAGGCGCGCGCCGAGGGCGTCGACGTCCAGGGCTACTTTATCTGGAGCCTGCAGGACCAGTTCTCGTGGGCCAATGGCTATAACAAGCGCTACGGCCTGTTCTACATCGACTTCGACACGCAAAAACGCTACATCAAGCAGTCGGCACTCTGGTACAAGGAGCTCGCCGACACCATGGCGGACGCGCAGTAGCGCATCGCCTCGCTTTCTCCCGAGAAGGGAGCGGCCCTATGCGATACAAACCCAGCCGCTCCCCTCTCTCCCCCTGGGACCGACCCCGCCTGCACCCGGGCTTTTAGCAAGCGGGAGACCATATAGGTTTTCAACGTCCATGCCATTAAGATTTCATGCAAAGAGGAGCGTGAACTATGGAATCGATCGTTAAGTTCTTGGAGAAAGGTCAGCCGTACTTCGACAAGGTCTCTAAGAACATCTACCTTCAGGCCATTAAAGACGGCTTTTTGGCAGCAATGCCCATCATCCTGTCTTCTTCTGTCTTCCTGCTTATTTCAACCCTGCCGGGCGTTGTCGCCACGGTCGGCGGCTTTACGCTGCCCGACTGGTGGAACGTCGACGTCGTGAACTTCTGCAACAAGGTTTACAACTTCACGATGGGCGTCGTGGGCATCATGGTCGCCGGCACCACCGCAAGCGCGCTGACCGGCTCCAAGAACCGCCGCATGCCTGCCGGCAAGGCCATCAACGCCACGAGCACCATGGTCGCCGCCATGTGCGCTATGCTCATCTTGGCCGTTACCCAGACGAGTGCCAAGATCGACGGCGCCGATGTCTCGGTGTTCTTTACCGACAACATGGGCACCAAGGGCCTGCTGAGCTCCTTTGTCGCCGCATTTGCCACGGTCAACATCTATGCCTTCTGCATTAAGCGAGACATCACCATCAAGCTGCCCAAAGAAGTCCCCGGCGCCATCGCCCAGAACTTCCGCGACATCTTCGCCTTCAGCTTCTCCATCCTGTTTGTCGCCGTCATCGACGTTATCTGCCGCACCTGCTTGGCCGTCCCGTTTGCCAACGTCATCTCCACGCTGGTGAGCCCGCTGTTCGCCGCTGCCGATTCCTACGCCGGCCTCGCCCTCATCTGGTTCATGATCCCGCTGTTCTGGTTCATGGGCATCCACGGCCCCTCGGTCGTTAAGCCTGCCCTCAACGCCGCGCTGTTTGGCAACATCACTACCAACCTCGCCACGCTGCAGGCCGGCGGTCACCCCGCCCTCGCCCTGACCGAAAACTTCGGTAACTACATCGGCGAACTCGGCGGCACCGGCGCCACGTTCATTGTCCCGATCATCTTCCTGCTCTTTATGCGCTCCAAGCAGCTCAAGGCCGTCGGCAAAGCCTCTGTCGTGCCCGTGATGTTCGCCGTCAACGAGCCGCTGCTGTTCGCCGCGCCCATCATCCTCAACCCGTACTTCCTGATCCCGTTCCTGTTTGCCCCCGTGGCCAACGTCCTCATTGGTAAGTTCTTCATCGACTTTTTGGGCATGAACGGCTTTATCTATGCCATGCCGTGGGCACTCCCCGGACCGATCGGCACCTTCATCGACACCAACTTCCAGCCGATCTCTCTGGTCCTGGTTGTCGTCCTGCTGGTCGTTGACTTCTTGATCTACTACCCGTTCTGCAAGGCCTACGACAACGTCCTGTGCAAGCAGGAGGCCGAGACCCTGGCCGAAGAAGAGGCCGAGGAGACCAAGGCCGTCAAGACCGCTGCCGCCCCCGCCGTTGAGGCTCCTGTTGTCGAGACCGCTTCTGCCACTGAGGCCTCCGCAGCTCCGTCCGCCCTTAAGGGCAAGGATCTGAGGGTTCTGGTTCTGTGCGCTGGCGCCGGCACCTCTGCACTGCTCGCCAACGCGCTTAAGGAAGGCGCCGACGAGCTGGGCATCGACATTACCGCCAACGCCGGTGCCTACGGCAGCCACTACGCCATCATGGACCAGTACAACGTCATCGTCCTGGCTCCGCAGGTTCGCACCTATTACAACGAGATGAAGGCCGACACCGACCGCCTGGGCATCACGCTGCTGTCGCCCAAGGGCAAACAGTACATCGACCTCACTAAGGATCCCAAGGGTGCCGTCGCCTGGATCGAGGAAAACCTCGAGGCATAAGACGCTGACACCACCTGCCGCTTGCAGACAATAAATGGCCCGTGCATCGATGTGTGATGCGCGGGCCATTTTGTTTAGACCGCACCCGTCCTCCTGTTCATCTCAATCTGTAACATCTAGCCGAGTTTTTCGGTCCTAGCTGTTACAGATCGAGATGAACGCACAGGCCAAGCCGAAAATCTCAATCTGTAACATGTAGACCACTTTTGACCGTCTAGTTGTTACAGATCGAGACAAACGGAATAGGCCGAGCACGTCTACGCCCGCAAGTCCTTTACGCTGGAACGCTCGACCAGCACACCCGAGACGAGCGTGCGGCTTCTGGAGCTCGGGGCTTCCAGGCCTGCGACGACCTCGTTAAGCGCACGGATGCCCAGCTCGCGGTGACGAAACTTCACCGACGTCAGAATCGAGTTGGGAATCGTCTTGTAGAGCTCATCGTCGAAGCCGATCACGGACACGTCATCGGGCACACTGAGCCCTTTGTCACGTAGAGCCATCATCACGCCGTTTGCCATGCAGTCGTTAGCAGCGAGAACCGCCGTGCAATCGGGTTTATCGGCAAGCACAAGGCCCGCGGCATAGCCACTATCCGCATTCCAATCGCCTTGCAGAGGCTCGGGCGGCTCAATGCCACACGCCTCGAGTGCCGCTCGCCAACCTTTCATACGGCACTGGCTCGACAGTGACTCTTTTTTACCAGAAACGAAGTACACGTTCTTGTGCCCGCGATTCAAGAAGTACTCGCACGCCATGCGCGCGCCGCCCTCTTGGTCGTCACTGACGGTGGAGCAGGTAGGATGCTCCATCGGCGTAATAATCACCGTCTTGAGGTCTTTCGGCGCCTCAAAGGTATCAAAGTCATCGACCATCTGACGCAGGTTGAAGATCATGCCATCAACAGGCAGCTGCGACATCCTGCGCGCCGCATCGGCAAGGGTCATCTTCTCCCCCGCCCGCTTTTTGATCATCGTGAGAGCAAAGCCTCGCTCTTCGGCGGCATCGGCGATACCGTCAATCATGTCCACGGCGCCGCCCGACAAGTGGAACAGCACCACGCCGATGCACCCGTAACGGCCCAACTTGAGCGAACGCGCGGCAAAGTTGGTTCGAAACCCGAGCGTCTCCATTGCGGAATGGACCTTATCGCGTGTCGACTCGCGCACGCTATCGGGCTCGTTGATCACGCGCGACACCGTCTTGAGAGAAACGCCCGCGGCAACTGCCACATCGTTCATTGAGACATTTTTCTTGTCCATCGTTGCCACTACTTCTCCAGTCGGTTTTGAATCGCTTGTTTTTTGCGTTCTAGCATACACTACCTGCCCGACTGACAAATCAGCCGTTTATCGGACAATATCGACCGTTCACCCGTAAATCCTTGTTGCTCTTCCAAAAATGTCTTACGTTGTCATTAACGAAATGACAACGTTGTCATTTCGCAATGCCTTCCTTAAGCAGGAAGGTTTCCGGGCAGTCCTGACCATCCATCGACGACCAGTTCCATCCACATGCATCGCGCATCGAGCAGCAAAGGAGCTCTATGGACGCCATCGTAAAGATGCTCGAAAAGCATCAACCGTTCTTTGAGAAGATCTCGAGGAACATCTACCTCCAGGCCATTAAGGACGGATTCCTCGGGTGCATGCCCATCGTCCTCACCTCTTCGATCTTCCTGCTAATTGCCACCCTTCCTAGCGTAGTTGGCATCACGCTGCCCCAGCCGCTCATCGACTGGTGCAACAAGCTGTACAACTTCACCATGGGCGTCATGGGCATCATGGTTGCCGGCACCACTGCCAAGAACTTTACGGCCTCCATGAACCGTCGCATGCCCGCCGGCAAGGTGCTCAACGACGGCTCCACCATGGTGGCCGCCCAGTGCAGCATGCTGCTACTCGCCGTTACGCAATTCACCACCAAGCTCAACGGCTCCGAACTTTCGGTCTTCGACTGCACCAGCATGGGTACGCGCGGTCTGTTCTCGGCCTATATCGCCGCGTTCATTACCGTGTGGGTCTATAAGTTCTGCGTCTCGCGCGATCTGACCATTAAGCTGCCCAAGGAGGTCCCGGGCGCCATCGCTCAGAACTTCCGCGACATCATCCCCTTTGGCGGCGCCGTCATCATCTGCGGCATCATCGATGTCGTCGTGCGCAACCTCATGGGCGTTCCGTTCTCCGAGCTGCTTATCAAACTGCTCTCCCCACTCTTTACCGCTGCAGAAACCTATCCCGGCCTTATCCTTATCCAGGCAGCCACCGCGTTCTTCTGGTTCATCGGCGTCCACGGCCCCTCGATCGTCCAGCCGGGCATCGACCCCATCCGTCTTGCCAACCAGGCCGAGAACCTGCAGGTTCTGCTGGCAGGCGGCCACCCCGCCCACTCCCTCACCTTTAACATGTCGCTCGTGGGTGAGTTCGGCGGCACCGGCGCCACCTTCATCGTGCCGCTTCTGCTGATTCTCTTTATGAAGTCCAAGCAGCTCAAAGCCGTCGGTAAGGCCTCGATTGTTCCTGTTGCCTTCGCCGTCAACGAACCGCTGCTCTTTGGCGCGCCGATGATCCTTAACCCCTACATGCTCATCCCCTTTGTTGCCGCCGGTTGCGTCAACGTGAGTGTTGCCAAGTTCTTTATCGATAACGTGGGCATGAACGGCTTCTCCTTCGTGGTGCCTTGGGCTACCCCCGCCCCCATCGGCATCTTCATCACCACGAACTTCCAGCTTATCGCCCTGGTATTTGTCGCGATTATCATCTTGCTGGACGCCATCATCTACCTGCCGTTTTTGAAGGCATACGATAAGCTGCTCTGCGACCAGGAGGCCGAGCGCGCCGCCGAGCTGGGTCTCGAGTCCAATGGTGCCGCTGCCATCGCCGCCAAGCCCTCTGCGCCCGCTGTCGAGCAGGCTACCGCTTCCGTCGAGACGACTGTTGCCGCCGCCGACAGCAAGCCTGTCGCCGATCAGCCCGAGCCCGAGCCCGCTGCCGATGCATCCGCCAAGAAGGATGTCGATGGCCTGAAGGTCCTCGTCCTGTGCGCCGGCGCCGGCACCTCTGCCATGCTTGCCAATGCCATCAAGGAAGGTGCCGCGCAGACCGGAGAGAACATCGCTTCCTCTGCCGGCGCTTATGGCCAGCACACTGCCATCATGGATCAGTACGACGTCATCGTGCTCGCCCCGCAGGTCCGTAGCTACTACAACGACATGAAGACCGACACCGATCGCCTGGGCATTAAGCTGCTCGCCCCGCGCGGTAAGGAATATATCGACCTTACTCGCGACCCTGCTGGCGCCATCAGGTGGCTCCGCGAGAACCTCGACTAGTTTCTCCCCTGTTGGTGCCCGAATCCCCAGTTCGGGCACCTCTCCCTATTCGTATCCCACAGAAAGGATGACTCATGACCAACCCCATGCAGTTCCCCGACGGCTTTGTGTTTGGCGGCGCCACCGCCGCTTACCAGGTTGAAGGCGAGACCCGCACGCACGGCAAGGGCAAAGTGCCCTGGGACGATTTTTTGGCTGCCCAGGGTCGCTTCTCCCCCGACCCCGCAAGCGATTTCTACAACAAGTATCCGGTCGATATCGACTTGTGCCAGCGCTTCGGCATCAACGGCATTCGCGTCTCCATCGCTTGGAGCCGCATCTTCCCCAACGGCACCGGCGAGATTAACTCCGAGGGCGTCGCTTTCTATCACGAGCTTTTCGCCACCTGCAACAAAGCCGGCGTTATCCCCTATGTCACGCTCGATCACTTCGATACGCCCGAGGCCTTCTACCAGGACGGCGGCGAGGGCTTCCTGACGCGCACGACCATCGACGCCTTCGTCGAGTACGCCAAGTTCTGCTTTGCCGAGTTCACCGAGGTCAAGCACTGGTTTACCTTTAACGAGATTCCCGCGACCGCCGAGGGCAGCTTTATCGTCGGCAACTGGCCGCACGGCGAGAAGTACCGCCTGGACAAGGCCTTCCAGCTCATGCACAACATGATGGTGGCCCACGCCAAGGCTGTCGTCGCCTTCCATGAGGGCGGCTTTGAGGGCGAGATCGGCATTGTCCAGAACCTTGAGCCCAAGTATCCCCTCGACCCCAACAACGCCGCCGACTGCGAGGCAGCTCGCATGGCCGACGTCATCAACAACCGCTGGGTACTCGACGCCACCTTCCGCGGCCACTATGCAGCCGACACCATGGAGGCTGCGACCAAGCTGGCCCATATCGCCGGCGGCGAGCTCGACGTCCGCGACGAGGATATCGCCGCGCTGACCGCCGCGCTCCCCTACAACGATTGCCTGGGTGTCAACACCTACAAGTGCCAGTTCCTGCGTGCCGCCGAGGGCGAAAACGACATCAACCACAATGGCACCGGCGACAAGGGCTCCTCGCGCTGGTTCCTCAAGGGCGTGGGCGAGTCATGCGTGCGCGAAGGCGTTCCCACCACCGATTGGGACTGGATCATCTATCCCGAGGGCCTCTACGACCTGCTGCTCCGCATTAAGAACGATTACCCCAACTACAAGAAGATCTACATCACCGAGAACGGCATGGGCTATAAGGACGACTTTGAGGACGGCTTTATTGACGATGCCCCTCGCATCGACTATATGCGCCAGCATCTCGCGTGGATCCTCAAGGCAATCGACGGCGGCGTAAACGTCGACGGTTACTTTGTGTGGTCGCTGCAGGACCAGTTCTCCTGGACCAACGGCTATAACAAGCGCTATGGCCTGTTCTACATCGACTTTGAGACCCAGAAGCGCTATCCCAAGGCGAGCGCGTACTGGTACAAGAACGTCGCGGAGACCGGCCTGCTCATGGCCTAGTTTCCGCCGCATACCCCCTGTCGGCCGCATGAGAATCCCTCCACGGGTTCGCATGCGGCCTTTTTGTTTTGACTCGGTCCGGGCAGACCGTTTGTCTCGATCTGTAACATCTAACCGAGTTTTTGGCTCCCAGCTGTTACAAATCGAGACAAACAGGACGTCCGGTCAGAAAATCTCAATCTGTAACACCTAAACTAGCAGATGACCCGCGTGTGCTCCTCGATGGCGGCGCGATCCGCATCGGTAATACCCGGCTCGCACACCACGGCATCCAAATTGTCCAGGCGGCAGAAGGTATAGAAGTCGCGCTTGCCGATCTTGCTGGAGTCGGCGATCAGATAGCGCGAGTCTGCCTTGCTAAAGGCGAGCTGCTGGATACGGCCCTCGTCCATGTTGGACGTAGACACGTCGCCATCCAGAATGCCGTTGGCGCCGATAAACGCCGCATCGATGCCCAGTGCGCGCAGGGTATCCTCGGCCGTTGGTCCCACAAAAGCGGCGGTGCGGCGACGGTACATACCGCCCACGAGGCACAGGTCGCAGTCTTCGCGCGCCTCGAGCAGATTAAACACCGAAAGCGAATTGGTCACAATGCGCAGGCGAAACGCCGGCAGTATCGAGGCCATCTGCTCAACCGTGGTGCCCGTGCCCAAAAAGATGGTCGAGCCTTCCTCGATAAGCTCCACAGCACGGCGCGCAATCTGCAGCTTTTCCTCGGCATGCTTGGTGCGCTTTTCGCTGTGCGAGTACTCATGGCGCAGCATAGCGTGGGGACGACCCTGTGCACTACGGGCTCCGCCGTGCACGCGCTCGATCTCGCCTAGGCTCGCAAGTTCCTCAAGGTCGCGGCGGATCGTCATGTCCGAGACACCTAACGCATCAGAAATCTCTTTTACCGAGACCGTCCCCTGCTCCTCGAGCAGCTGACGAACTTTATCCTGTCGCTCCGCCTTAATCACGATGAATCCTCGCCGTTCTCTGCGCGCATATCATTCAAACAGTAACGAACAAATTGTATCAGACTCGTACGCGTCAAAAATGAACGCCCACACAGCTCCAATCATCACTTTTTTGAGAAAAATACCCCATGCTTTAGTGGGGTGTAGTGATAATCTCACCTGTTCGCGCTACAGTTTGTCCGGAATACCTCGATGTTAGGAACTGAATGATCACTTCCGAGCTTTTCGGCACCGCGCCGTGCGGTACCCCCGTTCATCGCTACACCCTCAACGGGCCCGAGATCTGCGTTCGCATTATGGACTATGGCGCCACCGTGTTGGGCATCGATGTGCCCGACATTCCCGGCAACGTGCGCGATGTGGTGCTGGGCTTCGATAAGCTCGAGGATTACTTTGACAACCCCGCCTGCTTTGGCGCGACCATCGGCCCCGTGGCCAACCGCACCGCGGGTGCCACGATCACCATCGCCGGCACGGACTGGCATATGCCGGCCAACGAAGGCGTCAACAACCTGCACAGCGATCTTGAGCATGGTCTGCACAAGCGCGTATGGGATGTTGAACTCGACGAGGTCCACAATGCCGTGCGCATGACCACCTCGCTTGAGGATGGCGAGCTGGGTCTCCCCGGTAACCGCACCTTTACGGCCGTGTTTACCGTGACGCGCACCGGCGCCTTTCGTATCGAGTATGGCTGCGAGAGCGACCGTGCCACGTACGTGTCCATGACCAACCACACGTACTTTAACCTTGCCGGCCATAACGCCGGAATGGACTGCGAGCACTTCTTTGTTGCTAATGCTGCTCACTACCTGCCCATTAACGAGCAGAACATCCCCACCGGCGAGATCGCTCCGGTCGAGGGCACGCCGTTTGACTTTCGCGAGCTGCGCCCCGTCGCGCCTGGCATGGAGGCCGACGATCCGCAGATTAAGCAGGCCCGTGGCTACGATCACTGTCTGTGCATCGATGGCTATCAGTACGGCCGTAATCTGCGCCGCGCGATGCACGTCGAGGAGATGTGGACCGGCCGTGAGCTGGACTACTACACCACCGCCCCGGGCGTGCAGCTCTACACCGGCAACTGGCTGGGCGACGAGCACGCCAAGGACGATGCCAACTATGGCTGGGGCGCCGGCTTTGCCCTCGAGGCCGAGATGTACCCCGACACGCCGCACCAGCCGCTATTCCCGCAGGGCATTGTGGGCCCGGGTCACCCCTACAGCAATGTGATCGAGTACCACTTTATGAGGCATTAAGCCCATAACGCAACATATCGCACAGCAGCGCCCGCCGGCACCACCGCCGACGGGCGCTTTTTCATCTTTTGGGCTCATTTTCGCTGTGGCTGTATGAGTGACATATCAAAACTATGCCCATTTACTACGTTTAGCCCGGGTTGCTCGACCATGCACCGGTTTTTGTTAAATTCGCGAGCCGTCTACCTGCGGTTTTGTTTTTCTCAAATTCGACATGCTCGGCGATAGCCGATCAAACGTAGTAAATGGACATAGTTTTTGACAGGCGGTATCGCGCGCGTCCCTCGCAAGGGCAAAATGATCCTTTTTCCTCCGCCCCCAGGAGATCACGTGAGCAGGTTCTCGATGGGATCGGGGTCGGAGCCGGGGAGATAACGGATTTCTAGCTCTATGCCGAGCTCTTGCAGCTCTTTGAAAGCGGCGACATCTGCGTCGTTTACGGCGACTGCGGGCGTTATGGGATGCTTGCCCTCCCCTGTCCGCATGTGACCTATGCTGATCTTGGTAATGGGCACACCTCCCTTGGCCAGCGCGAGTGCATCGGCGGGTGAGGCCACCATAATCAGGATCCATTGACGCGGCGTTGCGGTATGAATGATATCGACGGTCCTTTGCACCGAGAAATACCGCGTCCAAACGCCTTCTGGCGCCGCGACCCTCATGGGTGCCCATTGGCGCGAATCCGCCGCGATTTCATCGTTGACGATTAGGACAAGGTTGGAACCCACGGCTTCGTTCCACAGCTCAACGTCTTGCCCGTAGATGAAACGGTCGTCGATACGTGTGAGAAGGATCTTGGGTTGAGCCATGGCTGCCCCATTCTGTTTGAGACCCGTAAGAGCATGACATCGCGTCTCCAATATTAGTGCATTTAAAGTGAGAAAAGCCGTCACAACACTTGCGCGGATTTGCGATGTCCCGTATCATAGACAGCCGTTGACGCCTCAGTTGCGTCACCACATGGTCGCCAGCGTAGCTCAGTTGGTAGAGCACCGCTCTCGTAAAGCGGGGGTCACCGGTTCGAGCCCGGTCGCTGGCTCCATTGCACAAGATAGCCGCCTACGGGCGGCTTTTTTGTTGCCGATTTCGGACGCACATCCGCCAATCCAAGCACAACGCTGCCGGCAACTCCCCTACTCAACAAAAAGCCCCGCCAACCGCAATCCTCAAAGGAACCGCGATCAGCGGGGCTCAAGCGCGTTCCCCCAAGGGAGTCACGCCATCAGACGAACAGCTCAGCCGAGCAGCTCGCTACTCCTCCCAGTAGGCGTCGGCAAGCAACTTAAAGCAGATCTTCTTGACCGGCTGTGCGCCATCGCCCGGGAACTCGAGCGTGGGCATGTGGGGCTCGCCGGCAACGAACAGCGCGAATTTGTCGTCGGCAAGATCGCCGGCGATCGAAGCGTCGGAATCGACCAGATCGTAGTCGTCCTTCTCGTCAAACTCCTGGACCAGCGTCAGGCTGCCCGTAGCGACCTTGAAGGCCTCGCGACCCTCGACGTCGATCTGCAGGTCGTGATAGCGCTGATGCGTCTCATAGTGAGCCTCAGCCTCGGGACGCGTCGTGGGAGACATGACGTTCGCAAAGACCTTCTCACCCAAAATCGGATGGCTGCCGACCTCGAGCTGTGCCGGGTCGTTCTCCTCGAGCCAGTCGATCAGCACGTCGAGGCCCTTGAGCATTCCGCGGTATTCCTCGATATCGCCCAATGCACCGTAAATCATCTAAATCCCCTCTCGGATCGTTTATTTGGCAGCTACTCGGTAAATGCATTACCGACGCTGTTGCCACCCACATACGTCTCGACCAGGGTAAGGTCGGGATTGAACACGACAGCATCGGCGTCGCGCCCCGGCATAATGCTACCGCACTTGTCGTCGACTCTAACCACAAGCAAGCAACCGATGCCGGGGGCGGCGCACAGGCTCCTACAGCTCGGTCACGACAACGCCGTTGTAAACCTCGTCCCAACGATCCATAACCAAGTGGCCAGTCATGGGATCCATGGCATTGAGCTTGCCGCAGGTGTTGGCGGTACGCAGCACCGCCTCGTCATCCGCGCCAGCAGCAATCGCATGCGCGAAGCCGGCAATGGTCGAATCGCCAGAGCCCGTAGCGTTAACGGCGGGGATATCGGGGGTCTTGGCGCGGAATGCACGGCCATTATGGAAGCCCACGGAGCCGGCAGCGCCCATGGACACGACGACCCAGGGGATATCGGAGAAGCGGGCATCAGAGGCGAGCGCGGCGCGGAGCTCGTCCACATCGTCGGTGGTAAAGCTCGTGCCCAGAAGGCCGTTAATCTCGGTCAGGTTAGGCTTGACCAGCTCGGGCTTAATTTCGGACTTAAGGGCGGCCTCGAGCGAAGCACCCGAGGTATCGAGCAGCACCTTGGCGCCGGCGTTCTCGGCAATACCCGTGATCTTGGCGTAGTAGCCCGCCTCGACACCACGGGGCAGCGAACCCGAGATGGTAACGACAGCGGCCTTGCTCGCAAGCTCGGCGAACTTGGCGGTAAAGGCATCGAGCTCCTCGGGGGCAATCGTCGGGCCGCTCTCGAGTAGCTCGGTCTGGTTGCCGGCGTGGAGGATGTTAAGGCAAATGCGAGTCTCGCCCTTGATGGGTACAAAATCATTCTTAATGCCGTTGGCATCCATGAGCTCGGCCATGTAGGCGCCCATGTGGCCGCCGAGCAGACCGGTTGCCACAACGTCGTCGCCCAGCTGACCCAGGACGCGAGCCACGTTGAGGCCCTTGCCGCCGGCGGTCTTTTCGGGCGTCACACGGTTGACGTCGTCGATAATGAGCTCATCGAGCTGATAGCGCGTATCGACAGACGGGTTCATCGTAACGGTGAGGATCATTTTTAGCTCCTTATCTCGCAGGCTCCTTGTGCCTCGCGATACGAGTCGACAAAACGGAATTACAGAATCTCAATCGTGAACGAGCGAACGACGGTCTCCTTAGGCTTGGCGACAAGGCAGCCGCGCTTGTGCTCAAGCACGTCATCCTCATCGGAACAGGTCGAAAGGCCGCCCCAGGGCTCAACTGCCACAAAATCGCCCTCGGGCTTACTCCACACAATGAGATACGGGAAACCCTTAAAGCTCAGGCGAACGCCCTTGTCCTCGCCCTTCTTGGAAAGCGTGACCTGACGGCTCTCAAGCACGTCAAAGATGGTCTCCGCAAAATCGAAGAGCTCATGCGACAGGGGCAGCGTCTTTCCCACCATGGGGTTCTTTGAACGATTAGCTACATCAATCAATCCGGTCGAGGGCACGGCGGTGCAAAGCTCCGCAGCCTCGTCTTTCTCGAAGCGCAACTCGTAGTCCGTATAGGCCTCGCCCTCGTCGAGCGGGCACCTAAAGCCGGGGTGTCCACCAATAAAGAACGGCATGTCCTCGGTGCCCTCGTTGGTCACCTCATAGGAAACGCGCACGGCGGCGTCCTCGAGCGTATAACGGGCGACGAGCTTAAACGGGTACGGATAATCGCTCAGCAGCGCGGCGTTATCCTCCGAAGCCAGGCACATCGCCAGCTCGTTCTCGCCTTGGCACAGCAGCCTCCACTCCTGCTTGCGCGCAAAGCCGTGGCGAGCGAGCTTTACATGATGCCCGGCAAACGTCATGGCGCTACCATCGCGCAAGCCTCCGCAAATCGGGAAGCAAATCGGTGCCTGGCCGGACCACACGGCGGGATCGCCCTGCCACAAATACTCGCGACCTCCAGCCTCAATCGAGGTAAACGAACCACCAGCTGTGGACACCTTAATAGAAATCGAATCGTTGGAGAGAGCGTATTCCATTGCCCATCCTTTCGAACAACTGCTTTTTGCTCGCAAGAACCCGTCTCGGCCCTGACCAAAGGACAAACCCGCACGTTCATCGATGCGTCCGGTATCCCAGCCATGCAACGGGGTACCATACAGACATTGATGCAATTACAGCTGAAAGGCCTTCTTATGCGAACCATCATCCTCTATGCCTCACGTCACCACGGCAATACGAAAAAGCTCGTAGACGCCATCGTCGAGGCGCACCCCGAAATCGATACCCTCGACGTGAAGTCACTCGGGAAAAACGAATACCCCGACCTGCACGAATACCATCTGATCGGCGTCGCCACGGGCATCTATTACTCCGAGATCGACAAGGACATGGCACGCGTGCTCACTAACGTGCTGCAGCCGCAGGACAAGGTGTTTGGCCTTATGACCTACGGTGGCAAAAACAAGTGGTACGGCAAGGATATCGATGGTATCTGCCGCATGAGGCAGGCCATCTTTATGGGTGTCTACGGCTGCCCCGGCTTTGACACGTGGGGGCCGTTCAAGCTCGCTGGCGGTGTCCAAAAGGGACACCCGACCGCTGAGGAAATTAAGGGCGCCGTCGACTTCTTCGACAAGATCGAAGACGAGTATGGCGACATCATCGTCGAAGAGTACGCCAAGCGCGAGAAGCGCCTAGCATACGAGAAGGAGCATCCTGCAGGAGGCCTGGTGGCCGGCATTAAGCGCACGGCAAAGAAGATCGCTAACAAGCTGTAACTGTAAAGGTGCTTTTGAGCGTTTAACCCATACGGCGGGTCCGAGCAGATTCGGGCCCGCCGTCTTTTTCTATCGTTACTCGGTAAAGGCGTTGCCGACGCTCTGGCCGCCAACATACGTCTCGACGAGGGTGAGCTCACGGTCGAACACGACAAAGTCGGCGTCGCGACCCGGCATGATGCTGCCGCACTTATCCTCGATGTGCGCGGAGCGCGCCGGCACCTCGGTTGCCATGCGAATGGCGATATCGGCGCTGGTGATGCCCCAGTCGACGATGTTCTTGACGCCCTGGGCAAGCGTGAGCACCGAGCCGGCAATGCTCTTGCCGTCGGCGAGCCAGCACAGGTTGTCCTTCATGATGACGTCCATGCCGCCACTGGTGTAGCTGCCCTCGGGCATGCCGCCGCAGCCCAGGCAGTCGGTGATGAGCACCGTATGCTGCCAGCCCTTTGCCTGCAGCAGCGCCTTGATGGCGGCAGGGTTCACGTGCTTGCCATCACAGATGATCTCGGCGTAGGTCTCGGGCGTGGACATGGCAGCGCCCACGACACCGGGCTCACGGTGATGCAGACCGCGCTGGCCGTTATAGGTATGCGTAAAGCAGCTGGCGCCGGCGTTGATGGCGGCGATGCACTCATCGTAGGTGGCGTCGGAGTGACCGATGCTGGTCACCACACCCTTGGCGTTCAAAGCAGCCGCATAAGCAGGGGCACCGTCGCGCTCGGCCGCCATGGCGCTCTTAACGATGCGGCCGCCCGCAGCCTCCTGCCACTGATCGAAGACCTCCTCGGAGGGGTCGATCAGATAAGCGGGGTTCTGCGCGCCCACGTGCTTCATGGTAAAGAAGGGGCCCTCCAGGTAGATGCCCTGAATGCGAGCACCGCAGAAGTCGGGGCCGCGGCCTTCGTCAGCCTGGGCGATGGCGGCGCAGGCGTCCTTAATCTGCTCGACGCCATCGGTGAACGTCGTGGGCAGCCAGCTGGTGGTACCACGACGGGCGAGCTCGGTCGAGCTGATATCGATGCCCTCGGGATCGTTATCGGTAGTCGAGTGGTTATAGAAGCCATGGATGTGGGTGTCGACCATACCCGGTGCGATCCACGATCCCGTGTAGTCCTTAATCTCGCAAGAGGGCTCGTCGGCCTGCCAGGCGCCAAAGACGCCATCCTCGACCATAAGATAGCCGCCCAGTTGCGGACCTGCCGGCAAGAAGAACTTGTCAGCCTTAATTGCGTACGTGCTCATATGCACTCCTTGCTTCTAAAGCAGTTGACCGTGGTGATACTTATACCCGGTTCAAGTAAAAACAAAAAGCGCCCGCCCGCCGTTATGAGCGGACGGGCGCCCATACAGGGGGACGCGATTAAGCGGTGAAGGGGTGAATCGTCACGCCCTTAACCACGCGGTTGACCGTGCCGGTGGGGCTCGGCGTATCGGGCGTGTTGCCCACGCGCACGGAGTTGAGCAGGCTGATAGCCTGAGCAAACATCACGAACGGCAGAGCAAGGTAACCCTCGGGGAGTGCCTCATGGCCCTTAAAGGTGAAGGACTCACCCTCGTAGACAGTAGCGCCATCCTGCTGAACGGCAACGGTGTGCTGAGCGATCTTGTCGCCACCGATCTCGTTGAGGATGTCGATGTCGTACTGACGGGTGTAGGCGTCGTTGTTGACGAACACGAACACGAGGGTCTTGTCGTCGACGAAGGACTTGGGTCCATGACGATAGCCCATGGAGGTGTCGTAGGAAGTAGCGACCAGACCGTGAGCGAGCTCGAGGATCTTGAGCTGGCTCTCCTGGGCAAGGCCACCGAAGGAGCCAGAGCCCAAGTAGGTCACGCGGTTGAAGTCGCCAGCCAGGTAATCGGCGATCTCAGGCTCACGAGCGATGACCTCCTCGCCCATCTTGGCGATGGTCTCGACCCACTCGGCCTTCTGCTCGTCAGAGGCAGTGTCGAAAATAAGGGTGGAGAGCAGGGTCATGCAGGAATAAGAACCGGTCATGGCGAAGCCCTTGTCGTTGGCGCGCGGAATGAGCAGCGTCAGCGCGTTGGGATCATCGGCAGACTCAACGGCGAGCTTGCCCTCGGGAGCGCAGGTGATGTTGAGGAACTTGACGTTGTGGACGAGCTCCTTGGCAACGGCAACGGCGGCAAGGCTCTCGGGGCTGTTGCCAGAGCGGGCAAAGGAAACCACGAGCGTGGGATCCTCGGCGCGCAGGAAATCGCGCGGAGCGCTCACGATGTCGGTCGTGGCGATGGGCTTAAAGTCGTAGAGATCAGTGTTGCCAGCGTGACGCAGGTACGGGGCGCAGGTATCGCCAACGTAGTCGGACGTACCGGCACCGGTGAAGACAACGGACAGACGGCCCTCGCCCATAGCACGAGCCTCGGCCAGGAAGGTCTCGATGGCCTCCTTGTTCTCGCGATAGATGTTGAGCGTATCACGCCAAAGCTCGGGCTGCTGAGCAATCTCGGCCGTGGTGATCTGGGCGCCGAGCTCGGTGAGCTCCTCGACACTCTTCTCGAACATTTCTAATACCTCTCTCTAGAAGTAATCCTCTGACGTGCAATTATACACTTCGGTTGGTTATCTGGTAGTAACCAGTTAAATGCAAAGAATCACCATATGGATACGATGCGAACACTAGTTACTACGCTGGTGATAAACCTTGTATTTAAACTGATCGGCACGAGCAACCGAGAGCGTATACTCCACAACCTCGTTTGACTCGTTATACGTAGTCCTGACCAAATCGAGCACAGGCGAGCCCTCGACAATTCCCAAAAGATGGGCATCGGTGGGACGGGCTATGCTCGCATAGAACTCCTCTTCGGCCACGCGTATCTTTTGCTGAAAGTCCTGCTCAATCACATCGTAAAGCGGCTTACGCTCCAGCAGCGGTCGCTTTAGGGACAGAAATTGACGAACCGGTAGATAGCTGCGTTCGACCATCATGGGCATGTTGTCGGCAGAACGAAGGCGTTTGAGCTTAAAAATGCGATCACCGATACGCAATCCCATATGCTCGGCCAGATTCTTATCGGCCTCCATCTCGCAAAACTCGAGAATCGTGGTCGCGGGGTCGCGACCCATCGCGCGCATCTGCTCGGTAAAACTGTAGGACTGCATAAGATTGGTTGCCTTTGCCGAACGGTCGGTCACAAAGGTACCGCGACCGTGCTGCCGAACCACCAGTCCTAAACGCTCCAGTTCCTGCAGAGCCAGGCGTACCGTAGTGCGCGAGAGACCATAGCGCTCCGAAAGTTCGCGCTCGGAAGGAATCATGTCACCGGCGCGATATTCATGGTCAATCTTTTCGGTCAGAATATCGACCAGCTGATCGTACAGCGGCTGCTTACGCGCTCCGATCGCCATCCTATCCTCCCTTTTGCTCGAATTCGGCTAACTACCTAGGGTGTTAAGCATTATCGGTCTGCAACACCCGACTCATCAAGAAAACAAAAGCCGCGCGCTCTTTCGAGCACGCGGCTTTTAACATACACATGGCTTAAGGGGTCGGGGTGTGAGCCGCGCAGGGACACACCCCTCAAGCTAGAGCCTTACCAGATGCTCGGCCAGAGACCAAGCGGGCCAGCGCCCAGGATGCCCAGGACGAAGAGCAGCAGAATGCCCTTGGTCGGGGTCCAGCTGTGCTTAGCGAACATGTAGTAAAGCAGCAGCGTAAGCATAAGCGGGACGAGCTTCGGGACGATAGTGTTGAGGGTGTCGGCAACAGAGAAGTTGACCGGATCCTCGGTGACGGTGCCGTAGGTAACGGACTCCATGCCGTTGCCCAGATCTGTGACGCCGCACTCGACAGCGTTGCCGTCGGCATCGGAAGCGGTGAGGGCGTTGCCGTCCTCATCGGTCATGGCGATGGTACCGGCCTCAGCGGTCTCGGTATCGATGCCCTCCATACCGGTGAAGTTCTCGGCCTCCTTCTCGGAGACGATCACGGTAGTAGCGGAGAGGCCACGGGTGGTGCCGTTGGGGATCTGGAGGTTGATCTGGGTGCCACCCATGGTGACGACCAGGCAACCGACGACGAAGACGCCCATAATGGAAGCGGCACGCGTGAAGGCCTGCATGTTGGCAGTCAGAGCGTCAATAGCGCTGGTGCCAAGCTTGTAGGACCAGTTCATGAGCCAGAAGCGCAGAGCGAACTGGACGACGTTGAAGATCACCAGGAAGATGATCGGCGCAGCGGCATTGCCGTTGATGGCCATGTTGGAGGTGATGCCGGCCGTGATAGGCACGAGCGTCAGCCAGAACAGGGCGTCACCGATACCACCGAGCGGGCCCATTGCGGCGACGCGGACGGCGCGAATCGTGGGGATGTCAACCTTGTTCTGCTCGAGCGAAAGCACGATACCCATAACAAAGGTGACGAGGAACGGGTGAGTGTTGAAGAACTCCAGGTTGTGGCTCATGGAAGCCGCGAGGTCGTTCTTGTTGGTGTGGATCTTCTCCAGACCGGGGATGATGGAGTAAAGCCAGCCAGCGGCCTGCATGCGCTCGTAGTTGAACGATGCCTGCAGGAAGCAGGAGCGCCAAGCCATCTTGTTGAGGGTCTTCTGGTCGAGCTGCGGAGCAGGAGTGAGATCCTCGTAGTGCTCCGGGATCACATACTCATTAGATGCCATCTTCGAAGTCACCTCCGTCAGAAACAGCTGCACCCTTCAGCTCGGTCTGCTGCTGGAAGTCCCAGAAAGCGATGCCGAAGCCGATGAGAGCGAGGATGAGCAGGGCAGGGGTTGCCAGCGAATCGTTGGCAACGGTGATGAGCGCGAGGCCAAAGCCCATGAGGAAGAAGCCCCACATATCGCGGTTCATCATAACCTTGAGCAGGACGGCGAAGCCGACGAAGCGCATCATGCCGCCTGCAGCGGAGAGACCGGTCTGCAGCCAAGTCGGGATGGCGGAAGCGATGGTCTGACCGATGGTAGCGCCAGCGATAAAGAACAGGGTGACGACGACAGCGAAGATCAGGCCGAGCAGAGCCATGGCGAAGTAGTTCAGACGCTCGATACCCTTGGTGTCAGCGTTGTGGGCCATGTTGTCCGCGGAGGACATGAGCGGCGACATAAGCGTGAAGACCAGGGTAACGCCGAGCTGACCAAGCAGAGCGAACGGAATGGCAAGGCCGACTGCCGCGTTGGGCTCGAGGCCCGTAGCGATAGCGAGAATGGCTGCCATGATGCCGCCGATGACGGCGTTAGGCGGCTGAGCGCCTCCGATCGGCATGTTGCCGATCGTCATGAGCTGATAGGTACCACCCACGAGAAGACCGGTGTTGAGGTCGCCAAGGATAAGACCGATGACGGCGCCGGTGACGATGGGCTGATAGAGAGACTCGAGGAAGTTGAACTGGTCGATTGCCGCGACGAACGTGACGATGAAGACCAGAGCGACCTGGATGATCGAGTATTCCATCTTGCTCCTCCTTTCAAAATGTATGTACGCACTTTGGATATCACGTACAGAACGTCAGGGTTTCAATCCTGACAACGTGGATCACGAGGATTACGAGAAGAGCTTGCTCGTGTCCTCAACAGGCGTGCTCGGAACGCGCCTGATCTCCAACTCCACCCCCAATTCCTGCAGCTCTTTAAACGCAGCGACATCCTCGTCGTTAACTGCGACGGAGGTGGCGACTTGGCGCTTTCCTTCCGACATGTGCATGTTGCCGATGTTTACCTTCTTTATAGGCACACCGCCCTTGACGAGCGTAAGCACGTCTTCCGGTGTTTCGGCCACGATGAAGATCTTCTGGCGCGGGCTCGCCTTGCCAATGACGTCGATGGTCTTCTGCAGGGAGAAGAAACGCGTAGCGACGCCGGCGGGAGCGGCCATCTTCATGAGGTTCTGGCGCATGGTGTTGGTCGACACATCGTCGTTGGCGACGAGGATAAGGTTGGAGCCCAGGGTGGAGTTCCACTGGGTAGCGACCTGACCATGGACCAGTCGGTTATCGATGCGGGTAAGAAGAATGTTGGGTTCTGCCATGTTGATCAGCTTCCTTTCGTTATTTGCTGACGACAGTTACTTGATCTCCTGAATCGCGTAACGCGAAACATCTACGACGGCACCGGATCGGACTTTGATCTGGACCTTTTCGCCTTCGATGCCCTTGACGGTTCCGTAGATACCGCCGGCGAAAAGAACCTCCTGACCCGGCTTGAGCTCGGTGTGCAGCTCCTTGAAGTACTTCTGCTTCTTCTTCATGTTGATCTGAGACCAAATGGTGTAAATCACACCCATGATGACGAGAAGACCTAAAAGAGCGACCGAGGAGCTCAGGACGCTGGCTCCGAAATCGGCCATTAGATGCCGTCCTCGTCACCGAAGATATCCTCTTCCTCGGCACCAGCGACGGAGGCAACCGTCTGGGCGGTGATGCCCGTCTGGCCAACGGTCACGGCCTGCTCGCCAAGCTCGGCGAGCGTAGCGTTGCCGCGGAGGAACAGAAGCTCAATAACCATGGGAAGGTTCGTGCCAGTCAGAATCTCGACGTTGTCGACATCCTGGGCAATCATCATTGCCTGGTTGAACGGGGTACCACCAAGCAGGTCGGTAAAGACGAGCACGCCATCGCACTCCTCGCGCATGGCGGTGATAGCGGCGCGGAGATCCTCACCGTAGGAAGCAGCCTGGTCGCCCTCGAAAGGAACGACGGTAAAAGCGGGCTGATCACCGGCGACCATAGCGATAGCGCTTGCGAGGCCGGGTGCGAACTGTCCATGACCGGTAAGAATAAAGCCAACCATTCAAATTTCCCTTCCGAAGGTGTGTACGATCTGAGTCCGATGTTTTCGGAAGCCAGCGGGCGGACGCCCTTAAAGCTTCTTGGAAAGCGTTCTTTGAAGACCAGTGGTCTCTCAACTGGTAGTAACCACGTGACGTGGTGTTGTCACTATATCATCACAGAAGAGGTCGCTTTCGCTGATTCACGCAGTAAAACGTTTTTGCACCGCTCACGGCGATAAATCGACCGTTTACCGCTCGTTAACACTTCTACCTGCGGCTTTGAAACCGTTTCGAAATGGTTCGACGAATGATCGGAACCTTTTCTGTGTCTAAACAACGCAGGGTGGCCAAAAATGGCATGTAGAAAAAATGCAGGTCATTGTGAAGATTTGTGAATTGGTCTTTTTGACTTAATACCAGTTAGAACCAGTTTAGAAATTATCGGTGAACGGTAGTTTTCGACCGCTCAGCGGTTATTTCCAATCGTTTACGGCCGTTTTCCTGGATGAATTGGGGAAACCCGATGAAGCACTTGCGCGGTCACGGGAAGTTTTGGCATTTGTCCTCATCCCCCGCGCGCTAAACTCCGGCATCCAAAATGAGCTAATAGCTCACGCTAATCGTTTTCAATCATTACTTACTCAGTATCCGTAATTATTTATCGTTTATCATTAATTATGATATATGATACAAGTATCATCCAAGAGATTGGTTGGAGGGGCTATGATCCGCTGGAACGCATCCACATCGAATGAAACCATCAGCCGCGAACAGACGATAGCTAAACTGAAGAAGCTCGCTCGCATCTGCAAATGGGCCACAATCTGCATTACCACAGCGCTCGCTCTGGGACTCCTCGCAGTCATTATGATTGACCTTCTACTCATATTGCCTGGCCTCTCCCAAGGGTCGTGTCTCCAATCCGTAGAACTTCAAGCCGGCGAAGGACCGTGCCTTGCTATCGTCGGTACCGATGCGCAGGCCCCACTTATGCTCGTTGCACACGATGGTCACACTGCCATAGGGAGCCTCTTGATGACATGCCTCGCGCTTACCATCGCGCTAAGCGTGCGCAGGCTTTTCTTCAACATTGAAAAGGAAGGCAGGCCCTTTGACCTTGAATGCAGCCATACGCTTCGTCGAGTAGGACATTTATTCCTTATCGGCGGCGTTGCCGTGAGGCTTCTTGGTGCCGTAATCACGGGAATGATACTCTCAGGATTTGGCGGCAGCTTTACGGATGCGTTCGTCGGCCAGCTATTCGACCCTTCCATGCTCTTTGCAGGCCTGATTATTTGCCTGATAGCCAGCGTCTTCCGCTACGGGTATATCCTGCAAAAACAAGATGACGAGTTGCTCTAGGGGGAATCCATGATTATTCTGCGGCTTGACCGCATGCTCGCCGAACGCAAGATCTCATCCAAAGAGCTTGCGGAACGTGTGGGCATCTCCCAGGTCAATATGTCACGCATTAAGACGGGCAAGGTTTCTGCCATACGTTTTTCAACTCTTGACGCGATATGCCGGGCACTCGACTGCCAACCGGGCGATGTACTGGAATATATATCCGACGATGAAGCCGATAGCCTTTTTGGACTTAAAGATGAATAGCCATAATTAAGCCGCCAATCACGCCCTCAACGCAAATTGCCCGCCAGAACGACTTCCGTACTGGCGGGCAATTTGTTTTCTATCAGCTAGATGCTCGATAAGCCGTGCAACTCTTTACGCAAACAGGCCGTAGATGCTGATGTTGGCCTTGGCGTAGAGGCCGTTAGCATACTCGGTCCACTTGGAGCTGGCACTCGAAGCCTGCGAGGAATACTGCTGGTAGGCGGTGTAATAGGCGGTCATGGCCTGCTTGTAGGTGGCGCTATCGGCCGTAAAGGCATCGTCAGCGAAGGCCTTGGCATAGGTGCTGTCGGCATCCTTCCAAGTGCCCTTTGAGCTATCCCACTCATCGCCGACAAGGTTGATGATGTAGTCGGCGTAGTCCTTGCTCGCGGTCTCCTCGTTGCCGTCAGCAGGCTCGGTCGGGGCGGTCGGCATGCTTGCAGAGCTATCGCCCACCTTCTTCTTGTAGAGCTTCTGCAGCGTCGCGGACTGACGGACGATCTGCTTGGCCTGGTCCTTGGACACGCCGTACTGCGTGGCCATGGTCTTGTAGTCCGAAGTGCCGATGGAATCCTCGGCGTACTGCTTCATTTCCTTGGAAGAAACGGTAATGCCCTCGTCCTCGGCAGCGTCCAGCAGAATCTGATTGCGCACGTAGGACAGGATGACGTCAGCAGAAGGAGCGGTGTAGTTGCCATCGCTATCCTTGACGGTGTCGAGGCTGTACTGGCTCTCGATGGCCTCACGCGCGGTGATGTCGCTCTTCTTGCCGTTGTAGCTATAGCTTGCCACGGTCGAATCGAGCTGGTCCTCGGTCAGGGTCGCCGAGCCGACGCCCTTGCCGCCAAAACCACCGTTGCCGATAAAGAAGCCGACCACGGCAGCGATCACGACGGCGACCACAAAGGCGGCAATCATCGTCTTCTTGTGCTTGCAAGCGTGGTCGTCCACGTCGGCGTCGTCGTCCTCGTCCTGCTCCTCGGGCATGAGGTTCTCGTCAGCGGCATCCGCGGCAATCTGAGCCTCCAGTCGGGCGTCCTCCTCCTCGGCCGTCGTGCCGGCGGCAATGTGCTCGGCAGACGTACCGGCGACCAGATCGATCTTCTCGTCCTCGTCACCGTCGGGGCCTTCGCCGCGCTCGATGATCTGGATGCCGTCGATCTCGTCCTTCTCGTCCTTCTTTTGAATCAGACCCATATCAGTTACTCCTTGTTAGGAAACATAGTCCTCAATAGAATACGCCCGACAGAGCGCCGGGCGTATTGATTCTTAGGTTATACGCAAACACTTAAGTACTATTTAGGCGTTTGCAGTGTGCATGCCTTAGGCCAGGTGAGCGATAACGGCATCGGCAAAGGCCTGCGTGCCCACAGCGCCCTCAACGGAGCCGGTCTGGGCACGACGCACGTCACCGGTAACCTGCTCTCCCTCGTCGAGCGTGGCAGACACGGCGACGCGAATGCGATTGGCAGCGTCGTTCTCGCCCAGGTGATCGAGCATCATAGCCGCAGAGAGAATCTCGGCCGTGGGGTTAGCGATATCCTGACCGGCGATATCGGGCGCGGAGCCGTGCGTAGCCTCAAAGATTGCGCAGTCGGCACCGATGTTGGAACCCGGAGCCATACCCAGGCCGCCCACCAGGCCGGCGCACAGGTCACTCACGATGTCGCCGTACAGGTTGGGCAGCACCAGGACATCGAAGTCGTTGGGGTTTTGGACCAGGCCCATGCAGGTAGCGTCGACGATCTTGTCGTTGAACTCGATATCGGGATAGTTGGCGGCCACCTCGCGCGCAACGCGCAGGAACAGGCCGTCGGTCGCCTTCATGATGTTGGCCTTGTGCACGGCCGTCACCTTTTTGCGGCCGCAGCGGCGGGCATACTCAAAGGCATACTCCACAATACGGCGGCTCTTGGCGATAGAGATGGGCTTGATCGAGATCGCGGAATCGGCGGCGAAGGTCTTTTGGCCCGAACGCTCGACGAGCTGCGAGAGCTCCTCGACCTCGGCAGCGCCCTCATCGAACTCGATGCCGGCGTAGAGGTCCTCGGTGTTCTCGCGCACGATGACCAGGTCGACGTCACGGAAACGCGAGCCGTCGCCCGGCTGCGACAGGCAAGGGCGCACGCAGGCGTACAGGTCGAAATGCTTGCGCAGGGCCACGTTGACGCTGCGGAAACCCGTGCCGACCGGCGTAGTAATGGGACCCTTGATGGCAACCTTGGTCTCGGCGACCGCATTGAGCACGTGCTGGGGCAGCGGCGTGCCAAACTCGTCCATGACGCCGGCACCGGCTTCCTGGACATTCCAATTGATCTGGACACCGGCGGCCTCGACCACGCGGCGCATGGCCTGCGTAATCTCGGGACCGATACCGTCACCGGGAATCAGGACTACATCGTGCGCCATAATCTGTTACTCCTCGTCTTCGGCGGCCTCAGATTTTTTAACGCTAGCACGCTTCTTCTTTTTGGAGAGATCCAGGCCAAAACGTTTAACAAGCATTTCGCAAATCTCGCTCGAACGGGCCTTGAGATAGCTGCCCTTACCGTTCTCGGCATCGAACTTAAGGCGCAGCGCAAGCTTCTCGGCAACCTCGGCGTCGATCTCGCCCTGGCAAAACTCGTACAGGCAACCGAGCATGTCGCGATACTCAAGGTCGCCGTGGTAGCACTGGATGGCCTCGTCCAGGATGGGCCAAGCCTCGCGTGAACGCTCGACACTCGTGGCACCCCACACGCACAGCAGGCGGAAGGCGGCATAGCGCAGCGTGGAGGAAATCTCGTCGAACAGCGCGGTCTCGGCGCCCTCAAAGGCATCGCCCAGCTGCTCGGGGCAGGTGGTGGCGAGCGCCGTCAGGGCATCGAGGGCCTCCCAGCGGGTCTGCGCCTCGGGGCGGTCGAGCGCCTCGATCAGCGCGGGCACGCAGGACACGACACGCTGCGGATCGCGCTCGGCAAGCAGATGCAGCACGCGGGCGGCAAACTGGCGGATGCGGCGCGTGGGGCAGCCGAGCTCCTGGACCAGGCGATCGACGGCGTTCTCGTTCTCCTCTGCCAGCTGGAGCTGTGCCAGCTCCTCGTCGGTGAGCTGTTCGTCTTTGTTTTCTGCCATAGTTACCTCTTCTTACTATTTCTTAGCGTGCTTGCCAGCACCCTTGCTGTCATCGGTGACCGAGATGAGCTGTCGGTCGGCCGCGCCATTGCGACGTGCGCGGCGGCGCTCCTCGGCGTCGCCCGCGTCGGCGGCGGCGCGATGAGCCTTGTTGACGTTAAAGACCTCGTCGTGCTTGCGCCACGGACCGACGGACTCGCCAAAGCTCATCTTAAGGCCTGCGATAAAGCCGCCGAGCCAGCCGATCGGCGCAAACTGCACCAGCGGGAACAGCGAGAACACCCAGGTCAGCAGGACGACTGCCGCCGCACCCGCAAAGTTGGCAATCCAGTAGTCGCGCTTGGTGATCACGCGCTTTTCGCAGGCCCACTGGCCGCACAAAAAGCCGATGTAGATCGCAAAGAGAAAGAGCACCAGCGCAAGCACCACGAACGTCCAGCTCATAGGCGCTACTCCCCGTGATGGTGGCCGCAGCAGCACTCGTGGCCGTCGTCATGGCCGTGGCCACCGCAGCACTCGTGGTCCTCGCCATGGTGATGGCCACAACCGCACTCATGGTCCTCGCCGTGCTCGCCGCAACCGCAACCTTCCTCGTGAGCGCCATGCTCCTCGGGACGATACTGCGACCAGTCCAGACCGGCGGCGATGGCATCGGCCTCCTCCTTATAGAGGACCGTGATGGCCTGGGTGCCCAGCTTGGCGCCACCGATAGCGTCGAGCATGTCGTAGAGCGTAAAGGCCACGTCGGCGCCGGGCAGCGCGAGCTCGCGGTCATCGGCGTAGGCGAGCGCCAGACGCAGGTCCTTAATGAAGTGCTCGACCATAAAGCCGGGCTTGTAGTCGCCATCGAGCGCCTTGGGCGCCAGGCTCTCCATGGCGCCGGACTTGCCGGTGCCGCCCAGGATCATCTGACGGGTCTTCTCCAGATCAAGGCCGCTCAGCTCGGCAAACGCCAGCGCATCGGCCATGCCGACCATGCAGGCGCCCAGCGACACCTGGTTGGCGAGCTTGGCAGCCTGGCCCTTGCCAGCGCCGTCGAAGCAGCAGATGTTGGCCGCGAAGGTGGCAAGGATGTCGCGGACTGGGGCGATATCGTTCTCGGTGGCGCCCACGATAGCCGTGAGCGTGCCGGCGATGGCGCCCGACTCGCCGCCGGTGACGGGGCAGTCAAACGCCATGCGACCGGAGACTTGAGCGGCCTCGGCAATGTCACGAGCGAGCTCGGGCGAGCTCGTGGTGAGGTCGATCAGCACCGCGCCGGGCTTGGTGCACGCGAGCAGGCCGTCGCCCGCCAGGTAGAGCTCCTCGACCTCGGAGGGATAGCCCACCATGGTAAAGACGACATCGGCGTTCGCCGCGGCATCGGCCGGCGTATCGGCCCAGACGGCGCCGCGCTCAACGAGCGCTGCGGCCTTGGACTTGGTGCGGTTGTTGACCGTGACGGGATAGCCGGCGTCCAGGATGTGGCCGGCGATGGGGGCACCCATGATTCCGGTGCCGATAAATGCGACAGAGAGCTTGTTTGCCATGAAACCTTTCCTTTTGGGTTGGGTGTTGTTACCAGGTTGAATACTCGGTGCCAGCGTTTGGGCTGTGAGTCGAGGGCGACTACGGCCGCAGCGCCTGCCTACTGGCCGCGCACGCGGCGAGCGATGCGGTCGGAAAGCGAGGCTTTCTCGGCGCGGTTCTTACCCCAAAACGCAAGTGCCACCATGCCGGGCCCCACGTGTGAGCCGATGGTAGGACCGACGGAACTACGGATAATCGTGACGTCGGCGCAGCCCTCCTCCTTGCGAACGGCGGCCTCGAGCCAGTCACCATCCTTCTCGGCATCGGCCGTCATGATGGCGATGGGCATGGTGCGATCGGGCACGTAGTTCTCGCGGAACGACTTGAGGATGGACTTGAGCGCCTTCTTGCGGCCGCGATTGACGCCGATCAGCGACAGCGAGCCGGCCAGGTCGTAGGAGAGCTCGGGCTTGACATCGAGCTTTGCCGTGAGCTGCGCCGCCGCGGGCGGAATGCGGCCGCCGGCAGCCAGCGCGTCGAAGCTCTCGAGCGTAAAGTAGCCATGGACATAGGTCTTGGCCTCGTTTGCCCAGTCGACCAGCTGCTTGGCGGTAAGTCCCGCCGAGCGTTGACGGACGGCCTCGAGCGCCAAGAGCTCGCCGGTCGCACAGGGCAGAGCGTTGTCGACCACGTAGAGCTCAAAATCGGGATACTCGGCGCGCACGGCATCTGCCGCCTGGCACGCGGAGTTGTAGCTCGACGACAGCGCCGAGGTAAAGCACAGGTAGACCGTGGGCGTACCCTCTTTGGCGCACTCGGTAAAGAACTCGATATAGCGACCGAGTGACACGGCGGAGGTAGACACGCGAGCGCCGGCGCGCATGCGGTCGTAGAACTCCTTAGGGCTCATGCTCGACCAGATGTCGTCCGTACGCTCCTCGCCATCGATAATGAAGGGGAAACCCAGGATATCGACATCGAGGTTCGCGGCGACCTCGGGGCTAAAGTCGCAGCAGGTATCGACGACGATGCGGCAACGGTCCGAATGACCGGCGGATGCGGCCTTGTCCATCAAAGCGACTCCTTACGTAAAAAGGCGGCCACCCGCATGGGATGGCCGCCAACCGTTAACTCATGCAAGTTAACGTATTTTACTCGTCAAGTGTTTCGATGCGGGGCTTGATGATGCCATATCCACCATTCTTACGGTGATACACCACATTGATGAGGCCAGTCGTCGCGTTCTCGAACACGTAGAAGTCGTGGCCGAGCAGATCGGTCTGCACCAGCGCCTGCTCCTCAGTCATCGGGGTGACATCGATGACTTTCTCGCGGACGAGCAGGTCGTCCTCCTCCTCGGGCAGCAGCAGGTCGGCCAGATCCTCGACGCGCTCGACCGGCGCGACATCCGCGGCGCTGGCACCGCCCTGGCGGTTGTCCACGACCTTAGTCTTGAACTTACGCAGCTGGCGGGTGACCTTATCGGCGGAGAGGTCGATGGCGGCGTACATATCTGCACCGTGCTCGGCAACGCGAATCACCGAACCGCGGGCACGAACCGTAACCTCGACGATTGCCGGGTTGGGGTTCGAGGGGTTCTTCTCATAGCGAAGTACAACGTCGACCGTCATGGGCTCGATATCGAAAACCTTGAGCGCCTCGCCGATCTTCTCATCCACATGCGCACGCAGAGCATCGGTTACCGTCGTCTTGCGTCCAGAAACCTTGATATCCATACGTGGCTCCAATCTGCCTCGGGGACTTACTGTACTGGCTATGTACCCATTGCCGTGCATTTAATCACGCGGATTCCCAAAGACCCGAATAACGATTGCTTGATACCGCATACCGAAGTCTCGCACTTTTCTGTGGCAAAGTGCGCTATAGGAGGGAGCCGGCGACTTTGTATTTGGTCCCGAAAATTGGCTTTGACCTGCTGGTTTTATAGAGATGAAAAAGCCGGGCTCCCCTATTGGGGAAGCCCGGCAGTGCGTGTTGAAACCGTGAAGGGGCATCTCTCCTAGCGCATAGGAGACACCACCCCTAGCAATAACTAGCTATTAAGCTTGTTAATGTCGTCGTCGGTGATGGTGTCTTCCTGGCTGGACGATTTGTCTTCGGAGGATGCGGTCTCATTGTTGGAATCGGAGGACTCGCTGCCGGAGGATGTGGTCTCGCTGGACTCAGAGTCGCCCGGCTGCACGTTAGCGCCCGAAACCGTCTTAGTGGTGAGGTCGTAGGGCATCGTGCCGTACCAGACGCAGTGGACCGCCTCGAGCGTGCCGTCGGCCGTAATACCGTCGAGGGCATCGCTCACGGCACGACACAGTTCGTCATTGGACGAAAGGCCTGCAACACCAAGCGTCGAGGGCGCCTCGAGCGCACCGACATAGGAGATCTCGCTCATCAGTCGCGCAAGGTAACCGCCAGCCGTGGAGTCGCAGATCACATAGTCGACCTCGCCGGACTCGAGCGCCTCAAAGCACTCGTTGGTGTTGGAGTAAGTCTTTTGGTTGGCGGTGATGCTCTGCTTAGCAAGCGCCTCCTGCGAGGCCGAGGACATCTGGATACCCAGAGTAGACGTGTTAAGGGTATCGGTGGAAACGCTCAGCGACCCACCATCGCTGGTTTTACCGAACACGGAAGCGGCATCGTACAGGCACGTGCCGAGCGAGCTAACGTCCCCATCCGTGGAGTTGATCTCGCCGATAAAGATATCAGCCTTTTTGTCACCGAGCGCGGAACCTGCCGAGGACGCATCGACAAAGGCGACCTTAAGGCCCATGCGGCTTGCGAGGGCGCGGGCAGCGTCGACTGCATACCCCGTGAGCTCGCCGTCAGCGCCCTGCATGGCCTGCGGCGCATCGGAGGTATCGAGGGCAACCGTCAGGGTACCGGGGGTGACCAGGGCATCATCCGACACCGCGGGCGTGACGGTCTCGTACTCGATCTGGTCGATCGTGGGAGTCGTGAACGTAGACAGCGGGTTGAACGCGCATCCGCTCAGGCCCAAAACGGCGATGACCGCTGCGGTCCCAGCACCTAACCGAGCCGCGTGCATCAAGCTGCCCCTCACCATGTCCACTACCCTGCCTTCTGTGTCGTATACGATCCGTGCGTTGCGCGGAATATCAGATTGTTCCCACCAGCTGACCTGGTATTTGACCCCACACTTGCGCACCGGGGTGTTTGCTCGGGAGGCCGCAGCCACCTTCACGACTGGCCCGCTCGCCCGCGAGGCGGTATTGCCCCAAAGAAAGTAGAACGGACGGTGCGGCTTACATCTAGGACGCGCCATGATCGCGCCGCGCGCACGCGGTCGCTTACGTGGATCCCTTTGACCGCGTCTGTCTTGGACTAGGACGGGCATTTCGTCCGTCCGCAACCACAGCCTGGTAGGAACGTAGCGCATTATAGCTAAGTTCAAGCTAAAGTTTAAGGTTAGGGGCGTCATTCGCATCGCGAGTACAGATTTCGCAGGTCGGAGTGGGCTATTCGTGCCTCTGTGAAGCCCGGAGCTCCCCTATGGGGAGCTCCGGGGCACCCTTCCTAGGGTGCCGTGGCCAAAAAATGGCAAATATGAGTACTGTCACCAATTTAGTAACAGGCAATTTTGGCCTCTCGAACAGATTTTGCGCTCAGTGTCGCCAACCTGATGCTTAGTTATTCCACATTTGTTTATTATCTTCTTACTTTATGACGCCTCCGAGTCCTATATTCCTTGATTTTGCTGTTACTGATTTAGTGACAGTACTCATATTTGCCATATTTTGGCCAGGGCATATGATTAACCCCCTATTTTCGACGTGAATTAGACCGGCTTAAGCCCAAAACACGCCCGCAGCGTGTTAAGCAACGCCTCTTGCTTCTTCCTGCGGGCATCGACACGATTCCGGTACCGCTTTCGCATACGCTGGTGCATGCGCCATGCGAGCGCTTCCATCGCTTCCATGTCACAGAGCATTTCGCTATTGACCGTCGCGACCTCGATTCCCATAGTAATCAAGCCCGTGTTGCGCTTTTCATCATGGATACGTCCCCTCCGAGAGGAATGGCCCAGCTCACCGTTGTATTCCAGGTCAAACCGGGCCGCTTCTTGATACGCATCGCAAACTGCATGAGGCATCCCCGAGATTGCCTGCGCACGGTCATCGAACTCGATCTTGTAGTCGGTCTTAAAAGGTCCGCAGGCAAACCCGCCATAGGAAAACGGAAGCGAAAACAGAGCGAGCATGATGCACTCCATGGGCGAGAGCAGGTTTTCTGACAAGTAGGGACACAGACGCTGCAATTGTTTGGCCGTGCTTCCCTTGCATGTCGTAAGGTAATCTGCCAGGCGATCGGGCGTCAGCACCGGTTCGACTTCAAAGTAGCCCACGTCTGCTGGCTGGTCCTTGTCCTTTGCAAGTTTATTCGTAACAGGCGAGGTGTAGGGAGGCAGATACTTCCCGCGGTCGCTCAGTGAAATCTTAGAGCACAGCTCCTGGGCCAGGGCAAACGCCTGGATGCAGCCGACCTCGCGCGCAACGGCAACACAAAGGGCCTCGGGAGATAGGCTGTACACCCCCGGTTCCACCTCTAGAATCGAGCCGGCGGGCAACCCGGAACACACGGACCAGCCTACGCCAGGCATGCGGCGGCGCTGCGCCGCAGATCCCACCAGCAAGCACAGATCTTCTTGCACCTCGCCACTTTTGGCTCCAATTCGCACCAAGTCAGGAAGATAGATATCCTCGGTCGAGGGCGACGACGTGCGCAGCACACGGCGCTCTTCATCGGGATTAAGGTCCTTCCAGCTGATATAGCCCATCTGCCGGCGCTCGGCGCGCATCATGCGCAGCGCTGAAGCGCCTGTTAGGATTACGGAAGCCGCTAGCTGTTCGCCTGTCGGCTCGTTGCGCCGCTCAATCTTCACTGCCACAAAACCACCCCTACCAAACACGTGCGATAGCAAGGCCATCGACTGCCGCAGCGCCGGCGCGCTTGAGCTCCGCCGAGGCTGCTGCCATGGTCGCGCCCGTGGTGATAACGTCATCGATAAGCAGTAGGCGGCGGCCGTGCACGTCCTCAACCGTCTCGTACATGCCTTGGGCACGCTCGCGACGCTCCTCACGACCGAGTTCGCGCTGGTCGCCATGCCCGTACTTGACGAGAGCATCGAGCAGGGGAACACCCGACAGCTCGCAAAATGGGCGCGCAATGGCCTCCATATGATCAAAGCCACGCCGCCGAAACGCTGCCGCCGTCGCAGGCACAAACACCACCGCATCCGCACCGGACAGCACACCTCCTAAGCGTTCGGGCGCTACGACCTGGGCATGCAGGGCGGTGTCGTAGAGCAGCTCCGCCAGATACGGCGCCAGGCGTCGCTCGCCCGCGTCCTTGTACGCTTTAATGATGCGCGGCAGCGGATGCGCATAGACGGAGCACGCCAGGCAGCGGTCGAGCGCCTCCGCCATTGCCGAGGACGTGCCATCGACCGAACACTCAGTGCACAGCAAATCCCCAAACGGGGCGCCGCATCGGGTACAGCTATGACGTGGGTCGATGAGCGTGAGCGCGGCCAGGCAGTCTTGGCAAATAAGCGCACCGGCGCGCTCGCAGCCGGCACATCGTGTTGGCGACAATGCCTCGAGTGCCTCGCGTGCCGCCCGCTCGGCAAACGGCAGCAATTCGTCCGCAAACGGTAGGGCGCCGGCACCCTGCAGACGGCTCAATTTGTTCAGATGGCTCTTCAAGACACAACCCTCCCTACGTTCGGTCGCAGGGAGGGTTGTTGATTCAGCGCTATGGTACCCCGACGCGATTGGGGTAAGGCGGGTTAAATCCGCTCGCGGGCGTTATTCGCCGGCGGGCGGTTGTGGTGCGGCCGAAGACGGGGTCGAGCCCTCGCCACCATCCTGGCGCGGCTTGCGGGAACGGCGACGGCGACGGCGCTTTTGACCCTGGTCGGCCGAGCCCTCGCCACCGCGATCCTCGCGCGGCTCGCGCTCGTCGCGAGCGGCGCCACGCGAAGCCTTAGCAGCCGCTCCCCCGCCATCTCCGGGACGACGGCGCGTGACCTTGACCTCGCCATCCGAGACCTGATCGGCCACGGAGGGCACTGAAGGCTTCTGCTGCGCGCCCGAGGAATGGCGACGGCGCGGACGCGGCGCGCGCTCCTCCTCGCCACGTGACTTGCCGCCCTTGTCGACAGGCGCATCGGAGGCCGAGGGACCCTTGGAAGCGGCACCAGCCTCGCGAGCAGCTGCGGCGCGGAAGGCGTCCTCGCGCTCCTCGCTCGACAGATGACGGCGGCGACGTCGTGTGGGGTTCATACCACCGCCGCGATTCTGCTGCTGGGGCTGCTGAACCTCGCGCTCGCGGGAAACGTTCTTGCCCGCGGCCGCAGCCTCGGTAGCATCACCCGAGCCCGCGCGCTTGCGACGACGACGGCCACCAGCGGCCTCCTCGGCCTCGGGCGTTGCGGCATTGCCACGGCCCTTTCCGCGGCCACGGCCCTCGCCCTGCCCCTGACCGGCGCGAGCATCGGAATCGGCATCGCGACGACGGCGCTTGGGCATCGACGTGCCGGCCAGACGGTCGGCACTCGACAGGCCATCGCCCACGTCGACGCCGTTCTCGCGATCGAGCTCCATGAGCGCCAGGCGCATCTCGGGCGACTCGATGCGCTCGAGCACGTCACGCGTCACGCAGTCGGGGCGGCAGTTGCAGCCCTGCTCGGCGGCCTTCTTTTTGCAGCCCTCCGAGCACGTCATATCGGCCAGGTTGACCTTAAAGACCTTGCCGTTCTCCAGGCGCAGCACCAGCTGCTCACGCGGCGTGTCATATTCCTGAATACGCGCCTTGCCGAGCGGCGTATCGATGAGCGTCTTCTTTTTGGGCGCACGGCTCTTAAAGTCCTTGTACGCTTCGAACTCATAGCGCAGGCAGCACATCAGGCGGCCGCAAACGCCGCTGATCTTGGAGGAATTGAGCGGCAGGTCCTGCTCTTTTGCCATGCGGATCGAGACGGGCTCAAACTGTCCGCCAAAGCGCGTGCAGCAGAGCTCCTGGCCGCACTGGGCATAGCCGCCCACCAGGCGAGTCTCGTCGCGCACGCCGATCTGGCGCATGTCGACGCGAATGTGCAGCGTCGAGGACAGATCCTTGACGAGCTGACGAAAATCGACGCGCTCCTCGGCCGCAAAGTAGAACACGGCCTTCTCGCCGCCAAACAGGTACTCGACGCCGACCGGCTTCATCTCGAGGTCGAGCTCTTTGACCAGACGGCGGAAATCGACCATCGCCTCGTCGCCTTGGATGGCCAGGTCGTCGGCAAGCTGCAGGTCGATGTCGCTCGCCACGCGCAGCACGGGCTTGAGCGGCTGACCGATCTCGTCTTGCGGCACCTCGAAGGGATCGGCCGTGACCAAGCCGATCTCGGTTCCGCGCTCGGTGGAGCAAATGGCATAATCGGCCTCGAGGATATCCAGGCCCTGCGGGTCAAACCACAGGTCGCGCGAGGCGTAGGTAAACTTAACGGGTACGACTAACGGCATTTCAGTGCCTTCCTGATATCGAACAGCATGACCTCGATGGCCAGCTGGGGAGTAACGTTTCTGGCGATGTTGCGCTCGGCGGTCGCGACTGCCTCGAGCGCCCCCGTGGCACCCGCAACATTGGTCGCGGCGGCAAGCCGACCGATCGTGTCGCGCACATCCTCGTTCACGACGTCGGCCGCCTCATCCTGAAGCGTCAGCAGCACGTCGCGCATGAGCGTCCGCGCGCTCGCCAGCGCTTCCATGATACCCGAACGCTCGCGTGCGTTGAGTTCGCGCTTGTTGCGGTCCTCAAGCTGCTTCAATGCTCCACGCGACAGGTAGTCGGCATTTTGCTCGAGTACCTTTTCCTGCGTGGACTTGACCTCGGCGAGCGGCGCCTTGACGGCGACGATGAGCGACTTGGCGCGACTGAGCACGTCGGCCTCGTCGGCGGCAATGAGTGAGTCGATGGCACGGACCATCTGACGGCGGGCATCCTGGCGCTCGGCGCTCTTAAGAAACTCGATGCCGCGTGTGGGGCTTCCCGCCACGGCGACCGCCATGCGGCAACGCGCAGGGTCCTGACCGGTGGCGCGGCTCACGGCCTGCGCGGCGACGGCGGGCGACACCAGCCGAAACGGCACGCACTGGCAACGACTCACGATAGTGGGCAGCATCACGTCGGCCGAGGTGCCCAGCAAGATAAACATAACGCCCTCGGGCGGCTCCTCGAGTGTCTTGAGTAGTGCGTTGGCGGTGTTGGCACGCAGTTGCTCGGCACGGTCGATGATGTAGACCTTGGCCTTGGCACGGATGGGCGCCAGTGGCACGTCATCGAGCAGCTCGCGGGTCTGGGCAATGAGGTAACCCGTGGCGCTCTCGGGCGTGTAATAGTGCACGTCGGGGTGCGTATGGCGGGCGACGCGCACGCAGCTATCGCATGAGCCGCAGCCATCCTGCTCGCACAGGAAGGCTTGGGCGAGCGCCCACGCGGCGTCGAGCTTGCCCGCGCCGGGCGCGCCCAAAAACAGGTAGGCGTGCGATGCGCGACCGCTAGCGACGGCATTGGTCAAAAAGTCGCGCACGCGCTCTTGGGTGTCGAGCTTGGCCAGCAGGCTTGCCTGAGCGGGGGCCATGTTACTCGGCCTCCTTGGCAAGCGCGGCGGCGACGGCTTCCTGCGGAATGTCGAGACCGTACGCGCGAACCTGCTCGACCGTCTTCTCGAAGACTTCCTCGACGGTCGCAGTGGCGTCGATGAGCTTTACGCGGTCTGGCTCCTCGGCAGCAATTGCGCAAAAGCCCTGGTAGACACGCTCCTGGAATGCCATGCCTTTTGCCTCCATGCGATCTGCCGCACCACGGGCTGCCATGCGCAGCGCCGCCTGCTCGGGCGTGATGTGATAGACGAGTGTGAGCGCCGGGTGCGTACCCGCGACGGCCAGGTTGTTGGCGTCGCGCACTATCTGGCGATCGAGGCCATCGGCAAACGCCTGGTAGCAGGTCGTGGAATCGTAGAAGCGATCGCACAGGACCACCTTGCCGGCCGCAAGGGCGGGGGCTATGACCTCGTGCACCAACTGGGCGCGCGCCGCCTCGTAGAGCAGCAACTCGCAGGTGTCGCCCATCGCTGTATTGGCGGGGTCGAGCAGCAAAGCGCGAATCTTTTCGCTGATGGCGGTGCCGCCCGGCTCGCGCAGGCTCACAACCTGGTAGCCAGCGAGTTCGAGCGCGCGGACAAGCAGGCGCGCCTGCGTGGACTTGCCGGCACCGTCGACGCCCTCGAGCGTGATAAAGCAATGTTGAGCAGGCTCAAAAGCCATGGGCGCAGCCCCTTCCTACAAGGCGCGTAAATGCGAGTTATAGCAACCAAGCCATGATACCCCAGTGCTCGGCGCGTCCCCAATGGCTAAAGGTGCCTTTCCAAAGTTGCGGTGAAATAGGGGCTGATTGAAGCTCTGAGACCGCCAAACAGTCCCTATTTCACCGCAACATATGATGGGGAATTTTGGATGCTGGGTATAATCGTCGTATTGCATTGAAATGTGGCGAAAGGAGTGGCAATGTCTCGGTATTGCGCCTCGTGCGGCAAGCTTCTTGCAGATGATGCCAAGTTCTGCACCTCGTGCGGTGCACCCGTTGAGCAAACAGCCGCGAGCGATAGCCAGCCCGCTTTTGAGCAGACCGGCTCCCTTGATACGCCGCAAGCCAAGGCGGACGACCCCCTTGCCTATAGCCCCGACCCCGCCGCAAGGACCGAGGCCGTCGAGACCACGCAGCGCATACCCGTCGCGAGCGGCTCGCCCCAACAGCAGCCGGCTCCCGCATACGTGCCCGCTTCGCCACAGATCCCCGCTCCCAAAAAGAGCGGCACCGGGCCGCTTATCGCCGTTATCGTTGTGCTGGTGGCGATCATCATCGCCCTGGTCATCTTCTTTGCAATCAGACCGTTCGACAACGCCGCCACGCAGACGACTGCCGAGGTAGCTAAGCTGCACCATGACGTCGACGACGATGACCTAAAGCCTCTCGGCGATCCCAACAGCCTGTACGACGATGATGACGATGACGACGAGGATGGCGGCGAAGCAACGCTCTCCGAGCAGAACCTCTACCGTCGCCTGAGCGAATACTACGACCTGCTCGAAGATCTCGACAGCCAGGTCCGTGGCTGCGCGCAGAACTTCAACGGCAACTATCTGGAAGAGGATCGAACCACCCGTCAAAATCTCGCCGACGTCGCCGAGCGCACGGAGGACACCATCGAGCAGTATTACGACATCGTCGAGGACCTGGACGTCCCGACGAGCTCCAAAAACTACAGCTCCTGGAAGGACATCATCGCCCTGTACGACGACCTGGATCACCGCATTGACGCAATCTGTGATGCCTGGGAGATCAGCCTGAAATACGCCAAGCCTGCGGACCACAAGAATGAGATCGTGGCGCCGCTGTCGCGCGACAACGTGGCGGGTACCAATGACAATAAGTACCGCCTAGACTTTGAGGAGCGCTATCCCGGCGCCAAACCCGTCGAGGTGAACTAGCGCTTTGTCGTTCCCGAGCCGGCAGTTAGAGACGTTCCTAAACTGCCGGCAGAGACGATATGAGCAGGACATAAAACATTGAGAGCCCCTGCT
>JAQDHS010000049.1:0-2295 GCA_027663555.1 Coriobacteriaceae bacterium AM04S-08 | reverse complement strand
CCGCCCCTCGCCGAGCAGCGCCGCATCGTCGGGCGGGTGAACGAGCTCATGCCCCTGGTCGAGGAGTACGGCGGGCTCGAGGACGCCCGCGAGGCGCTCGACGCCGCGCTGCCCGGCCGCCTGCGCAAATCCGTGCTGCAGCTGGCGGTGCGGGGCGGGCTGGTGCCGCAGGACCCCGCAGACGAGCCCGCGAGCACCCTGCTCGAGCGCATCCGCGGGCAGCGCCGGCAGCTCGTCGCCGAGAAGAAGATGAAGGCCCCGAAGGGCGGCGAGTCGATCATCTTCGCCGGTTCCGATGGCCGCCGCTATGAGAAGAGGGTGGGCGCAAAGGGTCGCGAGTCCGAGCCCGTCTGCATCGAGGACGAGATCTCGTTCGACATTCCGGACGGCTGGGAGTGGGCACGGCTGGGGACCGTAACTACATACATTCAGCGAGGCAAGTCTCCAAAGTATTCGTCAATCGAGAAATACCCCGTAGTCGCTCAGAAATGCAATCAATGGAGCGGATTCTCGCTTGAGAAGGCGAAGTTCATCGACCCTGAAACGGTCGAAAAGTACGGTGAGGAGCGTATTTTAAAAGACGGCGATTTGCTTTGGAACTCGACTGGTCTCGGAACACTAGGACGTATGGCAATCTACGATTCATCGAAGAACGAATACGGCTGGGCCGTTGCCGACAGTCACGTTACCGTGATTAGAGCGCGCGATGACTGGTTCGATTACCGATTTGCTTTTGCCTATTTCGCCGGGCCGTCGGTTCAATCGGTTGTTGAAGACCAGGCAAGCGGGAGTACGAAGCAAAAGGAGCTTGCGCAGGAAACAGTTAAAAACTATTTGGTCCCTATTCCGCCTCTTGCCGAGCAGCGCCGTATCGCAGCTCGGCTTGAAGCGGTGCTGCCAAAGATCACCAATCAATAGCTTCATCAACTGCGGTGCGTTGTTCGCTGGCGGTGCGCCGCAGGTAGATTCGCGTTGTCTCTATGCTCTCGTGACCCATGAGATCTGCGAGTAGGGCAATATCCGGGTTACGTTCAATGAAGTTCTTTGCAAATAGATGCCGAAACGAGTGTGGATATACGACTTCTTGGTCGATGCCGTAGCGTAGGGCGATGCGTTTCAATCCAAGAGATATGCCACGTGAGGTGATAGCCTTGCCACCCTTGCCAGGAAATAACAACTCACTCGAAGACGTTCCAGCTTTCCATGTGGAGCATTCGCGCTGCAAAGCCTGTGGAATCCAAATCCTTCTGAGCTTCTGACCTTTGGAAATAGTGTCCATATAGCCAACGCTAACATGGCAGACCCTGAATTGCCTTAACTCGCTCACGCGAGCTCCAGTGCATCCAAGGAACCTAACAATGAAATACCAAAACCAATCACAATCGTACTTCAAGCCATCCCTCATCAGAGTGTATTGCTCATTGCTTATGACGTTGTCGAGAAACGGTTTCTGCTGAATGCGAACCCCTTTGAGTCGAATTCCGTCAAATGCAATGAAATCCAAATAAGTGTTTATTGCCCCAATACGATTATTGGCTGTCTTCGGCGCAAACGAAGAAACCAGCCACTCCTTGTGAGTAAGAAGCGACTGGTTTGTAAGAGGCAATGCCCTATTGACTAACTGGTCTATTGCGAATGTATACGAGCTAATCGTGTTCTCTGCGTAATCCTTTTCCCGTAGGTGTTGGGCAAACGTTTTCATGACATCATCCTTTCGACGATGCTATGAAAACAGCTAAAGCGTATTTATTGCATAGGCTTTAAAAGCCGCGACAATACGATGCTGTTCTGCTAACGGCGGTGTAGCAACAAGCCAATGCCTTGCATCATCGGTTCCAAGTCGCGGCATCTTCACTCCGTACGAACAATCTTTTGCATACTCGACAAAGCCAGGCTCCATGAGGATTAACTGGGCATATTCGTTATCCAGTTCAGGAAAGCTAAGGGGCAAAATCTCAGAACTGCAAACCCCATCTTCGTCGGCTATGACTACCTTGTTGAGATACGGGCGCAACTTGCTGTAAAGAATCATGCCAGAAGTGAAAGAGTGCTTAGTGCTGCCCCTCTCACCTCTAGCTTTGCGTTTCTTACGGAGGATGGCTCCTGAGTCTTTTTCAATGTCTTCAAGGTCAAGATTCCATACGCCCTCAGCAACGCTCTTATATTCAACGTTCTGGCACTTGCCGAAATTGCACAGCGTCCCCAGCCGTGCCCACTCCCAGCCGTCCGGAATGTCGAACGGGATCTCGTCCTCGATGCAGACGGGCTCGGACTCGCGACCCTTTGCGCCCACCC
>JAQDHS010000048.1:0-3023 GCA_027663555.1 Coriobacteriaceae bacterium AM04S-08 | reverse complement strand
CATGACCGCGAAGCTGCCGGATGCGCACCTTTTGAGCGTAAACATCTCGGGCGGCTCGGCTCCGTTGCAGCTTGGAAGCAAGGCAGGGGCGATCCAGGCCGATTTGGGCGCCCTGCTCTCGGTGGCGCGGGCAGGTGGCGAGTAACGCGGAGCGGTAGACGCGCAATGAGGTTTTAGCCGCAGCCTCCGAACGAGAGGGCTCGGAGGCTGGTATTCCTGAATCGCAGGTCACGATGGGTTATCGGAATCGCGAAGAGCGGATACCGCCAGTAAGCCCCCTTCGGAATAGGCGTTGAGCAGCTCCTGGGCATGGGTGAACTCGGGGCCTCGTCTCCAGCCGAGCAGGCGGTTGACGGCCAGATTGCCCTGGACGTTGTGGATGAAGAGCAGGAAGGCGTCTTCGCGTGAAAGCCCTGTTTTCTCCATGACCCAGGGAACCATCTGCTCCGCTCCGCGTTCTATGACGCGCTGGGCTACGCGAGCGTATGAGTCGCTGTCCGAATAAAGCAGGCGATAATCGTCGTCTGCCGGCGGACGCTGGCAAAGCGTTGCCGATTCAACCCCCTCAAGCGGGGGAGCCGCTGCCAATGCCTCGTCGATAAGCGCATCGAGCAGCGCGTATTTATCCTCGTAATGCAGATAGAACGTTCCCCGGTTGATCTCGGCGCGGCGGCAGATGTCTGCCACCGTCATCTTCGCGAAGCCGACCTCGGCCAGCAGCGCGAAGAACGCCTCCTGTATGACTGAGAGGGTGTAGCGCCGCCGGCGGTCGATCTTGGTTTCTCCCATCGCCTCTCCAATCTGAGTCGTTTGACAATGTCCAGTAGCTGTTCGTTTATCGACAGGTGCACGCGTTTGTTCATTGCCCCTGCGAAAATCAACAAGGATACTGTTTATAGACACCTGTTTTTTATAGCTGAAAGGGAGCACGGATGACCCTGTGCGAGAAGCTCGGCATCGGGCTTGTCAGCCGATCGTTTTCCCATCGGGCCGTCTATCGAAACGGCGGCACGTCATACGATTTGAGCGATTGCGAGCCTGCTGCTTGCAAGCAAGATATCGAGGCTTTTGCCCGCAAGGTGGGGAAGGCTGATTGCGTGTTTACGGGAGAGGCAGGTAGGCAGGCGTTATGAGCATCTGCATCAAAAATCAGATTCAGAATATGAATATCGTCATCGGCTGCACGGTGGGGTGTCCATATTGCTATGCCCGTAACAATGTGAAACGTTGGCATATGATTGACGACTTCGCTGATCCCGCGTTCTTCCCGAGCAAGCTCAAGATGATGGAAAAGAAACGCCCGCAGAACTTTCTCCTTACCGGCATGAGCGATCTCTCCGGGTGGAAGCTGGAATGGCGAGACGAGGTATTTGCAAAGATCCATGAGAATCCACAGCATCAGTTCCTGTTCCTGACCAAGAGACCCGATTTGCTGGATTTAGATACCGACCTGGAAAACGCATGGTTCGGCGTTACGGTGACGAGGAAAGCGGAGCTGTGGCGTATCGACGCCCTTCGGAAAAACGTCAAAGCAAATCACTTCTTCGTTACTTTTGAGCCGCTATTCGACGATCCCGGTACGGTCGACCTTTCCGGAATCAACTGGATCGTCGTCGGTACCATGACCGGGGCGCAGAGCAGGAAGGTTCATACGGAACCGGAGTGGGCATGGTCTTTGACGGACCAGGCGCACGCGCTTGGCATTCCAATGTTTATGAAGGAAGACCTCGTCTCTGTCATAGGGGACGAAAACATGATTCAGGAATTGCCGGAAGAATTCGAAAGAGTGCTGGAGGTGCAGAGAACATGGCGGAAGTGATCGATGGAATCCTCATCAATGAGGTGGAAGCAAAGAACATCATGACCAAGTCCAGCCTGCCGGTAGGCGGCTACTCGGTCAATCCCTATGTAGGCTGCACGCATGCCTGTAAGTATTGCTATGCCTCCTTTATGAAGCGCTTTACCGGACACAAGGAGGAATGGGGCACCTTTCTTGATGTGAAGCATTGGCCGGAAATCAAGAATCCGAAGAAATACGCTGGACAGCGGGTGGTTATCGGTTCTGTGACGGATGGCTACAATCCACAGGAGGAGCGATTCGGGAATACCAGGAAACTCCTGGAGCAGCTGATTGGCAGCGATGCAGATATTCTGATCTGCACAAAGTCCAATCTTGTGGTACGGGATATCGATCTGCTGAAGAGGCTTGGACGAGTGACCGTTTCATGGTCGATCAACACGCTGGATGAGAACTTCAAGAACGATATGGACTCCGCGTCGAGCATCGAGCGTCGTATCGCTGCTATGAAGCAGGTGTATGACGAAGGTATCCGTACGGTCTGCTTCGTGTCCCCGGTATTTCCCGGCATCACGGATTTTGAGATGATTTTTGAGCGAGTAAAGGATCGGTGCGATTTGTTTTGGCTCGAAAATCTCAATCTTCGGGGTGGTTTCAAAAAAGCGATCCTGGATTATATCGCCGAGAAACATCCCAATCTCGTACCGCTTTACGATGAGATCTATAACAAGCGCAACCGTAGCTATTTTGAAGCGCTTGAAGTAAAAGCCGAGGAAATGGCCAAGAAGTACGATTGCCCCTTTGTGGACAACGAAATGCCTTGTGGCAGAGTCCCCCAGGGGCATCCGGTGATCGTGGACTACTTCTATCACGAGGAAGTCCGAGGGTCAGATAATAGCGGAAAAAGAAATCGTTAAACGGAAACCGACGACGATTCGCTCGAGCGATTAGCGTCCACGCGTGGCTTCTGCCGATTGGCGCAACGGGCGACGGATTAAGGGATCGCTCGGGCGGATGATCCCGCTGCAGTACAGGCGGTCGCTCAATTTAGCGGCATGAGCGTTTTCGCACGGAAAACCAGTATCCCCTGTGCCGAGTTTAATCGTAGCGAATACAATGGGCACTGAGCATCAATCGAAAGTAGTCAAGAGCCTTTTCGACGGCTTCTACCGCCTCTACCCCAGCCTCGAGCAGCAATGGGCATACTATGCGCGATACATCGACT
>JAQDHS010000047.1:0-3527 GCA_027663555.1 Coriobacteriaceae bacterium AM04S-08 | reverse complement strand
GGGTTGTTGCCGAGGGCGTTGCCGCCGAGGGCGACGACAATACGATCGGGCTTGCCAAGAGGCTTAGACATTGCTGGAATCCTTTCTGTAAAAGGCCTACAACCCATTAATAACCCGCGTCCGTGCGATACGCGAGTTTATTAAGGTTTATATTCTCTTTATCGCTCATTTTATTCATTTTGAAAATAGCGGAACGGTGAACGGTCGTTTTTACCCGCTCAGCGTAAAGAACCCCAGCTCACGCATATCTACGCCATTTACGTGCAACTTTATTTAAATAGAGCAGGGATTAGACCGGATTATGCAAACTATATCTTTGCTAAACACAAATCGGACAGCGCAAAATCTTACTCGCACTATACGAGATTCTATGCACTTATAAGACGAGTATGCACCCCTGCAAAAACATGGGGCTTTTCATCCAACAAAAGGGATAACCCATCGCGCTTCACCCCGCGGCAAGCAACCGTGAGCGAGCTGCATTGCGGCAAAGTGTCCAAAAATTCAAAACAGGGATATTGCTTCTGCCCCCAAGGCGTGATACTTTAGCCGAGTACAGCACGGGCTGGGGCGACAGGCATCTGCCGTGAAGTTTGGGTTCGGCGACCCCGTAGCTGTCTTCTCCTTTATCCGCCAGCGAGCCCCTTGAGCGACGGATTGAGGAGGTCCTTACGATGACAAAAATGCTCAAGATCACTCTGAATGACGAGACGTTTCTCGCCGACATGCTCTGGGACAAAGCGCCCGAGACGTGCAGGCTGTTCGAATCGTCCTGTCCGGTCGAGTCGCGCATCTTCTCGGCCAAGATTTGCGATACCGAGGTGACCTACCCCGTATCGGGTCCCATCGCCAACTACGAGTACATCGAGAACCCCGTCTTTAACGAGCCGGCGGGTGCTGTGAGCTGGTACGGCGGTTGGTCTTCGATCTGCATCTTCTTTGATATTTGCGAGCCCTTTGGCACCTGCAACATGTTTGCCCGCATCTGCGAGGCCGACCGCGAGCGCTTTGCCGCCGCTTGCCGCAAGGTCTGGAACAACCAGGGCATGTGCATCAAAAACGAAATCGTCGAGATCGAAGCGGAGGCCTAAACATGATGGATATCGACACCCTGCTTGCACTCGATCTTGCAGAGTACACCACTTCGCTTGAAGCCCTTGCCGACCAAATGATGCTCGAGGAGCCGCGCGATATCGACTATATGCGCCGCCGCAAGCTCGACACCGGCCGCGAATTCGCAGTATGGAACTTTACCGTCGGCTACTGCATGAACGCCGCCGACGTCCTTTCGCTCCTGCGCGCCCAAACAACCGAGAACGCCAACGGCGACACCGCCGACTTGGCCACCCTCAACAACAGCGCTGCGCGCCTGTGCGACTGGTTCTCGGGCGCCTTCGACGTCACCGGCAAGATGGACGACACGACCGCCATCCTCGACCGCAGCCGCGACCTCTACGCCCAGGTAGAGACTCACAAGCAGTTTGCCGCCCTCACCCGCGCCACCGAGCGCTATCTAGTCCAGCTTCAATTTTGGGTCGATCGCCAGATTCCCTGGCCGGCCATCAGCGACTTGGTCCACGGCTACCGCTTACGCACCGAATCCGGCGAGACAAGGTAAGCCGTACTAGTAGCATCAACAACATCCCGTCGTGGGACCCAGAGGTGTAATCAGGGGGCTGGAGACGCAAATAACGGCGTCCCTGGCCTTTTCGCGTGGCACCGCGCCGGTTCGGTGGTTTTGAGACCTAACCGAGTCTTTGCTATCTGCCAATTTTTGTATGATTAGGGGCAAATCTATTTGCCAATTTTTGTATGATTTGGGGTAAATCTATTTGCCAATTTTTGTCATTGAGGGGTTTTAATGCTACGCCGCAAAGTCACTGACAGGCTTTTGAACTGGAAGAATAACTCTAATAAGGCCTTGCTTGTTACCGGTGCGCGTCAGATTGGCAAGAGTTATGCAATTCGCGCGTTTGGAAAAAGCAACTACGCTTCGTATTATGAGGTCAACTTGCTGCTCGATGCCGAGGCAAGGGATGCGCTTGTTGGCGCTAAGAACTCCGTTGACTTTATCAACCGTGTGGCCCTTCTTGCGGATGCGCCACTTGTTGAGGGAGATACGCTTATCTTTGTCGATGAGATTCAGGAGTATCCGCAGATCGTCACACTCATGAAGGCATTGGTCGAGGACGGACGCTTTAGCTATGTCTTCTCGGGGTCTATGCTGGGGACTGAGTTTAAGGGAATCTCTTCTTTTCCAGTGGGGTATGTTGAGCACATTATTATGCGACCGATGGATTTTGAAGAGTTTTGCTGGGCAAACAGCGTCAGCGAGAATGCGCTTGCAGGCATTCGCACCTGCCTTGTCGAGAGGCGTCCCGTCGAAAACTATATTCATGAGGCGATGCTCAAAAACTTTAGAGCCTATATCGTTTGCGGCGGCATGCCGGAGGTCGTTCAGAACTATATCGATTCGGGTTATTCGCTCGTGAGAACACGTGAGCTTCAAATTCAGCTAGTCGATCAGTACAAAAACGATATCTCTAAATATGCATCGACTCGAGCGTTTAACATTCGCTCCATTTTCGAGCAAATTCCCATTCAACTTGAGGCGGAGTCCCATCGCTTTGTTGTTTCGTCTTTGGGCGAGGGGGCTCGTCTTCAAAAATACGAGCAGGATTTCCTATGGCTGGTGAACGCGGGCGTTGGATTGATGGTCCCCCAGGTGATGGAGGCACGGAGTCCTCTCAAGAGGACGGAGAAAGCGACCGCCTTCAAACTATACGAGTCCGATACAGGAATGCTCGCATCGCGGTATCCCGGCAGCACGGCACGCGCTGTCTATCTAGATATGAAAACTCCCAACCTCGGTGGTCTCTATGAGAACGTGGTTGCACAGGAGCTTATTGCTCTCGGGGCGGATGCGTGGTACTACCAGACACGCGAAGTCGGTGAAGTTGACTTTGTGGTCGAAGGCGCCCGCGGGCATGTTGTCCCAATCGAAGTCAAATCGGGCAAAAAAGTTCGAGCACATGCGGCCCTCGACCGTCTGATGAGTGTGGGCGAGTACAAAATTCCCGAGGCCGTTGTACTGAGCCACGAGAACCTTAGCAAAGAGGGCAAGGTCCTGTACGTTCCAATCTATATGACATTCTGTCTCGATGAGTTTATGGAAAAGGACGACCCCAACAACGATTTCTCGTTTGCACCCATATCTCTCTAGGCTATCTGAATCCGCGACCCAGTCCTCTCTATGCCCAAAGTGCTGCGATGTTTCGTGCCAAAAGCGCGAAACAGCAAGGGGATAGAATGCGGCGACAACCAACTCCCCCTCCATGCCCAAAGGAGCGCGTGGTTTCGCGGCAAAGCCGCGAAACAGCGACCGGGACAAGGCACCCCACCAACCACGTCCTTCATCAGCCCACACAATCCGAGGACGTAGTCGTAGCAGGATCTGAGGGCTGACCTTCGCGGACATTCCGCACTGATATTGTCTGTATTGAAGACGTCGATGATGCACCCGTATA
>JAQDHS010000046.1:0-4514 GCA_027663555.1 Coriobacteriaceae bacterium AM04S-08 | reverse complement strand
CACGCATAAAAAGCCTCCCATTTCTCGTGTCCAAGAAATGGGAGGCAGTTCAGTTTCTTCCGGGCGGGGGCTGGCGTTAGCGTCGTATGGCTTTGTGAATCTTTAGGCCTCGTCGACGATCTTAAGGCCGCGCGTGTGGTCGATCTCGTTGAGGAGGTTAACGCGACGCTCGTGACGGCCGCCCTCAAACTCGGCGTCGAGCCACTCGTCGACGATCATCTTGGCGAGCTCCGAGCCAACGACGCGGGCGCCAAAGGCGAGCACGTTGGTGTTGTTGTGCATGCGCGAGAGCTTGGCGCTGAAGGGCTCGGAGCACACGACGGCGCGTACGCCCTCGACCTTGTTGGCAGCCAGGCTGATCCCGACGCCGGTGCCGCAGATCAGGATACCCAGGTCAACGTCGCCGTTGGCAACGGCCTTGCCCACTTTGTAACCGGCGATGGGGTAGTCGAAGCTCTCGGAGGTGTCGGTGCCAAAGTTCACGACCTCGCAGCCGCGTTCCTTCAGGTGCTCGGAAATGATGTTCTTGAGCTCGACGGCGGCGTGGTCGTTACCGATACCGATCTTCATGGATGGTTCCTCTCTGGTCTGTGCGGCGCAAATGCTAAAGGTGTTTACCGCGTTCGACTGCATGATAGCGCGACTTTTGCGTAAACGCTCGGGCGTTTTTTGGTCAAACGCTTTAGCAGGCAACAAGACCGGCCTCTCATGAATAATGCCGCCAAATTGTGCTTGAGCGCCGTCCGCCGGAACCGTGGTTGCGGTTTTTGATGCATTGTTATCAAATAAAGGAGCCAACTATTTTGAGAGTCCAGCCCGTTATGCAAGCAGGAGATACCTATGCCTACCGATTCCATCCGTGATGCCGCGTTTTGCGATGTTTTGAACCGCGAGCTTGTCTGTGCACTCGGCTGCACCGAGCCCATTGCCGTTGCCTATGCAGCGGCGCTGGCGAGCCAGACGCTCGGTTGCGAACCCGATCATATGGATGTTGCCTGCTCGGGCAACATTATCAAGAACGTTAAGAGCGTGACCGTGCCCAACTCGGGCGGTATGCACGGTATTGAAGCCGCGGCCGTGCTGGGTGCCGTGGGCGGCGACGCTAAGAGCGCGCTCGAGGTGCTCGAGAGCGTTAACGATGAAGACCGCGCTCGCGTGGCCGAGCTCCTCGCCGACGCCGGCTACTGCGATGTGTCGCTTGTCGAGGGTGTGCCCAACCTCTACATCAAGGTGACTGCGACGTCCGGGGGCCATACCGCGGTCGTCGAGATTACCGATCACCACACTAATGTCACGTGCCATACGCTCGATGGTATTCCGGTATGCGGCAAGTCGGCGGGGGAGTGCGCCGCCTGCGCCGAGCGCGTGGTGGCCGAGCGTGCGGCAGATAACGCCGATACGCCCATGTCCATTGATTCCATCATCGACTTTATCGAGGACGGTGACATTGAGGGCGCCCGCGCTGCCGTTGAGCGTCAGATTGAGCTGAATGGCGCAATCAGTGCCGAGGGCCTTGCGCACGCTTGGGGCGCCGAGGTGGGTCGTACGCTGCTGGGTGCTCGTGCCGATGACGTCGCCTGCCGTGCCCGTGCCCGTGCGGCCGCCGGGTCCGACGCCCGCATGAACGGTTGCGCGCTGCCGGTCGCCATTGTGTGCGGCTCGGGCAATCAGGGCATTACCTGCGCACTGCCCGTCATGGAGTATGCCGAGTACCTGCGCTGCGACCACGAGCGCCTGGTGCGTGCCGTGATGCTGTCCGATCTCATTGCCGTGCATATCAAGAGCTACATTGGTGCGCTCTCGGCGTTTTGCGGCGCTATTTGCGCTGCGTGCGGTGCCGGTGCCGCGATTACCTGGCTGTGCGGTGGCACGCGCGAGCAAATCGGTGCGACGGTCTCCAATACGCTCGGCAATGTGGGCGGCATCGTGTGCGATGGCGCCAAGGCGAGCTGTGCCGCCAAGATCTCGGCTGCCGTCGATGCAGCGATCCTGGGCCATGATATGGCCATGCAGGGTCGCGGCTTCCGCGCCGGCGAGGGCCTGATCCAAGATACCGTTGAGCAGACAATCGCCAGTATGGGCTACGTAGGCCGTGTGGGCATGAAAGATACCGACGTCGAGATCCTCAACATCATGATCGGCAAAACCCAAGTGTGCTAGGACAGTTCGTCGGCTACTTGGTGCTCGTAGAAGGCCTCTACTACGGCGTTAAAGTCGCGGGCGAAGCCTTCCATGGTTCCGCGCCAGGTGACTCGGTTGGGCTTGCCCTGGCCTACATAGGCAGTCTGAATGCCGCAGGCGGGGCTAGGGAAGTCGCGTTTGGGATCGTTGCCCACCATAAGGACCTCGTGCGGTTCGAGCCCCATCACCTGAAGCTGCTCTAGATAGTAGGTGGCATCAGGCTTGCAGCGGGTGGCGTTTCCCATGTGCGTGACGAGCTCAAAGGGGGCGTCGGCCAGGTCGCCCCAACCCATGCGGCACTCGATGGCCCCCTGCGGAAAGCTGGGGTTGGTAAAGAGCGCGCAGCGCAGCCCTGCGCCCTGTACGGCCTGGAGCGCGGCGTGTGCGCCCGGCATGGCATGGGCGTTGATGAGTTCGTCATTCTTGTACGGAAGAACTTCGCGGTCGTAGTAGGTAAACGCCTCGTAGATAAGTGGGTCCGAGAGGCAAATCCCGCATCGGCGCTCGACCTCTTCTTGGTAAAACTCAAGATTGGTGCGGTTGTCCGTGCCGCTGCGGCGATTGGCGTTGAGGTCGACCAGGATGGTGCCGAGGCGTGCCATCGTGCCACCGCGGCTGCGGCGCCCGATATCCGCGAGCATCGAAGAGACATCCTTAAAATAGCGAAGGATGAACGCGTTGAGGTTGATGCTAAGAAGCGTTTCGTCCATATCGAAAACGACTGCTTTGAGCACGCGGGCACCTTTCTCGAAAAATCGATCTAGAATCGTTGGCTCCGGATACTTTACCCCAAAGCCGAATGCCTGGCTGGTTATCGTCAAGTTGCGGAGACGTGTGTTCATAAGATTACGAAAAAGTCTCCACACGAGTAAAAAATCGCAGTTCACGCTTGAAATCGAACTCATTTCCCCGTAACCTATACGAACGTGATTGCATAAGCGTCACATTAGTATCTGTCGGCTCCCGAGTGTTCCTAAACGTTGTGTGCTTGTCGCACCCTTCTGTAGGTCCTAGCAATCGGGGCCCCGTAGTTCGAAAGGGGTCCACCTTTGAGTGAGATTCAGAACTCGTCCATTTTCTCTCTTGACGATGTCAACGAGGAGGAGATGAACAACCTCATCGACGGTACGATTACCGACTTTGATGAGGGCGATCTCGTTAACGGCACTGTCGTTAAGATCGAGCATGACGAGGTGCTCGTTGACATCGGATTCAAGTCCGAGGGCGTTATCCCGGTCCGCGAGCTGTCCATCCGCAAGGACGCTAACCCTGCAGACATCGTTGCACTCGGTGATCCCATCGAGGCTCTGGTTCTCCAGAAGGAGGACAAGGACGGTCGTCTGGTCCTGTCCAAGAAGCGTGCCGAGTACGAGCGTGCTTGGAACCGCATCGAGGAGAAGTTCAACTCCGGCGAGAATGTCGAGGGCGAGGTTATCGAGGTTGTCAAGGGCGGCCTGATCCTCGACATCGGCCTGCGTGGCTTCCTGCCCGCTTCCCTCGTCGACCTCCGTCGCGTCAAGGACCTCACCTCCTACATGGGCACCCGCATCGAGGCTCGCGTCATCGAGATGGACCGCAACCGCAACAACGTCGTCCTCTCCCGTCGCGTCGTGCTCGAGGAGTCCCGTAAGGCCGAGCGTTCCGAGATCCTGTCCAAGCTCAAGTCTGGCATGCGTCTCCAGGGCACCGTTTCCTCCATCGTCGACTTCGGCGCCTTCGTCGACCTCGGCGGTATCGACGGCCTCATCCACATCTCCGAGCTCTCCTGGAACCACGTCAACCATCCTTCCGAGGTTGTCAAGGTCGGCCAGGAGGTCGAGGTCGAGGTTCTCGACGTCGATCTCAACCGCGAGCGCATCTCCCTGGGTCTCAAGCAGACCACCGAGGATCCGTGGCGCGCACTGGTCAAGAAGTACCCCGTCGGCGCTATCGTCGAGGGCACTGTGACCAAGCTTGTCCCGTTCGGCGCTTTCGTCGACCTGGGCGAGGGCATCGAGGGCCTGGTGCACATCTCCGAGATGGCCAACAAGCACGTCGATCAGCCTTCTCAGGTCACCCACGTGGGCGACAAGGTTCAGGTCAAGGTCATGGAGATCGATCTCGACCGTCGTCGTATCTCCCTGTCCATGAAGTCTGCTGCTGAGACTCTGGGCGTCGAGATCGAGGTTACCCCGCTGCCTTCCGAGAAGAAGGACGAGGAGACTGACGCCGAGTAATTCGGTTTGACGATCACTTGTTTTAAGGGATCCGTCCGTAATGGACGGGTCCCTTTTTGCATTTGGGCTTATAGGACAAAATGTGTGTCCACTTTAGGGGCATCGGCGCAGGTCGAT
>JAQDHS010000045.1:0-5191 GCA_027663555.1 Coriobacteriaceae bacterium AM04S-08 | reverse complement strand
CGACGGCTCGGTGCCGTCCACCGGTCAGCGGCGCCCTGGCCTCCCACGGGCTGGCCCCGCAGTACTCTCGGCGCGATGGGGCTTAGCTTCCGGGTTCGGAACGGGACCGGGCGTGCCCCCCATGCTCTGGCCGCTGACCGGTGGGCGGCGCCCACCGTTACGGTGTCCTGGGTCTCATCTACGTGCCCTGGGGGCCGCATGGCGCATAGGGGAGGTGACTCGGGGGCATCCTCGTGCCCGGACCGCGCGCATGAGCGCTCAGTCCCGCGGGCCGCGAGGTGCGGTTCCGGAAGAGCTCGGGCGATTAGTGCGGCTCGGCTGAGGCTGTCGCCAGCCTTGCACCTGCCGTCTATCGACCAGGTAGTCTACCTGGGCCCTTACCGGAAGGAGAACTAATCCCTGGAACGGCTTCCCGCTTAGATGCCTTCAGCGGTTATCCGCGCCGCACGCGGCTACCCGGCCGTGCCGTTGGTCGACAACCGGTTCACCGGAGGTGCGTCCACCCCGGTCCTCTCGTACTGGGGGCAGCCTCCATCGATTCTCCTGCGCCCACGGAGGATAGGGACCGAACTGTCTCACGACGTTCTGAACCCAGCTCGCGTACCGCTTTAAACGGCGAACAGCCGTACCCTTGGGACCTGCTCCAGCCCCAGGATGCGATGAGCCGACATCGAGGTGCCAAACCTTGCCGTCGATGTGGACTCTTGGGCAAGATCAGCCTGTTATCCCCGGAGTACCTTTTATCCGTTGAGCGACGGCCCACCCACTCGGGGCCGCCGGATCACTAGAGCCTGCTTTCGCACCTGCTCGGCTTGTGGGCCTCGCAGTCAAGCCCGCTTGTACTCTTGCATTCAAAAGGACGGTTGCCGACCGTCCCGAGCGGACCTTCGCGCGCCTCCGTTACCCTTTAGGAGGCGACCGCCCCAGTCAAACTGCCCGCCTGGCACGGTCCCCGAGCCGGTCGACGGCCTCGGGTTAGGACGCCGGTCGCGCGAGGGCAGTATTCCAAGGGCGGCTCCCCGGGGGCTGGCGCCTCCGGATCTTCGCCTCCTGCCTATCCTCTACACGCGGGACCAGCGGCCAATGCCAAGCTGCAGTGAAGGTTCACGGGGTCTTTCCGTCCTTCCGCGGGTAAGTCGCATCTTCACGACCAGTGCAATTTCACCGGGTCCATGGTCGAGACAGCGCCCAAGTCGTTGCGCCTTTCGTGCAGGTCGGAACTTACCCGACAAGGAATTTCGCTACCTTAGGACCGTTATAGTTACGGCCGCCGTTTACCGGGGCTTGGCTTCGGGGCTTCGCGCGATGCGCTAACTCCTCCGCGTGACCTTCCGGCACCGGGCAGGCGTCAGACCCTATACGTCGCCTTGCGGCTTCTGCAGAGTCCTGTGTTTTTGGTAAACAGTCGCTTGGGCCTCTCCACTGCGGCCCGCCTCCGCTCCCGGAGCAAGTCCGTTCACGTACGCGCGGGCACCCCTTCTCCCGAAGTTACGGGGCCATTGTGCCGAGTTCCTTGACCATGGTTGACCCGATCGCCTCGGTATGTTCTACCCACCCACCTGTGTCGGTTTGCGGTACGGGCGCGCACGCGCCTGCCTAGGGGTTTTTCTAGGGACCTCGGGCTCACTCGCTTCGCTCTATCGCTTCGTCCGGAGCCTCGCCCTCGTGCGGACCGGATTTCCCTGGTCCGCGGGCCGCGCTCCATCACGGGGACGTCCAGAACCCCGCCGAGCCACCCCCATCCGTCGCCCCGTCGGTCGTAGCGCCGCGTGCGCGGTGCAGGAATGTCTGCCTGCTGCGCGTCGGCTACGCCTCCCGGCCTCGCCTTAGCCCCCGACTGACCCTGGGAGGATTAGCCTTGCCCAGGAAACCTCGGGTTCACGGCGGACGAGTTACTCTCTCGTCTCTCGCTACTCATGCCAGCATTCTCACTCCCATGCGCTCCACCGCCGGTCGCCCGGCGGCTTCGCCGCCCATGGGAAGCTCCCCTACCGATTCTGTAAATCAAAATCCCGCCGCTTCGGTGTCCAGCTTAGCCCCGTGTATTGTCGGCGCATGTCCACTCGACCAGTGAGCTGTTACGCACTCTTTGAATGCATGGCTGCTTCTAAGCCAACATCCTGGTTGTCTGGGCGGACGCACATCCTTTGCCACTCGGCTGGAACTTGGGGACCTTAGCGGGCGGTCCGGGCTGTTTCCCTCTCGAGCACACAGCTTAGCCCACATGCTCTGACTGCCGCGCTCTGGGCCGCCGGCATTCGGAGTTCGGTTGGATTCGGTAGGCGGCGAAGCCCCCTCGTCCATCCGGTGCTCTACCTCCGGCGGTGAACGCGCGACGCTAGCCCTAAAGCTATTTCGGGGAGAACGAGATATCTCCGGGTTTGATTGGCCTTTCACCCCTATCCGCAGGTCATCGCCGCCGTTTTCAACCGACGTGCGTTCGGCCCTCCACGGGGTCTTACCCCCGCTTCAGCCTGCCCACGGATAGCTCACCCGGCTTCGCGTCCGCGGCGCGGGACTCAAGTCGCCCTGTTAAGGCTCGCTTTCGCTCCGGCTCCCTTTCGGTTAACCTCGCCCCGCGCCAGCGACTCGCTGGCTCATTCTACAAAAGGCACGCCGTCACACCACAAGGGTGCTCCGACTGCTCGTGGGCGCACGGTTTCAGGTACTGTTTCACTCCCCTCCCGGGGTGCTTTTCACCTTTCCCTCACGGTACTGGTGCGCTATCGGTCACAGGGTAGTACTCAGGCTTGGATGGTGGTCCACCCAGGTTCGGACCGGGTTTCACGTGCCCGGCCCTACTCAGGGACCGCGTCGCGCCGTCCGGTCTGGGTTCGCGTACGGGGCTGTCACCCGCTGCGGCCGGCCCTCCCATGCCGTTCCGCTCCCCAGCCGGACCTGCGCCCGGGGGCGGCAGCCCCCGGATGCGCGGCCCTGCAACCCCGTCGGCGGAACCCCTGCCGGGTATGCCCGCTCGACGGTTTGGCCATCGGTCCCCTTTCGCTCGCCGCTACTCGGGGAGTCTCGAGATTGATTTCCTCTCCTCCGGGTACTTAGATGTTTCAGTTCCCCGGGTTGTCCTCCCGGCCCCTATGTGTTCGGGGTCGGGATATCCGTACTGCTACGGATGGGTTCGCCCATTCGGAGACCCCCGGGTCGAAGGATGTGTGCTCCTCGCCGGGGATTATCGCAGCTTGCCGCGTCCTTCATCGGCTCCCTGTGCCAAGGCATCCGCCGTGCGCCCGTGGTATCTTGCGGGACCGCATCGGGCCCGCGGGATATCCACGTGTCGCTAAAGTTAATTAATCGATATCATGAATAGCGCTCGTATGTCGCAATTCGGGTATCTCATACCGCGGCACAGTAGTTGACTGTGCTCGCGATCAGATGCTCCTCACTCATATATAAGTGAATTCTTCTTGTTTGGATCGGATGAATGATTGCTATCATTCTGTCTTTAAATCGCAGAAAAGAATCGAGTCTGGAAGAATGATCTTCCATCTCTCTCCTATCGCTATGCGGCTCTCAAGGTACGCGGGTGCGACCCCGGGGACCGGGTGCTGCGGGGACTTCCCCCGGGCGACATCCACCGGACGGGCTCCTGCCCTCTATTCGAGTTAAAGTTTGTCTCTCTAAGAACTTATCTCCCTAGAAAGGAGGTGATCCAGCCGCACCTTCCGGTACGGCTACCTTGTTACGACTTCACCCCCCTCACCCTCCACACCTTCGGCGCCTCCCCCCTCTCGGTTGGGCCGGCGACTTCGGGTGCAGACGACTCGGGTGGTGTGACGGGCGGTGTGTACAAGGCCCGGGAACGCATTCACCGCGGCATGCTGATCCGCGATTACTAGCAACTCCGACTTCATGGGGGCGGGTTGCAGCCCCCAATCCGAACTGGGGCCGGCTTTCCGGGATCCGCTCCCCCTCGCGGGGTGGCATCCCTCTGTACCGGCCATTGTAGCACGTGTGCAGCCCAGGGCATAAGGGGCATGATGACTTGACGTCGTCCCCGCCCTCCTCCGCCTTGACGGCGGCGGTCCCGCGTGGGTTCCCGGCATCACCCGATGGCAACACGCGGCGGGGGTTGCGCTCGTTGCGGGACTTAACCCAACATCTCACGACACGAGCTGACGACAGCCATGCACCACCTGTATGGGCTCCTCTCGGCCACGGGGTCTCCCCCGCTTCACCCATATGTCAAGCCCTGGTAAGGTTCTTCGCGTTGCTTCGAATTAAGCCACATGCTCCGCTGCTTGTGCGGGCCCCCGTCAATTCCTTTGAGTTTTAGCCTTGCGGCCGTACTCCCCAGGCGGGACGCTTAATGCGTTGGCTGCGGCACGGGGGGATCGTCCCCCCACACCTAGCGTCCATCGTTTACGGCTGGGACTACCAGGGTATCTAATCCTGTTCGCTCCCCCAGCTTTCGCGCCTCAGCGTCGGTCTCGGCCCAGAGGGCCGCCTTCGCCACCGGTGTTCCACCCGATATCTGCGCATTCCACCGCTACACCGGGTGTTCCACCCTCCCCTACCGGACCCAAGCCGCGGAGGTTCCGGGGGCTTCGGGGGGTTGAGCCCCCCGCTTCGACCCCCGGCCTGCCGGGCCGCCTACGCGCGCTTTACGCCCAATGAATCCGGATAACGCTCGCCCCCTACGTATTACCGCGGCTGCTGGCACGTAGTTAGCCGGGGCTTCTTCTGCAGGTACAGTCTTGACTCTTCCCTGCTGAAAGCGGTTTACGACCCGAAGGCCTCCGTCCCGCACGCGGCGTCGCTGCGTCAGGGTTCCCCCCATTGCGCAAGATTCCCCACTGCTGCCTCCCGTAGGAGTCTGGGCCGTGTCTCAGTCCCAATCTGGCCGGTCGGTCTCTCAACCCGGCTACCCGTTGTCGGCACGGTGGGCCGTCACCCCGCCGTCTACCTGATGGGCCGCGGAGCCATCCCCTCCCGTCGGGGCTTTAGCCGGGGTGCCATGCGGCACCCCGGGGTATCCGGTATTACCCGTCCTTTCGGGCGGCTATCCCGGGGGAGGGGGCAGGTTCTCCACGTGTTACTCAGCCGTTCGCCACTCGCTTCCCTCCGGAGAGGGGTGCCGTTCGACTTGCATGTGTTAGGCGCGCCGCCAGCGTTCATCCTGAGCCAGGATCGAACTCTCCGTCCAAAAATATCTGGGCTTCGAGCCCGTCCGGTCCTC
>JAQDHS010000044.1:0-5562 GCA_027663555.1 Coriobacteriaceae bacterium AM04S-08 | reverse complement strand
TTCGAGGCCGAGCGCAAAATGGATTCTAAAAAACACCTTGCCAAATAGGAGCGCCACACATGGTCGAGGACGTTCTGAAAACCAAGCCCGGCCCCCGCCGGACAGGTCAAACTACTCGCAGAGCAGCTTAGCGATCTGGACGGCGTTGGTTGCCGCGCCCTTACGGATTTGGTCGCCGCAGCACCAGAAGGTGATGCCGCGCGCGGCCTCGGGGTTCGAGATGTCGCGACGCACGCGGCCGACCCAAATCAGGTCCTGGTCGGACGTATCCATCGGCATGGGGAAGCGGTCGTGTGCACCCTCGGCACCCAGATCGTCAACCAGCTTGACGCCGGGAGCGGCAGCCAGCGCAGCACGGGCCTCCTCGACCGTAATATCGCGCTCAAACTCGAGCGTAATGCTCTCGGAGTGCGAACGCAGCACGGGCACGCGCACGCAGGTGCAGTTCACGCGCAGCTCGGGCAGATGCATGATCTTACGGCCCTCGTTTTGCAGCTTCATCTCCTCGGAGGTAAAGCCCTCCTCCTTGACGCCGCCAATCTGCGGAATCAGGTTGCTCGCCAGCTGGGCGGCAAATGCACGCGGCTCGGGAATCTCCTCGCCGCGACCCAGGGCGGCCAGCTGAGCCTCGAGCTCGGCCATACCGGGAGCGCCGGCACCCGAAGCCGCCTGATACGTCGAGACGATCATGCGCTTCACGCCGGCGAGCTGATGCAGCGGCCACGTGGGAACCAGGCCGATGATAGTCGCGCAGTTGGGATTGGCGATAAGGCCGTGATGCCACTTGATATCGTCGGCATTGATCTCGGGCACGACCAGCGGCACCTCGGGATCCATGCGGAAGGCATGGCTGTTGTCTACCACGATGGCGCCACGCTTGACGGCCTCGGGCAGCAGCTCCTTCGCGATATCGTCGCCGGCAGCGCCGAGTACGATGTCGCAGCCCTCAAAGGCCTCGGGGCAAGCTTCCTCGATCACAACCTGCTCGCCGCGGAACTCGACGGTCTTGCCCGCAGAGCGCGCGCTCGCTAGCAGCTTGAGCTTGCCGACCGGGAACTCCTGCTCGTTGAGACACTCGAGCATCTGGGTGCCAACAGCTCCCGTCGCGCCCAAAATAGCAACCGTGTACTGTTTCATGCTTCCCCCTTTTAAGGTTGTGGCTTTTGCCCGCACGCCGAGCAGGCTAAATGTTCTTGCCCAGTTTATACAAAAACGGGACGGGCATGAAACCCGCCCCGTCGAAACGAAACCGAAATGAAACGCCCCACGGCAGATTTTGGGGCATGTCCCAAAATCTGCCGGAATGGCCGCTACTTGTGGAGGGCGGCCAGGGCGGGTTCGACCGGCGCGGGAGCCTCCAGGTCCGCGACTTTCACAATGCCGTTCTCGTCGGAGAAGGCACGGTAAATGGTCTGAATCGCCAAGTCGAAGTCCTTCTCCTCGACGCCGATAATGATATTGATCTCATCGCAGCTCTGCGAAATCATACGCACGCTCACGCCCGCCTGGCCAAGCATGCCAAACAGGTGGCCCGAGATACCTGCACGGCCGCGCAGGTTACGACCGACGGTCGCGATAAGTGCCAAGCCCTCGACCACCTCGATCTCGAGCGGCTCGACCTCCTGCTGAATGTCGCCTACGAGCGAGTACAGCGAATCGCGCACGTCCTGCTCCTGCACCACAGCACCAAAGCGGTCGACACCGGTGGGCATGTGCTCGACGGAAACGTCATAGCGTTCGAAGACCGAAAGCGCACGGCGCATAAAGCCGACGCGCGGCTTGGTACGGTCGCGGGCAACGTTGATGGCGACAAAGCCGCGCTTACCGGTCACGCCGGTAATGATGGGCTCTGCCTCACCCTCGTCAGCCGTCTCGCTAATGATGGTGCCGGGGTCCTGCGGCGCATTGGTGTTCTTGATGACCAGTGGAATGCCTGCCTCGCGCACAGGGAACACGGCCTCCTCGTGCAGGACGCTTGCACCCATGTACGAAAGCTCGCGCAGCTCCTCGTAGGTAACGCGGGCGATGGGCTGAGCCTCGGGCACAATGCGAGGATCAGCAGAATAGAAGCCCGAAACGTCGGTCCAGTTCTCGTACAGGTCGGCGCCCAGGCACTTGGCCAGGATCGAGCCCGAGATATCGCCGCCGCCACGGTCGAGCAGCTTGATTTGACCCTCACGCGTCGCGCCGTAGAAACCGGGCATGACAAAGCCGCCCTGCTGACCGTACTCCTGCACCAGCTCGGAGGTGCGGTTCATGCTGAGCGTACCGTCGTGATGGAACGCCACGACCGTCGCGGCGTCCAGGAACGGCAGGCCCAGATACTCGGCCATCAGGCGAGCGGTGAAGTACTCGCCACGACTCACGAGCTCCTCGGTGGAGTAGCCGCCCGAGCGGGCGCGCTCGGCAAAGGCCGCGAACTCCTCGCGGATGGGATAGGTGAGCTCCAGCTCGTCAGCGATATCAAAATAGCGCTGCCCAATGTCCTCGAGCAGCTCCTCGCACGACACGTGGTACTTAACGTGCGCGTTAACCAGGTAGAGCAGGTCGGTCACCTTGGTGTCGCCCTTAAAGCGGCGACCGCAGGCAGAAACCACCACAAAACGGCGGGCCGGATCGGCATCGACAATGGCCTTGATCTTCTTAAAGTGTTCGGCGTCGGCGACAGACGAGCCGCCAAACTTGGCAATCTTAATCATGGGCTGGAGGTTACCTTTCTAAAAGCCTCTGCAAACCTGTTTTGCGCGCTCTGATACCATGGTTTCACCGATTGGGACCAAGGCATCCGAGGAGCAGTGTTATATGGGAACTTATCATAGTACACGAGGACGCACTTTATCGTGCTCAAGTAAGGTGGCAATCCGCACCGGCATCGCTCCCGACGGGGGTTTGTTTGTCTCGGACGAGCTTGGCACCCAGCAGGTCGATATCAGCTCGCTTGCAGATAAATCGTACTTTGAAATCGCTCAAGATGTGTTGGGAATGTTACTGAATGATTACACGGCCGAAGAAATTTCGGCGTGTGTCGACGAGGCATACCGCGGCACGTTCGCGAGCGAAGAGGTTACGCCGCTCGTCAAACTCGACGCTGCGCCGGGCGCTGACGCCCCTCAGACCTATGTGATGGAACTCTTTGGCGGCCCCACGAGCGCCTTCAAGGACGTCGCCCTGCAGATGCTCCCCCGCCTTATGGCCCGCACCTCCGCCAAGGACGGCGGCGCCGAGCGCATCATGATCGTCACCGCCACGTCGGGCGACACGGGCAAGGCAGCACTCGCCGGCTTTGCCGACGCTCCGGGCACGGGCATCACTGTCTTTTATCCCGAGGGCAAGGTCAGCCGCGTCCAGAACCTGCAGATGTCCACTCAGGAGGGCGATAACGTCGCCGTCTGCGGTATCCGCGGCAACTTCGACGACGCCCAGAGTGCCGTCAAGCGCATCTTTGCCGATAAGGAACTTGCCGAGCGCTTGGAGGCCGCCGGCACGGTGCTCTCGAGCGCCAACTCCATCAACGTCGGCCGCCTGGTGCCGCAGGTTGTCTACTACTTTGCCGCCTATGCGCAGCTACTGCGCGCCGGCGCCATCAAGGCCGGCGATGCCGTGGAGTTCTGCGTGCCGACCGGCAACTTTGGCGATATCCTGGCCGGCTACTATGCCAAGCGCATGGGTCTGCCCGTCGCCAAACTCGTCGTGGCCAGCGACAAGAACAACGTGCTCGCCGACTTCCTGACCACCGGCGTCTACGACCGCAACCGTCCGTTCTTCACGACCATCTCGCCGTCGATGGACATCCTTATTAGCTCCAACCTGGAGCGCATGCTCTACTTCCTGTCCGACGGCGACTGTGAGCTCGTTGCCGGCCTTATGGAGCAGCTTGCCCAGACCGGCCGCTACGAGGTACCCGCCGAACTGCTGGCAAAGATTCAGAGCGTCTTTGGCTGCGGTTGGGCCAGCGAGGACGAGGTCCGCGCTGCCATCAAGAGCTGCTGGGACGCGAACGGCTACGTGATCGACCCGCACACCGCTTGCGGCTACCACGTCTTTGAGCAGGTCGCTTCCGCCGAGGGCGCCAAGGCCCGCGTGCTGCTTTCGACCGCCAGCCCCTACAAGTTCCCACGCGCCTGCTGCGACGCCCTGGGGCTCGACGTTCCCGAGGATGATTTTGAGGCTATGCGTGTGCTCGAGCAGGCCACCAACACGGTCGCCCCGACCCAGCTCGCCGAACTCGAATCCAAACCCGTCCGTTTCGAAGACGTCTGCGACGTCGATGAGATGGCAAGCTACGTCGAGTCTGCAGCAAAACGAATGAGCACCAACTAGATTCCTTATTAAGCGCCGGCGAAAGCCGGCGCACCTTCTTTTATCAGATAATCCCCGGGATGATGACGAACGCGCACAGCGTGCCTGGCTGTTTAGTTCGTCGCGAGTTCCGCACGCAAAGGAAAGCACTTAATGTGCTTTCCGTCTTGCGCAGGACTGCCCGAGCAGCGAACTAAACAGCCAGGCACGCCAGGAGGACTCACATGATCAAAATCACCGTCCCAGCAACGAGCGCCAACCTAGGCATCGGCTACGACACCCTCGGCATGGCCGTCAGCCTCTACTCGCACTTCACCTTCGAGCGCGCCGACAAGCTCACCATCACGGGCTGCCCCGAGGAGTTTCAAAACGAGAACAACCTAGTCTACGTGAGCTTTGTCGACGCACTGGCCGCATGGGGCGAGCCGGCCTTCCCCGTCGCCATCGACATTCAGACTGACGTTCCCGTCGCCCGCGGCCTGGGCTCCAGCTCAACCTGCGTCGTCGCCGGCATTATGGCCGCCGCCGCGCTGACAGGCCACACCGTCGACCGCGCCGAGCTCGTCCGCATTGCCACCGAGGTCGAGGGCCATCCCGATAACGTCGCCCCCGCCATCCTGGGCGGCGCCGTCTGCTCCTTTACGCCGACCGATTCGCTCCCCCAGTGCCTGCGCTACGAGGTGAGCGATCGCTTGCGTTTTATTACCGTGATTCCGCCCTACGAGGTACATACGAGCGAGGCGCGCAAGGTTGTGCCGCAGGAGATTCCACTCTCCACCGCCGTATGGCAAATGGGCCGCATCGCCGGCATGACGCGCGGCCTGGAGACCGGCGACCTGGATCTGATTGCCGCCGCCAACGACGACCGCATCCAAGAGCCGTATCGCCGTCGCCTCATCCCCGACTACAACGCCGTGCGCGACACCTGCCTTAACGGCGGCGCTAAGACCATCTGGATCAGTGGTTCGGGCTCGACCCTCATGGCCGTGACTGACGACACCATCGTGGCAAAGTTCCTACAGGTCAAACTGCGTGAACAGTTCCCCAAGTGTGACACGCACATTCTGACGTGCGACACCGAGGGCGCTCAAATCGAGTACCTGTAGCGCCCTGCCTCATTGCTCTCACCGGTCCCCTTGGGGCTTCCCCTGAAAACGTCCTCGATCATGAATTGCCCCGTCGTGCGCTTCGCGCGACGGGGCAATTCGATCTGACGCTCCTATTTGGCAAGGTGTTTTTTAGAATCCATTTTGCGCTCGGCCT
>JAQDHS010000043.1:0-6311 GCA_027663555.1 Coriobacteriaceae bacterium AM04S-08 | reverse complement strand
GGGTTGTTGCCGAGGGCGTTGCCGCCGAGGGCGACGACAATACGATCGGGCTTTCCGTACGGTTTACTCATAGTGTTCGTTCACTTCCCAGCTACTAGCGAAGCGTCGCGTACATCATGGCCTTAATGGTATGCATGCGGTTCTCGGCCTCCTGGAACACGCGAGACTGCGCGCTCTCAAAGACCTCGTCGGAAACCTCCATCTCGGTCACGCCGAACTTCTCGGCAATCTCGGCGCCGATGGTGGTCTGCGTATCGTGGAAGCTCGGCAGGCAGTGCATAAAGATGGCGCCGGGGTTTGCCTTGGCCATGACCTCGGGCGTTACTCGATAGGGAGAGAGAAGATCGATTCGGCTCTTCCACAGCTCCTCAGCCTGGCCCATACCGACCCAAACGTCCGTATAGATCACGTCTGCATCCTTGACGCCCTCGTCGATATCCTCAGTGAGCTGGATCGTGCAGCCATTCTGAGCGGCGATCTCCTGGCAGCGCTCAAGAAGCTCGGGATCGAAGTGCGTGGCGCCCTCGACATCGCCCTTGGGTCCGCAGGAGCAGAAGTTAATGCCGAGCTTGGCGCAGATAACCATCAGGGAGTCGCTGACGTTGCCCTGCTCCTTACCCATATAGGTGAGCTTCATGCCGCGCGTGTCGCCAAACTCCTCACGCATGGTAAGAATGTCGGCAAGGGCCTGGGTGGGATGGTACTCGTTGGTCAGACCGTTCCAGACGGGAACGCCAGCCTTGGCGGCAAGCTCCTCGACGATCGACTGGTCGGAGCCGCGATACTCAATACCGTCATACATGCGACCGAGCACGCGGGCGGTATCCTCGATGGACTCTTTCTTGCCCATCTGCGACGAGCCGGGGTCGAGGTAGGTCACGCCCATACCCAGGTCCATACCGCCGACCTCGAAGGCACAGCGCGTGCGCGTGGAGGTCTTCTCAAACAGCAGGACAATGTTCTTGCCCTCGAGAAAGCGGTGCGGATAACCGGCGCGCTTCATATCCTTGAAGTTCTTTGAGAGGTCGAGCATGTACTCGATTTCCTCGGACGTAAAGTCAAGCAGGGTAAGAACGCTTCGACCAGAAAGATTAAGAGCCATGATTTGAGTCCTTTCGGTTGTTGGAACACACAAGGAGGGATGGGCGGCGCAGACGCACACGCGCCGCCCAGATACGCTAACGCTGACTAGATTTCCTCACGCCAGAACGGCATGGTCATGCAACGCGGGCCGCCGCGACCGCGAGAAAGCTCCTCGGAGGGAGCGACGAGCAGCTCGACGCCAGCCTTGTAAAGAGCATCGTTGGTGACAACGTTGCGCTCATACACGCAGACCTTGCCCGGTGCGACCGCAAGAGTGTTGGAACCATCGTTCCACTGCTCACGGGAAGCCTCGATCGGATCGCCGCCACCGCACTCAATCATGGTGATATGGTCCATACCCGTCGCAAGCTCGAGGATATGCTGCAGGGTGCCCTCGAGTTCCTCGATATGCACCTCCCCCTCCGAATCGCCCTTGGTCAGGCGGTAGGCACGAAGCGTCTGGTAGATGCCGGGATAGACCGTGAACTTATCGCGATCGACCTGCGTGCAGACGGTGTCGAGGTGCATGTAGGCATAGCCGTGCGGAATCTTGATGGCATAGATGTTCTCGATCTCGGCCTCATCGGAACCCCAGAACATATTCTTGGCGAGCTCATCGATAGCAGCAGTCTGAGTACGCTCGGAAATACCGATCGCAAGCGTCTTGGCATTGATGTTAAGGATGTCACCGCCCTCGATATGCCACTCGCTGTTGTGGTCGTACCAGATGGGGCTGCCCGCATAATCGGGATGGTTGCGAAGCACCGTCTCATAGAAGATGACCTCGCGGTTGCGCTGGTTCCAATACATGCGGTTCATCGTGGCGCCCTTGCCGACGACGGCCAGGGGGTCACGCGAGAAGTAGGAGGCGGGCATGGGGAACAGCACCATGTCGTCGGCCTTCAGCTCCTCGCCGTCCATGCTGGCAAGCGAGCCGGAAACCTTGGGAATCTCGAGATCGCGGACATAGAGGCCACCCATGGCGGCAAGGACAAACTCTTTGCTGTCCTTGATGGAGTCAAGCTTCTCCACAACAGCTTGGCGAAGCGACGCATTGGTGATGCCGGCCTCGGCCATGAACTTCTTCATGAACTCAGCACGCGTGCCCTCAACCTTGTCAAACGTTTCGGCGAGCAGCTCCTCCATGTAGACGACCTCGGCTCCGGCGCCGCGAAGCAGATCGGTAAATTGGTCGTGCTCCTTCTGGGCATAGTCCAGATAGAAGGCGTCGTGGATCCAGACGCGATCGAAGTCCTCTGCCTTCATGTTGACCAGGTCCATACCGGGACGATGCACGCAAACTTTCTTGAGAGCACCGATTTCGCTGTGGACGTTCAGTCCCTTACTCATTTTTCGTCCTTTCTTTTGATGACCGATTAATTGATTTCCAAAAAACCTTATGGGCTACGCCAGGGGGATAAGACCCGACACGGCGGTAAATGCCAAGCAGACGATGCTAACGACCACGAAGAACTTCCACGCGACCTTCCACCACTGGCCAAGGGGGATCTTGCACACGCCGAGTCCGGCAACGAGCATGGCGCTCGTGGGCGAGATAAGCGACATGGCCGCGCTGCCCATGGAGAGACCCGTCACAGCGGCCTCGGGATTAAGGCCCATGAGCTCAACGAGGGGTCCAAAGATGGGGATCGTAAGCGCCGCAATACCCGAAGAGCTCGGAACGAGGATCGAGAGCAGGTTGTCGATCACGTAGAGAATGCTCGTGAACACAACCGGGGGAACGCCGGCAAGAGCCGTTGCAAGCGTGTTGAGGATCGTGTCGATGATCATGCCGTCATTCGCAATCACAAGGATGCCGCGTGCAAGGCCGACCACAATGGCGGAGAAGGCGAAATCCGCGATACCCTTGACGAACTCACCGGCGATCTCCTTCTCATTCATGCCGGAAACGACACCGGCAAGAAGGGCCATAGCCAGGAAGATGGCAGAGATCTCGTTCATGTACCAGCCCTGGGTCACGAGTCCCCAGATGATTGCAACGAGGCCGAGCACAAAGATGGCCATGACGGCCTTCTGCCTGCCGGTGAACTCACTTTCGAGAAGGTTCCCGTCGGCGCCGAACTCCTCGCGCTTCTTGATGTCGTCATGGTATGCGAGGGAGGATTCGGGGTTCTTCTTGACCTTGAGGGCGTACACCATGACCCAAGCGACGCCAATGGTCGTAAGGACCACGAGCGCGATCATGCGCAGCCAAAGCTGGGGATTGCTCTGGATACCCAGGATTCCCTGAGCGATCAGGACGTTGAACGGGTTGACAGTCGAAGCGATATAGCCGATTCGAGCACCTACAAATACCGTCATAAACGCTGTGATGGAGTCGAAGCCCATGGCCATCATGATTGGCATGAGGATTGCGAAGAACGGGAGCGTTTCCTCAGCCATGCCAAAGGTGCTTCCACCCAGAGCGAAAAGGATCATCAAGATCGGGATAATGAGAACGTCTTTACTCTTGAACTTCTTGACGACACGCGCCACGCCGCTCGTAATCGCACCCGTCGCGGTGATGACCTGGAACGAACCTCCCACAATCAGGATGAACGCAACAACCTCCACGGCCTGCTGGATACCGACCGCAGGGGCTTCCAAAACATCAAAAACACCTTGACGAAGATCGACCTCGTTGCCGTCCTCATCGGTATAGACCTTGTCGATGGGTTCATAAGTACCCGCGACCGTCACCTCGCGACCGTTAACTTCCTGACGTTCAAACGATCCCGAAGGAACCAACCAGGTCATAACCGCAAAAATAGCCATTAAAGCAAGGATGATGGTGTATACATGGGGGACGCGGATACCGCGCTTCTTCTCTGTCTCTGCCATTTCCCCTCCTTAATTCGTTGGTGTAACCTCTGCCGGCGATTTGATTTTTTCATCAGCCGCATCCCCCGCGTGCTTTTCGTCCATCAGCGCGCTGATTTTCGCTATAAACGGTTTTTTAATTGACGTTATTTATCAACTATTGCTTTGAATTGATATTTGATGTCAATTCCTTGTCTTGAATAGCATCTATGAATACTCAATTTATGACAAAAAGTGAAATGATTTAAAAATGTGTCACTATAAGAGTCGAGATAACGCTACATCCGGAACGAGGATTCATGTCTGCTCTCCAGGTCCAAAATGAAATAGGAAAGCTTCAGAAAGCCCTCCTGCACTGCCCCGGCAACGAAACGCGCAACTATCCAGACGGACAATTCAACCAGGTGTTTACGCTGCGCCCCTCAAACAGCTCCTTTGACCTCGAAAAAGCGCTGGCAGAGCATCGCTCCTATTCGGACATCCTAAAGAACGAGGGCGTGGAGCTCTTCTATGTCGAGGATTTGCTCATCGAAGCCCTCGATCAGTCGAACCAGGCCCGCCAGTCTTTTATCGACCTATATATCTCCGAGTGCGGAGTCGGGGGGATCGAGCTTCAATCGGCCATACGCGATCTTCTCGAGGGCGCCAAAAGCTCTCTCGACCTTGTCCAAACAGCCATCAAAGGCATTCGCTACGGCCAGGTCTTTGATACCGAGAGGGAGGCGCATAGTCTCGCGGCACTGACTGGAGACGCTTACCTCCCCGAGGACCTTCTCGTAAACCCGCTTAACACTATGTGGTTCACGCGTGACCCGGTAAGCGTCATAGGAAGCGGCGCAACACTCAATCACATGTACTGGCCAGAACGAAACCGCGAGGTCATCGCCTACCAGACGATTTTTAACTACCATCCGGCCTTTATGGGAACGCCGCAGTTTTTCAAGCACGAATCTACATATCATCTCGAAGGCGGCGACGTTCACAACCTAAACAGTGAAAACGTAGCTATCGGCATCTCGCAGCGCACCGAGCCCCTGGCCATAGACTCGTTGGCACGAGAGGTGCTGTGGAATAAGGACTCGACCATCGAATCTGTCTGGGCGATCAAGGTCCCCTATGACGAACTCTGCATTCACTTAGACACCTATTTCAGCCGTGTCGACTACGATACGTTCCTCATCGATCGAACTTTGCTGGAGGAGGCAGAAGTCTACCGAATCACGCGAGGGAGACGCGAGTGGACGACCCGTGCCGCAATCGTCGAGGGAGGGATCCGCGAGGCGATTGGGATGGCACTTGGCTCAAATAGTCTGAGGTTTATCCTCTGCGGCGGATCGAACCCCGCTGCCGCCGAGCGCGAAAGGGCCAACAATGCCGCGAGCACACTCTGCCTTAAGCCCGGAAAGGTCTGCGTTTACGGGGAGAACACCGAGACCAACGCCGCCCTCGAACAGGCCGGGATAGAACTCGTGCCCATATCGATCTTTGAACTCACAAGCGGCTTTGGCGGGCCCGACTGCCTCTGTCTCCCCTTGGCCCGCTCAATCTAGCCATGGGGGTTGGAGAGAACATCAAGGCCCTTCGAAAGAAGAGCTCCCTCACGCAAGAGGAGTTTGCAAAGCTCATCGGCGTCTCCAAGGAGACCGTATGCCGCTGGGAAAAGGGCCGGTCGGCGATACGTCAATCGACGCTGCAAACAATAACTTCGGTGTTTAACTTGCAGCCTGACGACCTGACCTCAGAGGCCGCAGGTCTTGCGGCACAGAATGAGTTTCCCAAGAAAAGTAGGCCAGAGAAAAACTGCCAGCCGAGCGAAATGTGCGATGCGTTTAAGATCGCGATGAGCAGCGGCAGAACAGGCCTTAAACGGACGGGAACGGTACCATCGTCCCCCTCGCTACTCGCCCGGCATCCCAACTGCTTCTTTGTCCAAATGGACACCTCAGCCATGTCGAAATGCTATCCGATCGGCTCGCTCCTGCTTGTCGATCCTAATAAAAAGCCATGGAATGGCTGTACGGTGTTGGCAATTGCAGACAATTCGAGAATGGTGATCAGGCGCTACAGCGTCGGCACAAGTTCGATAATGCTTTCGTCACACTCTTACCGCACGGCCGAGCCCGACATTGTGCTCGACAAGCGCAGGATTAGAATCCTCGGCGTCATTGTTTGGTTTCAAGCCTCCCATGACCTGGGCGAATAATCACTAGAAAGTAGTACTTATTACAGCAAAACATGTCATTGGGGACAGACTTAAATGAGTAGTCATTGGGCGACCACTCATTTAAGTCTGTCCCCAATGACCGCCCATGAACAGTCACCTCAACAGCAAAAGCCCCGCAGTCGGAGCGGACCGCGGGGCTCATGAAGAGAGGCTAGTTTGTGGGCGCTTTGCCTGGCGCCCACGA
>JAQDHS010000042.1:0-8508 GCA_027663555.1 Coriobacteriaceae bacterium AM04S-08 | reverse complement strand
CCGTGGCGGCCCGCGCTGCATGAGCATGCCCTTCTGGCGCGAGGACCTCTAAGTCTTTCCGTTTCCGGTGCGGTCCCCCTACAACCGCACCGGTTTCGCCCGTCAAACGGGCAACACTAATTACTTACGTAATTCATTTCTTCGAAAGGAAACGAACCATGGGTGTTAACCTCTCCGGCCGTAGCTTCCTCAAGCTCCTCGACCTCACCACCGAGGAGATCGAGTACCTGCTCAAGCTCTCCAAGAACTTCAAGGACATGAAGCGCGCTGGCGTTCCGCATCGCTATCTCGAGGGCAAGAACATCGTTCTGCTCTTCCAGAAGACCTCCACTCGTACCCGCTGCGCCTTCGAGGTCGGCGGCATGGATCTGGGCATGGGCGTCACCTACCTCGATCCTGGTTCGTCGCAGATGGGCAAGAAGGAGTCCATCGAGGACACCGCTCGCGTTCTCGGCCGCATGTATGACGGCATCGAGTTCCGCGGCTTTGCCCAGGACGACGTCGAGGAGCTCGCTGCTAAGTCCGGCGTGCCCGTGTGGAACGGCCTGACTACTGAGTGGCATCCCACCCAGATGCTCGCCGACATCCTGACCGTCCAGGAGAACTTCAACTACGACATCAAGGGCAAGACCCTCGTCTTCATGGGCGACTGCAAGAACAACGTCGCTCGCTCCCTCATGGTCGTCTGCTCCAAGCTCGGCATGAACTTCGTGGCCTGCGGCCCCGAGGAGTGCATGCCCGCGGACGACGTTATCGAGGCCTGCAAGCCCATCGCCGAGGCCAACGGCTGCACCATCAAGCTGACCACCGACGTCAAGGACGGCGTCACCGGTGCCGACGTTATCTACACCGACGTTTGGGTCTCCATGGGCGAGCCCGACGAGGTCTGGGCCGAGCGCATCGCTCAGCTCACCCCGTATCGTGTCACCTCCGAGGTCATGGCTATGGCCAACCCGGGTGCCATCTTCCTGCACTGCCTGCCCAGCTTCCACGACACCAACACCACGATTGGCGCCGAGAAGTGCGAGCAGTTCGGCATCACCGAGCAGGAGGTCACCGACGAGGTCTTCGAGAGCCCCGCTTCCAAGGTCTTCGACGAGGCCGAGAACCGCATGCACACCATCAAGGCTGTCATGTACGCTACGCTCAAGTAAGAGCTTCTAGCATCTCGCTCGGGGTGCATTGCTGCGCACCCCGAGCGCTTTTGTCTGGTAAAAATCTCGCACTGAGCGACATGCACGGCACGGAAGAGCCGCTTCGGGCGAGATCAGTAATTGATTTATGAAGGGGGGATGAGAACTATGACTGAGACCGCTAAGAAAAAGCGCGGTATGCCTTCATCGTTCACCATTCTTCTTGCTCTGCTGGCAATCGTCGCGGTTGTTACCGTTATCGTCTCCGGTACGTCCGGTGGCGAGGTTACCGCTGCCCGCCTGAGCGATTTCTGCACCGCCCCGGTTAAGGGCTTCGCTGATGCTCTGCCCGTCTGCCTCTTCGTTATGATCCTCGGCGGCTTCCTCGGCATGATGACCGAGACCGGCGCCCTGGACAACGGCATTGCCGTTCTGGTGCAGAAGCTTAAGGGCAACGAGATCATGCTCATTCCCGTGCTGATGCTCATCTTCTCCCTCGGTGGTACCACCTATGGTATGTGCGAGGAGACCGTTCCCTTCTACGCCCTGCTTGCCGCTACCATGATGGCCGCTGGCTTCGACCCTATGGTCGGTGCTGCCACCGTCCTGCTCGGCGCTGGCTGCGGCTGCCTGGGCTCCACGGTTAACCCGTTCGCCGTCGGCGCTGCCGTCGACGCTCTGACCGGTGTTGGCATTGAGGTCAACCAGTCCATCATCATCGGCCTCGGTGCCGTCCTGTGGATTGTTACCACTGCCATGTCCATCTTCTTCGTCATGAGCTATGCCAAGAAGGTCAAGGCTGACAAGGGTTCCACCATCCTTTCGATGCAGGAGCTCAAGGACGCCGAAGAGGCTCACGGCAAGGCTGCTTCCGAGGTTCACAAGGAGGTCAAGCTCACCGGTCGTCAGAAGGGTGTTCTGATCGCCTTTGCCTTCACCTTCGTCGTCATGATCGTCGGCTTCATCCCGCTGGCCGACCTCAACGAGGGCGTCGCCAACTTCTTTGACGCTGGCGCTGTCTACGACGCCGACGGTAACGCCGTCGTCCAGGGCTGGTCTGCCCTGATCACCGGCCTGCCCATTGGCCAGTGGTACTTCGACGAGGCTTCCACCTGGTTCTTCCTCATGGCTATCCTGATCGGTATCATCGGTGGCCTCTCCGAGAAGCAGATCGTCAACACCTTCATCACCGGCGCTGCCGACATGATGTCCGTTGTCCTCGTCATCGCCCTCGCCCGTGGTATCTCCGTCCTCATGGCTAGCACCGGCCTCGACGTCTACGTCCTCGACGCTGCCGCCAATGCTCTGGCTGGCCTGTCCGGCGTGATCTTCGCTCCCATGAGCTTCCTGGTCTACTTCGGCCTGTCCTTCCTGATCCCCTCGACCTCCGGTATGGCTACTGTCTCCATGCCCATCATGGGACCGCTGGCTGTTAAGCTCGGCTTCTCGCCCGAGGTCATGGTCATGATCTTCTCCGCCGCCATCGGTGTCGTGAACCTGTTCACCCCGACCTCCGGCGCCATCATGGGCGGTCTTGCTTTGGCCAAGATCGAGTGGACGACCTGGCTCAAGTTTGCGCTTAAGCTCATCGTCGCTCTCTCCGTCGTCTGCGCCGTCATCCTGACCGTCGCTTGCGTGATGCTCTAAGTACCCCTTGGGTACCCCACGGAAACCATGACGATCCTGTAAAGGATCATCTGGTCATCGTCTGTCCGGTGGGGTAACCCCACCGGTAGACTCCTACCTTTAGCCCCCTCCCGTTCCGTGCGCGGGAGGGGGCGCTCTTGTGTTCCGGCGTTTTGCCAAACGCCGGAACCACTCGAAGCTGCGCGCCGCCCAGGACGACAATTTGTCATTCAAAAGGCAAGGCATGACCAAAAGGTCTATGCCTTGCCTTTTTCATGCCAACTTGTACGTCCTGGACGGCGCTCGCTGACTTATGCTCAACCTGCGACGTTTCTGTTGTTGGTGCAAAGGGGTCAGGTTACTTTGCACCAAAAAGGGGAAGTTGCGGTGGAATAGTTCCTGTTTGGCCGTCTTGAGGGGTTAAACGGGAACTATTTCACCGCAACTTATCGATGGCGTGTTTGGTTGGTGCCTGTCGATGGCCTGGGCATCGGGGAGGGTCTGCTCCGCTATAATCGCCTAGGACATTAAATGGAAACGGGACGGGAGCCATACATGCGCCAGGGTTTCGACAACGCGAAGTATATCGAGCTGCAGGCTGCTCACATTAAGGAGCGCATCTCGCAGTTTGGTGGCAAGCTCTATTTGGAGTTTGGCGGCAAGCTGTTTGACGACTATCATGCGAGCCGCGTGCTGCCGGGTTTTGAACCGGACAGCAAGTTCCGCATGCTCAAGAGCATTGCCGATGATGTTGAGGTCATCATCGCAATCAATGCAAACCATATCGAGAAGAACAAGGCCCGTGGCGACCTGGGCATTACCTATGACGAGGACGTCTTGCGCCTGGTCGACCTGTTCCGCGGCAACGGTTTTGCTGTCGCGGCCGTGGTAATCACGCAGTATGCCGGTCAGCCCGCTGCCGACGTCTTCCGCAATCGTCTGAATGCACTCGGCATTCCCGCCAAGCTGCACTATCCCATTGAGGGCTATCCGCACGACGTCGATCTGATCGTTTCTGACGAAGGCTACGGCAAGAACGAGTTCGTCGAGACCACGCGTCCGCTCGTTGTCGTGACGGCGCCCGGCCCTGGCTCGGGCAAGCTCGCCACCTGCCTCTCGCAGCTGTATCACGAGCATAAGCACGGCACCGCCGCCGGTTATGCCAAGTTTGAGACCTTCCCGGTCTGGAATCTTCCTCTGACGCATCCGGTCAATATTGCCTACGAGGCCGCCACGGCGGACCTCGACGATGCCAACATCATCGATTCCTTCCACCTTGAGGCCTACAACAAGACCACGGTCAACTACAACCGCGACGTCGAGGCCTTCCCGGTGGTCCGTGCCCTGATGGAAAAGATCCTGGGCAAGAGCCCCTACCAGAGCCCCACGGACATGGGCGTCAATATGGTCGGCTTTGCCATTACCGATGACGATGCCTGCCGTGATGCCTCCAAGATGGAGATCGTCCGCCGCTACTTTACCGCGGTCGAAAATGTGCGCCGTACCGGTGTGGGCGATGAGCAAGTCGACCGTCTCAAGATTATTATGAAGAAGGCCGGCATCGATAAGAACTATTCGCCGGCACGCTCGGCCGCCCTAACCAGGGAACAGCTGACGGGTGGTCCCGTGGGCGCCATGGTCATGCCCGATGGCTCCGTGGTGACCGGTAAGACCTCCACGCGCCTGGGCGCCGCAAGTTCGCTCATTATGAACGCCCTCAAGCATGTCTCGGGCGTCGACCTTGAGCTCGAGGTCATCAGCGACGAGGCGATCGAGCCCATCAGCAAGCTCAAGACGCATTTCCTGGGCAGCAAAAACCCGCGCCTTCACACCGACGAGACGCTTATGGCGCTGTCGATCACCTCGGCAACGAGCGAGACGGCCGCTCGTGTCCTTTCGGGTCTGGAGCAGCTGCGCGGTTGCGATGCCTTCTTTAGCGTGATTATCTCGCCGACGGACGAGACGGTGTTGCGTAAACTGGGCATCAACGTGTGCTGTGAGCCCAAGTTTGAGCGTCGCGGTTTTTTCCATCGCTAAGTTTGAAGCACTGCGTTAATTGCATCGCATTTTGGCCGTATCGGGTTAGCGCCCGGTACGGCTTTTTAATCAATAAAGCGTCTATTTCGGCGAAAAATAGCCGTTTACCTGCCTGGAAACGATTTAGGCGGTATACAATGACCCTAAAACTGTTTCATCCTTAGCGGGATGCCGCATGATGGATATTACCTGCCATCGTGAGGTGTGTCGGTCGTGCACGGCGCGCTGGATGCTCGTGCTCGGTTAGAGGAGGCTGCCATGGCGGGCAAGGGTCGTGCGAGTGTCAACGATATGAAGCGTGTCGAAGTGCTGGTGTTGATGGAGATTGCCCAGCAATCCGAAAGTGGCGGGACATATGGCTTCTCGCGCAAAACGCTTGCGGAGCACGTTGGGGTGTCTCCGTATCGAGCCCGCGCCGCAATTGAGCGCTTGGATTCTGACGGCTTGATCGAGGTCGTTTCGCGATATAGCGAGGACGGCGGCCAGCTTGCAAATGGTATTTGCCTTACCGAGCGCGGCGGGTGGTATCTGAAAGGCATTCGCGCGGGCATGCTCGTTCGGGATATGCTCGGGGATGAGCTTGCCGATCGGTAGCGACCTGCCGCCTAAGTTGTTGTGACGCCGCTCGGGCCCCGGGCGGCGTTTTGTTTCGAGATTGAGAAATGCGAGCGCGCGCGAGAAAAGATGCGAACGGCTTGCGGTCCGAGTATTACAATGAAGACCCGTAAGATGTGTATGGACAACTTCTACGGGAAGCGCAGGTAACTCAATATGACCAAGCATGTGTTCGTAACCGGTGGCGTGGTTTCGTCCCTAGGCAAGGGTATTACCGCGGCCTCATTGGGCCGTCTGCTCAAGTCACGCGGCTACAAGGTAACGATGCAAAAGGCCGACCCGTATCTGAACGTCGACCCCGGCACCATGAGCCCGTTCCAGCATGGCGAGGTCTTTGTGACCGAGGACGGCTACGAGTCCGATCTGGACCTGGGCCACTACGAGCGCTTTATTGACGAGAACCTGACCCGCGATTCTAACTTTACGACGGGCGCCATTTACAAGAGCCTGATTGCCCGCGAGCGTCGCGGTGACTTTTTGGGCGGTACCGTCCAGGTGATTCCGCACGTCACTAATGCCATCAAGGACAAATTCCGCCGCATTGAGGAGCAGACTGGCTCCGACGTTGTCATTACCGAGCTGGGCGGTACGATCGGCGACATCGAGTCGCAGCCGTTTGTGGAGGCTATCCGCCAGTACCGCAAGGAGGCCGGTCCCGAGAACGTCTGCTACATCCACGTATCGCTCGTTCCCTATATCGCCGCTGCCCACGAGGTTAAGACCAAGCCCACGCAGCACTCCGTCAAGGAGCTGCGCAGCTTTGGTATCCAGCCCGACATTATTGTGCTGCGCTCCGATCACCATATTGACGACGCTATCCGCGGCAAGATCGCGAGTTTCTGCGACGTCGACACCGACTGTGTCTTTACCAACGAGGATTGCGCGAGCATTTACGACGTGCCGCAGCTGCTTGCCGAACAGGACTTTGACCTGCGCATTTGCGAGCGCCTTGGCCTCGATCCGCGCGAGCGCGATATGAGCGAATGGAATGAGTTCCTGCGCAAGCAAAACCATGCCAACCATCACGCCGATAAGGTTAAGGTTGCCGTCGTGGGAAAGTACACCCAGCTTCCCGATGCGTATCTGTCGGTTATCGAGGCCCTGCATCACGCGGGCGTTTTCTACGATCGTCACGTAGATGTGCAGCTGGTCGATGGCGAGAGCCTCGATGCCGAAAACGTCAATGAGGTTTTGGGCGACGCATCGGGCATCCTGGTTCCCGGCGGCTTTGGTAAGCGCGCCCTGGAGGGCAAGATCCTCGCGGCAGAGTTTGCTCGCGAGCACAAGATTCCGTATCTGGGCATTTGCCTGGGTATGCAGGTTGCCGTGTGCGAGTTCGCCCGCAACGTTGTCGGCCTTGCCGGTGCCAGTTCCTCCGAGTTTGATCCGGACGGTCCGTTTAGCGTAATCGACCTGATGAGCTCGCAGGAGGACGTGACCGAGAAGGGCGGCACCATGCGCCTGGGCGCCTATCCGTGCAAGCTCGCTGCCGATACTCTCGCGCGTGAGGCGTATGGCGAGGAGCTTGTCTACGAGCGCCACCGTCATCGTTTTGAGTTCAACAATGCCTTCCGCGATCAGCTCGAGGACGCCGGTCTTGTCATCTCGGGCCTTTCACCCGACGAACGTCTGGTCGAGATGGTCGAGCTGCCGCGCGACGTGCACCCGTGGTACGTGGCCACTCAGGCCCACCCTGAGTTTAAGAGCCGCCCCACCAATCCTCAGCCGCTGTTCCGTGAGTTCGTGCGTGCCTCGATTGGCCAGCATGAGGGTGTCGATCGCCTACAGGTGACGCCCATGAATCGTGCGACGGACTAAGGTTGCCGTCGAACAGGGAACATATCGAAGAAGCTCCTTCGTCGCTCGCTGTGGCGGCGGGGGAGTTTCTTGATTACCTTGCAGTCGAGCGGGGCTTGGCGCGCAACACGATTGCCGCCTATCGCCGAGACCTGACGACCTACTGTGCCTATCTGGAGCGGACGGGCATTGCATCCTTTGAGGACGTGAGTCGGCGGGTCATCGAGGACTTTATCGCCGATCGGCGCGACGGAGGCTATTCCGACGCCTCGGTGGAGCGCGCGCTCGCGGCCGTCAAAGGCCTGCATGCCTTTCTGGTGCGCGATGGAGCCGTGGCCCAAAATCCCACGGCGGCATTGCGTTTGCCAAAAAAGGCCGAGCGCCTGCCGGAGTGCCTTTCGGTGGAGGATGTTTCGGCGTTGCTCGACCAGGATTTTCCGGATGGTGAGATGGGCCTGCGCGATCACGCCATCTTGGAAGTGCTGTATGGATGTGGCCTTCGCGTGAGCGAGCTGGTGGGGCTCGATGTGAGCGATATCCATGTCGATGACGGCTTTGTGCTGGTTCGCGGCAAGGGCTCCAAGGAACGTCTGGCCCCTTTGGTGGGAAGTGCGGCGCGTGCCCTGACATGCTATATATGCGATGGACGCCAGCTTCTGGCAGCTCACGCCCGTGGGACAGAGACGCCGGCGGTCTTTTTAAACAAGAACGGCGGGCGTCTGTCGCGTCAGGGTGTTCACATCATATGCGAGCGCTACGGGCGCCAGGTGGGGTTGGTGGGCCTCCATCCGCACACGTTGCGCCACTCCTTTGCCACTCATATGCTTGCGGGCGGTGCGGACCTTCGCGTGCTGCAGGAGATCTTGGGGCACGCCGATATATCGACCACGCAGATCTACACGCATGTCGATCGTACGCAGCTGACCGAGGTTTACCTGGCGGCCCACCCGCTGGCACATCGCTAATACGCTGCTGAGCTGCGATTACATGCTATCCGAGGGCGGACTCTCGATTGCTGGAACGTGCTGTTGCACATGTTTTGGCAATCGGGGGTCCGCCCCATTTTGCGCCGCCGGCCAATGTCGCGGTGGGATGCCCGTGCCGTGCGTGGGGGAGTTTGGGGGTGATGTGAACGGCGTGTAAAGGGATCTAAAATTCGCCTCAAGGTCAACTTGAAGGTTGAGGTTGAAAGGCGGGGTGCTACAGGTGGCATCCCGCCTTTGCGTTAAACACAACATATTGTGTTTTCGAACATATGCTCGGGGGTGGCGCCCAATAGTTAGGGGGTGGAGTGGTGGGG
>JAQDHS010000041.1:0-9810 GCA_027663555.1 Coriobacteriaceae bacterium AM04S-08 | reverse complement strand
GACTTGAAGAAGGGGGAGGCCTCGCGGCCTCCCCCTTTTTTTGCGTTTACGGGTTTTGTCTCACATAGTAGCTGTGTTTTATAACCCTCGTTTGTCGCATCTTCTGTGAACGGGCTACAATAACTTAGTCTGTGCGATATGGAGGTGAACATGGCTGAAGCTGGTATCGGCGTTGATATCGTCGAGATTTCCCGCATGAAATCAATTCTTGAAAAGACGCCGTCGTTTGCTCGGCGTGTGTTTACCGAAGAAGAGCGTGCGTATTGCGATGCATCATCGCGTCCCGCTGCTCACTATGCGAGCCGCTTTGCTTCGCGCGAGGCGGTGCTTAAAGCTCTCGGCACGGGTTTTAGTCAAGGTGTAGGTCGCAAGGATGTTTCGGTAACGCGTGATAAACTCGGCAAACCGAAGGCTCTGCTTTCTGGTCGTGCTCTCGAAATCGCCCAGGATTTGGGTGTTGTCGAGGTCGCTCTTTCTATTACCCTTACGGGTGACTTGGCTGTCGCTAATGCCATTGCAATCACCGAGGATGCTCGACCTAAGCCTAAGGAAGAAAAAGTGAGCAACAAGAAACGCGTTGCGCAGACATTTAAAGAGGCTCGCTCTGTTTTAGATGAGCTTGAGCAGCTGCAGAATTCAGCATTGACGGAGCACCTGGGCGATGCTTCGCAAGATACGCTAGGAGCATAGATGAAACCGGTTTTGAGTACCGAAGAAGTCGTTCGTCTCGAGGATATCATCGAACGCGAAGGGACTTCGAAGGCCGAGCTTATGGAGCTAGCGGGTGAGTTTGCCGCCAACGAGGTCTTGAAGCTCAATCCCGATCGGGTTCTCGTTCTGGTCGGTTTTGGTAATAATGGCGGCGACGGTTGGGTTGCCGCCGATATCCTGAGCCACAAGGGTGTGGACGTGGATATCGTTTCTCCGGTTGAGCCGGATGAGATTCCTGCTGCTCTGGCACGTCATGTTGCTCGTCGAACTGCCGGCCGCGATGTGCACGTTTGCGTCGGTCCCTCGCGTGACGAACTCGAGGTTTTGATCGATAAGGCCGATGTTGTTGTCGATGCCATTTTTGGTACCGGTTTCCACGGGAATCTGCGTGCGCCGTTCTCCATTTGGATTCCTACGGTCAATGAATGCGCCGATTGTGTCGTATCCATTGATGTCCCCTCGGGCCTGAATGCCGAGACGGGCGTTGTTGATGACGACTGCATTCGTGCCGAGCGCACGGTGACGATGATTGCGCCCAAGATTGGTCTGTATAGCGCTGATGGTCCTGAGTATGCTGGCGATTTGATCTGCGGCAATCTTTACGACCGTCTTGACGAGGTCATCGATGATGTCGACCACGCCGCCGAGATTGTCGAGCCCGGTGACTTAGTTGATTACTTTGCTCCGCTACCATCGAATATCGATAAGTATTCCCGTGGCTCTGTGCTTATTGTCGCCGGATCTGCGCAATATCCTGGTGCTGCCATTATGGCGGCCAAGTCTGCAGCTCGCGCGGGTGCTGGTTACGTGGCAGTCGCGGCTCCTGACGCCTGCGCCAATCTCATTCGCATGGCACTTCCTTCGATTCCGGTCTTTGCTATTCCGTCTGATTCCCGCGGCTCCTTTGGCGCCGCTGCGCGCATGACGGTGTGCGAGATCGCAAAGAAGTACAGCTGCGTGCTGTGCGGTCCCGGTATGACGACGTCTGCCGGCGCTATGCAGGTGGTTTCGGGCTTGCTCGAGCTTGATGTACCGCTAATTTTGGACGCCGATGCACTCAACTGCCTTGCTAAGATTGCCATTGACGGTATTGATAGTAACCCCGAGATGTATCGCCGCGAGCAACCGTTGGTTATGACGCCGCACTATCGTGAGCTTTCGCGCCTGGTTGCCGGTGACGAGGTGAACGACCTTGGTACCGCGATTGCGGCCGCGCAGAAGGTTGTCTGGGCTGCAGGCTCCGACAATCTGGTGGTCATAGCCAAGGGGCCGACGACGGCTATCTGTGGTGTTGAGCGCGTGCTGCTGCCACTCTCGGGTCCGGCTTCTCTGGCAACTGCCGGTTCTGGTGATGTTCTCGCGGGTATTTTGGCCGGCACGCTTGCCACCATGCGCGACGAGATGGATCGTTGGGAGCTGCTGTATTCGTACGCCGTCGCACTTCACAGCTACGCCGGTTTTGCCGCGGCGACGGAGTATGGTGAGAAGAGCGTTATCGCGACCGATCTTATCGACTTGATCGGTCCTGCCATGGAGCTGGCGGCAAAGGATGCGCTCGAAGATCTGGGAATCATGGACGAAGGGTCGGATGACTAATCATGAATAAAGCCGATTTGACGCGCTGGTCCTGGGTCGAGATCGACCGCGGGGCGCTCCGTCGCAACACGAGAGCCTATAAGAACTTGTTGAATCCGCGTCAGCGCCTGTGCTGCGTGGTCAAGGCCGATGCTTATGGTCATGGAGCTGTTGAGTGCGCTAAGATCATGTATTCGGCTGGTGCCGACATGTTTGCCGTGGCGACGGTCAACGAGGGCGTTGGGCTCCGTCAGGGCGGAATTACTAAGCCCATCCTGATTCTAAGCGAGCCGCCTATCGAGGCTATTCCTGCATTGCTCGAGTTCGATATCATGCCCTCGGTCTATACGTCCGATTTTGCTCTCGCGTATGGCGAATGCGCCGTCGCGGCGGGCAAGGTGGGCAAGTACCATCTTGCCATCGAGACGGGCATGAATCGTATCGGCGTTCACTACACACAGGTGCTCGACTTTGTCCGCGGCATCAGCTTCCATCGCGGTATTCAGTGCGACGGCGTATTTACGCACTTTGCCACGGCCGATGAACCTTCGGGTTGGGACTACAAGCTGCAGTGCCAGCGTTTTACCGAGGCCGTTCAGGCCATTAAGGACGCAGGTTTTGAATGCGGTATCGTGCATTGTGCCAATACGCCATCCTCGATGCTCGATTCTTCAATGCACTTTGACATGATTCGTGCCGGCATCGGTTTGTATGGTCTGCAGCCATGTGAGCTGAGTGGTCGTGTGATGCAGCTTGATCCCGTCATGAGCGTCCACGCGCGTGTGACGCGCGTGGCGCATCCTGCGATGGGCGAGGGCGTGGGCTACGGCTTTACCTACCGCGTACCGCGCACGCGCGTTCAGATCTGCACCCTTCCGATCGGTTATGCCGATGGCCTTTCGCGTACGCTTTCCAATCGTATGGACGTGCTGTATCGCGGCGAGCGTGTGCGTCAGGTGGGCAATATCTGCATGGACCAGTTTATGGTCGCCATTCAGTCCAACCCGGCGCATGAGATTCCCGAGGCCGAGTATGGTGACGAGATGATCATTGTCGGCCGCGATGGAGATGCCGAGATTACCATGGACGAGATGGCGCGCCTACGCGGCACGATTAACTACGAGGTCGCTTGCGGCTTTGGTATGCGTCTCGACAAGGTCTACGTGTAGGAGTCGCTATGGGCGTCATGCACATTCCCGGCCATAGCCATCAGGCGCCGCGTGAGGTCGCACTCGAGGAGATCGAGGCCGTTCTGGGCGATTGTCACCTTTGCCAGCTTTACCAGTCGCGCCACAACATCGTGTTTGGCGTGGGAAACCCCCGCGCTCGCGTGATGTTTATTGGCGAGGCGCCGGGCCGTAATGAGGATTTGCAGGGCGAGCCCTTTGTGGGGGCGGCAGGCGAGGACCTCAACGGCATTTTGTCGCTGGCGGGGCTCAAACGCGAAGACGTCTACATTGCCAACGTGCTTAAGTGCCGCCCGCCGGGAAACCGCAATCCGCGTCCCGAGGAAGTGCTGGCTTGCTCGCCGTTTTTGCGTGAGCAGATTCGAAGCATCTGGCCCGATATCATCGTGACGCTCGGCAACCCCGCAACGCACTTTGTGCTTAAGACCGAGATTGGCATTACTAAGCTGCGCGGCAGGTTCCACCAGATGGGGCATTTTGTAGTAATGCCCACTTTCCATCCGGCAGCAGCGCTACGCAATCCGGCATGGCAGGAGCTGCTGGAGGAAGACTTTAAGATGCTGGGCGACTATCTGGAGCGACATCCCGCGCCAGAGGACGCCTCGGAATAATAAGGAGCGTATATGTCCCTGGAGCGCCTGGGGGTAGGCACTTACAAAACGGCTAGTGCTGCCGATACGGAGTACTTTGGCGAGCTAATTGCACCGTGCCTTGAGGACGGCGATGTGCTCATCCTGACCGGTGGCCTGGGAGTGGGCAAAACTCACTTTACCAAGGGCGTCTCGCGCGGGCTGGGCGATGGGCATATGGTTACGAGCCCTACGTTTGCGCTCATGGCCGTTCACGATCAAGGTCGTATTCCGCTGTTTCACTTTGATCTATACCGCCTGGAGCATGCCTACGAGCTCGAGGATACGGGCATTTTCGATGTGCTGGGCTATGAGGGTGCTTGCCTGCTGGAATGGGGCGAACAATTCCAGGACGAGCTGACGGATGAGTATCTTTCGGTGACGCTCAAGCGTGATGAGGGCGACAGCGATGTGCGAACGATAACGCTCGAGGCGCACGGTGACCGCGCAATGGAGCTTTCCCATTTGATTGATAAGGCTGTACAAGATGAGCTTGCATAACGACAACGCGCTGGTGGTGGCGCTCGATACCTCGACCGACATGCTTGCCTGCGCGGCAAGCTGGATTGATGGGCAGACGGGCGAGACGAAGCTCGCGAGTGGCGACCACATGTGTCGCCGTCACGCCAACGTTGAGCTCGTGAATACCGTTGATGGCGTGCTGGCTCAAGCCGGTCTGAATCGCAGCGATGTTGGTTGCTACGTGGTCGGCCGCGGCCCGGGGTCGTTTACGGGCGTGCGCATCGGCATCTCCACTGCCAAGGGCCTCGCATGTGGTGCCAATGTTCCGCTGCTGGGCGTGTCGACGCTTGACGCTTGCGCTTGGACGGCGTGGAAGGCTGGCGTGCGTGGCAAGCTTGGTATCTTGGCCGATGCTATGCGCGGTGAGGTATATCCGGCGCTGTATATGCTGGTCGATGAGGGTCCCGAGCGTCAATTTGAGCGCGAACACGTGGTCAAGGCCGCCGTGGCGCTCGATGAGTGGCGCCAAGCAGCGGACTGGGACCAGGTTCAGCTGACCGGTGACGGTCTTGTGCGCTATGGCAAGCTGCTGGGTGAGGACGAGGCCGCCCGCTGCGTGGAGCGCGACCTGTGGTGGCCTTCGGGCGAGGGCTTGCTGCTCGCGCACGCTGCGGGTGACGGCGATCCGGCCCGCGTCCTGCCGATTTACACGCGCCTTTCGGATGCCGAGGAAAACGAGCGCAAGCGTCTTGGTCTTGCCGAGAGTGCGCAGAGCGAAATTACGGGTGTTGCCGATGAGCTCGCCGGTCGTCATCTGCAGTTCCGTCCCATGGGCGCGGCGGATGCCGAGGGCGCAAGCGCGCTGGAGGCTGCCTGCTTTGAAGGTGCCGGACACGAGGCATGGACGCCGGGCATGTTCCTGTCCGAACTGGGCGAGGACGTCGCTGCGCCGCGTAGTTGGTGGGTGGCACACGACGACGGCAAGCTGCTGGGCCTTGCCGGCGGTATGGTCGTGGACGGTGATGTGCAGATTCTGGATGTCGCCGTCGACCCGGCACATCGCCGTGAGGGCATTGCCCGCAAGCTGCTGTCGCATGTGAGCTATGATGCCCAGATGCTCGGCTGCACTACGGCTTCGCTCGAGGTCGAGGACGGTAACGAGGGAGCGACCGCGCTTTATAACGCTCTGGGCTTTACCGAGGCTGGCCGTCGCCGCGGCTACTATGGTGCCGGCAAGGACGCCATCGTCATGACGGCTCCGCTGCCCCTGGTGCTTCCGGTCGATAATGCTTCGCCCGAGCCGACGGCGGCAGAGCAGCGCGTATGGCCGCTGCCTGCGCCTGGGCGCTCCGAGGGGGAGCGTGCCGAAATTGAGCGCCGCCGCCTAGTGCTCGCTATCGAGAGCTCCTGCGACGAGACGGCCGTGGCGATTATCGATGCGGATGGCAATATGCTGGCCAACCAGGTGTCGACACAGATTGATTTTCACGCCCGCTTTGGCGGCGTGGTGCCCGAGATCGCCTCGCGCAAACACGTTGAGGTGATTGTGAGTGTCGTGGATGCGGCGCTCGAGGATGCCGCAGCATCGCTTGGTCTTGAGGGTGGAGCCATCGCGCCGAGCGAACTCGCCGCTGTTGGCGTGACGCAGGGTCCGGGCCTGGTGGGTGCTCTGGTAGTGGGCGTCGCCTTCGCCAAGGGCTTTGCCTATGCCGCCGGCAAGCCGCTCGTGTGCGTCAACCATCTGGAGGGCCATCTGTTCGCCAACCTGCTGGCGCAGCCCGATCTCAGGCCGCCGTTTATCTTCACGCTCGTCTCGGGCGGTCATACCATGCTCGTGCACGTGAAGGCATGGGGCGACTACGAGGTACTTGGTGAGACACTCGACGATGCTGTGGGCGAGGCCTTCGACAAGGTAGCCAAGGCGTTGGGTCTGGGCTATCCCGGTGGCCCCATCATCTCCAAGCTGGCCGAGACGGGCAACCCCCGCGCGATCGATTTTCCTCGCGCGCTTAACAGCAGGGGAGACTATCGTTTCTCGCTTTCGGGTCTTAAAACGGCCGTGACGCTCTACATCGAGCAGGAGACCAAGGCCGGGCGCACGATTCACCTGCCCGATCTGGCGGCTTCGTTTGAGGCAGCCGTCTTTGACGTTCAGTACAAGAAGGCCAAAAACGCCCTGCATGCCACCGGATGCAAGGAATACTGCATCGGCGGCGGCGTCTCGGCTAATCCGCATCTGCGCGAGATGATGATCAAGAAGCTTGGGCGTCAGGGGATCCGCGTAACGGTGCCACCGCTTTCGGCGTGCACCGACAACGCCGCCATGATCGCAGAGGTTGCTCGCCGTAAATTCGACCGAGGAGAAATCTCGCCGTTCGACGTCGATGCCGATCCGAACATGACGCTGTAGTCGCAAAGGTGCGATCCCCGGCGCTGCCCGGGCGCCAACGGCCGCATATGAACTTTCCTGCTCTACAGTCCTGCTCACGACGGAGGCCACATTAAGTGGCCTCCTGTTCGTGCGGAACTCGCGATAAAGTTCATATGCGGCCGTTGGCGCCCGGGCAGCGCCGGGGACCTTTCTGTATCGATATAGCTTCTGAGCTGGATCGGCGTCGACAACGTCCAGCAAGGTTAACAAGCCAGCGTCGAATTTCCGGCGTGCTTTAGCTGAAAGAAAAGATGGCATGCGGAGCTTTGCCCCGCATTTGGGATGGGAGCCCCTCGGGAGCGGGCGGGCGTATACAAGGTTTATCGCGAGTTCCGCACGAGCCGGAGAGCACTTAATGTGCTCTCCGTGCGAGCAGGACTGTAGAGCAGGAAACCTTGTATACGCCCGCCCGCTCCCGAGGGGCATCTCTCATGCAAAAACTTTTGTTGGGTAAAGTCCGAGGTCAATGGCGTTTTATACCGAGAAAGTCAAAAATAGTTGAAAATTCATTACAAATTTGCGTTGACTTTAGGTAACTAAAGTTTCATACTCCTTTTTCAACCACTGGGGGATGTGAACACGCACGGATCGTTCGCATCATGATTGAAGAGGATTTTTTAGACATGTTCACGCATCAGCTAAACATTATCAGCGTAGTAATTATCTGATGCGGGTTAGCACATACAGCTAGCCCGTACGATAACGGGCGGCTGATGAAGATGAGGGCCGTCGAGCGCAACCGACGGCCCTCATTTTTTATGTCTGAGAAGTTCTTTTTAGAGGAGGAAATGTAATGAACGGAGTTTTGCTCATGGTTGTGGCCGCGGCGGTGCTCGCCTGCGGCTATCTGGGCTATGGCCGATGGCTGGCCAACAAGTGGGGCGTTGACAAAGAGGCCCTCACGCCGGCCAAGCGCATGAAGGACGGCAAGAGCTTCTCGCCCGTCTCTGCCTTCACCGCGTTCTCGCACCAGTTCAGCTCGATCTGCGGTGCCGGCCCTGTTACGGGTACGATCGTCGCCATGGCCTTTGGCTGGCTGCCCGTCGTGCTCTGGGTCCTCGTCGGCGGCATCTTCTTTGGCGCCGTCCACGACTTTGGTGCTCTGTACGCTTCGATGAAGAACAACGGCAAGTCGCTCGCTCAGCTCATCGAGAAGTACATCGGCAAGACCGGCCGTCGCCTGTTCCTGCTGTTCTGCTGGCTGTTCTGCATCATCGTCATCGCCGCCTTCACCGACATGGTCTGCAAGACGTTCATGTTCACCCCGGCCGTTGACGCTTCTGGCGCCGCTACCGGTGCCATCGACTTCACCAAGTCCTATGCCGCTGGCTGCGCTGGCACCATCTCCATCCTGTTCACCTTCGTCGCTATCGCCTTTGGTTGGGCCCAGAAGAAGTTCAACCTCACCGGTGCCGCCGAGTTCGTCACCGGCGTGGTCCTCATGGTTCTCATGTTCGCCGTCGGTATGCAGTTCCCGGTCTACCTGGATAAGTTCCAGTGGTTCGCCGTCGTCATGGTCTACCTGGTCTTCGCTGGCGCTATGCCCATCCAGATGCTCAAGACCCCGCGTGACTACCTCACTTCCATCATGATGATCGTCATGATCGCCTGCGCTGTCCTCGGCATCGTCGTCCTGGGCGTTAACGGCCAGGCCACTATCACCGCTCCGGTCTTCACCGGCTTCTCCACTGTCTCCGGCATGATGTTCCCGGTCCTGTTTGTCTCCGTCGCTTGTGGTGCTCTCTCCGGTTTCCACAGCCTCGTTTCTTCCGGCACCTCTTCTAAGCAGGTCGAGAAGGAGCAGGACGCCGTCAAGGTCGGTTATGGCGCCATGATCGTCGAGTCCTTCGTCGGCATCCTTGCCATCATCGTCGCCGGCATCATGTTCTCCGATATGAACACCGCCGGTACTGGCGCCCTCAACGCCGGTGTCGCTTCCACCCCGTTCCAGATCTTCGCCGCTGGCATCTCCCGCGGTATGCAGGCCTTCGGTGTTGACGGTACGCTCGCTACCGTCTTCATGACCATGAACGTTTCCGCTCTGGCCCTGACCTCGCTCGACGCCGTCGCCCGCATCGCCCGCACCTCGTTCTCCGAGTTCTTTGCCCAGACCAACGACGCCCTGGCCATCGAGTCCAAGGCCGGCTACATGAAGGTTCTCGGCAACCCCTGGTTCGCCACGGTCGTCACCCTGCTTCCCGGTCTCGCCCTTGCCTTTGGCGGCTATGCCAACATCTGGCCGCTCTTTGGTGCTTCCAACCAGCTGCTCGGCGGTATGACCATGATCACCCTCGCCGTGTTCTGCAAGTGCACCGGCCGCAAGGGCTGGATGCTCTACGTGCCCGTCGCCTTCCTGCTCTGCTGCACCTTCACCTCGCTGGTCCAGAGCGCCATGGGCTGCATGACCGCCGTCCAGGCCTACGGTTTCTTCGGCACCATCCCGGCTACCGCCACCACGGCCGCCGTTTCCGTCGCCGCCACCAAGGGCCTGCAGCTCGTTTTCGCCGTCCTGCTGATGGTCCTGGGCCTCATCGTCGCCGTCAACTGCCTCAAGGAGTTCTTCGGCAAGGAGGCCGGCTCCATGCCTGATGAGGAGCCCGAGTGGTCCGAGATGGGCAAGGCCGAGTACGGTCGCGCCGCTGCCGCTGAAGCTCCTGCCGACGCCGAGGCCGCCAAGGCCTAGTCGGTCGGACGGGTTGAATCTCCCATCTATTTGACTCGGAAAGACCGGGTCCGCACTCAAGCGGACCCGGTCTTTTTTCTTCAAGACTTTAGTCTGCTGGCCGCGCAGCGGCCAGCTTTAAACCACCCGCTA
>JAQDHS010000040.1:0-10678 GCA_027663555.1 Coriobacteriaceae bacterium AM04S-08 | reverse complement strand
TGCAGCAGGGGCTCTCAATGTTTTATGTCCTGCTCATATCGTCTCTGCCGGCAATCTGGGACACTCCTTGGCATAGCCCGCTCCGGCAATAGATACCACTTCATAGCTCCATCACAGGTGTAGCGGCTTTGTGTGGGCGCGGCATGCGCTGATTGAGCCGCCAGTTGAGGGGCATAAAGCAGTTGAGCGAAAACGGTTTGCCCCTTTGCCGTCCGCTTGAGGATCATGTCCCCCTTTTCCGCGGAAACCCCGGCAGTTGCGAAGAGCTGCCGGGGTTTCTGTCGTTTGAGGGCTAGATTGATTGACGACGATTAAGGCGCCGAGCCGGTGGTCCGGCACGCGCAACGTGTGGCCTCAGCAACTTGCAGGCCACGGCAGCGTCTCCCCCACCGCGCCCCGCGCTATACTCGTCCGCATGGACATCAACGCACGCAACATAGCAACAACCGCCGCCGACGCGCCAACGACGCCGGCCGCTCCCGCGCCCGTCGTGGGGCGCTTCGCCCCGTCGCCCTCGGGCCGTATGCACCTGGGCAACGTGTTCAGCTGCCTGTGCGCATGGCTTTCGGCCCGCAGCCAGGGCGGCAGCATCGTGTTACGCATTGAGGACCTGGACGATCGCTGCAAGCGCCCGGAACTTGCCGCCCAATTGATTGACGACCTGGCCTGGCTGGGGCTGGAGTGGGACGAAGGCCCCTACTACCAGCACGACCGCCTAGACCTGTACGAGAGCGCCTTGCGCCGGCTGAAAGACGCCGGCCTCACCTATCCCTGCTTTTGCACACGCGCCGAGCTCCACGCCGCGAGTGCACCGCACGCGAGCGACGGCACGCCCATCTACCGTGGCGCCTGCCGAAGTCTTTCGGCCGAGGAGGTGGCCCGCCGCAGCGCCCTGCGCGCCCCGGCCACACGTCTGCGCGTGCCCACCGTCGACGACCTCGCAGACGACGTGATCGAATTTGTGGATCGCACGTACGGCGCCCAATGCGAAGCACTCGCCACCGAGTGCGGCGACTTTTTGGTGCGCCGCAGCGACGGCGTGTTTGCCTATCAGCTAGCCGTGGTGATCGACGACGCTGCCATGGGCGTCACCGAGGTCGTGCGCGGATGCGACCTGCTGGGGTCCACACCGCGCCAGATCTATCTGCAGCACCTGTTGGGACTGCCCACGCCGCACTACGGACATATTCCGCTGCTCATGGCACCGGACGGCCGCCGCCTTTCCAAACGAGACCGCGATCTGGACCTGGGCGAACTCCGCGCCCGCTTTGGCACGCCCGAAGCGCTGCTGGGCTGGCTCGCCGGGCAAACGGGCATCGCGCCGGACACCACGCCGCGCTCTGCCGAGCGGCTGGTCGAGCACTTTAGCTGGGATGTTATCCGCGCGCACCGAGAGAACATCGCTGTAACGGCCGAGTAGCCAAATACGCCCCACCCCTACGCAACATCCCAAGGCTGGAGTTCGTCGCCCAGGCGAACGATGCAGTCGTAGAGCACGGTATGGCGCTCGGTCGGGTTGGCATCCCGATGAAAATGCCCGTAGTACCAGCGCTTGTAGTCCAAGCGGTCTTCCAACTCGTCAAAAAATGCCGTAAGTCGATCGACGGCGGGGCAATTCCAGCCGGGCGCCGGATAGAGCGTGGGCGAAAGCATGCGCGTAGAGCAGGTGTGGGTGACCACGTAGTCGACCTTCCAGGCCACGCTGTCGAGCTTCGTCCGTGCCTCCTCAAAGTTGCGCTCGTCCGGCAACTCCTGCGGCCACCAGCTGGAATACGGAATGCGGTATTCCTTGTCCACGCTCGTGGCGCCGCCCATGATAAAGACCGTTGAGCCGTCGAGTTCAAAAACCTCGCCGCGCGTCAGGCGCCGTATGGGCGAGGTGTCCGACAGGCGCTGTGTCAGTCCGCCGTGCCACAACTCCATGGGTCGCTCCGCCCAGTGGTCGAAACGTTCGTGGTTGCCGTCGACGAACAGCACGGTATAGGGGCGCGACTCCAGCCAAGCGATGTCGGCGCACTCCTCGGCAGAGAAATCCCACGGAAAGCCAAAGTCGCCGGCAATGATGAGATAGTCGTCGCTCGTCAGGCTTTCCCCAAGATCCCAATCGCGCAGCTTTTGCATGTCGAGGCCGCCGTGAATATCGCCCGTCACATAGACCGTCATCGGATCACCACTTCCCTGTAAGTCGCTAGCCCACATTCTGCACGATCACTAAGCCAACCGTTCCAGCCCTTCCATCCTTTAGGACCTACCCCTCGCTCTTCCATCCAAACGGGTCAAGCACCCAAAAAACCAGATCGAGCACGCCGCTGGTCATCATGGCACCGGCAAGGGCCATGCAAACATGCAAAGAACTGGCACTTCGGAGCACGTCAAATGGTCCCAGAACAGCCAGCAGCGCGACCGCCACGCCGGCCGCGCACAGCACAAGACACGGCCCTGCGTCCTTAACGCACTTCTTTGCGAGACGCTTTGCGTTGTCACTCATCGATATCGAACTCCTTAGAGGGTCGTTGTTCAGATGCATGCCGCCGCGGCGGAGCATGGTGGCAGGGTAAGTGTCACATATCGTGCGGACACGTCCGAAAGCTCGCGCCAAACCGCCAATCTTAATCGTCATACGCCCAAAATACGAACGATCGATCTGTTATCCTGGCGCCAACATAGTCTTTCGAAAGGTTTGGCCGGGATGACTACGCAGCAGCAGATTGATATTGAATTCGACTCGCTTGCACGCGAGAACGATTCACCCAAGCTCATCGCCAACTCGAAGGCGACCGGCGGAACATTACTATCCGTTATCAAGGAGCAGCTCTCGACCTGCAGCTCTTTTGACTTTTGCGTAGCGTTTGTTGCAGACGGTGGCCTTCAAATCTTGGTCGAAGCGTTCCAGGAGCTCAAGCAGCGTGGCATTAAGGGCAGGCTGCTGACGTCCACCTATCTCAACTTCAACTCACCCGATGCGTTTCGCAAGCTCCTGGAATACGACAACATAGAAGTTCGCGTATTCCAGGGTAATTTGCATGCTAAGGGATACATTTTTGATAAGGGCGAAACCAGCACGATAATCGTCGGCAGCTCGAACATGACGCAGACCGCCCTCACCTGCAATAAAGAATGGAACGTGCTGTACCAGACCGTTGAAAACAGCCGCTTGCTCGGAGAGCTTAGAGGTGAGTTCAATTCGCTGTGGAGTGACGCCTCGACCGTTGCGCTTTCCCAAGACTGGATTGACAAATATGCCGCATATCGATCGGCGCGTCCCCCAAAGCCCAAATCGAAACCGACGTTCCAGGCAACTGTTAGCCCAACCACGAACGATCTCGAAGAACTCAAGCCCAATAAAATGCAGCAGCGCGCCCTTGAGGCGCTCGGTGCAATCCACCGTAAGGGCGAGACTCGCGCCCTGCTGGTCTCGGCAACCGGCACTGGCAAGACCTTCCTTTCGGCGTTCGATGTGCTCGCAACTAAACCCCGGCGCGTCCTCTTTCTTGCGCACCGCCGGCGCATTATCGACGCCTCCCGTGCAAGCTACGAACGGCTCTTAGGTAGTACCTATATGTTCGACACCTATCAAACTGGCAAGAATACAAGCGATGCTACCTGTGTGTTTGCCATGTGTTCTTCGGTCGCCAAGCATCTGAGCGATTTCCGTCCCGATGAGTTCGACTACATCGTCATCGACGAGGCCCACCGCACGGGATCTCAGGGCTACCAATCCATCATGTCGCACTTTACGCCTCGGTTTTATCTGGGCATGACCGCTACACCCAATCGCACCGACGGCTATGACGTCTTTGCCCTTTTCAATCACGTCATCGCATTCCAGATCACGCTGCAGGACGCTTTGTCCGAGGAGATGCTAGCCCCCTTCCATTATTTTGGCATTCACGATCTGGAGATTGACGATGAGACGGTCGAAAATACCGCCCTGTTCGGGCGCTTAACGTCCGACGAGCGTGTGCGTCACATCACCGAGAAGATCGAAGAATATAGCGTCACCAAAAGCAGCCGCAGGGGCTTAATTTTCTGCAATCGAAACGCCGAGGCCAAAGAACTGTCGCGCAAATTCAACGCTCTCGGATATCGAACGGCTGCGATTAGCGGTCAAGATCCCGATGAAGTCCGCGATGCCGTTATCAGCCGACTTGAAGCCGGCGAGCTCGAGTATATTTTCTCGGTCGATATCATGAACGAAGGCGTCGACATCCCCTCGCTCAATCAGATCATCATGCTTCGACGCACCGACTCCGCAATCATCTTTATTCAACAGCTCGGACGAGGTTTGCGTCTGAATGATGGTAAGGAATACGCACTGGTGCTCGACTTTATTGGCAACTACCAGAGCAACTTCTTGGTGCCCATCGCGCTTTCGGGTGACAAAACGTACAACAAAGATCGCCTGCGTCGTCTCGTCCAAGAGGGCGATTCGACGATCCCCGGATGCTCGACCGTGAGCTTCGATCGTATTTCCGAGGCACGCATCTACAAGGCCATCGATGGCGGCGATTTCACCTCCGTCAGGTTTTTGAAAAACGAATATCTCGACTTGCGCCAGAAACTCGGCAAGATTCCCTCGCTGCTCGAATTTGATCGTAACGGCTCCATCGATCCGCTGCTTATCTTCAAGAATAGCGGCCTGGGGTCCTACCACGCATTTCTATCCAAATACGAGCCGGACTACACGGTTCAATTTTCCTCTGATCAAACCAAGATTCTCAAATTTATTTCTCAAAAGCTCGCCGCGGGCAAGCGTTTCGAAGACCTCTATTTGCTTCAAACGCTCGTCGAAGCCGGACACGAGGGCTACCGGCATATGCGCGAGGCTGCGCTTAGGAACTACCACACACAGCTTAAGGACAGCGCCGTTAGGTCGGCAATCACAGTCCTTAAGGGCGACTTTGCCACTCCCAAGGATTTCGTTTCCCTGCTTATTGACGATGGATGCGGACCTCGTCTGACCGAAGCGTTTGCGACCGCTCTGCGCAACGCAGAGTTCAAGCGTCAGATTCTCGAGGTGCTGGATTTTGGCATTGCGCGTAACCGACTCGACTATGCCGAGACGTACCAAAACACAAATTTCGTTCTCAACGCCAAGTACACGTACGAAGAAGTTTGCCGCTTGATGAACTGGGAAAAGAACATCAACGGCCAAAATCTTGGCGGCTACTTCTACGACGAGAAGACCAATACATTCCCCGTGTTTATTAACTATGACAAGGCACCCGACATTAGCGAGTCCATTCAGTATGAAGACCGCTTTGTTTCGCCGAGTAAGCTAGTTGCAATCTCTAAGAACAACCGCACGCTCAACTCCCCCGAGATTCAGCGACTGCAGGCATGGCCGGGCAACGGGCTAAAGACGTATTTGTTTATGCGCAAGAACAAGGACGATAAGGGTGGCAAGGAATTTTACTTCCTAGGCGAAATGCATCCGACTGGCGAGTTCAAAGCTATTAAAACTAAGAGCGGCGACAACGCCGTCGAAATCGAATATGAACTCAATGCTCCCGTGCGCCAGGACATTTACGAGTTTATGCTCAGCGATCTGAGTGAGACAGAGTAACAAAGAAGGAGCGGGCCGCCATGCGACGTCCGCTCCTTTCTCACATAAGCCCGAGTTTCTTTTCGAGTTCCCTAACGACTTTAACGTCCGCCGGAAGCCAATCGACATCCCACAGGTTATTGGTATCGAGCCACTTCATGTCCTCGTGAGCGTGCTCTTTGAACTCGCCCGAAAGGATGCTAGCTAGGTAGCACTGCATCGACAGATGGAACGTCTCGTAATCGTGTTCGACCGTGCAAAGATAGTCGAGGTTACCGATCGTGACCTCGAGCTCTTCTTGAATCTCGCGCACGATTGCCTGCTCGCCGGTCTCACCCGGCTCGAGCTTACCGCCCGGAAACTCCCAGCCGTCTTTAAACTCGCCGTAGCCACGCTGGCAGCTCAGGATTTTCCCGTCCTTCTGAATAATTGCCGCTGCAACATTGATTGATTTCATAACTAGTTATCACCTCTCCAGTTGAGCCCAACCAGTATAGGCGATCGACCGCCCGCCATGTCCCAGTCGCCTGAAAACCGCCTGCTCGACCAACCCTTGACGCCGTTTTGTACCGGCACCCCATCTCCCGCTATCGAGGTCTAATACTTTTCCCACTGCCACCCAAAAACTCATCCAACATTAATCTTGGCTCAAGAATCGCTTAATCTATAACCTGCACTATAGAGTTCGACCAAGGGCGGGGCGGGGCGGGGCGGCGCAACGCAGACCGCCGAACGCAACGCTCGCGCCCGAGCAAATTGCCCGGCGTCGCGCCCGTCGAACGAAAGGACAGGTCATGGACGACCTCGAAAAAGTTGAAACCATCCGCACCAAGTGCAACGTGAGTTACACCGATGCCAAGGCGGCGCTCGACGCTGCCGACGGCAACGTTTTGGATGCCATCATTTGGCTCGAGTCGCAGGGCAAGACCCAGACCACGTCGGCGCAAGCCGCCACCGAGTCCGCGCCAGTCGATGAGCCCTCTGCCGAGATGGTCGCCGCGCAGGCAGCCTACGAAAAGTCGAGCGAAAAGACCGACTTCTCCAAGAAGATGGACAGCGTGTGGGAGTACCTCAAAAAGCTCTTCCGCCTGAGTCTGGACACCAAGTTTATCGCCACGCGCCGCGATGCGATCATCCTCAACATCCCCATCCTGATCCCCATCGTCGCGCTGTTTGCCTGGGGCGCCACGATATGGCTGATGCTGATTGGCCTGTTCTTTGGCATGCGCTACCGCATCGACAGCGACGGCGACGTGCCCGGCAGCATCAACAACCTTATGGATAGCGCTGCTAACGCCGCGGACGACATCAAGCAAAATCTCAACGACGACAAGTAATCGCAGACGGGGGCACGCATGGCACGGATCCTGATCGTAGAGGACGAGGAGAAAATCGCCCGCTTTGTGACGCTCGAGCTGGAGCACGAGGGCTACCAGGTGGAACACGCCGCCGATGGCCGCACTGCCGTGGACCTGGCGCTGGAGCGCGACTACGATCTGATTCTGCTCGACGTGCTGTTGCCGCAGCTCAACGGCATGGAGGTCTTGCGGCGTGTCCGCAAGCACAAGGATGTGCCGGTGATTATGGTCACCGCGCGCGATGCCGTGATGGACAAAGTGGCCGGGCTCGATGCCGGCGCCGACGATTACCTGACCAAGCCATTTGCGATTGAGGAGCTGTTCGCACGGATCCGCGTGGCACTGAAGCGCTCGGAAGCCGTGCGAGCGGCTTCGGGCGTTGGCGGCGCCAGCGCCGGGGCTGGCGTAGCGAGCGGCACGGCCGCCGGTATCGCCACAATGTCCCCGGCAACCGACACGGCCCAGACCGCTGCCGCGCCCTCCCCCGCCGCGCTCACCGTGGGTTCGGTCGCGCTCGATCCCGACCGCCGCGAAGTCACGGTCGGCGGCTCGCCCATCGCGCTCACGGCCCGCGAGTTCGACGTCCTCGCCCTGCTTATGACGCATGCCGAAACCGTACTCACGCGCGAGCGCATCGCGCACGAGGCGCTGGGCTACGAATACGTGGGCGACACCAACAACGTCGACGTGCACATCGCGCACCTGCGCGCCAAGATCGAAGACGCCGGCGGTGCCCGCATCATCCAAACCGTGCGCGGGGTGGGCTATGTCTGCCGCGCGTAACGCCGAGACCAAGCGCGTCACCTCCATCGCCCGTGCCATCAACTGGAGCTACATGTGGCGCCGCCTGGCGAGCTACATCTGGCTCGACCTGTGGCTGCTGGTTGCTGCGGCGGCGATCCTCATCTATGGCTATAACCAAACGCTGCCCGACGGCGCGTTTACCGCGGGATGGATCCCCGGTGCCGCCGTCCACGGCATGTCGCTGACGCCCGCGCACGGCTGGGACCCCGCCACGCTCACCTATACCGTCGAGCTTGCGCGCACCACCAAGACCTTCCCCCTCGCGCAGGACCTCATCGCGCTGTGGCCCCTCTATCTTGTCGTTGCAGGTGGGCAGGTCATCAGCGTGCTCAACATGCTCGGCGGCGCCCGCCGCGTGCGCCGCACCATGGCACCGCTCAACGACCTGGCCCTGCGCGTAGACGAGCTCAGCCGTATGCAGCTCTCCGGCGGCAAGATGGAAACGCTGGAGCAGGCCATCGAGCGCGCAAGCGTCGACTCGCCGAGCGTCACCACCGGCGACGCCGACCTGGCGAGCATCGAGGTCGCGCTCAACCGCCTGCTGCGCCAGATGCAAGAGGCAAAGCTGCAGCAGATGCGCTTTGTCAACGATGCAAGCCACGAGCTACGAACGCCCATCGCGGTGATTCAGGGTTACGTAAACATGCTCGACCGCTGGGGCAAAGATGACCCGGACGTGCTGGCGGAATCCATCGCGTCCCTCAAGGCCGAAAGCGAGCATATGCAGGAGCTCGTGGAGCAGCTGCTGTTTTTGGCGCGCGGCGATGCCGGGCGCACGGTCCTGCGGCGTGCGCATACCAACCTGGCCGCACTGGTCGGCGAGGTATGCGAGGAATCGCAGATGATCGATACCGAGCACACGTATCGGCTGGCGTACGACACCACGCTTGCCAACGACCCGCGCTGCGACGCATCTGTCGACGTGGCGCTCGTGAAGCAGGCTCTGCGCGTGATCGTGCAGAACGCCGCCAAGTATTCGAACGCGGGAACGACCGTCACATTTGGCATAACGACCGATGCGGGCATGGGCACGATCGACATAGCCGTTGAGGACGAGGGTATCGGCATGAACCAGGAATCCGCAGCTCACGCGTTTGAACGGTTCTACCGCGCCGACAACGCACGCGATGCCGGCGCGCAGGGCTCGGGTCTGGGGCTTGCCATTGCCAAGTGGATCGTCGATAGCCATGGTGGTGTCATTGGCGTGACCTCAGTCGAGGGCGTCGGCAGCCGCTTTACGATTCGCCTGCCACGATAGAAAGCCCCTCGGCATAAATAAAGGGATAAGGCCATGCGGCCCTATCCCTTTTTGCTAGCTATAGCAGCCTGTGCGCTACTCGCGGCACAGGTGCACGGCGAAGCCGGCGAACTCGCGCTTAAAGTACACGAGCTTGGTGCCGCCGTCGGGCAGCAGCACGCGCGACTCCTCGTTGACCTCGAGCCCGCGCTCGGCAAACCACTTCTCGGCCGCATCGATGTCGTTGACGGCAAAGCCGATGTGGCCCTTGGTGCCACGACCGTTCTGCTTCATGACCTCGATCAGCGAATCGTTAAAGTACGAAACCGGGGTCTCGATAACGGGCAGGCCCATCATCGTCGAGAACAGCTCCGCGATCTCCAGGGCATCTGCCGGGTCGGTGGCGTTAATGCCCACATGGGCAACGCGCATGCCAAAGAGCTCGACCGGATTGGCGTTCTGCTCACTCATACAGTCAGCGCCTACTGAGCCATGACGTCGAGGACGGCCTTCTCGGCAGCGACGCGGTTCATGCCGGTCATGAAGGGCACGCCGCTCACGTACGGGCAGGTGAGGCCCTCGGGAGCAACGGTGGTGGCGATCAGCAGGTCGGCGCCCTCGTCGCAAGCGTCCTTGGCCTCGGAGATGGCGCACTGCACGATCTCATACTTGCCGGCATAACCGTTGGCGTCGAGCATGGTGGCGACCTTCTGGGCAACGAGCGTGGAAGTAGCAGCGCCAGCACCGCAAGCCAAAACGATCTTCTTCATAGGTAATGTCTCCCTTCATGGTTTACTTTAGGTAAGTGTACCGCAGCGAGCGATGGCACTCAGCCTCGATGAGCTTTTATGCCAGTTTGCTTGTGCGCTGCGTATAATACATCTAGTACGTGTTGTCATACCGCTCGCTTTATGAGCGACTAAGGATCCTAACATGCCCGATTCCCGCACACTCTGGACCGCCGTCGTTATCATCTGTATCGCCGTGTCGGTGTTCTTTAGCGTCAAAAAACGCACTACGTTTAAACGCCTGCAACAGTTGATGGCCGCCAAACAGTGGGCCGAGTTCGATCGTTTGCTCGACGGCAAACTCACCAGCATGCTGTACCCGCGCTACAACCGCGACTACCTGCGTCTGAACTCCTATCTGCTGCGCGAGGACCACGAGCGCGCCGGCGAGATGTTCGATTTGCTGTTGGGGCTCAACCTGCCCAAGATGCAGCGCGTCGACCTGGTGATCAAGGCCTTTAACTACTACGTTGGCCAGGAGGACCGCAAAAAGTCCAAGGAGCTGCTGCATGAAATCAAGGGCTTTGAGGGCGGTCAGGCCGAGGCGGTCGCGCACGAGTGCCAGCTGATGTACGACACGATGATCCTCAAGCGTCACAACGACATTCCCGAGCTGGAGCGCATGCTCGAGGATGTCGGCGACGACCCGGTCAAGCGCTGCCGCTTGGAGTACCTGCTGGCCCTGCAGTACCAGAACAAGGGCGACGAAGCCAAGTTTGCCGAGTACTTGGAAAAGTCAGGCCAGCACTCGATGGCCGTCAACGCGTAACGGACGGCTTGTGCTAGACTTCTAGTCTCACGGGGGCGTGGCGGAATTGGCATACGCAGGAGACTTAAAATCTCTCGCCGCAAGGATTGTGGGTTCGAGTCCCACCGCCCCTACCACGTATTGTGGCTTATAGGACAAAATGTGTGTCCACTTTAGGGGCATCGGCGCAGGTCGATG